>NZ_PDYR01000001.1:0-675217 GCF_002743165.1 Sporosarcina sp. P19 | reverse complement strand
TTCTGTGTACTTTGCAGAAATTAAGGCACCTGTCCAGGGTCTCAAGACGCACGCTGATCCCTCAGGAGTCGGCCTTTCTCCGTTCCGGTACACTCTGATACTCTAAAAAATATTTACTGATAAGAACAGAAAAAACGTAAAGGACTCCCCTTACGTTTTTTCTGTTCTGTCCCAACCTCTTCTAAATTTTTCTATTATGCTTATAGTACTCTACGAAAGCCTTCGTGAAACGCTATGAATAATCTTGCCACTCTCTTAAGACTACGCTGTGCCTGCCTATTCTTTTCATTGCCTGGGAAATGTAAAGACCCAACAAAACCATGTTTCAGCTCGTTGGGTCTTCATTATTATAGTCCGATTGAAAACAGAATAACCGCCACTGCAGCACCTAAAATAGGTACAACGACAGACAAAGCTCCAAATGCCGGATACGCGTCTTTATGTGTTTCACCAGCAATTGATCGAATCGTTGTGACAACATATCCTCCTTGAGGAAGTGAATCTAACGAACCTGAAGATATGGCTACCGTTCGATGCAATGCTTCGGGATCTACACCTAGGTCTAAATAGTGAGGAGCCAATAGTGGTAATGCGATCGCTTGTCCACCTGACGATGATCCGGTCAATCCAGCAATGACTGCTACTGCAAGCGCACCACCAATCAGTGGGCTTCCCGGAATATCTGTCATGACATTTACTGCAGCTTCGAAAGCCGGTGTCGCCTTGACTACTCCACCAAAACCAACGACCGCAGCTGTATTGGCGATAGCAATTACTGCACCCATCGCACCTTCTCCTACTGCGTGTCCAAAGTTTTGGAAGTACTTTTTATTCAAAATAAATGTGGCCAATATACCGCCACTTAAAGAAATAATTAATGCAGAGGTACCGAGATAGTTGTGTAACAGTAACGTGATGCCAAGAACTACTACTAATGGAATCATGCTCAGTATCGGATTCGGAAGAGATCTTTGCATATCTACTTCCTTATCCGTATCTCTTGCAATAAAGCCTTCTCCTTTAGCGACAGCTTTTGAAATCATTCTCTTCAGCCACCAATAACCGAACAAGAACATGAAGATTGCTACGAAAATACTGACTTCCCATCCTGCATACGGACTCGTTCCAAGGAACTCAATCGGAATCCAGTTTTGGATTTCAGGAGATCCTGCAGATGTCATTGTAAATGTGGTAGAACCAAATGCGAGTGCAGCTGGAATGAATCTTCTTGGCAAGTCAGCTTGTTTAAAAAGACTTAACGCCATCGGATATACCGAGAACGCCACCACAAACAAACTTACCCCTCCATACGTTAACACTGCACAAGCGATGACAACCGCTAAGGCTGCTCTTTTCATACCAATTTTACTGACAATCCATTGGGAAATACTATCGGCACCCCCACTGTCTTCCATAACTTTACCGAATATCGCACCCGTTAAAAACATTAAATACCAAGAAGCGATAAATCCTGTAAAACCACCCATATAGTTCGTTAAGAAATTCACCGCGCCTTCTTCTACTAACTGTGGGAAAAGCGGGATGCCATTCATAATTGCGATAAACAATGCGGTAATGGGCGCTGCAATGAGAAGGTTCATCCCCTTCATTGTCAAAAAGATTAAGATCGCAAGTCCCCCAAAAAGGCCGATCATTCCTAACATAGTCATTCCTCCTAATTACCTTGCCACCTTAAAAACTTGCTTTATCTTTTGCCATATCGATCTACTCGGAGTTGTGCTTGTCTAGCATGTCCTTCAAAGTTCTCTAGCAAACAAAGGCGTGCTGCGTACTCACCGATATATGCAGAGGCTTCAGGAGTTACTTTCTGATAAGTAACTGTTTTGATGAATTTACCGACCCATAATCCACCCGTGTACCGAGCTGCTCCCTTAGTCGGCAATGTATGGTTTGTACCAATTACTTTATCTCCGTAAGCAACATTCGTCTCGGGTCCCAAGAACAGGCAGCCGTAGTTCGTCATGTGCTCGAGGAAGTAATCGGGATTTTCTGTTAAAATCTCCACATGTTCGAATGCTAAGCGATCTGCTTCGATCCGTGCTTCTTCAATAGAATCCACGACTAATATTTGACCATAATCTTCCCAAGACACACTGGCTACATCTGCCGTCGGAAGCGTTTCCAATTGACGTGCGATTTCTTTAATTGTTTCGTGTGCAAGTTCTTCAGATGTCGTAATCAACGCTCCAGGAGATGTCGGTCCATGCTCTCCTTGACCAAGAAGATCAATCGCAATCATTTCCGCATCTGCTGTATGGTCCGCTACTACTAATGTCTCTGTTGGACCTGCAAATAAATCAATTCCTACACGTCCGTATAATTGACGTTTCGCTTCAGCAACAAATGCATTACCAGGTCCGACAATCATATCGACAGATTCAATTGTTTCTGTTCCGATTGCCATTGCCCCCATCGCCTGAATGCCGCCAAGTAAATAAATTTCATCTGCTCCTGCTAAATACATTGCGGCAATAGTCGCTTTCGGAATTTCACCATTAATTGGTGGTGTACATGCAATAACCCGCTTCACTCCTGCAACTTTTGCAGTCAACACACTCATATGTGCAGACGCAACCATTGGATATCGTCCGCCTGGGATGTAACAACCGACACTGTTCACCGGAATATTTTTATGCCCAAGAATAACCCCAGGAATATCTTCTACTTCCACATCATGCAAAGAAGCTAGCTGTGCTTCTGCAAACGCTTTTATATTAGTTTGTGCAAATTTAATGTCTTCGATCACACTATCAGGTACTTGTGCAACTATTTCTTTAATTTCTGATTCACTCAGTCTGAAAGATTCTGGAGTCCATTTATCAAATTTCTCGGAAAGTTCACGTACTGCTTGATCTCCACGACTTTCTACGTCTTTTAATGCTGCAGAAACAATTTCAGAAACCTTTGTGTCGTTTGCTACTACTTCTTCTTGAGATTTACCTGCTTTAATTACTTTAACCATAATTACGCCTCCTATTTTTAACCGCTTACATTCTGTTTTTTCTGTAAACTAATTTTGGTAATGTATAGAATGCTCAAGCAAACTTCACTCTGCATACGTATGCATTTGAGTCTACGTCAAAATACTAGTCTAAATTTTCGTCAAAGTCAACAACTTTATGTCGTTTTCCTTTCAATTAGTTTCCCATCCACTTCTATCGTTTGTACAAATCCTGTATAAGATGTCACCTCTTCCATCAAATACGTTACCGTTGCTTCAATCATTTCTTCGATTGGCTGCTCCCATGTCGTCAAATCATAAGCAGGCCAAGAAGCCATACCGATATTATCAAATCCAACAACCCTAGTATGTTCAGGTATTCGGATTTCATGTTTGCGAAGAGCATCTAATAGCCCAAGTGCCATAATATCGTTCGCCACAAAAATTGCAGACGGTAATTGATCTTCTTCAAGCAAAGTGATTGCTGTGTCATACCCACCTTCATACGTATAGTCTGAATTGTACGTACGGTATGTAACATTTTGCTGATCGAGTACTTCACAAAAACCCTTTTTACGTTCGATACTTGTAGAGGTATCTTCATTCCCGGTGACCAATACTAAATCCGTAGACCCTGTAGATACTAAAAATTGCGCAATAGAGCGTCCAGCTTCTAAATTATTGCAACTCACTGAATGAAACACATCAGTATGAGGCTTTCTATTAAAGAAAACTAGAGGGATGTGATTCTTTTTGAACTCATCCCCAACTTTTTCAGAAATTGTAGCATCAGTCACAATTACGCCCGCCACATGATAGTTCAGTAAGGTTTCAACATCCTCACCTTGAATTTCATCATTATTAGTGGAGACAAATAAAATACTATAACCTTGTTGTTTGAAAATGGAACTAAATCGTTTCAATACATGCGCGTAGAATGGATTCTGAACACTCTTCATTACAAGGCCAATAATTTTGGATTGGTTTGTAATTAGGCTTCTCGCGTATACGTTGGGACGATAGCCAAGCTCTGCTGCTGCCTCAAGAACCCGTTTCCTAGTTTTATCAGAAACAGACGCCCCTTCAAAATATACTCTTGAAACAGACGATTGTGAAACGCCCGCCAACTTAGCGACATCCATCGCCGTTACGGTTTCTCTCATATTCATTCATTCCTTTACCATGTTTTTCAATTATATGTAATAGTTTAACTAGTGCTTTTTTGTTCAATCTAATGAATTATATAGTATGGACTCAAACATTTAAAATGAAATCTACTTTGAAGGTAGTGAAAATAACAATTCACATAAACCTTTACTGAATACAAAATCGTAATTTTACACGGAAATAAACAAAAAACTGCCAGGTACCAACACAGTTATCATGTGCTCGTACCTGGCAGCTTACAGTGTAATGAACGACTTCGTAATATACTTCAGCGAAAGCAATACCACTTATTAACGTAACGCACCTTCTGCTTCCGGAATATTATTCATGTCAATAGCATTCAATTTACAGAAATAGTCCATAAACTCTTTCGCTTCTTTGATCTGTTCTTCATCCGTCTTTAACGCGATAATATCTTGTAAAATTTGGGCAGTCCAAATATTATCAAAGTAACGGAATGTACCAGAGTTCCATGAAGTACGGTCAGGATAGTTTTTATTTCTATAGTAATTCCAGAAGAGCATTTTCTCAGCTTCTTCTTCTGTAAGTTGAATTCTATATTCAGGATGGGTAGGGACCAATCCGTCCTCGCCAATGCTTCCAGTAAATGTGTCACCAACCATGAAGAGACCTAGAATAGTTCTTTCCGTTTCTACTTGATCAGGAGTTCTCACTGTTAGAATACCTGCACTGTTTGGACGCAAACGAGTTACTGGGTTAGGTAATCCTTTATTCTTCCCGCTTTGAATGCTTCCAGTCGATACTTCCCAATCGGTAAACACATCTGACTGTCTTTCTTGATCTAACCAGAAAACAATTTGTGAACTTTCGTGAATTTTGTGGTTCTTCAATATTTCTCTACGTTGCTGTTCTAACACCTGGATAGCCTTTTCTTCCTTACGTTTCTTTTCCAGAATTTTCTCTTCTGCTCTCCGTTCCACAAAAACCTTCTCTAAAGACTCTGCCATACTTCGATTGTTTAAAGTAATAAAATTCTCAAATGCATCCGGATAGACAAATCTTTTTAGATTTTTATTGAAATCAACGGTGATAAACGACTCCTCGTGTTCTACAATATTTCCTTCACCAAACACGTTATGAGTAATTTCTTCATTAATTAAATTCACTAGAAAATCTCCTCCTATAAATTCTTTGATCAAAGCTTTACAGTTAACTGATTAAAAATACGTGAAATTCTACACGTCATTTCATTGAAATAAAACAATCCTTGTTGCAAATTTAAAAAATGCGCCCTTCATTCCTTTCCGGAATAAGCTGCGCAGGATTGTTGCATGCCGTCCTGTTTACTTGTACTTATACAGTATAACACATAATCAGAAATTTCTCAAATTCATGGTTGACATTGAACATTTGTTTATCGTATAATATACGATTCTGATTTTACAAGACTGTGTATGGAACTAGTTTTATTCTTCATAGTTTCAATATGTAACTCTTACTTGCTGCATGATCATGGTGTTTTACTATCATGGAAACAGCAGCTGAATGGGGCTTTATATGTACTGTCCGTCCCCTTGCGAAACTCTCTTTCATGTCTATTTGATGCGAAATGGAAAGCTTCTCAATAGTATTCAAAGTACCCCCCTTATAGTTTATTCCCCAGAAAATACTCACGTTTAGTTTCTTAATTACATGCACCTAAACTGTGTATATTATGAAACAAATAGTTATTTCTTTTCAACTATTCATCCATTCCTACTATATTATTCTTCACACATGCCATGTATAACGGAAGGGTTACTAGATTGCTCAAATTTTCTACAAATCAAAAAGCACCGCTAGCTTTCAGCGGTGCTCTTATCAATCTATTTTATTATTGTACGGTTTCTTCAACTGGTAATTGTTCTTTAACATAACGCAATACAGGCTTACGTGCTGCCTTTGTTTCATCTAGACGACCGATGACTGTTGTGTGCGGTGCTTCTTGAACGATTTCAGGATTCTCTTCTACTTCTTTGGCGATTTGAATCATCGCTTCGATGAAGTTATCCAATGTTTCTTTTGATTCTGTTTCTGTCGGTTCGATCATCATTGCCTCTTCCACGTTCAACGGGAAATAAATCGTAGGCGGATGGTAGCCAAAGTCTAGCAAACGCTTCGCCATATCAAGTGTACGTGCACCAAGCTTCTTCTGACGACGACCAGACAAAACAAATTCGTGTTTACAGTGCTGTGTATATGGCAGGTCGAAGTATGGCTCTAGACGACGCATCATATAGTTCGCATTGAGTACCGCGTATTCCGTTACAGCTTTTAAGCCGTCTGGACCCATTGAACGAATATACGTATACGCACGTAGGTAAATACCGAAGTTACCATAGTAAGGCTTCACCCGACCAATGGATTGTGGCACGTCATAGTTCAATATAAAGCGATCATCTACTTTTTCAACAACTGGTTTCGGCATGAATGCAGCCAGTTCATCCGTTACACCTACCGGACCTGAACCTGGCCCACCGCCACCGTGAGGACCTGTGAACGTCTTATGCAAGTTCAAATGAACCGCATCAAAGCCCATGTCGCCAGGGCGTGCTTTAGACATAACTGCGTTCAAGTTCGCTCCATCATAATACAACTTTCCGCCGACTCCGTGAACCACTGCCGCCATTTCTAGAATGTCTTCTTCGAAAAGACCGAGCGTATTTGGATTCGTCAACATCAATGCTGCTGTATCAGGACCTACTTTCGACTTCAAATCTTCAAGATCTACTAAGCCTTTTTCATTCGACTTGACTGTTATTGTATCAAAACCAGCAACCGTCGCAGAAGCTGGATTTGTACCGTGTGCGGAATCGGGAACAAGTACTTTCGTACGTTGGGTATCACCGTTCGCTTCATGGAAAGCACGGATCATCATCAATGCTGTCCACTCACCGTGTGCACCCGCTGCTGGTTGTAATGTAACTTGTGGCATACCTGTAATTTCAGCCAAGTGTTCTTGCAGATCGTACACTACTTCAAGTGCACCTTGTACAGTAGATTCGTCTTGTAGCGGGTGAACGCGTGAAAATCCTGGGAAACGGGCAACCGCTTCGTTGATTTTCGGATTGTATTTCATCGTACAAGAACCTAATGGATAGAATCCTGTATCGACGCCGTGATTCCGATTGGACAATGCAGTATAGTGACGCATGATATCCAACTCGGATACTTCGGGCAGTTCTGCATCTTTCGTACGAATGACGCCTTGAGACAAAATGGATGTAACATCTACTTCAGGCACATCTAATTCAGGTAAGCTATAACCGATTCGACCTGGTTTGGATAGTTCAAAAATGAGTGATTGATTGTCCTTATGCATGGATAGCCTCCAGTTCTTGCACGTATGCATCGATTTCTTCTTTCGTACGTTGTTCCGTTACAGCGATCAGTGCGTGATTCGCCAGATTTTCATCAACAAGACTAAGATCATACCCACCAATGATTCCTTGTTCAAGCAGGCGTTTATTGACATCTTTAATAGGTGATTTACAATCCACTACGAGTTCATTGAAATGCGCAGGACCGAATTTTACTTCGAAGCCAGCTTTTTCAAATGCTTGTTTCGCGTAAGCTGTTTTCGCGATGTTCTGATAGGCGATTTCTTTAATTCCTTCTTTACCAAGAGCTGTCATCGCAACAGATGCTGCAAGAGCGTTCAGTGCTTGGTTCGAACAAATATTGGATGTTGCTTTGTCACGACGAATATGTTGTTCACGCGCTTGCAATGTCAATACGTATCCTCTACGTCCTTGATCGTCATTCGTCTCACCAACTAGGCGGCCAGGAACTTTACGCATCAATTTTTTCGATACGGCGAAATATCCACAGTGTGGCCCACCGAATGATTCCGCGATTCCGAATGGTTGTGCATCTCCAACCGTAATATCCGCTCCAAGTGCCCCAGGGGGCGTCAATAGTCCAAGTGCAAGTGGATTCGCCGAGACGATCGATAATGCACCATTTTCATGTGCAATATCACTGATCGCCTGAAGATCTTCTACTTGTCCGTAGAAGTTCGGATATTGTACGAGTACTGCTGCAGTCTCACCATCAATCATTTCTTTCAGCTTATCGAGATCCGTTACACCATTTGTATGTGGAATCGTTACCACTTCAATGTATTGCCCGTCAGCGTAGGACTTCACTACTGCATGTGATTCGTTGTGAACAGTAGAGGACACAAGTAATCTCTTACGACGTGTATGACCTGCAGCAAGAGTTCCTGCTTCAGCAAGTGCCGTGCCTCCGTCATACATCGAAGAGTTCGCTAACTCCATGCCAGTCAATTCACAGATCATCGTCTGGAATTCGAAAATCGCCTGTAACTCACCTTGTGAAATTTCGGGTTGGTATGGCGTATACGCCGTATAGAACTCAGAACGTGAGATGACATGATCTACGATAATCGGACGATAATGATCATAGACTCCCGCTCCTAGGAACGAAGCATAATCTTGAGCGTTAATATTTTTCGCTGCCAAACGTCCAAGTTCTTTTAATAGAGATGTTTCGGATTTCGCAGGTTTGATCTTGTACTCACCTTTGAATCGCACTTTTTCCGGAATATCCGAAAATAGTTCATCGATGGAAGAAATTCCGATTGTTTCAAGCATGTCTTTCTGGTCTTGCTCCGTCATAGGTAGATAACGATGCTTCATAATAATTTTACCCCTTTTCACTTATGATCTTTTATAGAAAGGTGTTGCAATGACTTTTGCCTTTAGGCGTTTGGTGCGGATTTCCACTTCAACTTCTGTGTCGAGCTCCGTGAACTTTGTAGACAGAAGCGCAAAACCAATATTCTTCTTTAATGTAGGAGACTGTGTGCCAGTTGTTACTTCGCCAATCTCTTTGTCACCATCAAATACTTTATAACCTGTACGAGGAATCCCTTTATCGATCATTTCAAGTCCAACAAGCTTACGTTCCACACCTTGTTCTTTTTGCTTCACAAGAATATCTTTACCAATGAAATCTTCTTCCTTATTCACTTTTACGACGAAACCAAGTCCTGCTTCTAACGGAGAAATGTCCTCTCTTAGTTCTTGACCGTAAAGTGGTAGTCCCGCTTCAAAGCGCAATGTGTCACGCGCACCAAGTCCTGCAGGTACAACCCCCTCTTCTTTGCCTTCTTGCAAAATCTTTGACCACAGATTCTGGATTGCTTCGGGTGTACCGTAGATCTCAAATCCATTTTCCCCTGTATAACCAGTACGTGAAACGAGTACATCTTCACCGCCCACTTGAACATGTTCTTTAAAACGGAAAAATTTGATTTCTTCCAGCGACTCTTTCGTTAGTTTCTGTAATACAGACTCCGCCACCGGACCTTGCAGTGCAAGTAACGCGTAATTTGATGATTGGTTATCGATAACGACATTGTCGGTTTGTTGTTTTTCCATCCAAGCTACATCTTTTTCGATATTCGACGCATTGACTACTAGTAAATAGCGCTCTTCCTCTAATTTATAAATTAAGAAGTCATCGATCGTTCCACCTTGCTCATTACACATCACAGTATATTGCGCTTGGCCGATCTTCAATTTGGAAACGTCATTCGTTACGAGTTTCTGCAAATAGTCGAGTGCTCCGCTACCACTGATAAACACTTCTCCCATATGCGAGACATCAAACAAACCAGCTTTTGTCCGAACGGCTTCGTGTTCTGCTTTAATACTCGAGAACTGTACAGGCAACTCCCAGCCGCCAAAGTCGATCGTCTTGCCTCCATACTCTTTATAACTTTCAAATAACGGCGTACGTAATAATTGATTCGTCAAACTGTTTCCTCCTTTTTGTTCTGATCAAGGAACGATCAGTATGTAATTCATCAAAAAAAGGACAGGGGTCTCCTATAAAAGAGAACCCCTGTCCTTTTGCCTGAAAGCTTTACAGTTTCCATACTTTCTTCGGCCGCTGATTACTCAGCACTCTCCAGAGATGCGTCATGTATGCGTTTTGTTACCTGAGAGATTCATAACATTCGTTACTTGCTCCTTCGGCGGCGCCTAATGCGCGCTCTCCCCATACAATCATTCGCATGATTCAATTAATTTTTTCTTCACTGATATCTTAACATTTCATATAAGTAAGCGCAATCTATTTATTAAAAGTGCATAAAAGCGAATGATAGCTTGATCACAAACTAAAACATTCGCTTTTACAATGAGTTATTGATATCTTTCGATTTGAAAGATAATATATTCTGCAATATCCGTTAAAGATTTGCCTGTTGTCTCCACTGTGAAATGAGCAGAGTGTAAATACTTCGGCTTGCGTTTTTTATAAAGTGCTTTTAATTCTTGCCGCGATGATTGTTGTACAATCGGACGATTGACATCAGTCGAGATTCTGCGCCAAATATCGCGGAATGATGCATTGAGGAAAAATACGATGCCTGATTCGCGCATCAGTTGAATATTTTCTTCTTTTACCGCAACGCCTCCGCCAGTCGCTACAATACAATATTCTTCAGGGAATTTTTCGAGGAATTCTGTCTCCAGCTGCCTAAAATACAGTTCCCCGTACTGATCGAATATCTCAGGAATCGTCATGTGCATTTGTTCTGAAATTTCATGGTCCATATCAAAAAACGGAATACCTGTTAGCGTATGCAGCCGTTTACCGATTGCGCTTTTTCCACATCCCATGAATCCGACTAAATAAATCCTTTTCATTTTCATCCATCCCGTTTCATTAATTCAACTGCTTTATGCTCATAATAGGTTTCGAGCCAGTCGTATATTCTGTAGATACTATCATGCCATGAAACGAGGGAGAAAAGAAAGAGACTTACGCAAAATAATAAAACAATCGCGAAAATAAATGATCCTCCCTTCTCATTTTTGATATAAACCAATAGCAAACGTCCTTTCTTTACGTATACCATCCTTCATTTCGACAGCAAGCTTCAATTCGCTATCTTTCACAGTAAATTTACTGGATTTCACATTCATTAATAAAGGGACATGACCTGTTCCATTCACAACTTTACGAAGCATTTTATCGTATTGCTGTATAGTAATCTTTCCTCTTTTAGTATGGAACGTGAAGAGAGTAGGTTTTACTTCCTCCACTCCAGTTACTTCTTCCAACAATTCCTGTAATTCCAAAGAAAATAACTCCCACTCCCCTAGTAGATCTCCTTGATAAACTTTCTCTATGGGGGCTTGCCAGTAAAAAAATAGAATTGCAAATTGAATCAACATCGTGAATATAAGTAAATGAACGATACTCTCAACTAATGAATATCCTTTTTCATTCAATTGCTTCATAAACTCACACATTTACGTTTTTCAATTTGTTGTATTTCATATGCAACGCAGATCTGTCTATCACTAACCATCCAATTATAATGCAGATCTTCATGTGTTTTGTGTCCTGTTGTTTGTCCCGACGATTTATATAAAATAGCCGCTTGATAGGAGGTTTGGGCTGCAATCATTGCTTGCTTTTTTTCGGTAGCAGATGACGTCAATATGTCGGCCAACGGTAAAAGAGATCCGAAAATCACCATGACAACGAGTAACGACAACATAGCTTCTGGCCACGATTGCCCTTTTTCATTCATTGACGATCATCCTTCCTCTTTCAAACTGAAATGAGATGAATATTTCACCTTTGCTTTGTGTGAAAAAGATCATCTTCCCTGTTTTGACCATGTATCCGGTTTCAGCAAAATCCAATCTGTTAAGTGAAGATTGTTTAGTCCTGCCCATGCCTTCAGGAAATGATCCATGAATCACAGTTTCCGCCATGTTATTTTTTACCACCTTGTACGTAGTTCCACCGTCACTAAATATCAAAGCGATATTTTCCTTATGTGTCATGGCATACAATTGCGCCTCATGAACAGTAGTAATGAATTGCTTCAGTGCTTCTTCTTCACTTCTTCTTTGCAAGTGCTTTTCACTAAACGGAAGAATGACGGCTGTTAAAACCATCATGATAGATAGAACAAGCAAAAGTTCCAAGAAGGTAAACCCTTGCTGACCTTTAATAGCTTTCTTAGCCACCGCCATTTGACGCCGTCACTTTACCGTCTCCCGCAATTGAAATTGTGTTACCATTCGGACATGCTGGATTTTCGGGTAAATATCCATCTGTTGTTAGCGACGAAATCGTGGGAATCGTTTTTTTATCCATCTTATATGCTTGCACCTGGCCCTCTACCATTTTGACATACGCTTCACAGCCCTTTTCATCTATCGATTTAGAATGCTTCGTAACGTTCGGGATTGCGATTAAGATCAATACGGTAATGATCAACAACACGATCATCATTTCGATTAAAGTAAAGCCTTTTTCATTCTTCAGCAATTCTTTTCCTCCTTTTAGATACTGTCGATCATTTTATAAACTGGCAATAAAATAGATAAATAGGACAATAAAATACAAACTGCAAGGACACCAAATAAGGCAGGCTGTAAGATCGTTATCCATTGATTGACCTTTTCCTCCAACTGTTCATTTGTGTGTTCGCTATACAGTATGAGTTCTTTTGGTAAGTAACCGGTATCTGCCCCGTGTTTCGCAAAATCTGCGAGGCGTGGTGATAAACCATCTGTTAAACGGATTGCCTCGTGTAAAGATTCACCATAAATGACATGTTCACTTAGTTCGTTAGTAATCACCGATAATATAGGATCTTCTGTTTGCTCCTTTAGGACAGCTAATGCGCTTTGCATAGAAAGTCCAGATTGTAACAAACTTCCGAGCTCACTGGCAAAATCCCTAGTTTTCATTTCACTATAGAACGTATTGATTCCAGGGACTTTTAATACATAGCGTAAAACTTCAAAAGGGGACAACTTTTTTAACCACATTCGGACTAAAAGAAAACCAACAGCTAGTATAAAGGACGCAGTTAACAAAAGATCCGGTATAGAAGAGACGAGTTTTGGTAGCAATTGGACAATCCCGCCCTCGTTATTTGCCCGCATTACAGTTAACGCTTCGAAATTCGGCAAGAAAAATTGTCGAAATGCCACTAATAAAATGAGTAAGAAAGAGAATAGAACAATTGGATACGCCAATAGTTTTCGTATTTGTTTCTGCTTCTCCGCCTTTCGATTGACGCGGTCTGCTACTTCTTTCAACGCGCGCATCAAGTTGCCGTCCACTTCTGCAATGACAATCGGCAACATCATACTTTTACCGAAACCTAAACTCTTCAAAATATGTGAAACGCCATACCCCATCTTTAATTCCTCTTCTACTTGCCGAAGTTTCTCATCGTATTCTTTCGTATGATAGGGCAAGATCAGAATGAGTCCTTCATGAAAGGTATATCCTTCTTGTAGTAATACCGAAAGTCGCACTAAAAACTCCGCTGGCTTTGTTAACTTCTTATTGGAAGTAGGTCTGTATAATTTAATCCGTGCCATATAGCACCTTTTCATACAAAGCTTGCTGTACTTCGATTTTCTTATGAGTAGGAGGCGAAAACCGTAGACCATTCAACATGGATTCCGTAGCTACTTGTAGATCTGATTCCTGCAATATTTCAAAAACCGCTGCCGTATCTCCAGACTGTTGTGTAATCAATCGCTGAGCGGATATCGCGATAATGGTCTGTCTAAGCTCTTCTACATGAATACCGAGGTCCAGTAAACGATACAAGCAACCTACAGGATCTTTTGCATGAATTGTGCTAAGAACCAAGTGTCCTGTCAACGCTGCTTCTACTGCGATTTTAGCTGTTTCTGCATCACGTATTTCTCCAATCATAATGACATCCGGAGAATGGCGCAAAATCGCTTTCAATCCAGCAGAATACGTAATACCAGAACGTTCATTCACTTGAATTTGTAGTAAATGACTATGATTATTTTCTACCGGATCTTCGAGTGAAATGACATGACGTTTGAGTTCGGATACACAATGGGATGTCAATGAATATAATGTAGTTGTTTTACCAGAGCCAGTAGGTCCAGTGACGAGGAATAGTCCTTGTTTGCAAGCAGCGGCTTCTGCCAATTGCTGCGTCCATTCGGGATCGAGACATAGCTGGTTGAGCGGCACGATTTTATCATGCTTCTGAATACGAATCGCGACACTTTCCCTCAATTGAATAGACGGAATCGTCGAGACGCGAAAAGAGAAGTTGCAGTCGAAAAAGGACTGATGAAAGGAACCACTTTGTGGACGTCGTTGTTCACTGATATCTAAAGAAGATAAAAACTTATAGAATGAAATTAAACGACCACCTAATATATGAGGATATTGACCGATTTTTGAAAAATACGAGTGCTTGCGAATCGTCACGTCATATCCTTCTGTCGTAGGTACAAAATGAATATCTGTAGCTCCAGACTTAATAGCTTTTTCAAGCAGTTGTACACAAGTTTTTTCTATAGGGTTCTTTTCAGTTTCCATAGTTCTCCCCTTTCTCTATTCGACAAAAGACCACTTTTTATCTTGGAAAGAAGTATATATGGGAATTAAATTGTTTGAAAATGCACTACATTTGTGTGAATTCATTTTTCATAGTCATTATGGAGTCATAATTCATTTCTTTACGGCAATTCGATAGCAAAATTCAATTTTCATATTATTTTCATCACAGGTTCTGTTATACTGTTATCAGCTACTATCTTAATCCGTTCGTACAAGTACACTCTTTTGACACAATGTAAAATCGATTGGAGTTTACTTTTGGGCTGACGTTCTATTATAATGGATAAGAGCTTATTGTAATGTTTGTGAAGGAGGGATTCTTAGATGGATAATATGTTTAAACTTTTAGGATTCTGGTCAGGTATTTTTGCGGTAATGTTCTATGTAGGAAATATGGTTCCAGCTGCTTTACTTATGGTAGCAGGTACAATCTTCTTTGTTCTACTTGGATACTTGAAGCTTTCAGAGCGTATGTATATTTACCTATTCGGAGCATACCTGATGATCTTCATGGTTGGTTTCAGTTACTATTCAATTTTCATTCACGTACCTGGCGGAGGACACTAATCCGTACATACAAAAAACAGCTTCCACAAAGGCAAGCTGTTTTTTGTTTGCTTTATTTTGATCAAAATCCGTGCAAGTACGGATTTTTGTCTTTTTCAATTCCAGGTGTTGTCGCCGGTCCGTGTCCTGGATAGATCAACATTTCGTCGTCTAGTGTCAATAACTGTTCGTGAATCGCATTAAGCAACGTTTCCGTATCACCTCCAGGCAAGTCGGTACGACCGACGCTACCTTGGAACAACGTATCACCTACGATTGCAAATCCTTCATCTTCAAAGATATAGCAAACGCTTCCTGGGGAGTGTCCTGGCACATGACGCGTCTCCATCTTAAATGGACCTACTTCCAATTGCTTTTCATCACGTAGTAGTACGTCAGCAGGATTACAAATGACGTCAGGTAATACCGGATATTTAGCGGAACCGTTTAACTCAGGATTCGCAAGCCATTTCTTTTCCGCCACATGCAAGTACACAGGAATATCATAAGCAGTTCGAATCTTCTCCAACGCCCCGATATGATCAAAGTGTGCATGCGTCAGCAAAATGGCAACCGGTTTTAGCGACAACTTTCGTAATTCCGATAATAATGCCTCACCATCTTCACCTGGATCAAATAGTAGACAATTTTTCTTTTCATCTTCCACTATGTAGCAATTCGTCTGAATTGGACCTAATGGATGTATATGTACCCTCATTTAATTCACCTCTTTGTCTAATATTAATGAATGTGGACACAAACTTCAAATAATCGTCATTATTTAATCTCGACAAAACGATTCATTAACAGTACAATAGAGGAGGAATATCGCTTTATGGCATTCATTTTTTCAATGTTGAAAGGAGTGTCTACTCAATGAATTTATTAGTCATCATTTTTGGATTGATTGCAATTTTAGCAGTCTTTGGAACGGTCCAAGCTTTTAAAGAGCGGAATCTGTTAAGTATAGTTTTCAATGTGGTAACGGTTGTAGTTATCGGAGGATTTACGATCGCTACTGTCATATATTCTGGATACCCGCCACAACTACACAAATAAGTTCCAAAAAATAAGGACACCCCTTCATTGGGATGTCCTTATTTTTATGTTAAGATTCGTAGAGTGATTAGTCATGATGTATCCCTTTTATAGTAAAGCTTACTCCACTCGCCCAATCTCCAACCACTTTACCGTCTCACCGGTCTCAATATCAATCCAAGTATCCAAACTATACCCCGTCAGACACTTGTTACCTTCGCAATCTAGAGTGCCGCCTTCTGGTAGCTCTTGGCGCTTCACTTCCTCACCATCTTCTATCTTCACTAGAAAACTAGTTGGCATCATCTCGGTTTGATTAGTAACAGTCATCATCCATGTATTCTCATTTAAAAGAACAGCTCGATCCATCACGAATGCATCATCTTCAGCAAGCCAAGAGTTTTTCTCTTCTCCAGTAGAATTTAGTACTGCATACCGTACTTGCTCACCTTCAAATGATTCAATCAATACCCGATCTGTAGCTGAATGAAATTGGTTGGTATTATTCGCAAGTGTAGTCTTCTCTCCTGTAGACAGTGATTGTTTCCATACATTAGCGTCTTCTATGTACACCAACTCTTCAGTACCTAACCAATGGGGGAATGGATCAGGGAGTTCCACCGCTACCAATGTATCGTTATTTGCGTCATAGCGCATAATTTCGTAACTCCAGTCATCAGAGAAAGCAGTTATAAGTATTTGTGAAGCGTCGATACCGTTCCATTGTATTTCAAGCTCTGAGGATGCTACCGACACTTCGTTTAGTGGAGTACCTGCATGATCAAGTATATGTAGGATGGCTTCCGTTGGGTCGTCCGCTGTTTTGACTAGTAGTTGTTCAGCAGTAGGATGAACTTGTACTTCAGAAATCGTTGAAGAAGTGGTAAATATCGTATGTATATCTCCGGTTTGCAAATCATACGACAGCAGACGGTCTTCGGTATCTGTGTGAGCGACGAATAAAATCGCCGTTTCATTCAACCAGCCTACAACAAAACGAATATCATCTTGCGAAGCCGTAAGGGTTTTTACTGGTTCGACTTCATTTTCTACTGATTGTTCTTCGGTTTCAATATCTTCAGATTGCGTACATGCTATTAAAAAAACTGAGCATACTAATGGGACGAGTATTCTCTTCACTTTTTCACTTCCTCTACTTTAATTAAAAAAGCTGCACGGCATAGGCAGCCGCGCAGCTCATCAAGTTATTTACTTTCATTCAGTTCAGGACTGCCATCTGGCCTTTCTTTGAATCGAAGCAAGTCACCATTGATGATGGTATCTGAATAATTTAATTCAGTATTGGCACGCTCAATATACGGCTTACATGGCGCTGCATCTGATGCTGGTTCTCCTGTTTCGATATCATAGCAAATTTCCTGCGCGTAAATATTTTTGTCCGTGACAAGACGGCCATCACGGAAAATGACGAATGGTTCACGATCTGGTGAGAATAAATCAGAACCGAATTGCATATCTGCTTTTGTATCAATTCCAAGTAGGTGAAGAATGGTAGGACGAATATCTACCTGTCCACCAAGCTCATGCATTTGCTTACCTTTACCAGACCCTGGCATATGAATGAACAATGGAACTTTTTGAAGTTCTGCATTATCGAATGGTGTAATTTCTTTATCCATGTACATACCCATTGCTTTATTGTGGTTTTCGGAAATACCATAATGGTCTCCGTACATGACGATGATCGAGTCTTCATACAAACCACTTTCTTTCAAGTCTTCAAAGAACTCCTTAACCGCTTCGTCCATATATCGAACCGTCTGGAAATACTTATTCAACGTGTTGGAATTTGATGTGTATTCAGGAATTAATTTATCCTGTTCATCCAAATCAAATGGATGATGGTTTGTTAGTGTAATCATTCGTGTAGCAAATGGCTGTTTAATATCTTTCATTAAATCAACTGATTGATGGAAAAACGGAATATCTTTCATTCCCCAGTTGACTGCTTCGTCTTCACCGATTGTGTAGCTATCTACATCATAGAACTTCTGGACATTAAGCGCTTTGTACATAATATCGCGGTTCCAGAAACTCTTGCTATTAGCGTGCATGACACTTGTAGCATAACCATTCTCTCCTAGTCGTTCAGAAAGCGAGTTATACGTATTACCGCTGTGCGTAAAGAATACTGCACTACCATTACGTCCATATAATGAGTTCTCTACGATAAACTCGGAGTCAGACGTTTTCCCTAATCCAGTTTGCTGATAAAAGTTGTCAAAGTAGAATGTATCTTTATCGTTTGTTAATTCATTCAAGAATGGAGTAATTTCATGTCCATCCATGTCATTGTTAATAACAAAGTTCTGCAATGACTCAAGTGAAACGATAATGACGTTTTTGCCTTTTGCAGTACCGAACATTTTCGGATCCGGTTGTGCGTGGTTGGCTTTGACGTAGTTCTCTATTTCCGTCAATTCCGTCCCATCAGCAAATGTACGTTGTGCATGGGATTTGGATTGAACGAATAAATCATATAAATGGTAATTATACGTACCAATGTTTTTAACGAGTAATTCGCGGTCAAAACTTCTTGTCAATAGCTGTGGGCGCTGCGCTTCAGCAAGAGCCAAGTTGAACATCATCAACGTAGCAGCTGCTGCGAAATACACTTTGCGTCCCATTTTACGGCTTGACTCTTGAATTGGCCCTTGCTTAAAGAAGCGAATGGCTATAAAAATAATCAAGGCGTCAGAGAAAAAGAATAGATCCAGAAGTCGCAAATTCTCAGTAATAGAAGAACTTAAATCTGCAAAGTTACTTGTCTGGAACAATAGAGGCAGTGTAATAAAGTCCGTAAAGAAACGATAGAACACAGCATTGGCAAACATGATAAAAGAAGTAATTAAACTAACCGCTAAAATATATCGGTTACGTGTTTTCGTCTTTTTAATAAATAAAGCAACCCCGTAAATAAATAATAGAAATGCCAAGGGGTTAATTAGTAGAATAAATTGTTGCATAGCATTATCGATCTTCATATTGAAACTGGTGAAATACCCTATGTAGGTAGTTAACCAAGTTGCGATTACAGCGATAATGAGTACGGAATGCTTAGGCCATGAAAATTTTCTCATTCCATCTCTTCCTTTCGTTTCGTTTAGATACTGTTTTATAGTCTTCATATATATAGACGTTTGACTGCGTGAAAAGTTTCACATGAGACGAGGAATGAGTAGTTCGTATATTGTTAGCTAGTTGTTAGCTCGTTTGTTCTCTTCTCAAAACAAGCAATGCTTGAATATATGTTTGTTGATCAATAAATTGATGGTCATACAGTTCTTTGACTACGGACTCCATCACCATGCTGTCCTGTCTTTTATCGCCTGTATAAATGATTACACCAAAACGTTTAAGCAATTTCATCACGTCATAAAATTCATTCATTTTCTTCACGAGCTTTCTGACAATCTATAATATGTTCGTCTGTGTAAATATAGGACACCGGAACATCGTGCGGCTCCCTAACTATATTATGACGGATTTGACAGTCAAATGCCAGTGATATCGTTTGAAATGGAAAATTTATCAAATAACGATCGTAGTAACCGCCACCGAATCCAATACGATAACCAGTCTCTGAATACACGACACCCGGTACAATTTGCAAGTCTATGTCTTCAGGTTTTATAGGCTCTGTCAGATCAATCTTCGGTTCTTTTAAATCCATATAGACCACTTCTGTTTGATCAAATGAATTGATCAGACGAAAATCCATTTCTCTCGTAGAAGAAATACATCGTGGAATCGCAATTCGCTTTCCAGCTTGCCAGGCGGTTTCTATCAAACGATGCGTGTCCACTTCCGGAAATCTGGATAATGTGATTCCGATGGTCTCCGCATGCTTAAATTCATCCGAAGCAAGAACTTTATCTCTTATAATGGCTGATTTCCGTTCGTGATCAGATGGAGTTAATTGATGTAATTGCTGTATAACCTGTTTTCGAAGAAGCTGCTTTTCCACTGTATTACCTCCCGTAAGAAAAAACCAAAACCGAAGCAGGTTTTGGTTTTAATGATTATTTCGTTTCACGGTGCAAAGTTTGCTTTTTTTCACGTGAGCAATATTTCATCATTTCAATACGTTCTGGATTGTTACGCTTGTTTTTCTTAGTAATATAATTACGCTCTGCACATTCTGTACAAGCGAGTGTTACGTTTACGCGCATTACTGTCCCTCCCACTCAATAGCTATAGATATAAGTAAAACATGAGCATGATCTATACGACTAATATATTATACCATAGTTTTATTCATTGTACAGTAAAAAATATTCAATTATCATTCATCAAATGCTTATGGTATTATGAAGGAAAATCTAGTTATTTTGGAGGGAAACGGTATGGATATCCCCTTAATCTTACTCAGCATTGGTGTATTGGCTGTCATTCTTTCATTTATAGTGGGAAATAAGACTCGTGCAATTGATGATGAGTTGGAAAATGTATCGATCAGTCTCCATCAGGAAACGAGTAATCTAAAAAAAAGAGTACGATTGCTTGAAGAAGAATTGATGGTCGCATCCCCTGCTCCAGAACCCATTGCAGTAGCACCTCAAAAACCAATACACGCAATTATTGTTAATCAAATTACCTCCCTTCACAAGCAAGGCTATACGATCCCCGAGATTGCAAAACGCGCTTCACTCAGTGAAAAGGAAGTAACTGAAGTGCTACATTCTAAAGGAGTGCGGTTGTCATGATCAAGGAAATATTGCGCGCTGTAGGTATAGGTTGTTTGATAGCCGGCGGTATTTTGTATTTTGTACAGCAGCAAACATCTGAAGGTGCGCTGCAAAAACAATTGGCTGATTCTAAGGAAGAAATAGCTATCCTTAAAAAGGAACTTGCCATTTCACAGACATTGTCGCGGAGAGAAGCTATTCGTAAACCGGAATCCGAACAAGAAACGATTCCAGCTGAAAATGAAGCGGATGAAATTGTTACAAAGAGTTTTACCGTAAAAGCAGGCATTACACCCGCTGAACTATCGCGGGAGTTAGAAAACGAAAAGTTAATACAAGATGCCGAAGCATTTGAACTATATATAATGGAAAATGAATATACCCGAAAAATCAAAACCGGTACATATGAATTACGCTCTGATATGCGCTTTCCGGAGATTGCTAGAATCTTTTTACACTTATAAAATAAAAGACGAAAACCAATTGGTTTTCGTCTTTTATTTTGATTGATCCTGTTTACTTCTGTATTCTCACATCCGGAGATGCACCGTCTGCTTTTGCGTTTCTCTGCCTTTTCTGTTCAAAATATACATCGAGTGCTTCTTTTGCGATTTCACTTGCTGTTGCGGATGGATAGCGTTTTGTATTCGTCGAAATATAGGGGACAATTACTGAATACGCAACTTCGGGTTTGTCCGCAGGAGCGTACCCTACATGAGACAAGTTAATTGTCGGAATAACGGGGTTGGATTTATTACCCGTATAATAAAACGATTCTGCGGTACCCGTCTTTCCCGCTCCCGTATACGGCGCACCCGCTAGTAATCCAGAAGCTGTACCGTTCGCTCCGTAGTACACATAATGCATACCTTTCTTTACTTGATCAATTTCCGCTTGAGAGTTTTTCAGGTGATTCAACACTTTTACAGGTGTTTCCTCAATTAGTTCGCCAAGTATCTCCCCATCTGGAGAGGGTTCACGAATTTCCTTTAAAATCTTCGGTGCTATACGATTCCCGTCAGCTGCAATAGTCGCAACATATTGTGCCATTTGCAAAGGAGTATACGTATCAAACTGTCCAATCGAGAAGTCAAGAAGTTTTCCGGGGATTGTTTCAGTACCGGTTACCCCTGTATATTCACCAGGTAAATCAATTCCTGTTTTAACACCTAATCCAAATGCCGCAAAGTTCTCGCGGAATGTATCAAAGGCTTTCTTGTCAATTGGTAATCCTTGACCTGGTCGGTATGTTGCTTTTCCTAATCCCATTGCAATGCGGAACATATATACGTTAGACGACCGACCGATAGCGGCAATATCGTTTAATGCCACTCGACCATTTGGATTAAACAACGACCGTTTGTATCTGCCACCAATATTGATCGGTTGGTCAATTTTCACCTCACCGATTCTTGCAGCTCCTTCATTATAACCTGTAAGCATCGTCGCCAATTTCACGGTGGATCCGACTTCATACGCTGAAGTAAACGTACCATATGTGTAATCTTGTATCGTCCATCGCCCTGTCGATTCGTCCTTTACTACTTTCTTACCGACAAGTGACAATATTTCTCCGTTATTCGGATCTAGCATGACAAGGAACGCTGATTCTAACGCACTTGTATTCGGACCTTGTTTTAAGCGCAATAATTTATTGGACACGACATCTTCAAGAGCCTTCTGCAAATCGGTATCTGTAGTCAACACTAGATCTTTACCGGGCTTTCCTTCTTTCACCGTTTTCGTTTCAACAACTTTTCCGGTACGGTCTTTGATATTTTTCACTATCGTTTTTTGACCTTTTAGTAAGTCTTCATAATACGATTCCAAATAACTTCGTCCGACGCGATCATTACGCGAATAATCTCTCGCTAGGAAATAGTTTACGTGAGAACGCGGAATTCCTTCTACCGGACTCGTTGTAGATCCTAGAATCGCACTATCGGATTTCTTGACCCGATCCCAGTCCGTAGTCGTATTGACGCCTGGCAGTTGATCCAACCTTTCAGACACAACAGCAAGTTCTTGATCGGTCACCCCATCGCTTTTGATGATTTGTGGTGAGTAGGCATAACCTGCCATCATTTCTCGATAAATTGCGAGTACTTCTATATCTTCCGCTGACAATGTAGCTAGTTCTTCGTCTGTGATTCGGTCACGCGTCAGCTGGTTAATCTCTCGTTGGATATCTTTTTGAGATTTATTGTCATCTTTACTGAGCTCTGCTTGCTCTTTCTTAGGTACTTTCTCTGCTGCTTTAACAGGGTTCAATAAAATCCAAAAATCCCGTTTGTCGCCTATTGTGACACGTTGTGTATCCTGATCGATCAATTGGGCAATTTTTCTTGCAAGCGCAAGCATTTCTTTTGTTGTCGTGGAGGATGTTTTCGTATACGTAATGGCATTTTTCGCTTCATTGTCTATGAGTACTTTTCCCGAACGATCAAAGATTCTTCCACGCGGCGTGCTCGTGTTGACCGCAATCTCTTCGGTTCGTTCAAGACTGCGTGCATAATCTTCCCCCTTGACGATTTGCATATAACCTAAACGGAATATGAGTAAGGAAAAAAGGACGAAAATCGCTACAAATAAAAAATTCATTCGAAATGCAATATGTTGACGTTGACCCGCTTTTAGCGGCTCCGTCTTTTTCTGGTTTCTCTTCAACAGGAATCTCCTTTCTTAGGAAGTTTATGTATAAGAATTATAGCATGAAAATAATAAAGAACACACATCTAGACGAACTAGATGTGTGTCAGGTTTCAATTACTTATTGTCTTGGTAACGCTTTTCTACTTCATCCCAGTTTACTACGTTCCAGAATGCTGAAATATAGTCAGGACGACGGTTTTGATAGTTTAAGTAGTATGCATGCTCCCAAACGTCCAAACCTAGTAATGGTGTTTTACCATCCATATAAGGTGAGTCTTGGTTAGGAGTTGATGTTACTTCAATTTCACCGTTGTTTACAACAAGCCAAGCCCAACCTGAACCGAAGCGAGTTGTTGCAGCTTTAGCGAACTCTTCTTTGAAAGCGTCAAAGCTACCGAACTCCTTGTCGATTGCTTCTGCAACTTCTCCAGTTGGGTTGCCGCCACCGTTTGGTGAAAGGATCGTCCAGAACAATGAGTGGTTAGAGTGCCCACCACCGTTATTGCGGACTGCTGTACGCTTGTCCTCTGGAACCTTGTCCAAGTTTGCAACTAACTCGTCAACAGGCATATTAAGAAGTTCTTCGTGACCTTCTAATGCATTGTTTACGTTTGTTACGTACGTGTTGTGGTGTTTCGTGTGATGGATGTTCATCGTTTCTTTGTCGATGTGTGGCTCCAACGCATCATATGCGTATGGTAGTTCTGGTAATGTATAAGCCATTTTCCATTCCTCCTCTAATTTATCTCTGTTTTGCCCTACCTCTTCACATTATCAAAATATGAGTCAGCATTCAAAGAAAATGGACTGTTAACGGAGAAAAAATAGAAAAATGACAATCATGACCACCATAATAATACCTTTTACAACAACGGATGTCAGAAAACCAACAACAGAGCCGATTCCTGTGCGGAAAGCCTGTTTGATACTTGTACGAGTAAATATCAGTTCTGCAATAATGGCACCAAGAAAAGGTCCAGCTAGAATACCCACGACAGGAATGACGAATGGACCTATGAGCAGTCCAATCGTACTTCCCCACATACCTGCTTTGCTGCCTCCGAAGCGTTTAACACCGACGAGATTAGCGAGTGTATCCGCTCCGAACAATAACAAAACGAATAATACTTGAATCACCCAAAACAACCACGTTAACTCCTCAAATGAAACGAACGCTCCATAAAGCAGGAAACCCGCCAATATAAATACAACAGATGGAATGACAGGGTAGATCAATCCGACAAACGCGATCGCGAACATGATAATTGCCAATGTCCAACCGATCCATAACATAGCTGTCACTCCTTATTTCATTATACGTGCTTGCCTAAAATTGCTTCCGCAATGTTTACTGCATGGTCACCAATTCGCTCAAGGTTCGAAACGATATCGACGAACACCATGCCAGCTTGTGCACTACAATGTCCTTCATTCAAACGGACAATATGATTTTTACGGAATCGGCGTTCCATGTTATCAATTAGATCTTCTTTCTCTGAAACGACACGCGCTAGATCTGTATCGTCTGAGTCTAGTGATTCAATCGCTTTTTGAACAGTTTCAATTGTCAATGTAAACATTTCTGAAAGATCTTCCATCGCGTCATCTGTCAGCTTCAATTTATTGGTTTCACGTAAATCTATTAGCTCGATGATGTTTTCAAAATGGTCACCAATTCGCTCGATATCCCGGACAGTATCCATTAATAAGACGTGCCGTCCGGATTCAGCTGGCGAAACGATGACTACAGATACTTCTACTAAGTAATCTGTAATTTTACGGTCGAGATTGTTGATGGCATCTTCAATTTGATACGCTGTTTCCGCATATTTTTTCTGACCTGTCTTCAAATACTCGAACGATTCCTGAAGCCCTCGGACACTGAAATCACCCATTCGGACAATTTCTTCCTTGGCTTGTCCTATCGCGACAGCTGGTGATTGTGTGATGAAGCGACGGTCGAGATGTTTCGGTTTATACTCGATCGTCACATCCTCGCCCGGTATCATCTTCGTAACTAGATATGCCCAAGCACCGATGAACGGAAATTGTAGGACGGTATTGGCGATGTTGAATGAACCGTGCGCAAATGCGATTTGCATCTTGCTTTCGAGATTCAAGATACTCGCCATCCATTCTACATACGCTGTAAATGGTATGAGCAGGATCATAAAGACAATGGTACCGACTATATTGAATAGTACGTGAACAGCTGCCGCTCGTCTTGCTGCAACAGATGCACCTAGTGCCGCAAGTACTGCAGTAATTGTCGTTCCGATGTTATCACCGAATAAAATCGGCAATGCAGCCTGCATTGTAACCAAGTCTTCAGCGAATAGTCCTTGCAAGATTCCGACAGTCGCACTGGAGCTCTGTACGATTAGTGTGAAGATTGTTCCCGCTACGACACCCAGCAATGAATGTTCACTCATTGCTAGTGTGAAATCAGCAAATGCTTCTAATGATCGTAATGGCTTCATTCCGTCACTCATTAATTCAAGTCCTAAGAACAATCCACCGAAACCGAAGATGACTTCACCTAGGTTTTTAACTTTGGCCTTACGCACGAAGAAAATTAAAAAGGCACCGAATGCCATGATCGGTAATGCATATGCACCGACGTCTAGACCAATAATAAACGCAGTCACAGTCGTACCGATATTGGCGCCCATAATGACGCCGATTGCCTGACGGAGTGTCATGAAACCAGCACTTACCAGACCAACAGTAATAACAGTTGTTCCGGAACTAGACTGGATTAACACTGTTACGATAATACCGACAAGAATCCCCATAAATGGATTGGTAGTAAAACGGTCTAAGATCGCACGAAGTCTGTCCCCTGCAGCCTTTTGCAATCCATCCCCCATGTACTTAATTGCGAATAGGAAAATTCCTAAGCCTCCAAGAAATTGGAATGCCACTTCTTGCCAGTTCACTTCCATTTAAATGTCAACCTCCATCAAACGTTTTATGTATGATTTCTAACTGCCCTTCACCTCTTGATATTGGTGTGAAGTTTCAACCTATTATGAGAGTTGTATACGTCAATTGTAAAGTGTCCTACCGCAATCTTTACATCACCTTAACAATGCGGCAATAAAATGTCATAAGAATGTCGAAATTTCTGCAAAGCAGTATGTTTTAAAAAAATGGTAGACTATATGTAGAAAGGGAGGCCGGCTCAGTGAAATTCCATCAACTTTTTAAAGCTTCTTTACATGAACCGAAAAAACTTGCGGCATTTCGCTTGTTATCGATCGGTAAAGTCATTCAATACATATTCATATTTATCTTTCTTTACACCAGTGTATCGTTTTTGCAATTTGTCATAGGCGATCACACACTGTTCCAGTCATCTCCTGAATTAGCGGAAATCGGCGAAACGATCGGCTTTTTGATCTATCCAATCGCATTTGTCCTGCAATTGGTCATTATTACGTCGTATTTATTTATTCGCATCAGTATTTTTGCTATCATAGGGGTATTGCTATTGAAACTATTGCATCGCCGAGGCGAATTCCGTTTTATGTGGCGAACGGCAGCGATTGCTGCAACATTACCCATTTTGCTGACGATGGCATTTGAATTTGTTCCATCTATCCAATCGTATAGCCTGTCGATCGCATCGTTAGTCCATCTTCTCTACGTGTGGAGGGCAGCAGTCTATTATCCAAAACAACCACGATGAATAGACTTCCTCTTGTCTGCATAGTGTAGAGCAGGAGGGATGCATGATGAGAATTTTACTGATCGCACTTGCTGTATTTTGTACAGTTCATTTTGTACGAATGGATTTAACAGAAGGGACAATCCCTCTTGCAGCCTTTTTTGAAGATGAATCGTCCTGTATAGAGGAAACGCCAAATCATTCAATTGCCATTCGAGTGGTTGAAGGTGATACAATAGAATCGTTATTCGCATTATATCCAGATTCAACACAAAACTTTCTTGAGAGGTTGGAGCAATTTTATTCCATGAACCCCCATCTCGAACGCCAACAATTTGTAGCTGGGGAACAAATTAAGCTGCCGATTGGTGAACAAATAGAATCTGTTTGCGAAGAAGCCGAAAAAAGATAACTTTATATTCCATCTATATATGATGGTATTTACTCATTTGAAGGAGAGAGACATAATGACTGAAATGATTCATCGTTCCAATACCCGTCCCGTAAAAGTTGGCAATTTAACTATCGGGGGAAGCAATGAGCTGTTTATGCAAAGCATGACGACGACAAAAACACATGATGTCGAAGCAACAGTTGCAGAAATTAAACGTTTGGAGGATGCAGGCTGCCAAATCGTACGTGTAGCATGTCCCGATGAGCGTGCTGCGTATTCGATTGGTGAAATCAAAAAGCAAATCAATATTCCGTTAGTAGTGGATATTCATTTTGACTATAAATTAGCATTGATTGCAATAGAACAAGGCGCAGATAAAATCCGTATCAACCCAGGTAATATCGGCCGTAAAGAAAAAGTAGAAGCTGTTGTTAACGCAGCAAAAGCAAAAGGCATTCCAATTCGTATCGGTGTTAACGCAGGTTCACTAGAGAGAAAAATTCTTGAAAAGTACGGCTACCCTACTGCAGAAGGTATGGTAGAAAGTGCATTGCATCATATCAAAATCCTTGAAGATTTGGATTTCCATGATATTATCGTGTCACTTAAAGCATCTGACGTTAACTTGGCGATCGAAGCGTATAAGCTTGCAGCTGCAGCATTCGATTATCCATTGCACTTAGGTATTACAGAATCTGGTACGTTGTTCGCCGGATCGATTAAAAGTGCAGCAGGACTTGGTTCCCTTCTATCAGCAGGTATCGGTAACACGCTGCGCGTATCGTTAAGTGCGGATCCAATTCAGGAAATCAAAGTTGCGAAAGAGTTACTGAAAGTGTTCGGCTTATCATCTAACGCTGCGACATTAATTTCTTGTCCAACATGCGGCCGTATTGAAATCGACTTAATTTCTATTGCCAATGAAGTAGAAGAATATATCTCGAACATTAAAGCACCGTTGAAAGTAGCAGTTCTTGGTTGTGCGGTAAACGGCCCAGGTGAAGCACGTGAAGCGGATATCGGTATCGCTGGTGCTCGCGGTGAAGGATTGCTCTTCATGCATGGTAAAACAGTACGAAAAGTTCCAGAAGAGACAATGGTCGAAGAATTGAAAAAAGAAATAGATATTTTAGCTGAGGAATATTTCGAGAAGAAGAGACAAGAAGAAGCACTTGCAGCACAAGGTAGCGTTTCTGAATGAGGGATATTCGTTTCGGGATCGACATTGACGGAACGGTAACCTGTCCTACAGCGCTTCTCCCTCATATTAATAAACGTTTCGGTTCTAACCTGACGCTTGACGACATTAAGGAGTACGATTTGACGAAAGCGTTTGATGTGGATCCTGAACAATTTGGGCAATGGTACAAGGAAACAGAAGAACTGATCTATCAGACTTCCCCTGCTCAAGAATTCGCAAAAGAAGTATTGACCAATTGGCAGAAGCAGTTCGAGCTGTATTATATTTCAGCACGTGGGTGGAATGTACTCGAGTCCACGACGAACTGGTTCCACGAGCAACAAATACCTTATGACCACGTAGAGTTGATTGGCACTCATCATAAAATTGAGGCAGCTAAGCAATTCAACGTAGATGTATTTTTCGAGGACAAGCATGACAATGCGGTAGGAATCCATGAAGAATTGGATATTCCGGTGTTCTTGTTTGATACTCCTTATAATCAGGATCCGATTCCTGAAGGCGTCATACGAGTAGCGAATTGGAAACAAGCTGATCAGTACGTTAGACAGCTGTTTCATGAGACGGAAATGATGAAGAGCAAGTAATTGGTAGAGCATCGCATATTGCGGTGCTCTTTTTTTCGTAGTATTCTTGTATATCTTCATCTTACTTTGAACTAAATCTGTATGTTAAAATGTAGTAGACAATTATTACACAAAATAGTAGATATCGAGGTTTTTTGTTCATGTCTGTTAATCTTATCGTATTAGTAATACTTGCCGTGTTTATTGGTGCTTTGTCGCGTGCCACATTCGGTTTCGGTGAAGCAGTTGTCAGTATGCCATTGCTCGCATTATTATCAGTAGACTTGCACACGTCTATTTCTTTAATAGGCTTAGTCGGACTCACGGTGGCGTTATTTACAGTAGTTTCAGAATGGCGTCATGCGGACCGCCAGGCTTTACTTCGCTTAGTCATAGGTGCTTTAGCAGGAATCCCTGTAGGTATTGTATTGGTCGTCAAACTCCCCGATACGTTAATCACTATTGCACTCGGGATCTTTTTAATTCTTTATGGTTCATATTCATTTGGCAAAAGTCTATTACAACATACTACTACTTCAGAAAGACTGAAGGCGAAGTTCTGGTCATGGCCAGTTGGATTTGTCTCCGGTGTTCTAGGAAGTGCTTATAATACACACGGTGTGCCCGTAGTAGTGTACGGTACGTTAAGACGTTGGGAACCTAAGCGTTTTCGCGGAACCTTGCAAGCCCATTTTCTTATTACAGGTATATTTATAGTTGCTGGACAAGCTTTGGGAGGGCTATGGTCAAAAGATGTATTTATATTATACGGGTACTCTTTCCCGACTGTAATACTCGCAACATGGCTTGGGATGTTTATACAACGTTGTATTCCAAATGAAAAATTTATACGGTATGTATTTCTTCTTCTAACACTACTAGGGGCTATCTTATTATTTACTTCCATTTGAATTCTGTTCAATAAAAAAGGGCGGCACATCATGACTAAAATGATGTACCGCCTTTTTTATTCAAACTACCCTACTTTACACTTCGGACATCTGCCATAAATTTCAAACTTATGCCCTTCTATTTCATACTCTGACAAATTGACCGTTACACTATCCATCGGGCAAATCGGAATGGATTTCGTGCCACCACACGCTGTACAAATGAAGTGGTGGTGATGATGATCCGTTGCACATTGCATCCGGAAAAGGCGCTCACCGTTCAATTCTGTTTCATCTAAAATACCAAGCTTAGAGAACATGGCAAGATTCCGATAGATCGTATCAAAACTAATGCCCGGATTATCCCGCTCCACTGCCATGCGAACTTCCATAGCTGTTACATAGCGATCCGCTTCATCAAAAAACCGTAATAAGATTTCTCGGTTTTTTGTCCGTTTATAATCATATTTCAATAGAATATCCCATGCTTCATCTATCGACATATTGAAACGCCACCTTTCCTGCTTCTCATGACCGTACTTTTTTTCCAAAAAGTACTAACAGCAAAATAAACACCGACGTAACTACAATGGTCCCTCCAGGCGCGATATCTAAGTAATATGCAGAAATCAGTCCGATAACTACGGCGATTTCTCCGAATAGTATGGAGTATACTAGTGCACCCTTATAGCTTTTAGCCACTTGAATCGCAGCTGCAACAGGCAGTGTCATCAACGAAGAAACGAGCAAAATCCCAACAATTCGCATAGACGCACCAATGACTAGCGCTGTGATAATCATAAATGACGCCTGAATGACGCGTTCATTTATCCCCGATACTCTCGCATACTCTGGATCAAACGCCAATGAAAATAACTCTTTATATAAGAAATATATAAATGCGATCACAACAACAGCAATTAAAATTACGATGTATAAATCCTGCCGACTCACAGCGGACACTGAGCCAAATAAATAGCCAACTAAATCTGTACCGAATCCTTTAGCAAGAGATATAAATATTGCCCCAAAACCAATTCCAGCAGATAAAATAATCGGAATCGCCAGTTCTTCAAAGCTTTTATACACTCTACGCAATCGCTCGATCAATAAAGATCCGACTACCGCTGCACCCATCCCTAAATACACTGGATTAAGCGCTGCGAAAAACAATACTTGCTGACTTAAGTAGAGACTGCCCGCAATCCCTGCAAGTGCTACGTGACTGAGCGCATCTGAAATCATCGACATACGACGCACCACGATAAACAATCCGAGCATCGGTGCAATTAAGCCGATGATCAGCCCAGATAATACAGCATTTTGTAAAAACTCGTATGTGAAAATAGCTTCAATCATCTAACCGGCTCCGTTTCTTTTTGATGGAGCCGACGAATAGGATGACCGTACCAGCCCGACAATTCCGTCTCACTCATTTTTTCATAATCTGCATGAACTCCATGAAAATGGATGGAACGATTCAAGCATGCGATATGAGTTGCGAGCTTTGTCACGACATCGATTTCATGTGTCACGAGTAAAATCGCTATTCCGTACTCACGATTCAATTCGCTAAGCATAGAATAGAAGGATTCAACATTTTGTCTGTCGATTCCCACTGTCGGCTCATCCATAATCAGTAAATCCGGGTGACTCACGAGGGCTCTTGCAATAAAGACACGCTGTTGCTGACCTCCTGACAGATCACCTATACTTTCATCTTTACGGTCTGCCATTTTCACTACATGCAACGCGTCGATAGCTCGCTGTTCATCCTCTTTATTGAACCGTTTGAACAGTCCCTTTTTACTCGTTAAACCGCTTTTCACGACTTCCAATACCGTAGCTGGGAACTTCGTCGTAAATGCGTTCGACTTTTGAGAGACGTAGCCGATTCGTTGCTGTTGGTTAAAAGAATCTATAGGCCCGCCAAACAGTTCAATCGTGCCTTGTGACGGTTTCAGCAATCCTAATATGATTTTTAATAATGTAGATTTACCCGAACCGTTTGGACCGATTAACGCCCAAAACTCCCCTTGTTTCACTTCTAAACTGACATCAGATAGCGCAATGGAATGGTTAAATTTATGCGTAATATGCTCTAAGTTAATAATGGAATTTGTCATATACATATCCCTTCCTTTAATTCGGAATCATTCCGATTACTTTATGAATTATATAGTAAGATGCGAAGGGATACAACCAATTGAGAGGAATTGATGAAGATGGATTTACTTCAGTTAATTCAGGAAATTAAACAACTGCCCGATCAAGAAGCCGTTCATTACGCGGCAAGTTACGGTGTGGAATTGTCTATTAAAGAAGTACAGCAGTTACGTCCTTTGCTTGATGAAGTTTCATTCACTTGGCTGTTTACAGGCATTCCTCCCGTATTTATTGAAAAAATCACATCAATCATTGGATACGAGAAAACTATGCTGTATATGGAACAGTATAAACTACAATAAAAAAGCGTTGCATATATGCAACGCTTATCATTTTCAGTTATTCAATTCTTCTAATCGAGCAGGAGTGAATTGATGATTTTTTAACATGTCAATTTCTACTGCATAAGGTGCTTTTTTATTCGCTTTATCTGTTCCGATAAATGGTGTTTCCAAGATTTTTGGAATCTCTTTAAATGCCGGATGATGAACGATATAAGCTAACGGTTCGAAGCCGATATGCCCCATGCCGATATTTTCGTGGCGATCTTTTCCAGCGCCGCAAATGTTTTTGCTGTCGTTAACGTGGATAACAGAAATACGATCCAGTCCGACAATATGGTTAAATTGATCTAAGACACCTGAGAAGTCATTGACGATATCATAGCCCGCATCGTGGACGTGGCATGTATCAAAACATACGGATAAACGTTCGTTATGCTTCACACCGTCGATAATCTTCGCGATTTCGTCAAAACTTCTACCACATTCTGTTCCTTTACCAGCCATCGTTTCAAGTGCGATGCGAACATTTGCGTCTTCAGATAACACTTCATTTAAGCCTTCAATAATTTTGTCGATGCCTGTTTCTGCTCCAGCACCCACATGTGCACCCGGATGGAGGACGATTTGGTTGGCACCAAGCGCTTCAGTACGCTGGATCTCTTGTTGTAAAAAGTCTACGCCCAGACGAAACGTTTCAGGCTTTGTAGTATTCGCAAGGTTGATAATATACGGCGCATGGATGACAAGATTTGATTGACCGTTTTGCTCCATACTCTGTATACCACTTTCAATATTTAATTCTTCAATTGGTTTACGTCTCGTGTTCTGAGGTGCTCCCGTATAGATCATGAATGTATTAGCTCCATAGCTCAGAGCCTCTTCACTTGAGCCAAGCAGCATCTTTTTACCACTCATGGATACGTGAGAACCTAGAAGGATATCATCTTGTGTCATGATTTCTTCTTTATTCTCCTTTGTCTTCTTTTAAAGTTCTCTTTTTGTTCTGCCATCTTTTTCTTGTAACCCGGCTTTACTTTATCCGGCTTACGAATAAAGGAATCCGCTTTTTTATCAATTTCATCCACTTCACGTACACGTTTCTTACGTGCTTGACGCTCTTTTACTTCAATCCACTCACCATTTTTGACATCTTCATGAATGAAAGGAATACCAAGCTTTTCAATTTGATTTATCGCATCTTCATCAGACGGTTCGTACAACGTAATCGCATGACCTTGCATGCCTGCACGTGCAGTACGTCCTACGCGGTGAACGAAGAATTCGAGATCATCTGGTAATTCAAAGTTAATAACATGACTGACACCAGGAATATCGATCCCTCTTGCCGCCAAGTCAGTTGCCACGATATATTGATACTCTAGATCGCGTACTTGCTTCATAACACGTGTACGTTCTCGTGGTGTTAAATCACCGTGGATTTTTCCAGGCTTATGGCCGTGTTCTGCTAAATAGGTAGCTAGACGATCAGCGTTTTGCTTCGTGTTCATGAAGATAATCGCAAGATATGGCTGTAGGGCATCCATCACGTGAAGGAGTTTCTTATTTTTATCCATACTTCTAACAGGAACCAATGAATAACGCATATTCTCCGTCAACGGTTTCTTATCATCCATCCGCACATGAACGGGTGAGTTCATATACTTCGACAAGAATGGCTTAAGTTTCTCAGGAATCGTTGCAGAGAATACATACATGCTGATCTTCTCCGGCATTCTTGAAGCAAACTTATCAATATCTTCAATAAAGCCCATATCAAATGCAAGGTCTGCTTCGTCAATGACAAGCTGAGAAGCTGTGTGGATCGGTAATGCGCCGGTTTCCGACAGATCTTGGATACGTCCTGGTGTACCGACGATGATGTGCGGTGTGCTCTTCAAGCGTTCAGCAGAGCGTTTTTTATCTGTACCGCCAATCAAGATCGCACTTTTGATCTCCGTTCCTTCAATTAGCTTTTTCAATTCATCATGAAGCTGAACAGCTAATTCACGTGTCGGTGCTGTAATGACCGTTTGCAGTTCGTTCTGCTCCGGCTTGAGTTTTTCAACGAGTGGAATTAGGAAACTATGAGATTTCCCTGTTCCTGTATGGGCTTGTCCAATAGCACTTGTGTTTTTCATGATCAATGGAATCATTTCTTTTTGAATCGGTGTTGGTTCTTCAAACCCTAATTTTTGAATGGCTTCCCTCAAAAATGGCTTGAATTGGTAATCAGTAAACTTAGACATATCGTTCCTCCTCTAGATAATTCTTATTGTACCATGATTCGGTGCCATCAGTGGTTTTTTTCGCATAGTATATAGGGGAAACAACTAAAAAATTAGAAAGGAGTTCGTGATGAGATATCAATCATTTTATCCGTTTAGTAATCAGCCACCTCCGTCTAGGATGACACCTGAAACTCCGCCTGTTCAATACAGAGCGCCCACGCCTTTTCCTCAAGGCATGCCGGGCAATTCCAGAGGCATAGGAGAAATGCGTGGCGGTGCTCCACAACAGCAAGCAGGTATGCAAGAAACTGGTCCTTCACGGGCTGATCAATACATGCAAACCGCTAATCGTTTTTTCAATACTGCTCAACAATTCGCACCTTTAGTTCAGCAGTTTGCACCACTTATCCAAAATATACCTGCTATGTGGAGATTATATAAAGGGGTGCAATCTATGCCGGACGCATCGACAGCCTCTGCTGTTTCACGACCAAATAGTCCGCAAACACCTAGATCCGCACCTTCCCAAGCCACTAATCAGCCATCTATACCGCGTATTTTCCAACCTCCCTTCTGAACTCTTTGAATCGTTCACGAATCTCCGCTATAATGAAAGAGAAGTTAATAGAGGAGTGGAGTGGAATAAATGAAAGTACTCAAGATATCACCAAGAGGTTATTGTTATGGTGTAGTTGATGCGATGGTCATTGCGAGGAATGCTGCGCTAGATCCTACCCTGCCGAGACCCATTTATATATTAGGCATGATCGTCCACAACAAACACGTCACAGACGCATTCGAAGAAGATGGAATTATTACGTTGGATGGAGAAAACCGTCTGGAAATCTTACGTAAAGTGGATAAGGGAACAGTGATTTACACGGCACACGGTGTTTCTCCGGAAGTTCGCCAATTAGCGAAAGACAAAGGATTGGTTGCAATAGATGCAACATGTCCTGACGTTTCTGTTACACATTATTTAATTGAAGAAAAAGTAGCAGAAGGCTATGATATTCTGTATATCGGCAAGAAGCATCACCCAGAACCAGAGGGCGCAATCGGTGTGGCGCCGGATTCTGTTCATTTAATTGAGCGTCTTGAAGACATTGATAAACTAGAGATCACCAATGATAAACTACTGGTTACAAATCAAACAACGATGAGTCAATGGGACGTTGCACATCTCATGGAAGAGTTGGAACGTAAATTCCCTCACATCGAAGTACACCAAGAAATTTGTCTAGCTACACAAGTCCGCCAAGAAGCTGTAGCAGAACAAGCGGGCGAAGCAGAGTTGTTGATTGTTGTTGGAGATCCAAAGAGTAATAACTCTAACCGTTTAACGCAAGTATCTGTAGAAATTGCAAACACACCTTCATACCGCGTCTCAGACGTCTCTGAAATTGATCCCGCATGGCTAATGGGCATTGAGACGGTAGCGGTCACAGCAGGTGCTTCTACACCTACTATAATCGTTAGAGAAGTTATTTCGTTCCTGAACGAATTTGATCAAGAAGACCCTACAACACATCATCCGGAAAGAAAGTTCAAGCTCGAGAAAATCTTGCCGAAAGTCAAGAACCCAACTCCTGTGATCCGGATTGAACCTTAAGCATAGAAAAACCGTCGAGTACGCTCGACGGTTTTATTTATGATAAGAATTGAAATGGCTCTGTAATGATTGTAGATCCAATAAATTCGACTGCTAATTTACTTTCCTTACAAAGGTCTGTCATTTTATTCGCAACGCCAGTAATCATAATTTTTTCGATATTATGACCAGGGTCCACAATGGCAAGATCGAGCGCCTGCGCGTCTTGCGCGACATGATAATACATGTCTCCTGTCACGAGTACATCGGCTCCTTTTCTCTTGGCAGCCGTAATGTATTTATTTCCATCGCCACCGAGAACTGCCACTTTACGGATTTTCTTCTCTGGATCACCTACAAAACGTAAAGCTGGAACTCCGAATACATCCTTCACATGTTGTCCAAATTCCTTCAGCGTCATCTCTTTGCCGATTTGTCCGATACGTCCAATCCCTTGCTCATTGATTTTCTGTTGCATCTTGACTATATCAAATGCAGGTTCTTCATAAGGATGTGCGGCAAACATCGCTTTAATGACTTTAGCCTGCTGACTTTCCGGGAAAACGACTTCAATTCGCTCTTCGTCCACCAGCGTCGGCTGGTCTACTTCTCCGATTGTCGGATTCGCTCCAGCAACCGGTGTGAATCGACCAGTGCCTTGTGAGCTGAAACTACATGCCTGGTAATCACCAATCGCGCCCGCTCCAGCACTTGCCAATTTCTGACGTACTGCATCCGCATCTTCTAACGGACAGAATACTGCTAGTTTCATCAAATGTTCAGAGTCTGTAATATCGATCGGCTCCGTCTGCTGTATGCCAAGACGGTCCGCTAACATATCATTGACACCACCTGCCGCAATATCAAGATTGGTATGGGCAGCGTAGACCGCAATATTATGCTTAATACATTTCTCAATCATTTTCCCTTGTGGTGTATCCGTCATAATAGATTTAACAGGGCGGAACAATGGAGGGTGGTGTGCAATCACTAGGCTTGCCCCATTTTCAATTGCTTCATCAATTACTTGTTCGTTGACATCCAGTGTAACAAGAACTTTATCTACAGGACGATTCAATTGACCGATATGCAGTCCAACCGGGTCTCCTTCAAATGCAAGCCGCTTCGGTGACCACTTTTCAAATAGTTCAATGATATGATGTCCATTACTTTTCTTCATGTGCTAACACCTTCCTGACTATTTCCATATTTTCTTGTAAGTTTTCCTTTTTTCGCTTAATTTCTTCCGTTTGTTCTGCGTGTTCAAGCGCATTTATGACCCGCTGCCATTCAAGCATCTCCCGCTCCCATTTCGCTCGGAATACGTTAGATTGTTTACGGCGTAAAACCGGTCCGACAAGTAAATCCGTTTTTGAGTAATCAGCCGATCCTCTTTCTAGTACAAGAACTTCATAAATTTTACTGTCTTCCAGCAAAATCTCTTCGTCTACAATGCAAAACCCATTCGCTACAGCCCATTTCCTAATCGCGATCGCGTGCAGATTGGGTTGTAAAATGATTCGCTGTACATTTGTCAGACGGTCCTTGCCCGTTTCTAGAATTGAGGTAATCAATGTACCGCCCATTCCTGCAATTGTAACGGTCTCGACGTTGTCAGCGTCTTCAATCGCCTGCAAACCGTTCGCTAGGCGCACTTCAATATGGTCAGCAAAACCATTCAATTCTACATTGCGTGTAGCCGCTTCAAAGGGACCTGTCACGACTTCTCCTGCAATGGCTTTACGTATCTTCCCTTTGTTCATTAAATAGCACGGTAGATAGGCATGATCACTACCAATATCCGCAAGCACAGTATTCTTTGGAACAAAACTGGCCACCATCGCCAGACGTTCCGATAATTGATTGGTATTCATGGTTCCCCGCCTTTCATTCTTATCTATTGTATATTCGCTACTCATTTCATGCAATGCAAAAGAGCCAGTAAACCGAGAGTTACTCTGGTTTACTGGCTCTTTAAATTAAGTAGACAATCAGTCTAATGATAAAATGTAATCAACCATTTCATCTATGTTCTCATCTGGAACTAGTCCAGCTGGCATTGCAGTTCCAGCTACACCGTTTTTAATTGCATCATGTACTTCATCTGCGTCAAGTGAGCTATTTAGAGCAGGCCCCATTCCGCCAGCCAAGCCATCACCGTGACAACTAATACACTTCTGCTGAGCAACAGCTTCAGCATCAAATTCGCCAGTGTTTGCACTTTCTTCTTCAGTTCCTTGCTCAGTGCCTTCTTCGTTAGCTCCAGCAATTTCCTCTTTTTGATCTAGGCCATAAAGTGACATGAAGAAAATCAGTCCAATTCCGAGCGCGAAAATTAGAAAAAATGGTACAACAGGATTTTTATTCATTGGATTACCCTCCTTCACCAGAATCTATTCTGTAAAAGATACAGTATACAATTAACATTGTACTGTATCTATAACAAAACTGAAAGTGTTATTGGGTGACTTTTCGTCTTTTGTGACAGAATCGCCATAATTCGCAGGTCAGCAACCAAGTTGTCGAGCGATGACCATCCGCTGTACTTCAGAAGTGCCTTCTCCAATTTCAAGGAGCTTGGCATCACGTAAGTAACGCTCTACTTCGTATTCGCGCATATAGCCATAACCACCGTGTATTTGGATCGCTTCATTGGCAACTTCCATCGCAATTTCGGAAGCATATAATTTACACATCGAAGCTTCCTTTGTAAACTTTCTGCCTTGGTCTTTCAGCCATGCTGCTTTATACACCATAGTCCGTGCAAGTTCGATCTTCATCGCCATATCCGCAAGTTTAAATTGCGTAATTTGGAAAGAGGATAATGTCTTTCCGAATTGCTTGCGTTCTTTTGAATACTTCAAAGCGCGCTCGTAAGCTGCCTGTGCAATACCTACTGCCATCGCACCGATACCGATACGACCGCCGTCAAGAGTTACAAGAAATTGCTGGAACCCTTTACCAGTGTCACCAAGCAGATTCTCTTCTGGAACTACTACATCTTCAAGCAATAGTTCTGTGGTATTGGAAGCATGCAAGCCCATCTTTTCATAGTTATCGATAACTTTAAAGCCTTTCGAATCTGTTGGAACGATAATTGCGCTAATTTCTTTCTTGCCGTCCCCACGACTCGTAACAGCAGTCAATGCTAGGTGTTTAGCGTAGCTTGCATTGGTTATATAGACCTTTGATCCATTGATCGTATACTGACCGTCAGAAAGCACGGCAGACGTCTCTGTTCCGCCAGCGTCAGAACCGGCATTGGGCTCTGTCAAACCGAATGCACCAAATGATTCACCTGTACAGATCGGTGTTAAATACTTCTGTTTTTGCTCTTCTGTTCCAAATAAGTGTAAAGGAGCACCACCTAGTGAAATATGTGCAGAATACGTAATACCCGTCGAGGCACATGCACGGCTCAATTCTTCCGTGACAATGGCAAAACTGATCGTGTCGGCTTCACCCCCACCGTATTTCTCGGGAAATGGTAAGCCCATCATGCCCATTTTTGAAAGCTTTTTAAAAATCTCCACTGGAAACTCTCCCGAGCGATCACGATCGACTGCACCTGGCGCTACTTCCTCATTTGCAAAGTCTCTCATCAGTTTTTTCACCATATGCTGTTCTTGAGTTAAATCAAAATTCATTCTGATCATCCTCTCTCCACTTATACGATTCTATTTCCGATGAAATTGTAAGCCCTTACATAGCAGTATATAGAAAACGGACGGAATATAGCAATACATTCATTGCATTCCGTCCGATTATATAGATAATATTAAAAATGCGACTACTGTCAATAGACCTAGTGAGCCCGAAATAGTAAAGTATAATAACTTTAGTACTCTTCCAGTAAATAACCATAAACCACAATTTAATACGAGAAGGCCGATCAGTAAAGTCGTGTCTCCATCAAAAAATGCAGTCCAAATCTTCAATGACATCATCAATAAAAGAAATGCCATCGATATGTAGAGGAATGGTGCAAAACCTTTCTTGATAAACGTTTTTCCAGAAACGAGCGTTAGAAAAATCATAGCCAATACAGCAGCAACAGTCAATGTAGCAACTGGATATTCCGTCAGTACGAACATAGCAATTGACGCTACGCCTGCAAGCAATAAGCTGATGAGCAAAATCATCAATTGTTTGGTTCGTAACTGTTTGCGTTCAATTTGAAGTGTGGACGATTCTTGCTCTGCCACTTCATCCGGGTCTTCTCCTTGTGCATACAAGGTAATGAGGAAATCGCAATAATGTTCTGGAAGAAGTTTATTGGCTTTCCAATACCGGATTTCAGAAATGATGATCTGTTTCTTATCTATAGCCATCCTTTCTCCTCCAATAGTATCAATCTTCTTTTTTTCACTAAAGAATAAAAAGCATCGGCTATATCAAGCCGATGCACTTATTATTCTAAGAAGTCTTTGAGACGTTTGCTGCGTGATGGGTGGCGTAACTTTCTAAGTGCCTTTGCCTCGATTTGACGAATACGCTCACGCGTAACACCAAATACTTTGCCCACTTCTTCAAGCGTACGCGTACGGCCATCATCTAGACCAAAGCGTAAACGTAATACATTTTCTTCACGATCTGTTAACGTATCTAACACGTCTTCAAGCTGTTCCTTCAGCAATTCATAAGCTGCATGGTCTGAAGGAGACTGTGCTTCCGAGTCTTCGATAAAATCGCCTAGATGAGAGTCATCTTCTTCACCAATTGGCGTTTCCAATGATACCGGTTCTTGAGCTATCTTCAAGATTTCACGAACTTTTTCTGGAGTCAAGTCCATTTCTTCTCCAATTTCTTCAGGTGAAGGCTCTCGTCCTAAATCTTGGAGTAATTGACGTTGGACACGAATCAATTTATTAATTGTTTCCACCATATGCACAGGAATACGGATCGTACGTGCCTGGTCTGCGATTGCGCGAGTGATTGCCTGACGAATCCACCAAGTTGCGTACGTACTGAATTTAAAGCCCTTCGTATGGTCAAACTTCTCAACAGCTTTAATAAGACCCATATTTCCTTCTTGGATCAAATCTAAGAATAGCATGCCGCGACCGACATAGCGTTTCGCGATACTGACAACTAAACGTAAGTTCGCTTCAGCCAATTTCTTTTTGGCATTCTCACCACGTATAATACTTGTTTCTATTTCAGGTGTCATTTCCCCTGTTTCTTCAAGGATAGCTTCAGAAGCTAAACCATCAATAATACGGATCGCCAAATCTACTTCTTCTTTACCCGTCAATAAATCCACTCGTCCAATTTCTTTCAAATACATACGGACTGGATCGTTGATTCTGACACCTGGCGGTACACTTAAGTCATTTAAATCAAATTGCTCTTCTTTTTCAGCCTTGGGATCAGCTTCTTCTTTTCTGTCCATTTCAATTTCTTGTGCTTCTATCTGGTCAAGAAACTCTTCGAATTGCTCAGGCTCCATTTCAAAGGATGCCAGTTTTTCCGTTACATCCTCTAGTGTTAGCTCACCTGCTTTTTTACCCGCTTCAATAATAGCCGCTTTTGCTTCTTCAAGAGTCAATTCTACTTCTCCCGTTTGTTCTTCTTTTGTCATAGTGACTATACCTCCTTACAGAACCTTTAACGATCTCACAAGCTGGATTACTTCCGAGGCCAACTCCATTGCTTTTAGTAGGTCGTTCCTTTTTTCTGCTTCTTTTGATTCGTATCGCTTTTGATCAATTAGACGTTTAATTTGATTTCTTTTTAAATGACGGATACAGTCATTTACTTCTTGTGTGGTATGCTCCTGTGAACGTTCAGTTAAGATGGCTTCCATGACTACTTTTTTCAGTTGCCGGTCTTCCAACGTTTCTGCAAACCGCTGATAGTTTGGCAAATCATATTGCTCATAAAACGCTGCTAACTTAAAGAATATTTTGATGACGTCATCTCTTACAAATAAATCTTGAAGTTCCAGCCGTTTTTCTTCGAATAGATCTGCGTCCATCAGCAGATGCGCAAGAAGTAATTGTTCCGCACGATCTGTTTCTGCACGATTCGCCGGAGCTTTTGTAACATGCACAGTTCTGCTTTCTTCAGGACTTGTATCTCGCGATTGTTTCGCCTTTTTTGCAATCGACTTGGTGAATTCTTGACCAAGTGATTCTTTTGAAGCCTGTGTTTCATTGTGGAGTTGCTGGATCAATAAGTCTTTCTCAATAGGAGAACAACGGTGAGCCAGTTCATCAAATACTTCATGTACGTATTGCTTGATGTCATGATCAACGGATAAATTCTTATCTCTTCTATAGTAGGCTGCTACAAAAGAAATATATGATAGCGCTTGATCAAGCACCTTTTCTGAAAATACATCTGAACCATGTTGACCGATATAGTCATCAGGGTCCATTTTATCAGGTAAAGTGGCAACCAGTACATCCATTCCGCTATCCATTAGTTGGTCGGCAAATCGTTTGGCAGCCCCCCAGCCAGCTGAATCACCATCACAGCAAATGACTATCTTTTTTGCCATTCGCTTTAATTTCACGATATGATGCGCGGATAATGCAGTACCCATAACAGCCACCGTATTTCCTATTCCGCCACGATCTGCTGCAATCGTGTCCATGAAACCTTCGAATAGTACTACTTTACCCGTTTTTCGAACATTAAGACGTGCACGGTGAAAATTAAACAAAACCTTACTCTTTTCAAAGACGGGAGTTTCTGGACTATTGATATATTTAGCCTCAGAAGAAGAATCCTCCAACCTTCTGCCGGAGAATGCGATAGTTGCACCATTATCATCCTGAATCGGAAACATGATCCTTCCCCTGAAACGGTCAAAATAACCTGAGCCATCTTCCTTATGGAAACAAAGCCCTGCCGTTTCCATTTCCTTCATGTCAAAACCTTGTCTCTTTAGCAGTGCCGATAAGGCATCTGACTGAACAGGAGACCATCCTATTTCATACTGTTCTATCTCGTTACGCGTAAATCCTCTTTTTTCTAGATATTCTAATGCTTTTTCGCCTTCTATGGTGTTTAAGAGCAGATGGCTGTAAAAATTAGCAGCCAGTGTATAGGCCTTCAGCATCTTATGGTTTGATGAGGATGTTGACGCTTGGTTATCTGTTTGGGAACTTTCCAACTCCAATCCCATTCGGCTGCCTAGTTTGACGATTGAGTCGATGAATGACCGATTTTCCATATCCATCATGAACGTAATGGCATTACCGCTTGCTCCACAACCAAAACAATGGAATAGTTGCTTGTCTTCGGAAACAGAGAAAGACGGGCTACCTTCTTCGTGGAACGGACAGAGTCCAAACCAATTTTTACCTCTTTTTGCTAATTGGACATATTCACTGATCAAATCGACAATATCGGTTCCTGAACGGATTTCCTCAATTGTTTCGTCAGATATTCTTGTCATTCTATCACCATTTCCACTCTATATACATAAATTCTAGACGTTTTCCAAAAACCCTTCTTTATCGACATTTTTCGCTATAAATATTTTCAGTATCTGCATTTATGTCACATTTATGACATGTTAGCTGAGTGGAGACACACAGAAAAAAGAAGACCCAACTAGTTCGTTCAGTTGGCCTTCCTTGCTGAAAATGCTTTTAGAATCGTATTGGCTGTCTCTTCTACCGCGCGATTCGTCACATCGATGACGTTACAACCGACACGTGTAGTAATTCTATTAAAATAGTCGATCTCTTGTTGAATACGTGCTATTGTCGCATAGTTTGCATCATCATTCAAGCCTAATGTCTCCAAGCGGGATTTTCGAATAGAATTCAATTGCTCAACGGAAATACATAAGCCGAAGCACTTTGCAGGATCAATGGAAAACAGTTCTGATGGCGGGTCCACTTCAGGCACAAGCGGCACATTGGCCACTTTAAAACCTTTATTCGCAAGGAATTGAGATAACGGCGTTTTGGAAGTTCGTGAGACACCGATTAAAACAATATCCGCTTCTAATATGCCACGTGTGTCTCTTCCATCGTCATAGCGAACCGCAAACTCAATCGCTTCGATTTTCTTAAAATAATCATCGTCCAACTTTCTGACAAGACCCGGCTCTTCAAACGGTACTTGTTTCAACCGGTCTCCCATTTTCTCAATCAATGGACCAAGCAAGTCTACGGCAGGTACTTTCAATTCTTCGCAAAGTAGATGTAGCTGCTCCCTCATTTGGCTTTTGACCAATGTAAAAACAATCAATGCTTGTTGTTGCTTTGCTAAGAACACGATTTCTTCCAATTGCGAATTCTCTTCTATATACGAAAATCTTTTAATGGAAACAGTCTCTAAATCATGACGAAACTGACTTGCGGCTGCTTTCGTCACAAGGCCTGCAGTTTCCCCGACAGAATCCGAGACAATGAATAATGTGAATTTTGTCATCCTGTCACTCCTCATACATCTTGATCTTCCACTAATGAAAGAAAAGCGGCGGTAATATTTGTTTTCGTCACTCGCCCCATTACTTCAAGTCCATGTTCACGTTCTTGAACTATAGGTAATGAATCAATTTGGCTGTCCATCATTTTTTTGGCAACAGAAATGAGTGTATCTTCTTTTTTGCAATATGTGACATTCGGCATTCTTGTCATTATGACATGCACGGGTATCTTTTCTAATCCTGTTCTTCCGATGCTCGTTCTCAGCAAATCCTTACGTGACACAACGCCTGTCAATAACGACTGCTGGTCTACTACGAATAGTGTACCTACATCTTCTAAAAACAGCTGGCAAATCGCGTCATATACAGATAGATTTTCGGTGATGACGACTGGTCTTGATTGATAATTGGCCACAATCATATCTACCATGCCATCCGCGACGGATTTGATAGGTTTCTTGCCAGAATAGAAATAACCTACACGCGGTCGTGCATCCAAAAATCCAGCCATCGTCAAGATTGCTAGATCCGGCCGGATGGTAGCGCGCGCCAAATGCAAACGTTCAGCAATTTGCTCTCCTGTAATCGGACCGTTTCCTTTGACGATGTCGAGGATTTCATTCTGACGTGTATTTAATTCCAAACATGTCACCGCCTTCAGACTTCAAAGTTGTATTTACTCACTAATTATATATCAACGCGCTCGCTATTGCGAAGAAAGGAGAAGCATGCTACACTAATTTTGAACGAAGTAAACGAAGAACGGTCAATAAGTAGTGTATATTTTGAGCGAACAGGGATAGTGAAAGCCTGTACCTACACGAAAACGGCAGCCGGGAGTTGAAATGTTCATTATGAAAGTGGGTTGAAAAACCAATCGGGGTGGAACCGCGGGTTATCATGCACTCGTCCCCGGACATGATTTTCATGTCCGGAGACGTGTGCTTATTTTAATTGGAGGCGTTTAGAATGTTATCTATGGAACAAGTAGTCAATCTTTCAAAACAACGAGGATTCGTATTCCCAGGGTCTGATATTTATGGTGGTTTGGCGAACACTTGGGATTATGGTCCACTAGGTGTCGAACTAAAAAACAATATCAAGCGTGCTTGGTGGCAGAAATTCATCCAGGAATCCCCTTACAACGTAGGTCTTGATTCCGCGATCCTGATGAACCCGAAAGTTTGGGAAGCATCCGGTCATATTGGAAACTTCAATGATCCGATGATCGACTGTAAAAAATGTAATACCCGTCACCGTGCAGATAAATTAATCGAAGAAGCATTGGATGCGAAGGGAATTGAAATGGTCGTAGATGGCCTGCCGTTCGATAAAATGTTCGATTTGATTCAAGAACATGAAATCAAATGCCCTACATGTGGCGCATTGGATTATACAGAAATCCGTCAATTCAACTTAATGTTCAAAACAAGCCAAGGTGTAACTGACTCCTCTGCTAACGAAATCTTTTTACGTCCGGAAACGGCACAAGGGATCTTCGTGAACTTTAAAAATGTTCAACGCTCTATGAGAAAGAAAGTACCTTTTGGTATTGCACAAGTCGGAAAAAGTTTCCGTAACGAAATCACACCGGGTAACTTCACATTCCGTACTCGTGAATTCGAACAAATGGAACTTGAATTCTTCTGTAAGCCAGGCGAAGATGAGCAGTGGTATAAGTACTGGATTGACCAGTCAGAAAACTTGTTATTGAATCTTGGTTTGAACAAAGACAATATCCGTCTTCGCGAACACAACGAAGATGAGCTGTCCCATTATTCTAAAGGAACTGTGGATATTGAATACAAATTCCCATTTGGTTGGGGTGAGCTATGGGGAATCGCGAACCGTACGGACTTCGATTTGAAGCGTCATATGGAATATTCAGGCGAAGACTTCCATTATCAAGATCCAATTACGAATGAAAAATACGTACCATACTGTATCGAACCTTCCGTTGGAGCGGACCGCGTCACGTTGGCATTCTTATGTGATGCATTTGATACAGAGGAACTTGAAGACGGCGATACACGTACTGTTCTTCGTTTCCACCCAGCATTAGCACCAATCAAAGCAGCTGTACTGCCATTATCTAAAAAACTTGCAGATGATGCACAGAAAGTATATGCAGAGCTTTCAAAGCATTTCCCAGTACAATATGATGATTCCCAATCTATCGGACGTCGTTACCGTCGTCAAGATGAAATTGGAACACCATTCTGTATTACATTTGACTTCGATTCACTGGAAGACCAACAAGTAACTGTTCGTCACCGTGATTCCATGGAACAAGAACGTATGCCAATTGCAGACGTTACAGCATATATCCAAAAGCACCTACAGTTTTAACTATAGAAAAGCCCAGGAGAAGTTGGCATTAGCCTTCCTCTTCTGGGCTTTCTTTAGTTTGTCTTTTTGGTTTTTGCAATTCAGGTGTACGTTCCAGTTGTTCGATGAACTTTCTAGATTTCAGAAAAATCCCTGTTTGCTCCTGATAAATCGTTGAAACAAGCTTCGCCATAAATGTCTTCGTCGGTTTCTTCAACGTCAGCTTACCAATTTGATCAAGCGGAACATTGTAAAACATTCGGATCAACTTGATTTGTGTAGGCGACAGACGAATGATGTACGGATCTACGTGAAAGCAGCGATGACAGAGAAAACCTATCTGTTGAAAGGAAAAAGCGAATTCACCTTCTGTAGCGCCGCAACTCGCACACTCATGAAGTATAGGATGTATGCCTGCAACCGGCAGCATCTTCCACTGAACGAACAGTGAGATGGCTTCTGCATCATAGCCTTCTTCCATAGCGTTAAATGACTCACCTAGCAAACGAAATATGCTTGCATTTGGCTGTTCGGATTCCGTTAGACGATCAAGCAATTCTACAATCAATCCAGCATATGCCGTCGTTTCTAAATCAGAGCGAATGTGACGGACACTGCTGATCAACTCGCCTTGTTCAAGCGACCCCATACCTCTGCTTGCACGAACAAGAAAATAGCCGTGAGTAAACGTTTGTGTAATGGCAGCTAAGCGACTCGCAGGCTTTTTGGCACCTCTCGCCATCGTCGTAATCTTCCCCGCTTCTTTCGTATAGATCGTCACGATTTTATTGGATTCTCCGTAAGGGATACTTTTGATAATAAAGCCTTCCAACTTATTCAGCAACGCGCTCTCTCCTTCATCAGGACAGACCGCTTAGTAGTCTTCCTCGTTAAATCCAAATTCTTTCAAACGACTTGGACGGTTACGCCAGTCTTTTTGGACTTTCACCCATAGCTCTAAATATACTTTATGTCCAAGTAACATTTCGATATCTTTTCTTGCTTTCACACCGACTTCTTTTAGGAGCTTTCCACCTTTACCTATGACAATCCCCTTTTGCGAATCACGCTCCACTATGATAGTCGCGCGGATATGCGTTTTATCGGTTACTGGATCCTGCTCGATGCTTTCAATCGCCACTGCAATCGAGTGGGGAATTTCTTCACGTGTTGTGTGCAATACTTTTTCACGGATCATTTCGGAAATGATGAAGCGTTCCGGGTGATCGGTTACTTGCTCTGCATCATAAAATTGTGGCCCTTCTTCTAAGTAGCTTTCCAGTGTTTCCACCAATCGTTCAATATTATTGCCATTGAGTGCAGAAATCGGAACTACTTCTGCAAACTTCATTTCATTTGTGTACGATGTAATGATTTCGAATAATTGATCAGGATGCACTAGGTCGATTTTATTGATGACCAAAAATACAGGAGTCTCGGACTTCACGAGCCATTCCATAATGAACCGGTCACCTGTACCGATCTTTTCATCCGCATTGACCATAAACATGATGACATCGACTTCACTTAACGTACTGCGTGTCACTTTCAACATGAAATCACCAAGACGGTGTTTCGGTTTGTGGACACCTGGCGTATCTATAAAAATCATTTGAGATGTATCGGTTGTGACGATTCCCTGTACTTTGTTTCGTGTAGTTTGCGGCTTATCGCTCATGATTGCGATTTTTTGACCGACCATACGGTTAATAAAAGTAGATTTCCCTACATTCGGTCGTCCGATGATGGAAATAAAGCCTGACTTAAAGTTGTTCTTCTGCATAATCTAAATCCTCCTTGGAAAAAGCACCCGGCAATAGCTGGTCTACTGTTGTTTCTTGTAAGTGACCCTTCAAGTTCGTCAAGTACACAGGCATGTCCGGCGCACAAAATTCTGCAATGACTTGGCGGCAAGAACCGCATGGCGCGATTGGACCGTCCGTATCACCAATTACAGTAATCGACTTGAACGACTTGATACCTTCGGATACAGCTTTGAAAATAGCTGTTCTCTCTGCGCAATTGGATAATCCGTAGGCAGAGTTTTCAATATTACATCCACGATAAATGGTACCATCTGCAGTCTCTAATGCAGCACCTACTGGAAATTTTGAATAGGGAACATAGGCCATCTTCATCGCTTGCTTTGCTTCATTCATTAATTGTTCTACTTGCATCTACTTACCACCTCTTCATTTAATCTTATTATCCAAACCATTTCGGAAAGAAAATGATACAGCCGATAATCGCGCTCGCTATAGCAAACACGAAAACGGATCCGGCTGCAACGTCTTTTGCTTTTTTAGCTAGCGGATGAAATTCGGTTGTGACTAGATCCACAACATATTCCACTGCTGTATTCATTAATTCGAGCGCCATTACACCTGCAATGACGATAAAAATAATCATCCATTCTATTTGCGAAAGACCGGTGAACCAGCCTGCAATCAACACGATCATTGCCGATAAACCGTGAGACTTCATATTCCGACCTTGCCTAAAGCCGTCTTTAATACCTTCCCACGCATAGATGAATGATTTCAAGAATTTCCCCATACACTCACTGCCGTTCCAGACCGAATGCAGTTAAAATCTCTGTCTGCCTACCGAACATCTCACGTTCTTCTTCTTCATCGAGATGATCATATCCGAGTAAATGCAAGAAACCATGTAATGCAAGAAACCCGAGTTCCCGCTCGAACGAGTGATTGTATTCAATAGCCTGACGTCTAGCCGTATCAATAGAAATAATGATATCTCCTAGAACAACAGGCATATCGCTTTCATGAACAATCGCCACTTCTCCTTCAGACAACTCTTCTAGCGCAAATGAAATCACGTCAGTTGGACGGTCTTTGCCTCTGTACTCAGCATTCACCGCTTGGATGGATTCATCATCCATAAACGTAATAGATAACTCATATAGACCTTCCATTTTCTCCATGATTGACGCGTGAGTCAGTAAATCCTTGATCAATGCCTCCGAACTTGGGTCCACGATTTCTGTTTCGTCTTCGAAATAAAAATCTATCATAATTGCTCTGCTCCTTTACTTATTGGGGTATTCAATACGATTATGGAAAATCCCATTTAACGTTTCATTAATTGCTTGTTTCACTAGTTTAATTTCTTTTAACGACAAATCACATTCATCAAATTGATCGTCCTCTAATTTGCCACGCACAATTGCGTTGACGAGCGTAGCAATTTTTTCAGGTGTCGGTTCTTTCATCGATCGCACCGCTGCTTCCACACTGTCCGCAATCATAATTACCGCATTTTCTTTCGTTTGGGGTTTCGGACCAGGATAACGGAATTCGTCTTCATTCACATCCGGATTGGTTTCTTTCGCTTTCAAATAAAAGAATTTGACGCTACTCGTTCCATGATGCTGTCTTGCGATCGCTATTAATTCTTTTGGCATACGTTGCTTCTCCAAAATTTTTGCTCCGTCTTCCGCGTGGGCTATAATCATATCACGACTTTTCTCGGGTGTCAGTGCATCATGCAGATTACGGCCGTTATGTTGATTTTCAATGAAGAATCCTGGATGAATGGTCTTCCCTATATCATGATAATAGCTGCCGACACGCGCGAGTAATCCGTTAGCGCCAATTGCTTCACATGCCGCATCAGCTAGATTCGCAACCATAATACTGTGATGATACGTACCCGGCGTCTCCACTAAGATTTTCTTAAGTAACGGATGATTAGGGTTCGAAAGCTCCACTAAACGCATATTAGAAAGCAAATGGAAACTTGACTCGAAAAACGGCAATAACCCCATCGTTAAAGCTCCAGACAACAAGCCCGAGGAAATGGCCGCCACGGCATAGAAAATCAGTTCTGACGTTGTATAACTAGTCTGTGTCATCAATAAATAAAATATGATGAACATCATGTTCGATCCTGCAACGCCAAGACTCGTCTGTAGAATCGTTGAGCGTCTGCCATGTTCACTTAGTAAATAAATGCTCACAATCCCACCGAATAAAATATACAACGCTACTTCCATTTGCATAATGGCGGCCAAGCCTTCCTGCAACATGATGCCAGCTGTTGCAGAAGTAATAATCGTCGCCAGTACTGCTGATCGCTCATTAATTAATAACTTAATCAACATCGGTACGAGAGCCGTCGGAAATAAAAATGCAATGAGGACATCAAATTCATAATCGATGTAGCTTACGATTTTCATCAATACGACTGCCAATAATAAAATAATGTAAAATATACCGAGCGCTTTCTTTTTGAATATCTCATCTCTTTTGGACTTGCCAAAGTGTATGGCAGTCAAACCTGATACGAACAAAATAAACAGGATAATGCCGAGCGTCGGTTTAAGTGAAGATTGATTATTGAGGACCCCAGAAAGCTTTAGTTGGTGATACACATCACGGTCGATCAACTGCCCTTCACGTACGATGACTTGTCCTTGTAAAATACGGATTGCTTCAACTGAAGCTCGCGCATCCATTTGATTCTTGACAGTCAATTCTTCATCGATTATTTCCGTTTCCACTACCGCCATTCGACCGAGCGCTAGTGCCACATCAAGCAAATCCCTCGGCAAGGTATTCGTTTCTCGAATGTTGCGCTCCACCTCATAACGATGCATCGGCACCTGTTCAGCTTTAAATGGCTTCGATAATTCTCTTCCTACAGCATGTGTCAGCAATTCATGCAAATTATTCAAATCACCTTGTTCAGCCGAAAGTAGCTGTTTTAGTTGGTCGTCTGTAACAGGTAATAAAATCTGTTCTTTTTCAAGACCTTCCAACTTCTTTTGAAGCAACTTCATCTTAGTATCCGAGGTCATGTCAGGGTCTTTCTTCACTTCGACTTTGACATCGGATACTGCAGTAAAGATCGAGCCAAGGATAGCTTGGCGATTTTTCATAATATCTTCTGAAAAACGATAGGAATTAGGTACTGCCTGTTCCGCCCGTACACGTTCAAGTTCAGTTTTCTCGATATCTTCTATTGTTTTAGGTGATCGTATGGTTTTCGGTGAAATCTCAAAAGCCGATATTTCGTACGTTTCGTTCTGCGTACTCCCATACATCAGAAAAAACAATAGGATACTAGAAAGAGAGACGACAAGAAGCAAAAGAAATGTAAATTTCACTTTTCGAAGTTGTGAAAGCAGTTCCTTTAAAGCTGTCATGCAGTTGCCTCCTATCAGCAAATGTTCTTTACATGATGGATGAACTATGTATCTTCATCATTCAAAAAAAGCAGTCAATTAATTAGTTGACTGCTCTTTCTCATATGCATCAATGATCTTCGCCACAATCGGATGTCGGACTACGTCACCTTGTTCCAGATACATGAACTGGATATCCTGCACATTTTTCAAAATGTGTTCTGCGACATTTAGACCCGAATCCACGCCGCGAGGTAAATCAATTTGCGTTTTATCACCTGTGATGACCATCTTCGATCCAAAACCGAGACGCGTTAAAAACATTTTCATCTGTGCTTTTGTAGTATTTTGAGCTTCGTCCAAAATAACGAATGCATCGTCAAGCGTTCTACCGCGCATATACGCCAAAGGTGCAATTTCGATAACTCCGCGTTCCATAAGACGTTCTGTATGTTCGGCTCCTAGCACATCGTGTAGCGCGTCGTAAAGTGGTCGAAGGTACGGGTCAACTTTTTCTTTCAAGTCGCCTGGAAGGAATCCTAAGCTCTCTCCAGCTTCAACAGCAGGCCGGGTCAACACGATTCGCTTTACTGAACCTGTTTTCATTGCTTGCACTGCCATCACGACAGCGAGATACGTCTTTCCTGTTCCGGCAGGTCCGATACAAAATACTAAATCTCTTGAACGAATCGCCTGGACGTATTCTCTTTGTCCGATTGTCTTTGCACGGATGACTTTTCCTTTTGTGTTGCGTGCGATTTCTTCTTCGTATAAAGAAGAGAAATATTCAATCGTGCCGTTCTTCGCCATTTCAATCGCCGTTGCCACATCGCGTAAATTGATATTAATGCCTTTACGGATAACTTTCAGTAACTCTTCAAGCAATGTTTTCGCGGCTACCGCTTGTTCTTCTTCTCCACTGATCGAGATCGTTTCGCCTCTTGTGTGGATTGAAACGTTCAATTCTTCTTCGATCAAATTCATGTTCTGATCGGAAATGCCAAGAAGCATAATCGCTTCATTCGGTTCTTCAATATGAAGTTGAAGTACATGTTCGCTCAATATTTTCAGTCTCCTTGAGTTATAGGTCGTTTTTCAGCAATGTTTTCATTAAGTAAAAATAGTATAGTCCCACTCACTTTATCATTAGTGAAGGATACATGTAAAATGTTTTCTTCTTTAATTATGCGCTCATTTGTTTTCTTTGACAATAAATCATGCTTGATTAGTGGCAAAATGATGGTCTCTTCCATCCCTTTTTTCAAAAACACTTCCTCAATGCGGGCTTCTTTCGTCTTATCAATAATAACAGGATTTCTAAAGCTTAAGTTTTTTATTTGATTACCTTTCCATGGCTTTTGCCAACTGATGTTTAGATTTTCTTGCCCTTGAATGGAATAACTAATTGTCCGCGGTAATTCAAAATGACATTCTAACCAGTAGTCAGCAAATACTTCCCCGTCCGCCCCTACCACTGTTGTTTTTTCTCCTTGTTCCAGAATACCTGTCGCCAGCATATCACCTTTTTTTACAGTTTGATGAATGATACTCGCTCTTTCTCCTCTTGTTAACGCAAAGCGTGTAATCACCCCTCCTGTTTTTGCTATTAAATGGGATGGCTTTTCTTTCACTTCTTCTTTCACTTCAGTCGACAATGGCGCAAGCATCGGTGAAACAGTTAATGATGTGCCGATCCTTGAGAACCGGATCCAAGATAGAGAAGGTTCATCTTGCATCAGTAGCCGACGAATTTCATCCTCTTCCGGTAATTTGGATAATAAAGAGGGTGCAGTAATTTGTGCTTTCTCCATCTTTGTTTCCATTCGTTGCGCAATTTCTGGTACATCACTTTCCACTGTGATATTCCATAGAAACAATGAGGCAACTAGCGGAATGAAGCAGATGATTAAGAATAACAAAGAGGCAAATAGCCGATGCTGGACAGTATCCAAACCTTTACGCCTGATTTGTACTTTCACATGGTATTTTCTCCTGAAACGGCGGATGATTTGAATCCCCTTCGTATCCGTTTCAAAAAACATAGCGCTTCCAGAAACATACAAGCTACTGATCTTGACATGTTCTCTCTGTAATCTACTTAGAAACACAGAACCGTTACGAACATTTTTTACCTGAACTTCAAATCGTTTAGGACTCATAGCTGTTTCCTACCTCAGGCGTAAAGCGCACCGTCACTTCCTGTAGTTCATCAATCGATATGTGGGCGTGTTGTTCAGTCAGCATTAGAACCGTTACATCTTCTCCTTTGACGGTCATGACATAGTCATTCGTTTGAAAGGATACGGATTGTTCGCTTAATGCGAGCAAGCGATAGTTACCAGTAATCCGCAATGAGTTGAATTCATCTAGAATAATGGATGGATGAAGTGCGAATAATTTTTTCATGAAAAAACCCCCTGTCTCATCCTATGAAAAGACAGGGGGCGGCATGATTACCGTTTTGATTTTGGTGGACCTAAAATTTCTGCATAGACAATCCCTTGCATGATCTGCTGAGGAGTTCTTGGAATCAAGTCTTCTTGCAAAATTTGTTCATCTTCAAGAATACTGGACTGCTTCTCTCCATGTAGCCTACCTCTGCCCGTTTGACGCTCCGAACGCGGTGTAGAAGCAGGTTTAGCCGGCTTCTTAGGCTCTGCATAGAAGATTTCAGACTGAGGCGCCTGTGTCTTTACAGGTTGCTCAGATTCTTTCGTTTCTTGTTGGAGATCTTGGAATTCCTTTTGAATATCCTCAAATAGATTCTTAGATAACTCTTTCAACGAACGCGGCTTCTCTACAGGAGTTGCATTCGTACGCTGAGGTTCTCTCTGATTCATTTGACGTTGAGTTGGTTGAGCTGGCCATTGCTGACTAGTCGGACGCTTCGGTTGTTGATCTGGTTTCTCTTGGTCTTTCTTTTTACCGAATAAAGATCCTAAAGCCAGCATAATGACCAAAATTATCAGTTGTTCCATTATGCATCCCCTTCCCGGGAATTCATCTTGTTATTATTGATCTTTCTTTGGTTGTTGATCCGACCCTGTCTTGCTAATAGAATCCCGCATGCTTGTATCTGCTTGGATATTTTTATAATTCATATAATCCATGATTCCGATATTGCCTGAACGCAATGCTTCAGCCATAGCTAAAGGTACTTCGGCTTCTGCACCCACAACTTTAGAGCGCATCTCTTGAGTTTTGGCCTTCATCTCTTGTTCATTAGCGACAGCCATTGCACGACGTTCTTCTGCTTTTGCTTGGGCAATATTTTTATCTGCCATCGCTTGTTCAGTCTGAAGTTCTGCACCGATGTTTTTACCGATATCCACGTCAGCAATATCAATGGACAGAATTTCAAACGCTGTACCTGAGTCCAATCCTTTTTTCAATACCGTCTGGGAAATCAAATCTGGATTTTCTAGTACTTTCGCGTGACTGATAGAAGAACCGATTGTAGATACGATACCTTCACCAACACGTGCAACAACTGTATCTTCACCCGCACCACCGACGAGACGGTCAATGTTTGCACGGACTGTAATACGCGCTTTTGCCTTTACTTCAATACCGTTCATCGCAACACCTGCAATAAATGGTGTTTCAATCACTTTCGGGTTAACGGACATTTGAACTGCTTCTAGTACGTCACGTCCTGCTAAGTCGATCGCTTGTGCTCTTTCAAACGTCAATTCAATGTTTGCACGTTGCGCAGCGATTAACGCGTTAACCACGCGGTCTACGTTACCACCTGCAAGGTAATGACTTTCCAATTGGTTGATCGATACTGTCAGACCCGCTTTATGTGCTTTGATCAACGGGTTAACGACTCGACTCGGAATAACCCGACGTAAACGCATACCGATTAATGTGAAGATACTTACTCGTACACCTGCCGCAATTGCGGAAATCCACAGCGTAACTGGAACGAATGTAAAGAATACCGCCAGTACGATGATGATGATAAAGACTGCTGCTACCAGTCCAATTGTTCCTAGTCCCATCATAAGCCTTGTTCCTCCTCTTTCTTCTTCTCTCTAACAACGATTCTAAAGCCTTCTACCTCTACAATCACTACTTCTTTACCACTTTCGATGTAACGACCTTCCGATACTACATCAATCCGTTCACCATCTAACTCAGCGACACCGGATGGATAAAGTGGTGTAATAGTTGTTGCCACTTTCTGTAATAACTCGTTACGATTTTTGTTGGAGACGTAACCGCTGTCCGTATCCATCGTATCCATTAAAATGATTTTATTCAATAGATGGAGTTTTTTACCGAAGAATTTCATAATAACCACCGCTCCTATCAATGCTACGGCTATCGCAATTAGCACCGAAACTGCCATGAATGCCAAGTTTGTGCCTGTCAGTAATATACTTCCGATGATAGCCAAAATCCCGAAGATCCCCGCTATCCCTCCTGCAACAAAGAATTCGGCAATAATGAGTGCGACGCCGAGCAAGAACAAGATCAACGTCTCATAACCTGCGAGACCCGCCACTGTATGTCCGTAGAAGAATAGGAATAGAGCTGTTAGCCCCATGCTTCCCGGCACGCCAAAGCCTGGTGAATATAATTCTACAATCAGTCCGAGACTTGCAACAGAAAGTAAAATGGGTACAACGACCGGATTGGTGATGAATCGCGCCATTTTCTCTGTAAACGTTTCCGTTGTGGAAATGACTTGTGCATCTTGCAAGTCCAGTTTCTTCAGTAACTCATCAAATGAAGCGACTGTTCCTTCACTGTACTTCACCTGCTCGGCTTCGTCAGCAGTGAGAGTCAGAAGTTCCCCTTTTTGCGCACGTAAGTCCGGCAGATCGATTTCTGGATTTGCCATCGCCAGTGCATATTGTGGATCACGACCTGAGTGAAGTGCTGCATTTTTCATTTGCGCCAACCAATAACTATTGGCTTTCGTTTCTGCTGCATTTCCAGATCCATCGATGACTTGTGCAGCCCCGATCGAACCGTTTGGTGTCATGTAGATTTCATCTGCATAAAGTGCAAGGAAAGCGCCTGCAGATAGTGCACGATCGTTGATGAATGCGACGATTTTTACATCATCCGTTGTTTTCATCAGCTTTGCGATTTGATCAGCAGCGTCTACAAAGCCTCCAGGAGTGTCTATATCCAACACAATCGTCTCTGCGCCTTCAGCTTTGGCTTCTTTGAATGAACGCTGTAGGAAGGCATGCAGCCCCTTTTCTACTTCTTGGTGAAGGGGTACTTGATATACTTTTGTTTCAGCTGCGTCTGAGTGTATAAAAGGCAATGCGATTGTACTGATGAATAAAATGAGCAGAAAAACTGACCTAATCATTTTAGACATTATTATCTCACCTCTCTCTACTGCCTATTATACTTATTATTTACGTTTGAAGTAGCATTTGGTTTCATTTAATCGCAATTAAATAAAAGTATTTCTTTTCGTGTGTCATAGCTTGATGGTATATGGTTTTTTATGGATATAAATGAACTGAATAGTTGAAGTCGTAATGGAATTTATAGAGGAGTGAGGGTTCAGTTACGAGAGTGAATGGTTGGTGCATGGGAGAGTAAATTAGTATCTACGAAGGGATTGCGACGGAAGCTAGGGACGACTTTTGTCAGTTCCAATTTACATTCCACACAATAAAATAAACCGAAAATCCAGTGAAGGATTTTCGGTTTATAAGAAATTACATTAGTAGGTAATGTCAAAATTCAATGTAGGCAGAAATTAGAACTTACGCTTACGTGCAGCTTCTGATTTCTTTTTACGTTTTACGCTTGGCTTATCATAGAATTCACGCTTTCTACTCTCTTGTATTGTACCACTCTTGGATACAGTACGTTTGAAGCGGCGAAGAGCGTCTTCAAGTGATTCATTTTTGCGAACGACTGTCTTAGTCATATCTCTTGTCCCTCCCTCCAAACACACACTTCGAAACATAGCACTTTGCTATGTACTCTAAAATTATAACGTATATTTTTTGTTTGGTCAATAAAAACTATTAGAATATCACGATAAATTTTACGAATTACTCTTTTGAATTGATCAATAATCCGCTGACGACGAGAGTCCTTGCATGATAGCAACACCTGAACTCGCACCGATGCGCGTTGCACCCGACTCGATCATGCGATCTACGTCTTCCGCACTTCGAACACCGCCACTTGCCTTGACTCCAATTGTCGGCCCTACAACAGCACGCATCAGCTTCACATCTTCTGGAGTCGCACCGCCAGTAGAGAAGCCAGTCGATGTTTTGACGAAATCCGCTCCCGCGAGTACCGCCAGTTCACATGCTGTACGTTTTTGGACATCATCTAGCAAGGAAGTCTCGATTATCACTTTTACTAAAGCCTGATCTTTTGCTGCTTGCACGACGGCTACGATGTCATTTTGCACCTGTTTAAGCAGTCCACTTTGTAATGCACCTATATTGATAACCATATCTACTTCTGTCGCACCGTTAGCAATCGCATCTTTAGTCTCAAAAGCTTTAACTTCGGATGTGCTTGCGCCTAGAGGGAAGCCGATCACAGTGCATACTTTTACTTCCGTACCTTGTAAAGCTTCTGCAGCTGTTTTCACCCAAGTTGGATTAATACAGACTGAAGCGAAAGAATACTTTTTGGCTTCTTCACATAATTCCAGCACTTGCTGTTTTGTGGCTTCTGCCTTTAACAGCGTATGATCGATATAAGCGGCATAATTTGTAGTCAATGAAAGCGCTCCTTTTTTACACACCATTTTTTCCAGTATAACAAATCTTACATTTTGTTGCACGAAAAAGACCACCTATTACAGGTGGCCCATATTAAATCGTTATTTTATCTTCTGTAAGTACACGAACAGGTTGGCCTTCATTGTGAGGATAGCCCGCTTTTGTGATTTTTACTTTTACAATTTGTCCGATCATCGTTTCATCTGCAGGTAAGACTACTTTCAAATAGTTATCTGTATAGCCTACATAGAGATTTTGCTCAGTATCATGCTTAAAGCTTTCTTCTGGAATAACTTCGAGGACTTCGCCTTCAAAACGAGCAGCATAATTTTTTGCTAATTGATCGTTCAACGTTAATAAACGGTGCACGCGTTCGTTTTTTACATTTTCATCAACTTGGTCTTCCATGCGAGCGGCAGGTGTGCCCGTTCTCTTTGAATAAGGGAACACATGAAGCTCAGAAAACTTATGGTCACGAATAAAGTTATACGTTTCCATGAATTCTTCTTCCGTTTCACCCGGGAAACCTACAATGACATCGGATGTAATGGCAAGATCCGGTAACGCTTCATTCAGACGCGTTAAACGATCAGAGAAGAATTCCATTGTGTATTTACGGCGCATCCGCTTTAGTACGGTATCTGAACCCGATTGAATCGGAATATGCAAATGGCGTACGACTATATTAGATTCGCGCAATACATCGATCACTTCATCTGTTAATTGGCTCGCTTCGATTGAACTAATACGAAGTCGTTTTAACCCTTTTACCTGCTGTTCCAGGTCCCGTAATAGGCGAGCTAGGTTATAACCTTTTAGGTCTTCACCATAACCACCTGTATGAATACCTGTTAAGACGATTTCAAGATAACCCGCGTCCACAAGTTGCTGTGCCTGATGAATAACTTCTTCAGGATCACGTGAGCGCATTAATCCTCTAGCCCATGGAATGATACAGAACGTACAGAAGTTATTACAACCTTCTTGTATTTTTAACGAAGCACGTGTGCGATCGGTAAATGACGGTACGTCAAGTTCTTCATAGACACGGTTTTTCATAATGTTGCGCACTGCATTAATTGGCTGGCGCTCTTCACGGAATTGCTCGATCAGCCCAAGCAATTTCGAACGATCTTGTGTACCGACGACAATATCCACACCAGGAATTGCCATAATTTCTGCCGGTGATGTTTGTGCATAACAACCCGTCACACAAATTACTGCATCTGGATTTTTACGAATCGCGCGGCGGATTACTTGTCGACTCTTTTTATCACCAGTATTCGTTACGGTACATGTATTAATAACATAGACATCAGAATTCTGATCAAACTCTACTCTTTCATAGTCTGCTTCTTGAAACAGTTGCCAAATAGCTTCTGTTTCATAATGATTCACTTTGCAGCCCAGTGTATGAAAAGCAACTGAAGACATAAGTTGTTCACTTCTTTCATTCAAATTCATAAGACATAGCGGACAATACATATAAAGGAGCTGTTTCCGTACGCAAGATTCTAGGCCCTAACGACACTGGAAGGAAACCCGCATCTTGAAGTAGAGCAGCTTCTTCCCGTGCTAATCCGCCTTCCGGTCCAAAAACAACTACTATCGATTGTCCATGATACACGTTTTTCAGACGGTCCGCAATCTTATGCGGAACTTCGCTTTTCGCATCTTCTTCATCCGCAAATAATTTGACATCAAAGGAATCTGTATACATGATCAGTTGCTTGACACTTTGGACGGATAAAATCTCAGGCACTTGGTTACGATGACATTGTTCCGCAGCTTCCTTGGCAATTTTCTGCAAACGTTCTATACGTTTATCGCCTTTTTTAGCATCCCATTTGACGATCGACCGACTCGCAGCAAAAGGAATTAATCGACTCATACCGAGTTCGGTACTTTTTTGTGTAATCAAATCGAGTTTGTCGCCTTTAGGTAATCCGCAGGCAATCGTGACGGAAATGGGCAACTCATGATCTTTGTCCAGTTGTTTCTGCTCTGAAACGATAACAAAGTCTTCAGAAATACTGTCAATCATCGCTACCGATGCAACGCCATCATAAACTGTCAGTATTTCCTGACCCGGTGTCATACGCATCACTTTGACAATATGTTTATAATCATCTCCACTGATTGCTACTTGACGCTGCTCATTAAATGGTTGATTCAGGAAATAACGTTGCATGATTATTCACTACCCTTACGAGCAATGATCGCTACCCAATCTTCCATAAGAACCGTTTCCACAATATCAAAACCTTGTGCCATCAGGTCGTTACGCACTTCGTCCCGTTTCGCCCCAATGATACCTGATGTAATGAATAGTCCTCCTGGTTTAACGAGTTGGTAAGCATCTTGGGAAAACGACATAATGACTTCGGCCAATATATTTGCAATGATCATGTCAGGTGGTTCTTCAATTGAATCAAGAAGATTACCTTTCAAAACAGTGATGCGATCATCTGCATGGTTATACGTCACATTTTCCTGTGCAGCGCGTACAGCTACTTCATCCAGGTCAAGTGCGGTAATGTGTTTGGCACCAAGTAAGGCTGCCCCTATTGCTAGTACGCCTGAACCTGTTCCAACATCGACAATCGTCTGACCAGGTTCGAGGTACTTCTCCAGTGCTTGTAAACAGAGGACTGTCGTAGGGTGTGTACCCGTACCGAAGGCCATTCCCGGATCTAGTTCGATGATCAATTCATCAGATTCCACTGGCGTATACTCTTCCCATGTAGGAACAATAGTAAAACGCTTCGATATTTTCACCGGATGGAAGTATTGTTTCCATGAGTTAGCCCAGTCTTCTTCATCCACTTCTGTGATGCCTATCGTAAAGCGTCCAGGATTTAATGAAAACTGACGAAGGCCTTCGATTGCCAATTCAAGATTTTCAACTGTTTCGTTGATAAAACTAGTGACAGGCAAATACGCTTTGATAATGACTCCATCACTCGGGAAGTCTTCTTTATCTAGTGCATATATTTCGCCATACTGGTCCACTCGTTCTTTACCAGGTTCTTCGGAGTCTTCAATAACGACTCCGCTCGCGCCTGCTTCATGCAAGATGTTCGCTACTGCCTCAGTTGCTTCATGTGTCGTGTGCACGGAAACTTCAGACCATTTCACAGTTAGTCAATCCTTTCATTCACCTTTAAAAGTGCGTTTGATTTTATCAAAGAATGAGCTGGAATACTCATCAGGTGATTCTCCTTCTATTGATGCAAACTCACGCAGTAATTCCTTTTGTCGCTCGGTCATCTTTTTCGGTGTAAGTACTTTGACAATGACATGCTGATCACCTGTTCCGTGTCCATGTACATTTGGGACCCCTTTGCCACGAAGGCGGAATGTTGTGCCATTTTGTGTACCAGCCGGAATCTTCAACTTCACTTTTCCATGCACCGTTTGGACTTCGAGTTCGTCTCCAAGTGATGCTTGTGGGAACGTCAAGTTCAATTCCAATATAATATCGTCTTCTTCGCGAATGAAACGTTTATGTGGACGCACATTAAAGACGATGTACAAGTCTCCAGGAGGTCCTCCATTAATTCCTGCTTCGCCTTGACCGCCTACACGTAGACGTTGTCCTTGGTCTACTCCAGCAGGAATTGTTATTTTGATAACTTTGTTTTTAGTTACGCGACCTTTGCCTCGACATGTTTCACATTTTTCAGGAATAATTTTACCTGTACCCTGACATGTAGGACATGTTCTGCGATTCACAACTTGACCGAATGGTGTGTTTTGAGCGAAAGAAATCTCACCCGAACCATTACATTCCGTACATGTTTTGACGCTTGTACCTTTTTTGGCACCTGTACCGTCACATGTATCACATTCTTCCTCACGAGGGATATCAATTTCAGTTTCTTTACCGAAAATAGCATCCATGAAGTCGACTGTCATCGTGTATTGCAAGTCATTACCTTTTTGTGGGGCGTTTGGATCCCTTCTTCTAGCACTACCACCGAAGAACGTGCTGAAGATATCTTCGAAACCAAAGCCATCTGCACCTCCGCCCCCAAATCCTCCAAAGCCTGCACCCGGACCGTTATGACCATATTGATCATATTCCGCTCTTTTATTCTCGTCGCTCAGTACTTCAAATGCTTCTGTTACTTCTTTAAATTTTACTTCTGCATCCGCTTCTTTGTTCAAGTCCGGATGGTACTTTTTAGAAAGTGTACGGTATGCTTTGCGGATCTCTTCCTTTGTAGCAGATTTAGATACGCCTAGCACCTCATAGTAATCTCGTTTACTCATCATTGCACCCCTCATCGCATTTTACCTGTTGTCCATTGTAACACGTTGATATCAAATTTTGTTGAGTTAACAAACGAAAAAGTCAAAGCCGGAATTTCGGACTTTGACTTTTCCGTCAATAGCTATTTCGATTTACTTATTTTTTATCTTTATCGTCTTCTACTTCTTCGAAATCTGCATCTACTACACTGTCGTCTTCTTGACCAGGTTGTGCATCGCCTTGTGCAGCTTGTGCTTCTGCAGCAGCTTGCTCATATAGTTTTACAGATAGAGCTTGGACTAATTCGTCAAGTTTTTCTTTCTTCGTACGAATTTCCTCAAGGTCTCCAGATTCATTAGCAGCTTTCAATTCTTCCAATGCCGCTTCAGCATCTTTCACTTCTGCTTCATCCACTTTGCCTTCTATATCTTTAAGTGTCTTTTCAGCCATGAATACTAACTGATCCGCTTCGTTGCGAAGTTCTGCTTCTTCTTTACGCTTTGCATCTTCTTCAGCGTGTGCTTCTGCATCTTTAACCATTTGATCGATCTCTTCATCCGAAAGACCTGAACTAGATTGGATCGTGATGTTCTGTTCTTTCTGTGTACCCATATCTTTCGCTTTAACATTAACGATACCGTTTTTGTCGATGTCGAATGTTACTTCGATTTGTGGAACGCCACGTGGTGCTGGTGGAATATCCGTCAATTGGAAACGGCCTAATGTTTTATTATCAGTCGCCATCGGACGCTCACCTTGCAATACATGGATATCTACTGCCGGCTGGTTGTCAGCTGCTGTTGAGAACACTTGTGATTTGCTTGTAGGGATTGTCGTGTTGCGGTCGATTAGTTTTGTGAAAACAGAGCCCATTGTTTCAATACCTAGTGATAGAGGTGTTACGTCAAGAAGTACAACGTCTTTTACATCTCCAGTTAGGATTGAACCTTGAACTGCTGCACCCATCGCCACTACTTCATCTGGGTTTACGCCTTTGAACGGCTCTTTGCCCGTTACATTTTTGATTGCTTCTTGTACTGCTGGAATACGTGTAGAACCACCAACTAAGATGACACGGTCGATTTCAGATGCCGTAAGATCTGCGTCTTTTAGTGCTTGACGCGTTGGGATCATAGAACGTTCAACTAGGTTCGCTGTCAATTCATCGAATTTACCGCGAGTCAATGTGATTTCCATGTGTAATGGTCCTGCTTCTCCAGCCGTGATGAACGGAAGAGAGATTGAAGTGGATGTTACACCAGACAAGTCTTTCTTCGCTTTTTCAGCTGCATCTTTTAGACGTTGCATAGCCATTTTGTCTTTAGAAAGATCAATGGAGTTTTCTTTACGGAATTCCTGTACTAAGTAATCCATAATGATATCATCAAAGTCGTCTCCACCAAGTTTATTGTCACCTGCTGTTGAACGTACTTGGAATACTCCGTCACCTAGCTCAAGAATAGATACGTCAAACGTACCGCCACCTAGGTCATATACTAGAATAGTTTGATCTTCATCTGTTTTATCCAAACCATAAGCAAGTGCTGCTGCTGTTGGCTCGTTAATGATACGCTCTACTTCAAGACCAGCGATTTTACCAGCATCTTTTGTTGCTTGGCGCTGTGCATCGTTAAAGTACGCAGGAACTGTAACAACAGCCTTCGTTACTTTTTCGCCTAAGTATTCTTCAGCATAGCCCTTCATGTATTGAAGGATCATAGCAGAAACTTCTTGTGGAGAATATTCTTTACCATCCACTTCTACTTTATAGTCCGTACCCATATGTCTTTTAACAGACATAATCGTGTTAGGGTTTGTGATCGATTGACGTTTTGCTACTTCCCCTACTTGTCGTTCGCCGTTTTTGAATGCTACAACGGATGGTGATGTTCTGTTACCTTCAGGGTTCGGAATTACTTTCGCTTCTCCGCCTTCATATACTGCTACTACTGAGTTTGTTGTTCCTAAGTCAATACCGATAATTTTACTCATGAGTGATTTTCCTCCTAAAATGTGAATGCTTTAATTTTTATTCGTTTACTTTTACCATGGATGGTCGTAGTACACGTTCTTTTAGTTTATATCCTTTTTGCAGTTCTTCCAAAACAATTCCAGAATCTTTATCTTCTTCATTGCCTGTCATTACTGCCTGGTGGAAGTTCGGATCAAATTCTTGATCAAGTGCTTCGATTTCTTCCAGTCCGTCAGATTTTAAAGCTTCTACTAATGAACGGTAAACCATGTCCATCCCTGTTAAGAGGGCCTTCGTCTCTTCCTCTTTCGCTTCGACAGCAAGTGCACGTTCGAAGTTATCAAGTACAGGTAAAATATTCACCATCACGTTTTGTGCGCGATATGTTTGCAACGTTTGATAGTCGAGTGATGCTCGTCTCTTGACGTTTTCCATATCTGCCATTACGCGTAATTTCTTGCCCTCTTCTTCAAGAGCTTTCGTTAATTCATCTATTTTTTTCTCGAGTTCTTGTTCTGTAGTGAGCTCTTCGACGACTTCAACATCTAGCTGATCTGTCGCTTCTGTTGGCTCTTGCTCGTTTTCGGAAAGATTTTCATCTAGTTGCTCTTCGAACTCTTGGTTTTCTTTCACGTGTCTTGCCTCCCGTTCCCGTCTTTTCCGATAGTTAACCGATGAAGTGCAGAAGATAAATCACTGCTTAGTATATCCAGCAATGTTATGACTCTTCCGTAATCCATCCGCTTCGGACCGATAATTGCAATGGAACCTTCCATATTCTCTCCTGCCGAGTACGTGGAAGTAATCACGCTGTAGTCTTCCATATCAATCACATTGTTTTCAGAGCCGATACGAACTTGAATCCCTTGTTCGTTTTTTTTGAAAAGACCCATGGCAGGATTGCCTTTCTCTATCAGTTCAAAAAATGATTGCATCTTCTGGAAGTCGTGAAATTCCGGTTGTTTCCACATATTCAATTTGCCGCCAAAATATAACCGTTCTTCTGGCTCCACCGCCATCGCTTGCTGCAAGGAGCTGAATAGTTGTTCAGCTTGGTGAATATGCTGTTCAAATACATACTTCGCTTCGAGTTGCAATTTTTGCTGCAACTGTACAAGCGATGTGCCGATTAGGCGTTCATTTAAAATATTTACCGTCTTCTCAATTTCCGAAGCAGTGAGTCCAGGTGGCACATCGAAAATTCGGTTTTCCACATGTCCGTTATCCGTTACGATAATCGCCACTGCCCGTTGTTGATCCAATGGAACAATAGAGAATTTCTTGACGGCATGCGTAGATGTGTCAGGTCCGAGAAGGATCGACGTGTAATTCGTCAAGTCAGAAAGAATGGTTGCGGATTTCCGAATTAATTCTTCAGACTCTCCTACTCTTTCCTGAAACATCGTACGCAACTGCAAGCTGTCTTCCAGGCCTAGAGCTTGTGGCTGCAATAAATGATCCACAAAGAACCGATAGCCTTTTTCGGAAGGCACTCTTCCAGATGATGTGTGAGTCTTTTCTAAATAACCCATATCCTCCAGATCTGCCATGTCATTCCGAATGGTTGCCGAACTAAATGGCGCTTCCGGTTTTTTCGACAGTTGTCTGGAACCAACCGGTTGAGCAGACTCGATGAAATCTTTCACTGTCAATTGTAGTATGAGCAATTGTCTGTTTGTCAACATGATCATCACTCCTGTTAGCACTCTTTAACCTCGAGTGCTAATACTACTCATAATTTATCAAATTCTATTTTATATGTCAACGAATCAAACTCAATCTCCTAATAAAAATTCCTGAAATACGGTGTTCCCTTGAAAAATACCCTTTCTAGTCAAACGGAGATGGTCTCCATCGATTTTCAGAAGCCCCTGTTGCTGTAATTTTTCTATCGGTTTACCGAATACTTTATGAATCGGGCGTTGGAATTTCTGCTCGAATCCTTTCATCGAAACTCCTTCAATGATTCGTAAACCGAGAAACATTTCTTCTTCCATTGATTCAGCAAGACTTACTTCATGTACTTCTTTATGGGGTAACTTTCCTTCATCCAATAGGTTAATGTAATGTGTCAACGGTCCGACGTTCGCATAACGGTCTTGGCCGATATAACCATGCGCACCTGCACCAATGCCTGCATAGTGGGAGTTTTCCCAATAAATCAGGTTATGAAACGAAGGATGATCTGGTTTTGCAAAATTACTGATTTCATATTGATCGCGGCCTGCTGCATTCATGCGATCGATCACCATCGCAAACATTTCTGCTTCAATGTCTTCACCTGGCAAGGGTAACTTCCCTTTGACCATTCGGTTATAAAAGATCGTTTTCGGTTCCACGATCAATGAATAGGCTGAGTAATGAGGCAGATCAAGCGCTAATGCACGATCAAGTGTATCTTCCCACTCTTTCACTGTCTGAGTAGGTAAGCTGTACATCAAATCGATGCTAATGTTTTCGAAGCCAACTTTACGCGCAGCCTTGATCACGTTCTCCACGTCTTCATTGGAATGCGTACGCCCAATTTGTTTCAGTAGTCGCTCATTGAAAGTCTGTACGCCAATCGACAAGCGATTTACCCCTTTTTCCTTCAATATAGAAAGCTGCCCTTCCGATAAATCATCAGGGTTCGCTTCTGTTGTGAATTCCTTCAATGCCGTGACGTCGATATACTGTGAAACAATCGTCAGTAGCCGATCGAGCTGTGGAACGTTGAGTGCTGTCGGTGTGCCACCGCCTAAAAAGACCGTTTCTACTTCTTCAAATGAATAGCCGGCTTCTTTCATATAAGAAAACTCTTGGCCAATTGATTCTATGTATTGATCAACCGGTTGGTTTTTAAGAAATACTTTATTGAAATCGCAATAATGACAAATTTGCTGGCAAAACGGTATGTGGATATATACTCCCCGCATGCTCTCACATCCTTTATGTAAATATGTAAACGGCAAAAAGAGGGCGGTTTGCCCCCTTTTCACTAAATTTAATTAATCTTCATCCATCTTCAAAACAGCCATGAACGCTTCTTGTGGCACTTCCACCGAGCCAACTTGCTTCATCTTTTTCTTACCTTCTTTTTGTTTCTCAAGCAATTTACGCTTACGGGAAATATCTCCGCCGTAACATTTCGCTAAAACGTTTTTCCCCATAGATTTAATAGTTGAACGTGCAACGATTTTTTGGCCGATTGCTGCTTGGACAGGAACCTCAAACTGTTGTCTTGGAATTAATGATTTCAGTTTTTCAACGATTGCCTTCCCGCGTTCGTAGCTAAAGTCATTGTGCACGATAAAGCTCAACGCATCAACAGTTTCACCGTTTAACAAAATGTCCATCTTAACTAGTTTCGACTGCTTATAACCAATTAATTCATAATCCAGTGACGCGTACCCTTTTGTACTGGATTTTAATTGGTCAAAGAAGTCAAAGACGATTTCAGCTAATGGCAGTTCATAAATGATATTGACACGCGATGCGTCCATATAATCCATTGTCATGAAGTCTCCACGTTTACGCTGACAGAGCTCCATGACAGCTCCAACGTAATCATTCGGTACCATGATGGATGCTTTAACATATGGCTCTTCAACATAGTCTACTTTTTGTGCACTAGGCATCATCGATGGGTTATCTACGCTCATCGTCGAGCCGTCCGTTAAGTTTACTTTATAAATAACACTTGGTGCTGTCGTGATCAAGTCGATGTTGAATTCACGTTCAATTCGTTCCTGAATGATTTCCATGTGTAACAAACCGAGGAAACCACAACGGTAACCGAACCCTAATGCCTGAGATGTCTCTGGCTCGTATTCAAGTGCAGAGTCATTCAGCTCCAACTTTTCTAGCGCTTCACGCAAATCGTTGTATTTAGATGTATCGATTGGATACAGACCGCAGAATACCATCGGATTCATACGACGATAACCTGGCAATGCTTCCTCTGCAGGATCATTGACAAGCGTTATTGTATCCCCTACTCGTGTATCGCCTACCGTTTTAATGGATGCAGATAAGAATCCTACATCGCCTACAGTTAATTCGTCACGCGGAGAAATACCCGGAGTGAAGACTCCTAGTTCCAATACTTCAAATTCTTTACCCGTAGCCATCATGCGAATCCTATCGCCTGGTTTTACCTTTCCTTCTACGATACGGATATTGACGATAACCCCTTTATATTGATCATAATGAGAGTCAAAGATCAGTGCTTTTAATGGCGCTTCTGGATCTCCTTGAGGAGCTGGCACTTTTTCTACGATTTGTTCTAAGATTTCATCAATCCCAATTCCGGCTTTCGCAGAAGCTAAAACTGCTTCAGATGCATCTAATCCGATGACATCTTCAATTTCTTTTTTCACACGATCCGGATCAGCTGCCGGAAGGTCGATTTTATTAATAACAGGTAATATTTCCAAATCATTGTCCAACGCCAGATAAACGTTCGCTAATGTTTGCGCCTCGATACCTTGCGCAGAATCCACTACAAGGATAGCGCCTTCACAAGCCGCTAGACTTCTCGATACTTCATATGTGAAATCGACGTGTCCTGGTGTATCGATCAAGTGTAACGTATAGTCTTCGCCATTCTTTGCCGTATAGACTAACTGAACGGCATTCAATTTAATGGTGATACCGCGTTCACGTTCTAGGTCCATTGAATCCAATGATTGTGATTTCATATTACGTGTTTTCACTATTTCTGTTTTTTCCAAAATTCGATCAGCCAGTGTGGACTTCCCGTGGTCGATATGGGCTATGATAGAAAAATTTCGGATGTTTTTTTGACGTGCTGTTCTCTTCTCTTGATTCATCACTGTTCACTCCTACATGTACGTACCTATTTAAGCTACTTGAATTATAGCAGTGAACGGTTCAGACTTCAATATTTGAAAGATTATTGCACGATCATCATAGCGGAAACAGATTCACCAACGACAGATACCGTTTGATTGATCTCCGCTTCCGTATTACCAACGCCACCCATTTCGATTAAAATGATGCTTGTATTTAGATCTTGATTGTATTTACCGTCTACTCCACGGCCACCTTTGATAATGATCTCGCGCGTAATACCCGGCACTATTTTTTCCATTTCATTTTTCAATTGTTTCGCTTTAGCCAGGTTCCGTTCATAATACGGATGGTCTCTTCCTATTACAAACGCCACTTTTGCATAGCGTTGCCCAGCGTGTGTAATCGTCGTTTTAGAAGGTCCAAGAGAATCTCTGTGCATGTCGATGACTAAATCATAAGACCCCTCGTTAACTTTCTTTTCCACATACGGCCGAATCGCAGCATACGAGCGATGATACGGTATTTTCTTTTGTTGCATGATTTTTACAATGTCAATATCGAGCTGTTCTGCCGCAAGACCATGCGTAATTAAATTCTCTTTCAGGCGCGCGCCTACTTTTAAAATATTCTCGGAATGATGAGATACGGCTACTTTTCCGTTCGCTGCTTTCGTAATAGGTTCATACGCTTCATGTGCGTGAGTCGAATAAATCAACACATTCCCTTGTGCTTTCGGTTTAATATCCTCTTCCAACACATTGGATGCGTAGACAATCGTGCTCGGTTCCTTTAACGAGAGGGCAGCAGGAATGGTCGGCTGTTTGGGAATGTACTGCAGTACGACAGGAAAGATGAACAATACAAAAATAACGCTCATCCAGATTTGCAAAGTTTTTTTCATAGTAATCCCTCCATCTCCCACACTATGCGGAAGAAAAAAGGTCAATGACTAGTTCATGAATTTACTTTGTGAATCCAAGTAATTAATGAAGAAGATAATGCAGTTGCGTAGTTTGCTACCCATGAATCAATTTCTTTCGGAGAAATAAATGTCGATAATGCCTGATTAGTCAGCACTTCTTCAAATAATTGGATTCGCTCTTCATGCGTCCATGATGACCAATCACCGAATATAGGGCCTAGCGCTGTGCGATCTGCATCTTTGGTTACGCGTTGTGGAAATCGGCCAGTGGAAAGTTTGGATGAAGGCAGACCATCTTCTTCTATTTTCGCTGCAATATAACCAAACATCGTGTCAATTGCATCCGCCACTAGCACAGGTCCGTCCACAACGGTTGGCACGCCTAATGCAATGACAGGGATGCCGAGACTTTTTTCCGACAACTCTTTGCGGCTGTTCCCTACACCTGAGCCTGGATGAATGCCTGTATCCGTCAGCTGGATTGTGCGGCAAAGCCTTGCGCTACTCCTTGCAGCAAGCGCATCGACGACGAGCAACAGATCGGGCTTACTTTGATCCACGATCGCTTTAACGAATGAAGCAGTTTCCAAACCAGTCTGAATGGTTACGCCCGGTGCATACACCATCACACCACTCTCGTCCGTTTCGTAATAATCGGGTATTACTTCCTTCACATAATCCATTACAGCAGGCCCAACAGCGTCTGGCGTAATCTCTCGGTTGCCGAGACCGACACACAATACTTTTTTTACTTCGCCCGGTATCTTTTCCTTAATTAATGTATCCATTTTTTCCACCACAAGTTCACATAGCGCTTGAAGCTCATCGGTTTCGTGAACAGCAAGTGTCGGAATCGTCAGCGTAATATACGTACCTTTCGCTTTTCCGATTTCTTCTTCACCTTCCGCTGTCACTTTTACAGTTGTCGCCTTAATCCGACCGATGGTTTGTTCCTCGACACGTATACCGGACATTTCCTTCAATTTCTTTTCTTCTGACTCTGTCTGATGTCTGACAAACTCGTCACTTTCGTCAATTAAATCCGTGCGGTAGTAGTTGATTTCGCTCATTTTCTTCACCTCTACTAGCAAGTTTGTGCAGTTTATCGGCATTTATTCTGGAATAGATTGCTGTAAAGATGAATCACTTTACTTTTTTTCTTGCAATCTGTCGGTAGCTTTGATAAAATAATGCTTGTTGTAAAGAGATGTCCGGATGATTGTGGAAACACTCTTGCCTTACCTGAAAGCTGGAGGTGAATGAAATGCCAAACATTAAAGGTGCTATCAAACGCGTGAAACAAAGTGCTGCTGCGAACGAGCAAAACTCTAACGTAAAAGCTTCTATGCGTACTGCAATCCGTAAAGCGGATGCGGCTCTTATTAATAAAGAAGAGAACGCTGAAGAACTTTTGAGAGACGCTGTGAAACAATTGGATACTGCTGCCCGTAAAGGTCTTATCCCAAGAAACACTGCTGCTCGTCAAAAATCACGTCTAACTAAAAAAGCTCAATAATGATAAGTTAAAAGACTGCCTCCTTGTGACGGCAGTCTTTTTTGTGTTCTTATAGACCATTTATTAAAAATAATTCCAGTTTTCGCTGACGATTACCACTCGTAGTTTTAAGTTGTAGATCGATCGTCGCCAAATCATCCAATGCTTTAAGCAACACTTGCAAAGGTGGCAGCTTCCTTTGCATCATCAATTTAACGCGATATGGGTGGATTCGAAGCGTTGTGGCGATTTGTTGTTGCTGATAGCCTTTTTTTCGTAAATTTGTCACATGAATCATTAAACGTACCTGACTCGCAATGAGTGACGCGAGCATGATGGGTTCTTCACCATTACGCAATAAATCATGATAGACAGCGATTGATTCCGCCCTTTTATTATTGACGAATGAATCCGTTAGGCGAAATACATCCATTTCTGGCGTCCTAGCCACAAGTTGCTCAATCATATCGATGTCCACTGCACCCTTAAACGCCAAGTAGCCAGCGAGCTTGTCCACTTCTGTCGCCAATGTCAGTAAGTCGGTTCCTGACATCTCCATAAGAAATTCAGCTGTCTTTTTATCGAATTCAATTCCTTTATCCTTACCTTGTTGCATAATCCACGTAGATATATCTTGCCCTTGCAAAGCAACGGCTTCTACGACAACTGCATGCTTCTTTATTTTTTTCGTAATTTTCTTACGTGCGTCTAATTTTTCATAGGGCGCCACAAATACTACGGTTGCGGTAGGTGATGGATTTTCCAACCACTTTTCCAACAGGTCTAGTTGATGGTTCTGCTTTTCTTTCGATTGATCTGTCGCTTTCAAGAATGAACAGTTTTTTGCGACGATCAATTTATGGTCAACCAAAAATGGAAATTCATTCGCCACTTCGAGCACGGCCTGGATTGGAATCTCTTCTAAATCAAAACGATTCACTTCAGAAGACGTCATACCTGGGACTGCCTTGATTAATTTCTTAATTGTTTCGTCTAATAAGTGTTGCTCTGTGCCTGTCAGCAGATAAACTGGCTGGACATCACCTTTTTCAATTTGACTCCAAATTTTTGTAACCATTTTCTTCACCTCAATTACCGATTACTTGCTAATAAAAACCTGTGATAACTATACATGAAAATCCATCATTTCTCCATACTAGCGAGTAAAGGAGGTTTTTTTGATGAAAAAGTCTAACCGTTCACAAATGAATTCCCGTGAGAAATTGAAGACTGAAGGGAAAGAAGAAATATCACTAGAGTTAGCAGAGTTCGAACACTTAGCACCAAAGCAGGAGCCAATGACTCCGAACCACCGGGAGACAGCTGAGAAAGACAAATATTATTAATTCGAAAAGACGAAGCGGAATTGGCTATGAGCAATTCCGCTCTTTGAACTTATAACGCACTTACTCTATGAACAAATTGTGTCAACGTTCGTTGCAACTCCTAAAAACTGCGATTTTAATGGATTTTTCTTTCACTTTCATCTATACTTAGTATGGAATTAGGAGGTGTAGCAATGAATGAATTTGAACATGATGTCCAATCCAAACGTAATGATGCGATTGACAGCGGCATCGGCTTTATAGTAGCGTTTATCGGTTTTTCTGCAATTTTTGTTGTTGCTACGATCATCGATATCGTCGCTCTCTAATCAACTGTTGTATAAAATAGACACATCCACCACATTGGCGGATGTGTCTATTTGTTTTTCTAACGACTCGAAGTGGCGGTATACACTCCGTCTTTTACGCGCAATTCAATCGTTCCCTGTTCAGCTGTCGACCAAAACGGAATACTGTGCGCATGGAAACGGTCAATTACTTCTGCGTGTGGATGCCCGTAACGACTATTCCTCCCTGCAGACACAATAATAAACTCAGGTTGGAGAAAACTGATAAATGGCTCCGTACTCGACGTCTTACTCCCGTGATGGCCTGCTTTTAGTATGACACGTTGAAAATCAGCAGAAATATATCTTTGCAAAAACCGCTGCTCCCCTTCTTTTTCGAGATCTCCAGGAAACACGAAATGAAGATCTTCTTTCTTCATCACAAGTACTAGCGAACTGTCATTACCGTCATATATACGCTCTTCAGGCGCTACATATTGGAATTGATAGTCTCCTACTTTCCAATTAACGCCTTCCTTAACTAGGTGCACAGGAATATTCTGCTCCTTTGCCAGCCCCAACACTCCATCCATCGCTTTCTCTTGTTCACTTCCAGGGGACAGCTGAATTTCCTTTACTTTTAACTCTTCCAAGACTTCATCGGCACCCTCCATGTGATCCATATCGGCATGAGATATAATTAGCCGATCAATTTTCGTAATTCCTTTTGCTTTTAAGTATGGCACAACGATATTTCGTCCGATTTCAAACGGCTGCTCAGGCGTTTTCCAATCGTTTTCGCCAAAATGGACAACTCCACCCGTATCTATCACATACACCGCTTTCCGGTAAGGCATTTCGATCATCGTACTGTCCCCTTGCCCGACATCTAGATAGGAAATGATCACGTCACGATGAAGTATCGGTTTAATTTCCAAATAGAGCGCTGGGAGCAACAAGCAGATAAGACCGAACACGATCAACTTCTTTCTTTCCAGACAGACGAGGAAAATCAGAATACCAATAACAGCCAACGCTGAACCCACCCCATCCGGTTGTCCTGGCGTCCACATTTGATAGGGAAAGGAAGCAAACCAAGTCGTCATACTACCAATCCATTGCCTTACAGGCTCATAGATAAAAAAGAGGTTGTCTGCCAGTGGTGGCACTACGCACGTGCAGATCAGCAACAGTAAATTAGCAGGCAAAATAACTATAGAATACAACGGAACATAGAATAAATTGGAAATAAATGAGGAGATAGACAACTCGTAGAAGTGATACAGCAAAATAGGATAGAGAGCGACTTGTGTAATGACAGTGACGAGAAACGAAACAACCAAGCCGTTTTTCGCTTGGCTAAGAATAGCTGACGAATACAATAATGAACACGCAGCTAAATAGGATAGTTGAAATCCCGGTTGGAACACGATATAAGGTTGCATTAAGATAAAAAATAATGCGCTTAAAGCAAGAGCATCATCCAGGCGCAATTTAAAATTGCCTGTAACAGCAAGCAAAACAATCATCGTTACTGTCGCTGCACGCCAGACAGACGGTGCCCCGCCGGCAATACATGCGTAGATTGGCAAAAAGATGAGTAATCCGTATGTCACCCACTCTTTGCGAAAGCCAATACGCAACAAGATCGCTCGAATGAAAAACGTCAACAGACCGACATGCAATCCAGAAATTGCAAATAAATGCGTAATACCTAGTGTCTGGTACTCTTTTTGCAAAATGCGATCCATTCCCGAACGGTCACCGATTAATAATGCTTCAGCTTCTGTAACTAGTGAAGGTGGAAACTGATCGTGAATATGTTGTTTAATTGCAGAACGATAGTGAGAGATTCGTGAACGCGGTGTAGTGAGTGGTTCGCTCGATGTAATACGAGTAACTTCTAGAATTCCTGCCGCTCCATTCATTCGTAAATAGCGCACCATATCGAATGAATAATTATGGGCTGCTGGTTCCAATTCTTTCGGCTCCACGTCCGCCGTGAACTGATACGTCGATAATCGCGCAGACTGAAATCGGATCTTTTCTTGTTCGGAATGTAATGGATACATCATATACACAACGGTCCCGTCAGATAGGGTAGCGAAACCTTTCACTTTAGCCCCATCGATTTTCACTTGATCTTTCCAATGAAATGTCACGACTGAGTCGTCAGGAAGAGTTGTAGAATGACTGGAGAAATAGAAAAAAGAGAGACTTGCAAGAAGTGTACAAAGAAAAAGGTGTAGATAATCTTTGCGTAAAAAGTAGAATGGCATGAGGAATATTGCATTCAAAAATAAAAGCGATCCTGAAAGCTCAGCTGCAAACGCAGAAATCGCAACAGGAATCGCTATATACATCCATCGTATCGATCGGATTAATTGCCAAATAAATGATTCACCCTTTGCAAAAGGGTATCCAGTTCTTCAGGTTCAGCGCCAAGTTCCTGCATTTTCGTCAACATCTCGTTGAATAATGAAAATTTCTCTTCACTGGCGAAGTCAATTGAACGCTCGTCAAACGGCACTTTTTCAATTTCCACACCTGCTTGCGCAAATAGCTCGAGTGCATACTCACTGTTTCGATAATCTTCCGCATATTTAACGTGTTTAATACCGGCCTGAATCAATGCTTTACTACACTGTAAACACGGGAAATGAGTGACATAAATGGTCGCTTTTGCAACAGGTATGCCATATTTTGCACATTGCAGTAATGCATTCATTTCTGAGTGTATCGTTCGAACGCAATGATTATCCACGACATAACAGCCGTGTTCAATACAATGGTCTCCACCCGATATCGAACCATTGTAGCCGCCAGCAATAATGCGTTGATCGCGTACTAAAATGGAACCTACCGAGAGTCGCGTGCATGTGCTGCGCATCGCCAGCAAATGACTTTGCGCCATGAAGAACTGATCCCAAGTAATTCGCTCCATACGGTTGCCTCCATCAGTTAAGAATAATATGTGGTTCTAATTTTTCAAATGTCTTGTCACCAATTCCTGACACATTTTTAATACCATCCAAATGCGAAAAAGCTCCATGCTCTTCACGGTATTGGACAATCGCCATAGCTTTTGACGGGCCGATGCCAGGAAGCGTCTGAAAGTCGCTTTCATTCGCTGTATTAATATTTACTTTTGAAGTGGAACTGTCAGATGAAGAAGATGCCGCTGTAGCCGGTTGCTCGTACACCGGTGGTTCTTCTCCTGCGACCGGTACATAGACGACAGATTCATCCTGCAGTTTTTGCGCATGATTCAACAACCTCGTGTCAGCGGCCTCTGTGTAGCCTCCTGCTTTGTCGACCGCATCAAGCAATCGGTCGCCATCTTGCATCGAATAAAGTCCAGGATGTCTCACAGCACCTTTAACGTCCACCAGAATTGCAACAGAGACAGCTTCTGCGATCAATTCGACGGGTGCTTCCACTTCTATATTTTGTTCAGCAGTTTCAATAGATTCGATTGGTTCAAATAAGGATTGTCCACGTTCTTCGGAAAGTTGATCCGGTTGTTCTCGGGGAAAGAACAAGACAGTGGAAAGTACAGCGAACGCTGCAATAGGAATGATCAATGTACGCCATTTTTCGGTGAGGAATGAACGGATAATCAACAATCCTTTCTATCAGCACCGTATGGAGTCTCATTAACTATACCCGATTCCGAAATACTATGGTAGCCCTATTTTCGAACTTGGAAGAATATTCTTTCACTCTCTTCTTCAGGTGCTTCATCTTCCCAGTCTGCAAAAATCCGTTCAATATGAAATCCAACTTCTTCGAGCATTTGAACATATTCCGGTACTGCAAACGATCGTTGCATATGTACTTCGTCAAAACGTTGATAGGAATCATCTTCTTGTTTTACGAAAAACGCTAGCTCAGAATAAATCGAGTGATTCTCTTCTCCAGGGGCAGTTTGCCAAATATAAGCAATACGTCGATTATCAAAAACAAAAGGTCCTTCAAGGAAGATCTCATCCATTTTACATAATGAATGCACATCAAAGAGCAATACGCCGCCTGTAGCAAGCGCTCCATAAATCCGGCGGAACGTTTCCACGACATCTCGCTGCTCTATTACATAATTCAATGAATCGATTGAGATAACGGCAGCGTCAAATGTATCTTCTACATCCAATCGTTGCATAGGTTGCTCGATAAACCGAATATCTAAAGAAAGTGACTGCGCACGACGCGAAGCAACCTCGAGCATATCAGCGGAAAGATCAATGCCGGTGACGTGTGCTCCTTTTTTCGCCAGCATGGCAGAAAGCAAGCCGGTTCCGCAACCTATATCCAATACTTTTTTCCCTGAAACGCCAGCAGACGCCAAATCGAGTAACTCGACATAGGCGTCATACGGGATATCATTCATTAGTTCGTCATAAATGGATGCGAACGCTGAATAGGAAGAACTCATATTTCATCCTCAACGTTTAGTAACTGTGCGTCTCCCCATAGCTTTTCCAAGTTATAAAATCCACGTTCGTCTCTGTGGAATACGTGAACGACTACATCGAGAAGATCGATTAAAATCCAACGGCCCGCGTCGAATCCTTCCAAACGTTTCACGGTGTAGCCTTCTTTAGAAGCAACATCTGCTACTTCACGTGCGATGGCCTGCACTTGTCTTTCAGAGTTCGCATGACAAATGATGAATTGATCAGCAATAAGTGAGATGCCCTCCATGTTTAATACTACGATGTCTTCTGCTTTCTTACTATCTACTGCTTCATAAGCTAATTCCAATAATGTTGGCATATTTCACTGTTCCTTTCTTCTACGTACATGTTCATTATAGCAGTCAAATGAATGTGGGAAAATGACTGCGTATCGTTGAACTAAAAATTTAAATGTATGCTGGATGCATTCTGTCATTTGATCTTCCAGCGGTTCACCGTCAATACGTTGGCGTAATTCTTCGATACCCGGAAACTTTCTTCCTGGTTCGATTAAATCAGCGATATAGATCACTTTCTCTAACTCGCTCATTTCTGCACGTCCCGTCGTATGAAAACGGATGGCCTGCAAGATGTCGTGATCTTCTACTCCATAACGTTCTTTCGCAAGCATAGCTCCAACTGGCGCATGCCATAATTCGGCGTGATACTGTGCATAGAGCTCATACTCTTCGTCACGTTTTAGTAATTCGAGTAATTCATCTTTATCCATAAACTTGGCGTAATCATGAAATAGGCCAGCAATTTCAGCCTTTTCTACTGACACACCCACTTCTTCAGCTAATTTCTTTGCAGTGTCCGTGACACGCAGTACGTGCTCATAACGCGCCTTAGGTAAGCGTTGTTCTAGATCATTTTTAACTTGTTGTAGATCCATATAATCTCTCCTCTCGAATGTAAGCCTCGACAGCCGGGGGAATCAAAAGTTGCACGGTTCCACCTTCTACAAAACGTTGGCGGATCAATGTGGATGACAAATCAAGTTGTGGTGTTTCTACCAATTGTACCGGGATTGCAGAAGCGTTATCAGCACCTGGGCGTTTTACACCGATAAACGTAACGATATCGAGTAAATCCTCAATCCGGTACCATGTCGGTAACTGATCGATCATATCTCCACCAATAATGAAATGAAAGTGAACATCAGCTTCGTCTTGTACGAGTTGTGACATTGTATCATATGTAAAAGATACACCGCCGCGCTCCATCTCAAACGACGACGCACGCAAGCCATCCACTTCATCTACCGCCAGTTTCACCATTTGTAGGCGTTGCTCGGCTGTCGCGTCGCCTACCGCCACCTTATGTGGCGGGACTGCAGTAGGCATCAACCATACCTCATCTAGCTGCAGTGCATAACGCACTTCATTGGCGATCAATAAATGTCCAGTGTGTGGCGGATTGAAAGTTCCGCCCAAAATGCCGATTCGTTTCATCTAATTCTCCTTACGGTAATTGTATGCGTTTTTTCTCTGTCGATTCCCTGTATAAAACAATGGTGTTACCGATGACTTGGACTACGTGAATACCTTTATACGCACCCATTTTTTCAGCAATTTCATTTTTATCTCCTTCGCAATTTTGAAGTACGCTCACTTTAAGTAGTTCACGTGCTTCGAGCGCCTCGTCGATTTGCACGAGGATCGCATCAGTCAAACCACTTTTCCCAATTTGGAATAATGAATCCAAATGATGTGCTTCGCTACGTAAAAATCTTTTTTGTTTACCTGTTAACATGTTTACCCGCCAACTTTCATTGTAATCATATCGATCATTTTTTTCGTGTCAGGATAGACACCTGTCCACTTTTCAAAAGCGAGGGCCCCTTGATGAACGAACATTCCTACACCGTTCATCGTCTTGGCTCCTGCTTGTTTTGCTTGTCGTAAAAATTCAGTTTCGAGCGGATTGTAAATAATGTCCGCTACCACTGCACCGTTTGCGACTTTCTTTGGATTAAGCGGTATTCCTTCTTGTGCAAAGTTCATACCGACCGATGTCGTTTGCACTACAAGTCCAAACTCACCGAGACGATCTTCCGCGTCTTCAATAGAGATCGCATGCCCGTCCTTCATATCCGCCGCTAATTCTGCAGATCTCGAAGCGGTGCGATTCGTGAAGTAGAGAGGACCGTAGCCAGCCGATTGCAGTGCAAAGGCGATGCCTCTAGCTGCACCGCCAGCTCCAATTAGTAATACAGAACCTTTAACTAAGTCCGTAAACTCTTCCAACGACTTCACGAATCCGGCCCCATCCGTATTGGCACCGATTAGTTTACCCTCATCTGTTTGATACACTGTGTTGACCGCATTCATCACCGCTGCCGATTCGTCCACTTCGTCGAGGAAAGGAAGAATCGCTTGCTTGTGGGGTACCGTCACATTAAAACCACTACATCCGAGTGAACGTAAACTATTTATCGTCTGTTCCAAACTTCCGGCTGTTGCATGAATCGGTATATACGTTGCATGCAATGCATTTTCTTTAAACCACTGATCATGCATGACCGGTGACATCGATTGCGCGATGGGATCGCCTACTACCGCATACCATTTTTTCATCTGGTAATCCCTCCTGTCCCTCTTAAATCAATGAAGGTCTGACTTCGACATTCACACCTTTTGGTGCATGTACAGCTACTTTTACATTGGCGTGCTGAAGTGTAATCCAGCCAAGGCCTGAAATCACTAAGTCCGTCTTTGCTTCTTTAATCGAAAATTCATGACGCACAAGTGACGGCAACTTCTCAAGTGATGCAGGTCCTGGCGGAGATAGCATGTCACCAAGATGGTTTTTGTACAATTCATCCGCATTTTCTAACTTCGTCCGATGAACTGGCAAACCATTGGCTGTATAGATGTTGAAGGAGGAGCGTCCACCTTGAATGAAGTCAAAACGTGCTAGTCCGCCGATAAATAATGTTTGTTCAGCATTCAGCTGATAGACTTTCGGCTTCAGTTCTTTCTTCGGTGTAATCAACTTCAAATCATGAGGATCCAAGTGATGGGCCATTTGATGATCGTTGATAATCCCTGGTGTATCCATCAGCATTTTTCCGTCGTCCAATGGAATTTCCACTACATCGAGGGTTGTCCCCGGGAAATAAGATGTCGTAATGACATCTTGCATACCGGTCGCATCTTTAATAATCCGATTAATGAACGTAGATTTTCCTACATTTGTACAACCGACTACGTAGACGTCCTTGCCCTTACGGTACTTCTCAATCGCGTCGAGCGCTTCACTCATACCATTGCCTTTTACAGCTGATACGAGCAACACATCGATTGGTTTCAGTCCTAGCTTTGCAGCTTCTGCCTTCATCCAATTTTTCACTCGTTGCGGATTAATCGCTTTCGGTAGAATATCTGCCTTGTTACCAATTAATAAAATATCTTTCTTGCCCACAAAGCGATGCAAGCCGTTGATCCAACTACCGTTGAAATCAAAAATATCTACTACTTTGACGATCAAGCCTTGTTTTTCACCAATTCCATTTAAAATCGCTAAAAAGTCGTCTCCTGATAAGGACACTGGCTGTAATTCGTTATAATTTCGTAATTTAAAGCAACGTTGGCATATGACATCTTCTTTTTCTAATGAAGCTGGTGGCGCATAGCCCTCCATTGTCTTGTCTGTTGTTTGGATCGTAATACCGCATCCAATACACTTGATCAATTCCAAATTTAGTCCTCCCACGTGAGTAGTCCTTTTCTTTTAAACCTTGCCATAATCCGTCGTTCAATCGCACGATTGAACTTCGTAATCGTCGCATCGGAACTTGCTACAGGGACGACCAATATTGACTGCAGCCCCACCCGATTCGCACCTAAGACATCCGTTAGCAATTGATCGCCAATCATGACGACTTCATTTTTTGGCAAGCCTAATGTAGCAAGTGCCTGATGAAATGACTTTTTCATCGGCTTCCGTGCTTCGCAAATATACGGGATGCCTAATGGATCACAAAAGTGACTGACGCGTTCTATATGGTTATTGGATACAACAGTAATTTGCAAACCGGCATCGCGCATAGACTTGAACCACGCCATTATATCTTGCGTAGCATCCGCACGATCCCATTCAACGAGTGTGTTATCTAAATCTGTAATAATGCCCTTAAAACCATTTTCAAGAAGGTCTTCTGGTTTGATCAATAATACGGATTTTACATAAGCACTCGGTAAAAAATGATTCAACACATTATCCTCTCCGCCCTACAACAAATTCTTGTCTGATTATAACATAGTTGTGTGACATGCACGCACAACTATGTCTGATTTTAACGCTTTTCTTGTCAGTGGTAGACCATCTGTATTTTGCATAGAGTAAACTACTACTAATCGGAGGTGGTCATATGAGCGGGTTTTTCCTGGCCGTCATGCAATTATGGTTAGAGATCCCCGCGCTAATCGGTTATATCAGAGGGCAAGCGTTCCTTCGTCCGTTGTCTAAGAAAGAAGAAGAAGAGTGCCTGAGACGATTAGCTGAAGGCGATGTAAGTGCACGTGATGAACTTATTGAACACAATATGCGTTTGGTCGCCCATATCGTCAAGAAGTTCCAGCCAAAGCACGAACTACTTGATGATTATATTTCCATAGGGGCGATTGGTCTGATGAAAGCCGTCAACAGCTTTACGCCAGATCGTAAAACCAAGCTAGCGACGTATGCTGCACGCTGTATTGAAAATGAAATTCTTATGTATTTACGAACACAGAAAAAAGTACAAAAAGATGTGTCCCTCTACGAACCAATTGGCATGGATAAAGATGGCCAATCCCTGGAAATCGCAGACCTCCTTCAAACAAACGACATACCTCCACAAACAACCGTAGAACAAAATGAACAAAAAGAGCGGCTCTACCGTCATTTGGATAAGCTCGATTCACGCGAGTTAGAAATCATTCAAAGACGCTACGGCTTGCTAGATGACCAGCCAATGACACAAAAAGAAATTGCCGAGCAACTAAATATTTCTAGGAGTTATGTTTCACGTATCGAGAAACGAGCGATCGTCAAATTGTACCAATCATTCAAGCATGAATATCAATAATGCAAAAAGCGTTTCCGATTATGCGTCAGAGGGCCACAGCCCCCGCATATCGGAAACGCTTTGTTTCTTTTCTCAGTCAGCTTTAACCTCGCGTAAAATTATTGCTGCCAATAGTGCCGTGACGATAAATACGCCACCCATTAAGAATTCCATTAAATGTCCCTCCTCTCAACCAAACGAACTGCTAGTCTGTCTACTTAGACATTTTATCATAGAACGATCAAAGTTTCGAGATGACGCGCAAAACAATCTGTGACGAGTGTTTGGCAGCCAGAGGTAAAAACTCTTCAAAGCTGACGGTCGATTCTTTCCCAGCAATATCAGATAGCGCACGGATGACAACACATCGCGTATTGAACTGATAACAGACTTGCGCAACAGCGGCCGCTTCCATTTCTACAGCGATTACGCGTGGGAAACGATTTTTAACTTGTAAGACTTTTTCAGGATCAGCCATGAACGTATCAGCTGAAGCGATAGTTCCTACAGCATGTTGATATGTATCTAACTCAATTACAGCTTCTCTAGCAAAATCGATCAGTTCAGAATCTGAAGGAAAGCTTGCAGGAAGTTGTGGCACTTGGCCTAGCTCGTAGCCGAATGCAGTGGCATCGACATCATGATGCAGGACATAGTCAGATATTACAATCGTTCCAACCTCGAGCTCAGGATTAGTTCCACCAGCAGAACCTGTATTCAAGACTACGTCAGGTTTGTAGTTTTGCAACAGGATCGTTGTGGCCATGGCAGCATTTACTTTCCCGATACCACTCTTCGTCACGATCACTTGATGCTTGCCTACTTTTCCTTCAATAAACTCACAGTTACCAATGGTTGTGATTTTTCCAATTCCAATCTCTCTGCGTAATATTTCAACTTCTTCCTCCATTGCACCCACGATTGCTATTTTCATTTATGCCCTCTCCTCTTTTTCACTAACTAGAATGTACTGCACGATAGGCAGCACATCGGTAGGTTGATTCACTTACTTCATTACTTCCATTTTCACAGGTTTCCAGCCTTGGCCGTCCACCCACTCAAGGTATACTTTGAATTTTTTGGAATTGTCTTTGCTTCTAACAATACCTTCTGACTTTTGAGGACTGCCGCCATTTTGAATACGTTCAAAGTACAATTGATCTTCAGACATGCCGGTTGCATAAGAAATAGCTTTCTTTTTCTCATACCAGTCATCGGACTGACCATCGTATTTCGAAACGTGCTCTCCAGTTTGCTTTGTTCCAATTGGTTTCCAGTCAGGATTAACCACAACTTTCTTGCCTGAATCCGGTGAAGCTTCTTTCTTCGGCTTGTCCTGTTTAGGTTGTTCTTTTTTCGGCGCTTCTACCACTGGCGCTTCAGGTTCTTCAACCACTTCATTTACCACTTCGTTATTTTCTTCAGGAGCCTGAACTTCTGGTTCATCCATTTCTTCCGACTCTGCATCTTCAGCTTCAGGCTTGTCCGCCTCGTCTTCATCGTCTAAGACGATAGGTTCAATTGGTGCTGCATCGGACTGCGTGGATTGCTCCGGCTTGTCAATTGCCACTTCATTTTTATCGTCATCACCTGTGAGAAAGATTATTGCAACAACCGCAATGAGAAATACCACTACACCAATTGAAATATTCAATGCTCTATTCACTTTGCTCGCTTTACTGCCTTTTTTTCTAGACGTTCTCGAATACTTCGGATTTTGATCTGCCATTTCAGACATCTCCTTTACTATGAAATGAAATGCGTATACAACGGTGGAAAGAATTAAAAACGACAATACCGTCTTCTGCTAGTGAGAAGACGGTACGTGTGTCACTTTATCTCGAGTATTTCTACTGACATTTCACCGCCGGGAGTCTGGATCTTTACTTTATCATCTTTTTTCCGACCAATTAATGCTTTCGCAATTGGCGAGTCGTTCGAGATCATACCTTCCATTGGATTGGCTTCAGCGGAACCAACAATCGTATACGTCTCTTCTTCACCATCAGGAATTTCTTTAAAAGTAACTGTCTTGCCTAATTGCACTTCATCCGTATTCAATTCATCTTCAGTAATAATGACGGCATTACGAATCATTCCTTCAATAGAAGAAATCTTTCCTTCAACAAATGCCTGATCCTCTTTCGCTGAATCGTACTCGGAGTTTTCCGATAAGTCACCGTAGCTACGTGCGATTTTAATGCGTTCTACTACTTCTACACGTTTAACCGTTTTCAATTGCTCTAGCTCTTCTTCTAACTTCGCTTTACCTGCAGCCGTCATTGGAAATTTCTTTTCTGAAACCATGTAATAACACTCCTCAAATGTCTGTTCATAAAAAATACTATGTCACACTAACTTCAATTATGTGACATAGCAGAACTATTTTAGTTTTGACTATACTCTTTTCCGTTCATTATTGTAATCTGAACGAAAAAAAGCCCTTGCTTATCTTGCGTGCATCCTAGTTTTTCTATAGAAAGACCGGCGAATGCTAAATTAATTTAAAATTATGTCATCATCATATTATACTTCGTCGACAGAAGCAAGAATTGTTTTTATCTTCGTGACCATCAAATCGATGGCGACCGCATTCTCGCCGCCTTCCGGAATGATTATATCAGCATACTTTTTTGTCGGTTCAATAAATTGGTTATGCATCAGGCGCACAACCGTTACGTATTGCTCGACAACAGAATCTACTGTGCGTCCACGATCATGGATATCTCGTAAAATTCGACGAATAATACGAATATCAGAATCCGTATCAACAAACAGCTTGATATCCATAAGATCTCGCAATCGTTCATCTTCCAACACGAGAATTCCTTCAAGAATGATGACATCTTGTGAATCTACAGTTACTTTTTCAGCTGAACGTGTATGCAATGTGTAATCGTATGTTGGCTTTTCGATTGACTGTCTGTTGATCAGCTGCCGGATATGTTGAATCAGTAGGTCGGTATCGAATGCTAATGGATGATCATAATTCGTTTTTAATCTTTCTTCAAACACTAAATGTGATTGGTCTTTATAGTAATCGTCTTGTTCAATGACTACGACCGAATGACCTTGGAATACCTCGTGTATCTTTTTTGTGACACTTGTCTTACCGGAGCCTGAACCACCGGTAATACCTATTACGACAGGTTTTTTCTTCACAGCGATTCCCCTTTGTAGCCTACTGTTTAGTACTTTTTCACAGCTATTAAAATGCCGTCACCTATTGGTACAAGGGACGTTTCATAGTGATCATTCTGCATCGCCCAGCTCGTGAATTGTTGCAAGTTTCGGATCATTGTCCGGTTGCGTTTTGGTATGTCTGCATCTTCCAACAGCACCATACCATGCATAAACATATTATCACAATAGATTACACCTGAAGAACCGACAAGTGGGCTATATTTGTCGAAAAACTTTCGATATTGCCCTTTGGCTGCATCGATGAACAGTGTATCAAATGGTTCTTGTGGTAACTTGGTTTCGTCTAACTCGAGTGCGTCATCATGAATGATACTAATACGCTCTTGTAGTCCACTGCGCTCAATATATTCAACTGCTTTCTCATACCGTTCTGCGTCACGCTCGACTGTATAAATGACGGCTTCAGGAAAAGCTTTCGCTAATCGAATAGCTGAATAGCCAATTGCGCTTCCTATTTCAAGAATACGTTTCGGCTGCTGAATTTGCAGCAGCCCGATCAACGTATACAAGCCTGTATCGTCCATGATGGGCACACGATGCTCTGCAGCGTAGTGCTCCATCTCCACGATGAGCGGATCTTTTTCTTCTACAAAGCGGCTAATGTACGTATTGTAGTCCGTCATATTTACTTCCCCTTTACGACGTATTATTTATGTTGGCTGTCGATATACTTTGCTTTGTTTTTTAAATGTTCTTCATATGTTTTAGCAAAGTGATTAACGCCATCTTTATCTGCCAGGAAGAACAAGTATCCAGTATTGGATGGTTCTACTGTTGCCTGGAGAGAAGCAGTTCCAGCATTCGCAATGGGACCTGGCGGTAATCCTTTATTCTTATACGTATTATAGACATTTTCCACTTTCAAATCCTCATTCATGACGCGGGCTTTATGTTCCCCTAGTGCATATAAAACGGTTGGATCTGTCTGCAATGGCATATCTTGTTCAATACGGTTATTGAAGACGCTCGCAATCGTTTCGCGATCCGATTGGCCAGTTGCTTCTTTTTCTAACAAGGAAGCAAATGTCAGCATTTTATGAACTGAACGATTTTTGTCTTTCTCTGCCCAATACGCTTTATACGGTATGACGTTTTGCACAGTGGCATCCACCATCGTATCGACCACTTCTTTAACTGTAGGCTTTTCTTCAAAGAATGGGTAAGTAGCAGGGAATAAATAACCTTCTAGTGCATAACGTATATTCTCATTAAGAATTTCTTTTGTTATGACTTCTGGGTACTTGGCTATATATTCTTGAATGACTTGTTCATTCGTCACGTATTCCATAAACTGTTCTTTCGTAATCGTCGTCTTTTCACTTGTTCTTTCTGCAATCTGATCTATCGTTAACCCTTCCGGAATCGTAAGTGTAAATGCCGGTGTGCGATAGACTACACCTGTTTTCAGGCTCTTAATCAATTCATCTGGTGTCATAGACTGCGTTAATCCATACGTTCCAGCCTGAAAATCTGCTTCATTGTTTACTTTTGCATAGTATTTGAAAATCCGCGCATTTTTGATAATACCCGACTCTTGCAGTTTTTCCGAAATCATATCCAAACCTGAACCGATCGGAATTTCTACTTCTATAATTTTTTCCGAGTCCGGATCAACAGGCTCTAACGCACTTTTTATGTATGTATAGACCGAAAAACCTCCTACTATCCCTACAACCAACACGACCGCCACAATCCAAAACACTATTTTTCTAACGGTTCTCACTTCTTCCTTCTGTTCTAACATACGTTCAAACATGACATCTTTTTTTCTCTGGGGCTCTTTTCCCACAAGCCTCACCTCTTCTTCCGCTATAGATAACTCCATTAAAAAAGACGGAACGGTCAGCACCATTCCGCCCGTCACATGATATTATCGCTTACTCTTCTTCTTCAAGGAATGTGTTCAATACTTCTTCGATCATATCCCATTCTTCATCAGATTCGATTTCAAGAAGTGATCCGCCATCTTGTCCTTCTTCAGTCGGAATGAATGCAGATGCATGGATTTCAACTTCCTCGTCATCGTCTCTCTCTTCGCCATCTAAAATATGGTAAAGTACATATGATCTTTCATATTCTTTTGAATCAAAAGTTAAAATTACCTCACATACGTGCTCTTCGCCGTTCTCATCTACGATTGTCATTGTTTCTTGTCCGTGTTCCATTGTTTAATCACCTCTAGTTTTTTTGTGAATCCAAATAGCCTTGTAAAATCATGACAGCTGCCATTTTATCTATGACCGATTTACGTTTTTTACGGCTGACATCCGCTTCTATCAAAACGCGTTCAGCAGCCATAGTAGTTAATCGCTCATCCCATAATACGACAGGTAAACCGAACTTTTCGCGTAATTTCTCTGCGTACTGTTCGGAAGCTTCTCCACGGGGACCAATCGTATTATTCATATTCTTAGGGTACCCGACGACAAACTCCGTCACTTCGTATTCTTCTGTCAGCTGTTTGACTCGTTTCATCCCGAAAGAACCTACCGCTTCATCAATTTTGATCGTTTCGATTCCTTGGGCTGTCCAACCGAGACTATCGCTGATCGCGATGCCTACGGTTTTCGTGCCAACATCCAATCCCATAATTCTCATTCTGTCTTCCCTCTGTTTTCTCGGATATAGAACTTAACTAATTCTTCTAGAATTTCGTCTCGCTCCAATTTCCGGATCAGACTGCGTGCGTCTTCGTGTCGTGGAATGTAGGCTGGATCTCCAGATAATAAATAGCCGACCATCTGGTTAATTGGATTGTAACCTTTTTCTTCTAATGATTTGTAAACGTGGAGCATGACTGTTTTGACTTCTTCCTCCATTGACTCTTCAGGAAAGTTAAACTTCATCGTTTCATCGGACGAATTCATACTCGACACCCCGCTTTCCGATTTCCATTTATGTCTATAACGATCTACCGTCATGATATACATAGTACATAGATTGGTGGATCAACCGCCGTTCATATTCGCTTCTAGTCTGACTCTTACATCTGGGCATATACTTTAGGCATCCAAATGAAAACTAACTAGTTACATGTATCTATATTTTATGATTCATCGCTCTACATAATGGTTAAACAGATTTTACATAATCATACACGGATTGAAGCGCATCATCAAGTTTTGACGCATCTTTCGCTCCTGCCATCGCCATGTCAGGGCGTCCACCGCCTTTTCCGCCACAAAGTGACGCAACATGGTTGACGATTTTACCTGCGTGGTAGTTGCCACCTTTTAAGTCATCGGTAACACCAGCCGCCAGCATTACTTTCCCATCCGTTACTGTACCAAGTACAATGACGCCTTTGGAAGTTTTTTGTTTCATTTCATCAATCAATTGACGTAAACCGTTATTGTCTTTCACTTCTACAGTTGCAGAAATGACTGTCACGTCTTCGATCTGCTGAGCCGTTTCCATGACACTTGCCAATTGGCTGTTGCCCATCTTCGCTTGCAGTGATTCATTTTCGCGTTGAAGTTCTTTAAAGTCAGCGAGAATCGATTCGACTTTCGTCACGACTGTTTTCGGAGTCGCTTTTGCAGTTGCTGCTATTTCATCGATGATCGCTTGATCTTCTTTAAATGAACGGAATGCTTGTCCACCCGTGAAGGCCTCAATACGTCGGGTACCCGCTCCAATGCCGCCTTCTGAAACGATTTTGAATACGTTGATGTCAGACGTGTTGCGTACGTGACAACCTCCACAAAGCTCAACAGAGTAGTCACCGACTTTGACCACGCGAACGATATCACCGTATTTTTCACCGAACAATGCCATCGCACCCATTTCTTTTGCTTCTGCAATGGGTGAAATGATCGTATTGACAGGAGTACCTGCCCAAACTTGTTCATTGACCTGGAATTCGATACGCTCGAGTTCTTCTTTTGTGACTTGTCCAAAATGGGAGAAGTCAAAGCGAAGACGATCCGGTCCAACATATGAACCTGCTTGATTGACATGTTCACCAAGAACATCTTTTAACGCGCGGTGCAACAAGTGTGTAGCTGTGTGATTTTTAACTGTCAAATTGCGTGAGAACTCGTCCACTTTTACGTTAACTGATACGCCTTCATTCAATTCACCTGAACTGATGAAGACCGTATGCAAGTTCTGTCCATTAGGCGCTTTTTTGACGTCGCGAACTTCCGCTGTGAACGATTCATTGGAGATCGTTCCTTTATCCGCTACTTGACCGCCACTTTCTGCATAGAACGGAGTCTGATCCAACATAAGTTGTACCGTTTCTCCTTCAGATGCATGCGCGATACGTTCACCGTCTTGAACAAGGACATTGACGATTGCAGTTGTTTCTAGTTGACCATACCCAATGAATTCACTTGCTTCATGAATTTCACCAAGAACACCCGATTGCACATGCATGGAGTCGGATGTGGCACGCGCAGCACGTGCACGGTTTCGTTGCGCAGCCATTTCTTCGTCAAACCCGATACGATCGACTGCCACGTTTTCTTCAAGAGCAAATTCCTCTGTCAGTTCAAACGGGAAGCCGTATGTATCATAGAGCTTGAACGCGTCACTGCCTGAAACGATTGGTAAGTCTGAAGCTTTTGCCTTTTCAATGATTGTCGTTAGAATCGCCATACCGTCATGCAATGTTTCGTGGAAACGATCTTCCTCGTTTTTCACAACTTTCATAATGAATGCCTGTTTGTCGTGAACTTCAGGGTAGAAGTCTTTCATGATATCTCCAACAATTGGCACCAGCATGTACATAAACGGCTTATCAATGCCTAATTGCTTCGCGAAACGAACTGCTCTTCTTAATAGACGGCGCAGAACATAGCCCCGGCCTTCATTGGAAGGTAGTGCTCCGTCTCCAATAGCGAATGCTACCGTGCGGATGTGATCCGAAATTACTTTAAACGCCGTGTCTGCTTGCGTAGTTTCACCGTATTTTCTGCCTGACACATTTTCAACTGCTTCAATGATCGGTAAGAACAAGTCTGTATCGAAATTCGTAGGCACATCCTGGATAACGGATGCCATGCGCTCAAGACCCATTCCTGTATCAATGTTTTTCTTCGGTAGCGGTGTGTACGTGTGATCAGGATTATGATTGAACTCAGAGAATACTAAGTTCCAAATTTCCAAATAGCGTTCGTTTTCTCCACCTGGATATAATTCAGGATCTGAGAAATCGTCACCGTAAGTTGGTCCACGATCGTAGAAGATTTCGGAGTTCGGACCACTTGGACCTTCGCCGATATCCCAGAAGTTTCCTTCAAGACGAATGATACGCTCTTCCGGAATACCGATCTGATCTTTCCAGATTGCGTACGCCTCTTCATCTTCCGGATGGATCGTAATGGACAAGCGTTCTGGATCAAAACCAATCCATTGTTCATTTGTCAGGAAATCCCACGCACGAATAATGGCTTCTTCTTTGAAATAATCACCAATAGAAAAGTTGCCGAGCATTTCAAAGAACGTATGGTGACGTGCTGTATAGCCGACATTTTCAATATCGTTTGTGCGGATCGATTTTTGTGCATTCGCAATCCGCGGGTTTTCAGGAATCACTCGTCCATCAAAATATTTCTTCAATGTAGCGACTCCACTGTTGATCCATAGTAGTGATGCGTCATCAACTGGCACTAATGCAGCTGATGGTTCTACAGTATGCCCGTACTCTTTAAAATAGTCTAAAAACATTTGGCGAATTTCAGATGCCGTAAGTTTTCTCATCGTTTTGCTCCTCCTAAAATTAAAAAAACTCCACCCCTTGTATAAAGGGGCGAAGGTTTTATTGATCGCGGTACCACCCTAATTACCGCATGACGCGGTATCTCGAGTTGCCTTAACGCGGCAAGACGGCAGGGATTAGCCTGCAACTTCGGAATAGCGTTCGCTGTAGATCTGAGAGAGCTTTTTCAGCCAAGAAGCTCTTTTCTATGACACAGAATAAACAGGTACTTGTTCCTTCAACGTTTTTCAATATTTCTAAACGAATTATAGGAAAGTTCTTTCGCTTTGTCAATCAGTCACTTCAAGAAAGTCAAATGGTGACACGTTGTTCATGCCAACGAGCGGATCAATTCCAGTAAAATTGTCCATCGTTAACTTTGCCGGAGACGACTCTCGTGGTTCAACCGTCACTTTTGCAGGTGCTGTATTGCGCGTAATCGTTTCCTCAAGTTGTGTTGTCTGAACTTCTTGTGTTTCTCCTGTAATGCGTTCTTGTAGCGTTGTCTGTCGCTCTGTTTCATCAGTGCGTGCAATCCCCGCTTTAAATTCTTCCGCTTCACCGCACAGTATTAAGAAGTTCTTCGCCCGCGTAATCCCTGTATACAGTAGATTACGACGTAACATTTTCCGCTGACTTCTGACGATCGGCATGACGACAATCGGAAATTCACTACCTTGAGATTTGTGAATAGAACAACAATACGCCAGTGTCAACTGATTCAAATCGCTTCGTTCATACTGTACTTCATTGCCGTCGTATGAAACCACCATAATTGCTTTTTTGTCAGTAGTTTCTTTCGCTAACATGATCGCAACGACTTCTCCCATATCCCCGTTAAAGACATTGCTCTCCGGTTGATTGACGAGTTGTAGCACTTTATCTCCAATGCGATATATCGTTTCACCGAATACCATTTCTTTTCTTCCTTCTGCAGGTGGATTCGTCACTTCTTGAATCATTTTATTCAAGCCATCTATGCCTGCTGGACCTTTATACATCGGTGCCAGCACTTGGATGTCTTTAATGGAATGTCCTTTTGATGTTGCATTTTGAACAATTTGTTTAACCACAGGCAAAATTTGATCACTCGATGCTTTAATAAATGAGCGATCAGACGTCTTCTTCGTGACATCCATCGTCCATTCTTTGTGCTTGATCATATGTGCCATTTCAATGATTGTGGAGCCTTCACTTTGTCGGAAAATATCGGTCAGTTCAACAACTGGGATTTTTCCTGACTGCATGAAGTCATGCAACACTTGTCCGGGTCCAACGGAAGGTAGTTGATCTTGGTCTCCAACGAATAATAACTGTGCGTCGTTGCGGACAGCTTTTAACAGCTGATGCATGAGCCAAGTATCTACCATGGATGTTTCATCAATGATAATGAGATTGCCATCCACTTCGCGTTCCGTCTCTTCTTCGGTTTCCTGACCTGTAAATCCGAGTAGACGATGAATCGTCATGGCGGGTAATCCAGTCGATTCGGACATCCGCTTCGCTGCGCGCCCGGTAGGTGCTGCCAAAATAATCGGGAATGGTTCTTTTTTGCGTGCATATTCTTCAAGGTCTAGTGAAATGCCATGCAGTTCTGCATACGCCTCAACTAAGCCTCTAATCACGGTTGTTTTCCCTGTTCCTGGTCCACCTGTTAGCACAAGCAATGAAGAATGAAGAGCACGTTCGATGGCCTCTACTTGCGTTTCAGCATATTGCACTTCTAAACGTTCCTCAATTTCACCGATAGCTTTTCTAATTTCAGAAGCAGGAAATTGTTCAGCGACTTCATTTTCGAGAATTTTATTCACTTTAGCTGCAATACCAATTTCCGAGAAATAGAGAGAGGGCAAGTAGAGACGCTGCATTTCGGCAGACAGTGTGCCTTCTTCGACGAGTTCAATCACTGCTTGTGTGATCGATTCGTACGAGATGATATGTGCCTGACTTGATTCAAGTAACTGTTTTGCTTGCGGCAAGATCACCTCTGACTCCACGTAGACATGCCCTGCTGACTGTACTTCATTATGTACGCTGTAATAAACAGCTGCCTTTATACGCGCGGGATGATCTCCTACGATCCCGAGTTGCTTTGCCAGATCATCTGCACGTTGAAAGCCGATTCCTTCGATTTCCTTGATTAAACGGTATGGATTTTCCGTCAGAATCGTGATGGCGTCATCTTGATAGGCTTGATATATTCGCATAGCCACTTGCGGACCAAAGCCCCATTCATTCAGTTGCACCATTGTACGCTCAAGACCTAGATTCTCCTGCAAGACCGAAACAAGCGTATCTTTTCGTTCGTCACTCAAACGCGGGATTTGGTCCAGTACGCTGCGGTCTTCGAGAACTTTCTGGATGACGTTATTGCCGAGTGTCTTGACAATGTCAGTCGCTGTTTTCTTCCCTATTCCAGGAAACAAATCACCGGATAAGTAATGAATCAGACCCGCTTCTGTCGCAGGTAACTCTTTCGAGAACGTCTGCACATCGAACTGTTGTCCATGTACCGGATGGTTGACTAGTCGACCCGTAAATTTGTAATCTTCTTCCGCAACTAAAGGAGGGAATGACCCTTTAATCACTATTTCACTGTCGCGGTAATCGGTATTGGTGGAAGTGACTTTTAGCTTAACGATGGAAAATAGATTCGTCGTATTATGAAAAATCGTCACGACCGGTCTGCCGATTATATATGGTGCTGTTTCACTCATCGCTAGGGCTCCCTCCTTTTTTAGCTGATGTATTACTCGCCTTGTTCACCAAGCTTGATCATATCGAATAAATAACGTGCCTGTGTATGGTCAGGTTCTACAGTGAATGCTTGTTCTAAGTGTGACAGTGCACTTGCTTTGTCTTCCGTTGATACTGCATATAAAACTCCCAAATTATAATGGCTATCCGCATGATCCGGAGCTACCGCCAAGATCGATTCAAATACAGGCTTCGCCTCTTTAAATAGCTCGAGCTTCGCTAGTAAAATTCCATAGGACAATGCAATTTCTTGATCGTCAGGATTTAATTCAACGGCACGCTGCAAATATGGTAAAGCTAAACGGTCATTACCTGCTTGTTCCATACTTTTACCGAGCATGAAATATGCATCGGCAGAGTCCAATCCTGTTTGGATCGCTTTTTCATATAACTTTGCTGCCTCTTCAAAACGCTCTTGATTGTAATACAGATTTGCCAGTCCGTAAAATGCCGTTCCTGCACTTTCGTCAAGCGTCAACGCTTTTTGGAAAAATGGTTCCGCCTGCTCCGCATCTCCAAGTGACGCAAAAATATTTCCAATATTAATATACCCTGTAGGCTCTTCCGGGTTTTCTTCTACTGCTTTCATGAAAAGCTCAATTGCTTTTTCATAATTACCTTCTTGCATTTCTTTAATCGCATCTTGATGAATCGACATGCTGTTGCCTCCTTATCCTACGTATGTCAGTTTCTTGCCGTCTTTAAATACTTCATTGATTGTTCCGCCACCTAGGCACTCATCACCGTCATACAGCACGACAGCTTGTCCTGGCGTAACTGCACGAACAGGTTCATCAAACGTCACAATTGCTTCGTCACCAGATAACTGCACAGTTACTTTAGTATCGGGCTGACGATAACGGAATTTAGCTGTACAAGTAAACGTCTCCGGTAATTCTTTCGATGAACAAATATTCATATCCGTTGCTTGTAAACTCGTTGAGAACAGTGTGTCATGATAGAAGCCTTGTTCAACTAGCAACACATTGCGCTCCAAGTCTTTACCGACCGCAAACCAAGGTTCTCCAGCTCCACCAATCCCTAGACCATGACGTTGCCCAATTGTGTGGTACATGAGTCCGTCATGCTTGCCCATCTTCACTCCGGCCATCGTCTGCATCTCACCTGGACGCGCAGGTAAGTACTCCCCGAGGAATTCTTTGAAATTGCGCTCACCGATGAAACAGATCCCTGTTGAATCTTTTTTCTTCGCTGTTGCCAATCCCGCTTGTTCCGCGACTTCTCGAACTTCGCTTTTCTCCATATGACCTAGAGGAAACATCACTTGCTGAAGTTGTTCTTGTGTCAATTGATTCAAGAAATACGTTTGATCTTTATTATTGTCTACACCACGGAGCATCGCTACACCATTTTCACGTTCTACGACTTGCGCATAATGTCCGGTCGCCAAATAATCGGCACCTAGACTTTTGGCGTGCTCGAGGAATGCTTTGAATTTGATTTCTTTATTACACATTACATCTGGATTCGGTGTGCGACCTTTTTTGTATTCATCCAAGAAATACGTGAATACTTTATCCCAATATTGTTTTTCAAAATTAACTGAGTAATAAGGGATGCCAATCTGATCACATACGCTGCGTACGTCTTCAAAATCTTCTGTCGCAGTACAATGTCCGGATTCATCCGTGTCATCCCAGTTTTTCATAAAGATTCCGATCACTTCATAGCCTTGCTGTTTTAAGAGTAATGCCGCAACCGAAGAGTCCACTCCGCCTGACATTCCAATGACTACACGAGTATCGGCAGGTGCTTTTTTTGTTGTCATATTGTTCATCCTTTACTTAATTCATTTCACTAGTCGTTTGACTACATTCGCAATTCGATTGGCTGCTTCTTCTATAATAGATTCATCCAAGTCATAACCGAAACTGATGCGGATCGAGTTTCTAGCTTTATCTGATTCTGTACCAAACATGGCCGTTACGACATGTGACGGTTCAAATGATCCTGCCGTACAAGCAGAACCACTAGATACGGCTACCCCTTCTAAATCTAAACTCATCAAAAATGTCTCCACATCAGTGCCGGGAAACGATACATGATAAATATGCGGTAAAGAAGCTACTGCATCGGGAATGGTAGGCAGGAAATCGATTTGATGTTTTTCAAAGACTTCCGCCATTTTTTGTTTATACGTAGAATAAGCTGTTTTCTTTTCTTGTTTGGATTGCTCGGCAATAGAGACCGCTTCTGCAAATGCAACTATTGCTGGCACATTTTCAGTACCTGCACGTCGCTGTTTCTCTTGTGAACCTCCGAGTACTTGGCTCGACAGTAACTTGCCATTTCGCTGATAAAGGAAGCCGATTCCTTTAGGACCATTCAGTTTATGCGCCGAAACTGACAGTAAATCGACTTGCAGTTCTTCAACGTCCAGTGAACAACTACCGTAAGCTTGCACAGCGTCTGTGTGGAAGGCGCACGGATGTGTAGAGAGCAACCGGCCGATTTCTGCAATCGGTTGGATGGTTCCTACTTCATTATTGCCGTACATGATGGATACTAAAATAGTTTCATCCGTTAACGCAGCTTGAACTTGTTCTGCTGTAATGACCCCATGCTTATCAGGTGAAAGATATGTCACTTTATAGCCTTGTGACTCCAGTTGTTTACACGGGTTTAACACCGCATGATGTTCGATTTCCGTTGTAATAATGTGTTTGCCTTCTGTTCTCAACGACTGTACGTACCCAAAAATCGCCAAGTTATCTGCTTCTGTCCCTCCAGAAGTAACTATGATTTCATTGGGTGACGCATTGATCGAGGATGCTAGCGTTTTGCGGGCATCTTCCAACACTTTTTTTGCGTGGCGACCAAATTGATGCGTACTTGAAGGATTACCATATGTATCTTGCAGCGCAGTGGTGAATCGCTCCAGTACAGCTGGATGCATCGGTGTCGTAGCGGCATAATCTAAATATATAGCTGGTTTCATCACTAAACTCCTTTAAATATAGAACATGTATTCATCAGCAGTAGACGTATCTTCAAATTCAATTAAATCTTTGATCGTCGTATGATCTAATACCCCTCGGATGGCGTCTCCGATTCGTTTCCATAGTTCGCGTTGCGGGATATCATCGTCATCAAGTCCTTCGACTAATTGAATCGGCCCTTCAAGCAAACGGATTACGTCTCCTGCCATAATTTCAGAAGGATCTTTTGCGAGTTTATAGCCACCGTAGGCCCCGCGAACACTCTTCACCATTCCGCTGTTGCGTAAAGGTGGGATGAGTTGCTCCAGATATGCTTCAGAGAGGTTTTGCTCTTCTGCGATTTTACGCAAAGGTACAGGACCCTCTCCATATTTTCGTCCTAATTCTACTATTACTGTAAGTCCGTATCGTCCTTTAGTGGATATTTTCATTGGGCATCGTCCTTTACTAAAATTGCTGAAATCAGTATAGCATAATTGTATCACTGGTTCTTGCAAATGACTTCACTAATGTTTTACGGTATAATGAAGGAACAAACGTACGCTAGGAGGATGTACATGCATAATGAACCTTTGGCCTTTCGCATGCGGCCCGAGACGATTGATGAAGTGATCGGACAAGAGCACGTCATCGGCAATAATACTCCCTTATATCGGATGATCAAGAACGGGCATGTCCCGTCTCTTTTATTATATGGTGAACCAGGAATCGGAAAAACGTCTCTAGCATACGCAATTGCGGGTACGTCAAAACTACCTTTCATTGCGCTAAATGCTACTGTGGCAGGCAAGAAAGATGTAGAAGATGTAGTGAAAGAAGCGCGGATGACAGGTAAAGTATTGCTATTTTTAGATGAAATCCATCGTTTCAATAAATTGCAACAGGATACGCTGCTTCCTCATGTAGAAAGCGGTTCGATCGTTTTGATCGGCGCGACAACGGAAAATCCATTCCACGACGTCAATCCCGCTATTCGTTCACGTTGTGGGGAAATTGTCCAATTGAAACGATTGCAACCAAAAGATTTACTGGAATTACTTGAGCGCACGTTGAAAGACGAAAAAAAAGGACTTGGTAAGGAAACGATCGAAATCACTACAGAGCAACTGGAGAAAATTTCAGAAGGCGTCAATGGGGATGCGCGAAAAGCTTTAACGTTCCTCGAATCATTGCTTGCTGCAAGTGATGAAGAGGACGGCAAGATTATTGTTGAAGATGCATTGCTCACTCAATTATTAACTAGGATTAGTTTACTAGGTGATAAAAAGGGCTCGCATCATTTTAATTTATTATCCGCTTTACAAAAAAGTGTCCGCGGAAGTGATGTCGATGCGGCGCTTTATTATTTAGCCCAATTACTTGAAATTGGGGATTTAACTGCAGTTACAAGACGCATGCTCGTCATGAGTTATGAAGATATTGGACTGGCAGCGCCAGATGTCGGAAGCCGTGTTCTCGCAGCCACGGATGCCGCACAGCGTCTCGGTATGCCAGAAGCACGTATTCCACTTGCCACCGCCATTATCGAGATGTGTCTGGCTTCCAAATCAAACTCCGCTTATAAAGCGATCGATGCGGCCACCAAAACATTGCATGAAAAGCCGACTGGCGAAATCCCGATGCATTTACGTGACACACACTACAGCGGATCCGCTGCGCTCGGTCATGGGGGCTACGTCTACCCACACGCAACACCGGTTGGCACATTCGGCGGTTGGACAGACCAACAATACTTGCCTGACAGCCTAGTACACTCTAAGTTCTACACCCCTGTAGAAGCAGGTGATGAAACAAGAATGGCCGCCATTCACCAACGGCTTCAATCATTCAAAGGGAAAAAGAATCCACGTTAGAAGTGTAACTAGATATCCAAAAAATCCACGCCAACCTGTAGTAGGTCAGCGTGGATTTTTTCTTATTACTCGAACATCTCCGCATCTTTCGGTGTGGAAATCGCATCGATATCATTAAAATAACTATACTTTGCATCGAGCTTCTGTTTATAACGGATATAATCTCGTCCAAAATAACTCGTGACATTTGCTGACATCTTCATGCCCGTCACAAACATCGTCTTCTCATTTACCGTCAGCTCTACATCTAGCTTCTCCACTACTGGAAATCCACCATGCGTATGAACAAACTTTTCTGGTTGTGGGCTATTCACTGAAACCACTTCCATCAATTGACGATAATCAGCAGGTGATAAAGAAAACTGTATGGCATAGCCGTAATCAATCTTTTCTATTTCTGCATCATGCACAAAAGGTTCTAACAGCGACAAGTCCATTACAGGAGAGACGAACGGCACCCACACGCCAAGTAATTCCGCGCGTTGCTCTTCTGTCAGTTTTTGCCATTCGCTCTTTTCTTCTTCGAATGTCTCTTGCATAGCCAATTGGTTACCTTGGCGGAATAGCTGAATATTTTTCGCGCCTTGTTTTGGAATTTTCCAGACGACTTCCTCTGAAACCTTCAGTGGATTCTGTTCAATATCCGCCTGAACTTGTACATTTTTACTTGTACGTTTTGCAGGATCGGATGTGACGCTACTTTCGTCGTACGCGATATTGGCATGGACAGATTCCAATTCATTCATCGCTTGTTCCGCTTTCTTCAATAAATCTTCCGCACTCGACGGGGCAGAAGACGTTTTTCCGCATCCTGTCACTGTAAATAGCAGTACTGCCAGGAATAGAACGATCAAACTTTTGTTCATCAGGAAACTCCCCTTCAATCAAAACTATTAACAGTGTACTTCACAGCAACGCAGTTGTCACGAACCATTCCACCTGATTTATGAGGGAAATTAGTCTACCGGCACGACCCAGTTATATGGATCTTCCACTTTACCTGTTTGGATGCCTGTGATTGTCTCATATAACTTCAATGACAGCTCACCGATTTCATTATGATTGATCTCGCATTTCTCGCCATCATAGAATAGTTCACCTATTGGAGAAATAACAGCGGCCGTCCCTGTGCCAAATGCTTCTTCCAATGTACCTGTCCGGTTAGCTTCCATAATTTCATCGATGGAAACTTTACGTTCAGTAATTGGAATATCCCAATCTATTAATAATTCGATCACCGACTTACGGGTGATGCCTTCCAAAATACTACCATTGAGGCTTGGTGTAATAATTTCTCCATTGATTTTGAAGAATACATTCATCGCTCCCACTTCTTCGATATAGCGATGTTCTTTTGCATCCAGCCATAGAACTTGCGAATACCCTTCCGCTTCCGCCACTTCTTGAGCTTTCATTGCGCCTGCATAGTTACCGGCTGTTTTCGCAGAGCCTGTACCACCTACTGCGGCACGGACATACTGTGATTCAACTGCAATTTTGACAGGATTGACTCCTTCTTTATAATACGGACCTACCGGAGACAAAATGATCATGAGTCGGTACGTTTTAGAAGGGGCGACACCTAAATAAGGCTGTGTTGCGAAAATGAATGGACGAACGTAAAGGGAAGTCCCCTCTCTATCCGGAATCCAGTCTTTATCTAGAGAAATCAATTCTTTTAACGCACTTAATACGAATTTTTCATCGAACATCGGCATGCATAATCTATCATTTGAGCGATTCAAACGTTTCATGTTTTCCTCTGGTCGGAATAAAACAACTTCCTTGTCTTCATTTAAATAAGCTTTCAATCCTTCGAAAACAGTTTGTCCATAATGTAACACGATAGCGGCAGGATCCAGAAGAAACGGCTTGTACGGCTCAATACGAGGATCATGCCATCCAGTTCCATCTGTATAATCCATCACAAACATGTGATCAGTAAAAATTGTCCCGAAAGCGAGTGGATCATCCGCTGCCGGCTTGTCTTTTGGTGCGGAAGTTTCATAGTGTAAAATATGTTTTTCAGTTGACATAAGTAAACCCTCCTGCATATTATCTAATTTGTCCGGTTCCTCGAATCACAAATTTTGAAGAAGTCAGTGCTTCTAATCCCATCGGACCTCTTGCGTGAAGCTTTTGTGTACTAATACCAATTTCTGCACCATACCCGAATTCGAAACCATCCGTAAAGCGAGTGGAGGCATTCACGTAAACAGCTGCCGCATCTACGCTATTCAAAAATTGCTCAGCATGTGCATCCGTCTGTGTAATAATGCTTTCCGAATGCTTCGTACTGTATGTGGCAATATGTTCTAGTGCTTGCTGTACATTTTCCACGCTCTTTACGCGTAATGTCAAGTCCAAGTATTCACTTGACCAATCATTTTCTTCAACAGCTGCGATATTCGAATCAAATGCCTGTAGCGTATCGTCACCTTGTAATTGAACATCTTGTTCTTGTAAAGCTTTGATCAAACTCTTCCCATGTTGCGCTAACCAATTGGAATCAATCAAAATAGTTTCGATGGCATTACAAACTGATGGACGCTGTGTTTTGGCATTCACAACTATATCGATTGCCATCTTCTCGTCAGCAGATTCATCGATAAATACATGGCAATTCCCTGCACCCGTTTCGATGACGGGTACTGTAGATTCACGGATCACAGTCTGAATTAACTTCGCACCGCCACGTGGAATTAAGACATCTAAATAGTCATTAAGTGTGAACAATTCTTTCGCTGTTTCTCGACTTGTATCTTCTATTAATTGAACAGAATCAACTGGCAATGAACTTTTTTCAAGTCCTCGTTGAATGACACGCCATAGTGCCATATTGGAAAATTTAGCAGAAGAACTTCCGCGCAACACGACCGCATTGCCTGTTTTCAATGCTAGGGACGCCGCGTCAATGGTAACATTCGGACGTGCTTCATAAATCATAGCGATGACACCGATTGGCACGCGCTTCTTGACAATATGTAATCCATTTTCCTTATGGATTTCTTCCAACGTTTCTCCAATTGGATCGTGTAAATCAATCAGTAGACGAACACCTTCCGCCATCGCTTCGATTCTTTCAGGCGTTAATAAAATTCGATCGAGAACTGCTGATTCAATTCCTTTTTCGCGTCCTTCATCGATATCTTTTTTATTTTCCGCAAGCAATTGATCTTGTTCTTCTATTAATTGCTCAGCAATCAATTGCAATGCGTGGTTTTTCTCTTCAGTTGTTGCCACGTTCAATACAATACTCGCTTCTTTTGCGGCCTTTCCTTTATCTCTAATCTCACTCATAATCCATTCTCCCCTTTGATTATACTTGTACCCAGCGGTCACGGTGGATGACTTCTAGCATGGGCTTGAATTCTTCCAGTTGATCCTTATTAGAAATCGTTTGTTTTAATTGCTCAGACGAGTAAGTGACTTCACCTTTACCGATCAAACCATCTAAACCGAACACTTCCACTACTTCCCCAATCCCAAATTCACCCTGGACTTTAAAGACGCCGGCTGGTAATAAACTGCGTCCATTATGTACAATCGCTTCTTCAGCGCCTTTATCGACGTATAGACGTCCAGTCGATTCGGAATGAAGTGCAATCCATTGGCGGTTCGTATTGATCGTATTGGCAGCAGGACTGGAAATATACGTGCCGTCTCCATAACCTTTTAAAATATCTAGCAATTTTGATGGACCGCGTCCTGTTCCGATGAAGACCGGAACGGCTAACGTGTGAGCGGTTCTTGCAGCTAGTAACTTCGAACGCATACCACCAGTTCCGACTTTCGAGCCACTATCATCAGCGCCACCAAGCAGTTCGTCTGAAATTTCATCCAACTTCGTCAATCGGACAGCGTCTGGATCTGTTCGTGGATTACTTGTGTAGATGCCGTTGACATCGGTTAAAATAATTAACTGATCCGCGTGCAGAAAGCCACTGACTAATGCGGATAGCATATCATTATCACCAAAAGTTAACTCGTCAATGGATACCGTATCGTTTTCATTAATGATCGGCATGATGCCACGGTCAAGTAATTCGGACATCGCCGCAAATGCGTTGCGGTATCGATCACGGTCAGCAAAGTCATGACGCGTCAATAAGATCTGTGCCGGTATGACTTTATGTGCGCTGAATCTTTCGATATAGGATTGTATCAACAAGCTCTGGCCTACTGCCGCTGCGGCTTGTTTACCTTTAATCGTCTGTGGACGGGAGGAATAGCCGAGACGCGCAAAGCCTGCCGCCACCGCTCCTGAAGAGACGACAATGACTTCATGCCCAACGTTTTTTAACATCGCCAAGGCATCGACATGATCATTGAATTTTACCTGATCGATTTCTCCATTATCATTCGTTAACGAGCTGCTACCAATTTTCACAACGATTCGTTGTCTTTTCATATGAATTCTCCTGCCATTTCTACATATCATCTACTTTTATACAATAAAAAAGCCCAATCGTCCCGATACAATCAGGACGAAAGGACGTAACTTCCGCGGTGCCACCATCATTGGATTCATCTTCACGAATCCCACTTTCCTTTTAACGCCAAGGTGCGCGCCTGTGTTTACACAGGACTCAAAAGGCAGGTTCGACAAGGCATTGCGACGGAAACTTCCAGCCGATGGTTTCCGCTCTCTAACACATGCTATTTTATCTACTGGTCCTTCTTCAACGTTCCATATCATTTCCCCAATCATACAATATTCAGAGTAATTGTCAAGCACTGCTGCGTCACTTTCGTTGTAGCATCCGGTCTAACGCATCGATCGCATCTGCAGAAGTAACTGCATCCACTTGTATAATATTTTGCTCCGTGCCTTCCATAATACTTTCAAGACTCCATAGTAAATGTGGTAAATCGATACGGTTCATTGTCAAACAAGGACACATTAAAGGATTTAATGAAATGATATCTAAGTCAGGGTGATTTTCTATCAAACGATTAACTAAATTCATTTCTGTGCCAATCGCCCATTTTGTACCAGGTGCGGCTGCTTCAATTTGATCAATAATATACTTTGTTGAACCGTCATCATCAGACTTCATCACCACTTCATGTGAGCATTCGGGATGAACGATAATTCGACGCTCGGGATCATTTTCACGTAACTGACGTATATTTTCCACCGTGAAATTTTCATGAACGGAGCAATGTCCTTTCCATAAAATCACTTGACACTCTTCGCTTTCTCCATCGTATTCAAGACTATCGTGAATAGGATTCCATACCGCCATATGATCGAGAGGCACACCGAGTCCGTACGCTGTGTTACGCCCCAAATGCTGATCTGGTAAGAATAAAATTCGTTTCTTCTGTGTGAACGCCCATTGAACGATTTCTTTAGCGTTTGACGAAGTGACTGTTGCGCCCCCATTGCGGCCGACGAATGCCTTAATTGCTGCCGTCGAATTCACGTAAGTCAATGGAATCATCGTATCTCCAAAACGTTCTTGCAAGTCTTTCCACGCACGTTCCGTCTGGTAGATGTCTGCCATATCTGCCATTGAACAACCGGCACGCATATCCGGTAAATAGACTTTTTGTTTTTCCGTTGTTAAGATATCTGCCGTTTCTGCCATGAAGTGCACACCACAAAACACGATATGTTCGGCTTGTTCATTCGCTGCACAGATTTGTGCTAACTGCAAAGAATCTCCTGTAGCATCCGCAAATTGAATCACTTCATTCTTCTGGTAGTGATGGCCAGGAATAAATAATTTGTTACCTAGTGTTTGTTTAATCGTGCGAATTTTTTCTTCCATTTCAGTCACGGTGTAGTGTTTATACCGCTCAGGCAACATAGCATTTGCCTGTTCTTTTACAAGATCCATCATCGACATATTCTTCAGTCCTCCTGCGTAGTGAGTTGTATAGTAGCGCTAATATCAGCTGCAATTACCGAATGCGTTAGTGCGCCGACCGATATGTAATCAATCCCCGTCTTGCCGTAAGAAGCGATCGTATCTTCTGTAATCATGCCTGAAGCTTCGGTTATGATATGCGGAGGTACGAGTGGTAACCAGTCCATAATTTGTTCCGGCGTCCGGTTATCGAACATAATAATATCCACGTTTGCTTCAACAGCTTCTTGCAGTTGCGCTAGCGATTCGATTTCTACTTCTATTTTTACCGTATGACCTAATCGTGATCTTACTAGTTGCACGGCATTCGTTATAGAACCCGCATATGCCAAGTGATTATCTTTTAGCATCACTGCGTCGTATAATCCGTTACGATGATTAAATCCGCCACCAGCTCGAACTGCATATTTATCTAGCATACGAAGTCCAGGGGCTGTCTTGCGTGTATCACAAACTCTTGTCTTTGTTGCGGATACGAGTGCGGTTAGCTCAGCAGTTTTCGTCGCAATCGCACTCATGCGCTGGATACAATTTAGTACTACTCGTTCTGCAGACAATAGACATCTGACAGGGCCTTTCGCAATAGCAAGTACTTGTTTGTCTGTTATTCTTTCCCCATCTTCTACGAGACACGTGACATCTATAGATGGATTCATCACGTGAAAACCTGTCGTGATGACTTCTCCCCCGCAAAACACTCCTGAAGATTTAGAAATAATTTGCATTTCACCTATCGCATTAGCAGGAAATAATGAATTAGCCGACAGATCACCATCTCCTACATCTTCTATGAAAAACTGTTCGAGCATTGAGACCAATTTGATTCTATTCATCTGCGTTCCTACGACCTTTCTCTCAACCGAGTGTCTTTACATCTATCTTTACATATATACAGGTATATGACAAGATGAATATAATATTTATTGCAGGAGGTCATTCATTTGCATTACTTTGATTACGCTGCCACGACGCCTCTTCGTGAAGAAGCCGCCTCAGTTTATGTGACGGTCTCACAACAACAGTTTGGCAACACGACGAGTCTACATGACACTGGAGGGGCTGCACAAAATTTATTGGCCCATAGCAGACAACACCTATCTGCACTTCTTGGTGTGCGTTCTGAAGGGGTATACTTCACTTCAGGCGGTACGGAAAGTAACACGCTCGCATTATTATCTTTGGCTGAGTCAGCAAAGAATAAAGGACAGCATATTATTCTGTCTGCAGCGGAACACCCTTCCCTTCATTCAGCTGCAGCGTATCTCGAAAGACAAGGCTTCCTTATTACGCTAATCCCTTTTACAACGGAAGGCATCATCGATTTACAAGCACTTGAAGATGCCATTACGGAACAAACGACTGTCGTCTCGGTGCAACACTGCAATCCGGAAATCGGTACAATTCAACCAATCCGATCCATATCGGAATTAGTAAAACCGAAAGGAATTTATTTGCATAGCGACTGTGTACAATCATTCGGTAAATTATCCGTGCGTGACATCTCTCCTCATGTAGACAGCTTGTCGGTATCTAGCCATAAAGTGCACGGCCCAAAAGGCGTTGGGGCAGTCTATATTGATCCACGTATTCGCGCAGTACCACTATTTCCAGGGGCTACACAAGAGAAAGGATTTAGAGGCGGAACGGTGAATGTACCTGGAATTGCTGCATTCGTTACGGCAGCTGAACTGGTAAATCATAATGAAGCAAAGTATCGTGCATTGCGCGCTCTCTTCATGCATATACTCTCTGCACGTCCAGAAGCATTCACTTTCTATACTAGTCCCCGGCCATCTGAACAACTTCCGCAAATTATCGGACTATGCGCCAAACACTCAGAAGGACAGCTCATTATGTTAGAATTAAATAGAAGAGGATTTGCGGTGTCGACAGGCAGTGCTTGTCAAGTCGGTCAGCAACAGTCATCTATGACGATGAGCGCGATGAATATACCCGCCCACTTGGCGAAAGGATTTGTTCGGATTTCATTTGGCGAGACATCGACTAGTGAAAACGTCACCCAATTAGCAAAAGCGTTGCTCGAAGTGGCGGTATTAGCACATACTGCACAAACCCCGATAGACATTTTATAGATAGCAGGTGAGAGTTTTGCGTAAAAAAGCAAAAGTGGCAGGAGAACAGCGCCGTGATTTAATTCTCCAGACATTGAAAGAAGCAAATCATCCCGTAACGGGTGCAGTACTAGGTGATTTGACAAAAGTCAGCAGACAAGTAATCGTCAGTGATATTAATTTATTGAAGGCAAAAAATGAACCTATCATGGCGACAAATCAAGGATACTTATATACACAGTCAACTAAAAAAGTAAAAGACGTGGAAAAAATTATTGTCTGCAAACATACACCTAATCAAACGGAAGAAGAGTTGCATATTTTAGTCGACCACGGTGTAACCGTGAGAGATGTCCGTGTAGAACATCCTGTGTATGGCGATGTGCGTGCATCCATCATGGTATCGAACCGGCAAGAAGTGAAGACATTCATTGAACAGATTCAACAGGCACAAGCTCCTTATCTATTGAATTTGGACGAGAGTGGCATTCATTTACACGCTATTTCCGCTCCACGAGCAGAACAACTACATGATGCAGAAGAAGCATTAAAAAAAGCGGGATTCCTAATTGAATAGGAATTCCGCTTTTCTATGGAAATAACCATATACCGAATAAAGGACCTGCAAGTGCGCCGATAATGGCTGATAATGTCATGGCAACCGAGCTCATGGAAGCCGTTTGTTCTCCATATTCTAGTGCTTTAGAAGTTCCGATTGCATGCGCACCGACCCCGAGACCGATGCCTTGACCAATCGCTGTATCAATTTTGAACCAGCGATTGATCCAAGGTCCCATAAGGATTCCAGCGAGTCCGGCGATTATGACCAATACCGTCGCTAGCGAAGGAATGCCACCGAGTTCTTCTGCTATTTGCATTGCGATTGGTGACGTAATGGATTTCGGTAAAATACTCGCTAGAAGTTCGGTTGAAAACCCAACGAATCTTGCTGCTAGGACACCTGTCAACATCCCGACAATTCCTCCTACAACGACTCCACCGAAAATCGGCAACAAATTTTTCTTGATGAGATCCCTCTGCTTATATAGCGGGATACAAAGTGAGACAATGGCAGGGCCAAGCAATGCATCGATCCATTTGCCTCCTACCATATACGTTTCATATGACGCATTAAATAACGATAATACGATAATAACTACGATAGTCGTTGTCAGAATAGGGACTAGAAAAGGGGAACGTAACCTGACGTAGACGGCGTTCATCACAAAATAAAGAATGACTGTTAACACTATCATTGTCAGGGCAAGCACTACTGTATTCATGAAAGAGTCCCCTCCTCTTTCACATGACGCTTGGCAATAGATTGGCTGACAAGACTTGCGACGACCATCGTGATCAATGTACTGCCGATTGTGATCAAGATCAGTAGACTTCCTTTGCCGGAAAAAACATGGCCATAATCCATCACACCAACCGTAGCCGGAATTAGATAAAGCGGCAAAGTCGAAAGAAATACATACGCGCCTTTTTCCACCCAGCGAAGTGGAATGACTTGGATCGATAACAGTCCCCATAACACGAGCAAACCGATAATGCTTCCTGGCAACGGAATGGATAGTTTCGCCCGTAAAAACTCTCCTGCTAGAAATAGTATGTATAAAAATCCTACTTGCAAAAGTGTAATGATAATTTTCACTCTAACACTTCCTTACCTAATTCTTATATGTAGATAAAAATGAATACTTCTTCATTATAGGGAATAGTCAGACAAAAACCAATACTTTCCTTATTATCACTGAATGGTAATCAGAATATTCTTCCTAGCGTTGACACTTTTATCCTACTCATGTATAGTGTAAGAAGCCGTATTGGGCAAGTTGTCAATAATAGGCTTGTACGTTACGCGTGGAGTTGGATTTCTAATTGCCGAGGAGGAATTATTATGCACCAAGGTAAAGTGAAGTGGTTCAGCAGTGACAAAGGATATGGATTTATCGAAGCGGATGACGGGGAAGACATTTTTGTACATTTCACCGGAATTACTACCGATGGATTCAAGACACTGGCTGAAGGTCAAACAGTTTCTTTTGAAGTAATTGAAGGAAATCGTGGTCCACAGGCGGCTAACGTATCGACTCTTGAGGATGAAGTGTAACCTCATCTCAGCGCAACAGCTGAGTTTCTAACATAAACAAAGCATCCACGCAGTTGCGGGATGCTTTTTTCATTATTTATTTGGAGGCCGTACTGATCTTGTTGATTTCTCTTCCAAGGAATTGCAGCTGGTCTCCTACAGTACAGTCGGATATACAAAATTGGTGAGCGCCTGTTTTGCCTCGTTCGTTTGTTAGTTGTTTTTTGACGTAACAACCTTCACAATATATATCGAGCAATTGATTAATTTCTTTCATAACAACTACTTTATCCATTAGAAAAGAACTCCCACCTTTCTTCCTTCTATTGTAAGTTGGCTGACGGGATGTTGCAAGTGTTTCTAAGTTTTTTACAATTGATTACCAGATTGGAGCGAAAAATTTCATGTTAGAAGTGTACATAGACGGTGCTAGCGCAGGTAATCCGGGGTTGAGCGGAATTGGTGTGTATATTAAAGGAGAAGGTCAGGATGTGCGGATTAGTGAGCCAATTGAGCCAACGAATAATCACCACGCGGAGTTTCAAGCGCTTGTAAGAGGTCTTGAGGAGGCGTCTAAACTCACAACAGGTATGGTGTCTGTAAGGTCGGATTCGACGGTGGTCGTGCAATCGATGGAAAAGGAATTTGTGAAGAACGAGCAGTATGCACCTCATTTGAAAGAAGCATTGCGACTCGCGGCGACGTTTGATTTTTTCTTTATTAAGTGGATTGCGGACAGTACAAACAAGACGGCAGATACGCTTGCACGGCAGGCAATATTGATGCAGAAGAAGCAAAAGGAATAAAATGAGTGAAATGTTTTGTTGTCATTTGAGAAACCGTCATTAAAAGAGTGTACTCCTACCGCTTTATTTTTATTCGCAAAGGGCGTTCTTCATGAAGTCTCATGGTATTCAAGTCATTATTCATTGATCACATACTTTTGAGAAACGACAATGGTTATTCGACTAATTTGTTATTTTTATTTTTCTGCCATGTTATGAAAACAAGTAATTCTCCTATTAATAACCCTATCGATACTACTGTAATACCCGTTTTATAGTCTGGGCTTTCCATCGTGAGCCCAGCAATTAAAAATCCAATGAGAAGTTCTACTATCACGAATATGTAACTTTTCATTCTCCCCTTGAGGTATTTCATCATAGTAATCTGCCTTTCATAATTGAATTCACTTGGTCGATTGAAGCGTAAATATAGAAGAGAAATGCATTAGTAAGTTAAATATTGTTTGAAACCGTTGATCTGCGTTGCAGCCTGATGCGCGTCTTATGGGTGGGCGGTGAACCACACCCCTACTGCAAAGATCCGCTCCTAACGCTGCGATCAACTAAGCGACTACATAAACCTTGTGCCACAATCGCACCCGATTGTTGAAAAACGAATTAAACCTTAATACTAAATATACATGACATTTATTATACGGTTTATCGCAACTAATATTATAATAGTTTAGAATTATTATAAAATATCTCATGTAGAATAAATAATTGTACGGATACTAACCATATGGTCGATGCGACAAATTCAATCCTCTGAATATTTATACAGCTTTTTTAAAAATAAAATTTATCTTGTCTACTTTTTCAACATCCCAATCGTTGTATTAATGAGGGGGGAAAATATGAATCAAAAAGACGCGTTCACCTCCTATCTAATTCAAGTTGGAGAGGAAGTGTTTCTATTTTTACGCTCTAAAGGGGCATCAAAGGAAGATGCAGAAGACATTATTCAAAATACATTTTATAAAATTTACTCGATGTTAAGTGACTTGGACGAAAAAAATATTCGCTCGTGGTTTTACCGAGTTGCCCTTAATGAGTTTATTGATTTAAAGCGAAAAAAATTTCAACATAACGTGCCGCTTTCCGATGAAATTCAAGCAAAACTAACAAGTGGGAATTCGGATTTTGAACAGCTTTTCAATCAAGATGAAATTATGTCTTTGTTGAAAAATGTAAAAGCGGAGTATCGGGAAATTTTTGTATTGAAATATTATTACGATTTATCGTACGAGGAAATCGCCCAATTGCTTCATTTGCAAGTAGATAATGTAAAGAAAAAATTATACAGGGCAAGAAAAACAATTCAGACGGAATCTGGAGGGATCATGGCATGGATTCATCGATTCAAAAAGCATTAAAAAAAGCGAAAATAAAACATTGGGTTACTATTACTATTATTTCGATAGCAGTTTGCGTCGTTTTACTTTTTGCTTTCAATAGATTCGGGAATTATTTATCCGCTCAAAACACCATGCAATTACACGAAGTGCTATTTTTACAACACAGTATATCTCAACCAAATGTGGGTATTGATTCTCAGGTAACAGCTAATTCTTCAATGTTTGGCGGCAATATTATTACAAATCGTTCAAAAAATATAGATGGTTATCTAATCCCTTGGAGTACATTAACGAGTTCTTATTCTTGGTTTGGTGCTTCTATTGACCATAATGAACTAATTCCTGGCTTTCACTCAAGTGGGAATAATAATTACGAATACGATAAACAAACGAAACAAAAAGTGGCAACATTTTATCATCCGGCTATTAAAGAATATTACGATGGGGTTCAAAATCAACTCGAAGATGTTGTTCAATTGAAAAATCATGTAGCTGAAGTAGCAATCTCATTTAAAGAACCTTTAACAATGGAACAAGTACGTGAAAACATACCTCAAAATTTAAACATAGCATGGCTTTATATGACGTCGGAAATTACCGATGAAGCTCTAGGCCCTTCAGGTTTACCCGTTTATGGTTATGTAGATTCTGAGCTTTCAAAGGAATCCTTCGACATGTTTATTGAAAATCTTAAAAAATATGATGAAAGAGGATCAATGGAAGAAATCAAAAAATATATTGAAGAGAATGAAAACAAACCATTTAACGAGGTTACTATACTGGGTGTTATGCTAACAGGCCGAACAGAAAGCTTTAATGAATTACTAGGGAAAGACTTTATTCGAGGAGCATCTGTAGGAGTAACTGCACCAATTGTTCCGTATATCCAACCAACAAAATAATATCTTGATGTATGTAGCAAATACAAATAGAAATACAAGCTTTTGTTTTAAATGTCTCTCAATCTATACAATAATAGTGCCAACCAAAACAAGGTTTGGCACTATACTCGTTCTAATGATAGACATAATCTGCTTATTCAATAATCTGGCCCGATTGCTTAAAATACTGTATTGCCAATATTTGTTTAAGCTAATATCTGGTAATTTCCAAAATTACCCTTCCTTTGATTTCCACTTTGTGTAAAGCACATAAATAGCGTTCCCAATCGTTAAAATTATTGCTGCGGTTAAAAGACCAAGCATTAGATATTTATTATAATCAAATATCAAGAACAAAATAGTTGCCACAACAAATGCTCCCCAACCTCCTATAGCAAAACGCCACGGATGTTCTTTATTATTAAAAGACATAATAAGTTATCCCCTTTCTTGTTCTGCATAATAGCCCTATTACTGAAAACGGGTGCAATTTTTCTTCATGAAACGCCCCCGATTGAAGAGGTTTTTATTCACCTGAAAATATTTCTTTAGAAAGTCCGTTGTCTTCACCATATTCAAACTTGCCGATTTTCCCCTTTTCCTTAGTAGAGAACAGAACAACTCCTGATACATCCGCTGTCTTTTCTTTCTCCCCATCTTTTAAATAACCGACAGTTGCAGTGAAGGTATATCTGTTGGAATCCTTTTCAGTTTGTTTAACGACTGTGTCTTTTAAATTTAATTTGTAACGAGAAAATTCTGCCGCAGTCGGATAAATTAGCCCTGACGTTTGAAAAAATGGGACTAGATAGTCTTCTGTAAAATAATCTCCATATACTTCTGTGACGTACTTATCGAACTCCTCATTGATTTGCTTACCATCTACGACCTTTGCGTAATCAAGGTTTTGAAGCAAATCCATAATCTTTTTGTCAGGACCGTTGAACTGAAGCATTAGGACTTTTTCGACAATACCCACATTTGGATCACCAGCCTCGGTATGTGAACAGGCAGCGAAGAGTACCCCAGTAAGTAGCAACATACAACTAACGAATGACACTTTGAACACTTTTACATTTTTATTTGACGTGACATTTCCCTCCCTTTGTTTTATTTAAGCAATTCGTTTCTATAAAGATTTATTTATCATTACAAATCATCTTCTCTTACTCATCAATTTAGCCCGTTTGAAGGTCAACCCTAATTCATTAATTGCGCTCGTTTGCAATTTATTATATTTAAGTAGATTTATTTCTTTTTGAATTAAATATGATACTGGCTATACCTACACCAGTAACAGGAAGAATTATTAATAAAGTGCTTAATATATGGGCTTGTATGTAATTATTGAGGAGCAGAAAACTTAAAAATGCTACTACAAAGTAAACTGGTATAAATTTTTTTGACCACAAAACGGAATTTTCCACTCTGATCATTCCCTTCTTCGGCCCTTTAAGGGCACAATCCTTATTACAGAATTGCACCCGATAGTAAAAGATGGCTCCTTAAAAAACGCTCTATTATCTTATTGAAGAGTTGAATTTCTTTCCAAATATAGAATTGCCGATGATATAAGATATTGTAATGATGATAGCACTAACACTTGGATAACCTATATAAACTGCCAATCTCGTATGTTCAACTAAACTAAATTCCCCCCATTCAAGCCATAAACGCCAACCCATTCCAAGCCCGTTTAAAATTATACAAATCGTAAAAATAAACCATATTCTTTCTTTAAATAAGCCAACAAATATGTTAGCCGCAATGAAATACATTAGTAATGTCAAAACCACAAAAAACAAGCTAAACCCTTTCAGTCCTGGAATTACAAAAGTAAATGATATTCCCGAAAAAAAGAGAATGTTTAAAGTGGCGAATATCAGAAATGTATTTCGTGATTTTCCTACCCTTTCATAGAACTGTTCTGCCAACAAGGGCTTCCCTCCAATGCCTTCATTTCTATTTTCTGTAGTGAACAATATGTTTGTAGTCTATTTAACAATCGCACCCGTTTCTGGAGTAGTACTTCTTTGTAATAATGAGAAATGGCATGCGAAAATATTTATCTTTTATACTTATTGCTCCCAGGTAATGCTTTAATAATATTCCAAGCTTCAATTGCATCTTCTCTTTTTTTATTCTTATTGTTTGGATCCTCAAAATAATCCCTTGTAAATTGATTGTATTCAAATTGTGAACCTAGTTGTCTTTTATATGATGGGTCTTTTTTTCTTTCTTCTTCTTCGTACCATGCTTCAATAACATCCCGATATGTTTTCCCTACATTTCCCTTAAGATAATTTTGAATATGTGTAGAGAAATGAAATTTTGGAATTACTGATTTAAAGAAAGCCCTAACTGCCTGACTACAACGATGGTTTTCTGTAATAACCGTATCTAAACATAACTCTTCCAGTTTTGTTTCTTGCGAGGAAGAACTTCTCTGCCTTATTGACTTTTGTATTTCCCCTGTTTCAAGAAATATAGCAATTCTGTCTGTAATCTCAACTTTAGATCCAGATGCACTCATTCCATGTTCTCTGCAAAAAGTTTGTAATTCCTCTTTTAACCAATAAAAGTCTCGAAACGCATCTGCTTTTAATTCTTTTTCTAATTTTGGTCTCACTTTATAACTTACCCCTATTTATTATTCTATTTTACAAACTGGCCCGTTTCTGGATCAATTCAACTCCCACAACTGCACCTATTTGCTTTATTCATTCTTCATTGTCGCAATATCGTTTTGTATTTCAAAAATCAAAAACTCCTCATCTTCTTCAACCACTACTTTTTCATATTTAATCTCTTTGTCAATTATCATTTCAAAGTAGTTCGTTTTGTTATTCAATTCGAAAACTGGACATTGATCAAATCTAACATCCCCGGTAAAAATTGCTCTTATTTTCATTAGACCTTCCTCCTCACGGTTTATATAACAAAATGGCGCACGTATTAAACGTCAAAAACTCTTTAAACTTTAACACCAGTATACCAAAGTTATCCAAATATATTTCAAAAATAAAAAGCACCGCAAAATGCGATGCTTCACTTGTGATTTTACTATTCTCTACTCAACTAAACGAGTCAGACATAAACCCATTTAGCCTTGTAACACTTTCATAAAGCTAACGTTTTGTTTTTCAGAGTCATATAACACCCATTCCCTAGAGCCCACAACAGCTCCCACGTTGACAACAGTTCGTGAACCCCTCACTGACATCTTCTCGTTCCAGTTAATGGCTACAAGTTTTCCATCGCTCATAAAGCTAGATCGGTGGGTATGTCCGTGAAACACTAGGGGCGCTTCTGGTAAATGCTCAGCAAGCCACGCCTCTGCTTCGTTATGCGGCCATTGGTGACCATGGATGACAACTGCCTGATCTATCTTCAAAGTCTCGGGTAAGTCGTTCAAGAAGTTCCGAATAGGTTCCCTCTGCTTTGTCAGCAACAGAATTCGCTCTTCCTGATTCCCGTAAATGGACGGAAAAGTGAATAGCTCATCGACGCCATCCGGATGTTTGATCACTTCTTCGACAGTAGGATAAATTTGTCCATGAAGGTCTTTTTTGCTGACCGTGCATTCGTATAAATCGCCTGTCCCGATGAGAGTTGCTTCGGGTGCTTTATCGGCAATTTTTGCCAGTACAGCTTGCAAATCTTCTTTCGATGAATGAATATCTCCGAGTAATGCGTATTGCATCGTGTTTCAACCCCTTATTGCGGTTTCGATCGGTGCGTCGTCTTTGGAAATCCAGTCGCTGAAACTGCCGACATATAGTTTTACATTTGGATAGTCCAGTTCTTTCAGTGCTGCGAATAAAGGGGAAGCCGTTACGCCACTGCCACAGTAGACGATGACATCATCTTTAGGTGACACAACTTGTTGTAATTGTTCTTTCGCTTGCTGCACATCATACTGTCCGCCTTGCTTCAATTGTTCCCAATCAAAGTTTCGCGCTGTCGGTATATGGCCCGCTTTATGGTAGAGCGGTTCTTTTTCTCCGCGATAACGAACTTCAGAACGTGCGTCGACAAGCTGTGACGCTCGATTGCCCGCCACCACTTCTTCGACTTCGCTTCTGCTTGCATATAGATGCTCTTGCCACTGCGGTTCCACCGTTGAGCGTACAGGTGTAACCGAGTCGCTTGTTATGTCAACGATTTCGCGTAATTCCGCATATCCTTCTGTTACGACGTGCACATTCGTAAACCCTCCGTACTGCAACATCCACCAAGCACGTGTTGCGAAAGGACTTCCCCCGTCGTCATAAACCAAAATCGTATCTGTACGTTCCAGTCCACTTTTACGAAACAGTTCAGTCAGTTGTTCAGTAGAAGGCAACGGATGACGTCCACCTTCTAAAGATGTGCCAGATAGATCTTCTGCTAAATCCCAATGAACCGCGCCTTTTACGTGTTCTTTTTGATAATCAAGTTTGCCACGCTCTTCATCTTGCAATGAAAAGCGCGCATCGATCCATTTCGCATGACTTGTCTCTATATCGTGAATAGATACGAATACTTGCGTCATTGAACCAACTCCTCTTGACGGATTTTTTCATACGTTTTCTGCCATTGTTCCAGCTGTTCCGAACCATCAAGCAATGTACGCTCCGATTCGATTTGTACTAGACTTTCCTGTAACAAATGAACGCGTAGCGCTTCTGCTTCATCGTCAATCCATAAGTCTGCCCACTTCTCAATACGTTCTTTCTGATCGCCAAGATAGCTGGACGCGTCTTTTTTCAATGTTTCTTCTAGCTTCGCTTTCAAAATATCGCGGTCACCGCGCTCAAAGAACGACTTTTGATTTTTGAACGATTTATTGACTGCGCTGTATTTCAAAGGATCTTCATATGGTGTGTCAAATGACAGCATATCTTTGTCGTTCGGCTCATAAGGAGAAGGCACGATTGACTGGTCCATATCAGATAATGAACGAACTTCCATACGTTGACGTTCTAGCAATTGTTTCTTCATGTACTGAAGAATACGCAAATTCGTTACTTTCAATTCCTGCGTTAAGTCAAAGCCTACCATATTGACCGTTTCAGACAATGCGATTTTCAATGCTTTATCCGATGAATTTTTCGCGAATGTCGACGGACTATATCCTTCTTTAAAGAAATCACCGAAACGCAAGAAGACACGTTGTAAAATATAGTAGACGAGTTCACTCAATTCATCTTGAGTGGATTTCACTAAGATCTCACTTGCGCTCTTTTCAAAACGCTCTTTAATAGCCTTTTCAGCAGTCGCGAGCTCTTCCAATCTCTCCGCTTTACGTGAGCGGTTCTGGATCGTTCTGTCGATCAATGATGCTAGACGATCGATTGTTTTCGTAGTTTCTTCTTCTAGCGCCTGCACGACTTGTGCACGCAGATCATGCTCGAGGAATGAATAGAATTTCTCTTCAAAGTCGACCATCAATGGATTCGGTTGTTGTGTTAACTTCCCTTCCAATGCTTCAAGACTTGAAATGCCGTGCACCCGTGGATTACGGATTCCGAACTTCTGTAACTCACCCGCAACGAAGCCTTTTACTTCTTCGCCTTCTTCTTCATTCGAAGCCAAGTCGATCGCATTGACGATAAAGAACATTTTATCGAGTTCGAATGCATCTTTTACACGGCCCAACTGAATAAGGAATTCACGATCTGCACGTGCGAATGCGTGATTATAATACGTAACGAAAAGAATCGCATCGGCATTACGGATATATTCAAATGCTACGTCGGTGTGACGCGCGTTGATGGAATCCGCTCCTGGTGTATCCACTAATGTGATACCGTGGCGAGTTAACGGACAGTCATAGAAGAAGTCGATCGAGTCGACGAAACAGCTGCGCTCCTCTTGTGCAACGAATTTCGTAAACTCTTCACGCTCTACCGTCAACGTCGTACCGAGTGCAGGCGTATACAATGGATACCCTCTCTGGAATGCGCTGATGAACGACTTATGGATGTGCAAGTTCTCGTCTTCAAGTGGTTGTTTCATTGCAACATCCGTTTTATTGAAGGCATCTTCAAGTGAAGAAATATCGATACCGAGTGCACCGAATGACAACGCTACGTCTTCTGTCATCGTGGCTACATCCTTCAAGTGGATATCTGCAGTATTATGCACGTGTGTTTCACTTACTGGACGAATTCGGTTGATGGCAGCCGTGGTTGGATTCGGTGAAACAGGCAATACCTTTTCACCGATTAACGCGTTAGAGAATGAAGATTTCCCCGCACTGAATGCGCCAAACAATGCAACTGTGAATTCTTGTCCTTTTAAGCGATCTGCTTTTGTCATCAAATACGATGCCGTTTCTGCAAATCCAGGAATAGATCCGACTGATTCGGCGATATGCTGTGCATGAACAATCGCTTTTTCTGAATCGACAATTTGACGTTCCTCTTCCACTACTTCTTCTACTTCTTCGGTAGTCGTTTCTTGCTCTTCTACTTTCGCTACATAATCAATTGTTTCGATTTTCTTAGGTTGTTCCCATTCGCTCACGAGTTGGTCGCGCCCCATACGTGTCGGCGCAGACGGATTGTCGATTTCTTTATCGACCCATTCCATACGATCTTGCCACTTATTCATTTCCTTCAGTGCATCTACTTTTTCTTGCAACACCGCAATGGTTTCAACAAGAGGTCCTGATTGCTCGCCGCCGGATTTTTTCGCGATGACAGACATATCTTGTTTCCATTTATCCGTTTTACGCTTATATACTAAATGAATAGCACGCTTCATTTGCTCTGCGTAATTCAAAATGGTTTCACCGGTGATCACTTCTTGAACATGCAGTTGCTCATCCACTTCGTCAAACGGTAGTGTCAGGTCCATATTATCAATCTTAAGTGAACGCTCATCGGTTAAAATTCCTGCTTGTTTCAATGAACTTTTCATCAAAGACTTCATATAAATCTCGATTTGCGTGTGAGCCAGACCTGAAATATTATCATCTAACTTTTGACGACGTTTCTCGCGCTCTTCTGCCGTCTTCTTCGCACCAAATAGTAATCCGACTTTAAATTTCGGTGACTTAGCTTCCAAATGATCTTTCAGTAATTCTCTCGTTTCAAACGGTGCAAGGCCCGCGTTCGACAATAATTCATTGCGTTCTTTCTCGAAATTCACATAGAATTCGTCACCTGAGACTAGTTCTAGACGTTTTTTCGCATCCTTCAAATCTTGATTCAACTCTTCAAACTGATCCCACTCCGATTCGCTAAGAATTTCCGAATGGTTCTCCTTCAAGTCATCTACTTGCTGCTGAAGATATTTCATATGCTCATCTTTTAATTTCAATAAAGATTGCTCAATATTTTGTTCAAAGTTCTCTTCGCGGTGTTCAATCGAACCATCAACGATCGCCTTGACCTTTTCAAAATCATTATGCGGGTGATCCAGTTGTTTCAATGATGTGTAGAAAATACCTTTCGGCTCTACCCCCCATAACTTGAACGAATCTTCAACCGACTTTTTGAACTCATTGAATGATAATTCACTGTCACGATGCTTATCGATCTGGTTGATAATTAAATAAACGTTGCTATTATAACGCATCAATTCTTTTGTGAAACGGAAATTCATTTCAGATTGAACATGGTTATAATCCATCGTATAGAATACAAGATCCGCTAAGTGCAATGAAGACTCGGTAGATAATCTATGTGCATCATCTGTAGAGTCGACGCCAGGTGTATCCATTACCGTAATTCCTTCTGGTAAATTGGATTCAGTATGACCAATTTCAACTAATGAAACTTCAGCCCCGTCCTTACTGTACGCTTTCACGCCTTCAGAGAAACCATGGCCGCTAAATTTCACTGCACTCCCATCGACACGATGGATAATGGCATAATCCTCATCCGCTTTATGCACCTTCACAATATTTGCACTTGTCGGAATAGGACTAGATGGTAAAAGGTCGTCTCCTGTTAATGCATTGATTGTCGAAGATTTTCCTGCCGAAAAGTGTCCAGCAAAAGCAATTGTATATTCTTTGTCAATTATTTTATTAGCAAGTAATGTCGTCTTTGCTTTGCGTTCATCATCTTCATTATTTGAAAAAATTTGTCCATATGTAGCTGATTGCTGTAAATACTCATGATTTGTAGACATAATCGTCGTCCTTTCAATTTAAACTCATCTCATCATACCATTAAAGCGTGAAAAAATAGATAGTTACTTTATAAGTTTTACTTTTATAATGGAGAAAGCATTATACATCTATTCTCTAGGTAATTATGTTAGCCAATTTTGAAGATTTTGATTGAACAGTGACAGTTTAACTATTCACCGAAAATTTAACTAGTCTTTTGGACATGTTTGGTGATATGATTGAACTAACAACTTGTTCGTGAAAGGGTGTTCCTTTAGATGGATACAGCAACAAATGTACAAAAAGTGTTAAATGCAACGATCGCTTCCCTTACTACTGTAGTTCCATTAAAATTCCAAGTACTTTCTCCTGCCCTTATACAGCAACCGTATGAACAACGTGAAATCAGTGTATTGATCGGTCTAATTGGAAATATTAAAGGTCGTTTAATTGTAGAGCCTACACATTCCATTATCAGTGAAATTGGTCTAGCTATGTTCGGTATGCAAATTGAAGGAGAAATGGCTGAGTCATTCACTGGAGAACTTGGAAATATGATTGCAGGAAATCTTTGTACGGTATTGGAAAAAGATGATTTGACGTTAGATATTTCGCCGCCCACGGTCATGACAGGGCAAACTAAATTTTATGGCTTTAAGCAAGCATTTAAAATTCCTGTGAAATTTGAAGATGGCCAGACATTAAATTTATTGCTCACCATTGACGAAGAACGATAACAGGCAAAAAGCGTGTAGATGTCGGAATTCCGACGTCTGCACGCTTTTATCTATCCTGATCATGAGAATGGCACAGGCAGCACACGTTCAATCACCGGCAATAATTCTTTATTCTCCGGTTTTACAAATAGATGAATCGAACCGTAATCATTGCTCGTTCGAATTAATCGACCAATTCCTTGTCGCAAACGCAACAGCATAAAGGGTAATTCCACTTCATCAAATGGATCTTCGGCATATTCTCTTCTAGCTTGGAATAATGGATCATGCGGTGGAAACGGCAAATCGAAGATGATGACACGGGTCAACGCTTCATTTGGCAAATCCAGACCTTCCCACAAATGATACGAGAAGAAGACATGTACTTTACGCTGCTGGAAATCTTTTACCAATGATGATAAGGAACGTTCCCCTTCATACGTCACCATGACGCTTTGTTCAAGCGGTAATTGATCGTATGCTTCCATCATGGATTGCTTGGAATTGAACAATACCAATGTCTGTTCCTCTTGTTCCAATAACGTGGAAAGGCGTGCGATGTTCTCATTCGTATTTCCTTGTTCCAAATGAATTTTCATGACATTTTCATAGTCGAATGGCGATGCGATAGAGAATGATTGATAATCTATAATACCTAAACTGTACGCCAAGTAATCAAATGATTTTTCAACTGACAATGTAGCAGATGAGAAAATAATTGGCATAGTTCCTGTAAATAATTTCTCTTTCAAAATGGACGTTACAAGTCTTGGCATAATGAGCAACGTACTTTCTTCGCGACGATTTTCAAGCCAATCTACCGCGTCGTTGTCGCCTGCAAATAGCTCCATTGAATATATATACTGCTCCAAATATTCTTCGACAATTTTTAAGTCATATTCAGGAATTACATATAATTCGCCTTCAAAAACAAATTCTTCAAGAAGCTCATTGGATAATGAGACGGCTGTTTTAGCAAGCTTCATCATATCTTGATTCTTTTCGATAGTGAGCCGTTCATTGTCATTTTGCGTAGCATTACTTTTCAACTGTTTGAAAAACAGTTCATGTGTCTCGAGTAATTGCTCCATTAACTGCAATGTCTTCTCTCGGATGCCATCTACCATAATACGTTCAAGCAAGTTGATAATCGTTTGTTCTTGCACCTCATATGTCAACGCACGCTGAGCGGAATACTCAAGTAAATGTCCTTCATCAAAGACGACCATCGATACTTCAGGTAATAAAGGCAATTGCCCTTGTCTAACACGGGATTCTTTCGTCCACAAATGCTCCATATAGAAGTCATGTGAGCAAATGATCAAGTCTGCAGCTTCACGATAATGATTACGATGAATCGTTTGTCCGCAACGGTTACGAATATCACAAGCCGCACATTGCATGATCGGGTGGTAATTGATCATTTCCCACTCATTGTCAGCCAAATATGGATAATCTGAACGCTCGCCATAAGGATATACCGATTGCAATGAACGCTCCGCATGCACAAACTCTGGTAATTGATCTTCGACTAAATCGACAAAGTCTTCGTTCGTCTTCATGCTCGTTTCTTCCAGACGTTTTAGACAAATATACTGATTTCGTGCTTTCGCTAAACGGACGTCCACTGTCATATTAAGTGCCGTACTCAATTTCTGAATATCGCCTTCTTCTTTGATCAATTGATCGATCAGTGTTTCATCTGCACAGGAAATTACCGCTGGTTTACCTGTATAACGTGCATACGCAATAGCCGGCAATAAGTACGCAATCGTTTTTCCCGTACCTACTCCTGCTTCTGCAAGCAAGACGTTTTTTTCTTTCAGCGCTTTTTCTATTTGAAATGCCATATAAATTTGCTCATCACGGCATTCGAATCCTTTTTCTGTTAAATCATCATATAACGTATCCCCGAGCCAATCGTTGAGAGATTCATAAAATGTTTGACCTTTATCCAACTCAAATGGAATTTTTGTACTCATAGTAACTCCTCCTGAATGCAAGCGAAAGGAAGAGGGATCTTCTCCTCTTCCTGCCCGTCTAATTATGAACGCTGTCCCCAGAACTGATATAAATCAGTACGGATAAAGCCGTTGAATAGTTTACGTTTTTTTGTTGCACGTTTGCCGTACATCGTTTCATAGTTTTCAAGTGAAGATAAAATATATACGGACCATGATGGATATTGTTTCATAATCTCACCAAGTACCTCTGCAATATCTTCTGCTTCTTCCACTTCACCAAGTCGTTCACCGTATGGCGGATTGGCGATCAAAACTCCATTTTGTCCTTCAAGTCTCAAATCACGCACGTCTCGCTGTTCGAATGAAATCAAATCTGTAAACCCGGCTTCCATAGCATTTCGCTGTGCCACAGAAACGATATTGTGATCTACATCAAATCCGCGAATATCGAGTTCTAAATCATACTTCGCAACGTCTTCTACTTCTTCGCGAACACGATCCCATACATCCGCTTTCATCCAAGGCCATTCTTCACTTAAGAATGAACGATTATAACCTGGCGCTAAATTTTGTCCAATCATCGCTGCTTCAATAGCAATCGTACCTGAACCACAGAATGGATCTACAAATGGACGGTTCGGATTCCACTTAGAAAGTTTCACGAGTGCAGCTGCCATCGTTTCTTTTAGTGGCGCATCCCCTTGAGCCATTCGATAGCCGCGCTTATGCAAGCCTTGGCCACTGGAATCTATTGTCAAAATTACTTGATCTTTTACTATAGATACTTCTAATTTGAAAAGCGGACCAGATTCACTTAAGAATCCAGTGCGTTTATATGCGCTATTCAATCGTTCCACAATCGCTTTTTTCACGATGGCCTGACAGTCTGGTACGCTAAATAATTTTGACTTGACGGATTTACCTGAAACCGGGAACGCGGCATCAACCGGCAAGAACTCTTCCCATGGCAAAGCTTTCGTACGTTCGAATAATTCATCAAACGTAAAGGCTTTAAATTCGCCCACAATAATTCGTACACGGTCACCCACGCGCAACCACATATTCGCTCGAGCGATTGCTTCCTCGTCACCCGTAAAATAGACTTTTCCGTTCTCTGTCTGGCAGTCATAGCCAAGATCTTTTATTTCAGACGCAACGATGGATTCAAGTCCCATCGCAGCGGTTGCTACTAATTTGTATTCACTCATGTTTCAACACTCCATTCTTTGCTTCTGGTCAATATGTTTCTTCCGTCATCGGAAAAGTATATGTATACGTTCGTTTCTATAAAAAGAAAAACTCTCCCAAAACTGTAGGAGAGCTAATTGTAAGGTAAATGCCATAGAATATTCTGTAAGCCATGTTTTGTTCTTCGGTACTCAAACGGCTCGCGCCTCGTACTTGAAGTGGTAATCATCTATCTACAGACAATTGCCTGTTCCTTCCTCCATTGAATTCTTTCGGAAGAACGCCCCTACCATAATTTGGGTTTCTCACTCGTGGGGTTTACCCGTTCCACTCGACATGTTTCCATGCCGACTACGTCACTGTGGCACTTTCAGAGAATCTAGTCCATATCCGAAGACTTAGGAGTTATTCTCGCCATCAATGCAGATGCATTGCCCCGGCTTATTTTTTCACCGAGCACGAACACTACGGTCATCTCAGATCCGTGTGAGCATGGACTTTCCTCTACAACCGAAGTTGCAGCGATTACCTGAATACTCTCTATGGCACTCCTGAGTATACACCAAATCAATTCGTTATACAATGGATACGATTGGAATGAGTTAAATTAAATGTTCGGAGTGAAATGGAGAGTGGTTTGGGATGGTTACATATAGATTACTTATTGGTAGTAGTAAGTGACTCACTGTTGTCTTAGAACTTTTTTGAGTTTGAGAGCAGATTGAGTTCGAAATCTGGTGTAGATATAGTGTGGATTGAGCGGTTGGATATAGTTGATGAGCGGTTAGAGTTTGATATAGAGCGGATACAAGTGAGGTATGAGCGCTTATTGCAAATTAAGAGCGGTTGAAGTGAAAGTATGAGCGCTTAAGCGAATTAATGAGCGCAGACGAGTTCGCTTACTTTAATTCATCACCTTTCCAACTAAAAACAACACAAAGTTGATCGGATAGCATAAGCGGAACGTTGGGAGTAGCTATTTGCACTGCAACCTGTCTCTCCCCATCCATTTTCCTAAATTACATAGTGTAACTTCTGTAAAACAGGGAAATCACCTAGCAAGACTACTATTTACTGTTTGAAGGAGCGCTATTATATGAAGGAAATCAAAGATGAGATTGTTTTGCGTGGACTACGAGAAAACAATTTGAAGGATATAGATTTAAATTTGCCAAAGGAAGAGATTACGGTGTTTACTGGCTTGTCAGGATCGGGCAAGAGTTCGGTCGTGTTTGACACGTTGGCGACGGAAAGTAGACGGCAGATGACGTTGAATTATCCGCTTTATGTACGTAATCAAATGCCTCGTTATGAACGACCACGTGCTGATTTAATGCAGCATTTGAGCCCAGTTATTGTGGTAGAGCAAAAGCCGGTTGGAGGTAATACTCGCTCGACGGTTGGGACATATATGGACATTCATCCATTGATTCGTCTATTGTTCTCGCGCATCGGTACGCCAGCAATTGGCTCAGCTACTGATTTCTCCAGTCAAAGTTCCTTTGGTAAATGTCCAGAATGTAATGGGTTCGGTGAAGTAGTGTACCCTGATTTGCATAAAATTATAGACATGGATAAGTCACTTCGAGAGTACGCTGTAAAGTTTAAGCCATTGTCCCCTTCCGGCTGGCAAGGTAGATGGATGATGACAGGCGGATTATTCGACCCCGATTTACCAATTAAAGACTACCCGCAAGATCAGTATAATTTATTGATCTATGGACCACCTAAAGGAGAAAGAGTATTTGCGCCATTCCATACGAAAGATGGCCCACATGATCATGAGTGGGATGGTTTGTTACCTAGATTTGTACGTCTATATATTAATCGAGATATTACGAAACTCAAACAAACGTCACAAGAAGATGTACTGGCTGTATCGACACATACATTATGTCCTACTTGTGATGGTTCAGGATTAAATCCAGAAGTATTGAAGTGTAAAATCAACGGTTTTAATATTGCTGAATACGATAAATTGGAACTGACAGAGCTTCTGCCAGAACTTAAAAACATACGAGATCCTTTAGGTGAGTCTATTGCGCAACAGGCGATTCCCAATGTACAGCAATTGATTGACTTAGGACTTGGCTATTTAAGCTTGTCACGAAAAATGGGAACTCTTTCTGGTGGAGAAGCGCAACGAGTAAAAATCGCACGACATTTAGGAAGCAGCTTAAACAATATCAGTTATATTTTTGATGAGCCAAGTGCAGGTCTTCATCCAGAGGAAGTAGATATGTTAATTCAGATGCTCAAAAGTCTGAAAGCTAACCATAATACCGTCATTGTTATTGAACACGATTTATCGGTTATAAAGGTAGCGGATGAAATTGTGGAAATGGGTCCTGGTGCAGGTGCAGCAGGCGGTGAAATCGTTTATCAAGGGAAACCTGATGGATTAAAGAATGCTTCTGCATTAACAAAACTGGATCACAAATTAGAAATCAATCAGCACCCACGTCAGTCAAACGATCATTTTGTCGTTACTAGGGCGAATAATAATAACCTCAAGGATGTATCAATTGATATTCCTCAAAACGTTCTCGTTTCTGTATGTGGCGTATCTGGTTCAGGTAAAAGTTCTCTCTTGTTTGAAGCGTTCTCGGCAAAATATCCCGATATAATTAAAGTAAGCCAAGGCCGAATTGGAATTTCTAGCCGCTCGACGCTAGCTACGTATATGGGAATTATGGATGATATTCGGCAGATCTTGGCGAAAGAAACAGGACAACCAGCTGGGTTATTTAGTTTTAATTCGTTAGGGGCTTGCCCAGTATGTGATGGGAAAGGAGTCACCACTCCAGATGTGGCATTTGCGGATCCGGTAACCGTTGTATGTGAAGCTTGTGGCGGATTGCGCTATTCGGATGAGGCTCTTTCCTATGTGTACCGCGGGAAAAACATCGCACAAATCTTAGAGTTGACAGTAGACGAAGCGAAAGAATATTTTGTTATGCCTAAGATATTAAAAAGGATGGATATGCTCGATGAAGTCGGTTTAAATTATCTCACGTTAGGACAAACAACGAGTTCATTGAGCGGCGGGGAAATACAGCGACTTAAACTGGCGAGCCACTTGCAGAATGAAGGACAAATCTATCTATTAGACGAACCTTCATTAGGATTGCATATGAGTGATAATGGTAAGCTACTTGAATTGTTCCAGAAACTTGTAAACAAAGGGAATTCGGTCATAATCATTGAGCATAATCTAGATTTCATTGCAGCTAGTGACTGGGTAATCGAGCTTGGTCCAGGTGGCGGAAAACGCGGTGGAACCGTTATGTTTGAAGGAACACCGCAAGAGATGCTGTCTGCTGATACATTGACAGCAAAATGGTTGAAGGATGGTGTCTGACTAACTCCCCCCAACTTGAAGACTAGAGGTGAGCGACTTGGAAATGCTTCATATAACTACACAGGATCCAGCAGTTCAATCTATTTGCGCAAAAGATCCAAAACTTAAGCAATTAATTTCACTGATTGGCGATATTGACATACCTTTACGAACAGATTATTTATCGTCTATTGTTCGATCCATGATTGGTCAACAGATTTCAGTAAATGCAGCTAGCGCGATCTATGCTCGTTTACTCGATTTGCTTGGAGGGCATATAACGGTTGACGGGTTGATTATGACGTCAAAGGAAGAGTTGAGAGAAGTAGGCTTGACTATGAGAAAGGCCGAATATGTCAAGGACCTTGCGGATAAAATAGTGAATCGTGATCTTGATCTTCACCATATCGCGGCGTATGATGATGACGCGATTCTCCAACAATTAATCCATGTCAAAGGCATTGGTAAATGGACAGCAGAAATGTTTTTGATTTTATCACTCGGCCGTCCAGACGTGCTAGCTGTAGACGACGTAGGAATCCAGCGAGCTGCACAGTGGCTGTATGGAGTGGAAAAGTCAGAACGGCGTCAGCTACTCATTGAAAAATCACCGCTTTGGGCACCTGAACGTTCCATTGCGTCCCATTATTTATGGGAAGCCATTCATGTAGGCTTTGTTCAGGATTTTAAATCGCTAGAGGAATTAATCGAAATGAGAAATAAACGTAAGTAAATCGAAAAAGAACCGCCACATCCTTACTGTGGCGGTTCTTCTATTTCAAGTTAACATTTTACTCTTCAGGCTGAACCAGTTTGTCACCAAAAACTTCTCTTTCAAGGTTCGCGATGCGCTGAATGATATCAATATTCGTCGTCTGAGGAGCTGGTGTTTGAGAGCGTCTTTGGGAAGAATTCACTTCCGATTTCAATCTCGTGTTCTCTTCTTGTAAACGAGCAATTTCTTTTTTAAATGTTTCATAGTCTTGAATGACATCATCCAAAAACCAGTCCACTTCTTCTTGTTTATACCCGCGAATAGCTTGCTTAAATTCTTTTTCTAAAATCGTTTTCGTATCCAGCTTTAATTCCATGACAAAACGTCCTTCCGTCTGTGATTCCATAAGGCCATTATAGCATATGTTGTCATTCCTTGTCTTACTGAAAAAGACTATTGTTCTTCTTGTGGCGCTTCTTGCGCTTGCCCAGGAAATAGTTTTCTATTCACTCGCAATTCTCGCTTTGCTAAAGACTTCTTCATCCGATTACTGAAACGTAATGTAAATTCATCGGATTGCTGCACTAGTTGATTCGCACTTAGTATGTGCTCATATGCTAGCGAGTAATCCTTTACTTGGTGTTCATATAATTTTGCTAGTTCCTCGTAAGCTAGTACCTGTTCCCTGCCAGTACCGTACGTTGCGACGATTTCAAATGATTGAATGGCTCGATCGATTTCTTTATGGCGCTTTAGTAAAAAACCTAAATGAAAATGCGTCATAGGATAACTCGTCCCGTACTCTTCCGCAATTCGTTGAAGTTCCGTATAACTATGATCTTTCAAACCAAGATCTTGGAACCATTTGGCGATATTCGTTGCGATTTGAGCATTTTGCTGACTAGCTTCTTCCATGACAATATCAGTGGATAGACTAAACAGAGTCACAAGCGATAGGATATCCCATTCATTATGCCACATGACTTTCATTAAAATTTCTGCACGGCCATTTTTCACCGCATCTTGATAAATAATAGGTGCCATATGGCCAGGTATATCGTCTTTCCGGTGAAAGCCTAGCTGCGTTCGCTCTACTTCAGTCAACTTGAATGATTCCATCTGCCCTTTCCAAATTCGGCGCGATCCATGTAACAAATCGATTTGATGCGGGACAGGCAGTGGAGGCAACAGTTTCCGATGCAAAGACCAACGTGTTTGGAGTTGAGGGAAATCAAAGCTTTTCCCGTTATATGTGACGAGTGTAAGTCCTTCTTTCCATAATCCTGACGCATAAAGAAATGCAGCTTCATGATCTGGATTCGGCAACACGTACTGAGTCATGACGAATTCATCGGACTTTAATTCCAACAGTCCAATGAGAAAAATAACAGCTCCAGCGCCTTTCAAACCTGTTGTCTCCGTATCGAAAAATAGAAGCTTACCAGCATTTGGGGCTAATGGATGCATATAATCAGCTTCGGACCATTTCATTAGCTTTTGCTTCACATCTCCCAAACGAAAATCACCGTGCATTGTATCAAGCGGATAATGAATCACACGCTTATAGACAACACCAAATTCATTTTCAATTTTCTCCATGCCTGTTGTCAACCAGCGTTTTTCATAGCTTGGTGCTGGCGGAATATTGAAAGTCTCTTCCACTTCTTTCACAACTGTCGTCTTTTTCAACAGCGACTTCATCGCCATCAGTTTCTGCTCATATGACATGACGATTCAACTCATCTATCTGTTCCCCTATTTGTTGGCTATCCACTATATGTTGAACCCCTTGTCTATAGAACCAATGAACATTCACGTTCGGTACATCCTGGTCTATCATAATATCACCTCAGAAATGATCGTAATGCTCTAAATTATACATGATAAATCTCGTTTTATATGAAATTTGATTTTCTTACGTTTCATTACTTCATACCTCAAATAACTTAAAAAGCGATGTATCCTACGAAACAGGACAAATCGCTTGAGTTCTTTCTATATGAATTCGATTAAACTATAACCGCTTCTTTTACTATTACAGGAACAACTGCTAGTACATGATCAATTAGGAAAGTTCGTTTAGAATTACGCAAAAAACAGTACGCTGTAAATGTTTTGCCATGTATATTCAGTACACGGATTTTTCGTTTGCTAATGGAACCTTCTTTCGCTTCATACATCACTTCAAGAATATCACCGTATCGTAATGCCTTTTCTAATGAACACCGCACACTCGTTCCCTCCCTTTGTTTCAGTATAAGGAATGTACGTTCTGTTGTAAAGTATTTTATATAAATGATTCTCGCGTTTTTCACCATTCTATCCAGGGTACTATAGAAGAAAAAGGATGTGAGTAAATGCCTTTCGATTATGATTTGGATTACAGTACGTTAGACTTACGCAAAAACCCCGAATTATATAAAGTAGGAAAAGGTGAACAAGGCGTGTTATTAGTTGAGCCTTACAAAAGTGAAATTTTGCCTCATTGGCGTTTTAAAACACCTGAAATTGCGAAAGAGTCTGCCGATCAAATTTGTGAGCTATTTGAAGAATATCGAAAGCAAGATGACTTTGTTGGCATGGACATGGCACGTAAATTCATTCAAATGGGCTATACGCGCGCTCGTCGTTATGCGAATCATAAAAGTGGACGGAAATATAATGAAGACGGGACAATAAAGGAACGCGATATGGATCCTATTAAGGCAGAGTCTGCAAAAATTTTCAAAGAACGATGGGATGCAATTCGTGAAGATGAAGATTATATTAAGCGAAAAAAAGCACATCAGAAAGCATATGGATAATGCTCCGTAAAAAGCAGTGAATGCCTAACAGACATTCACTGCTTTATTTACTTTGTTAGTTCGTGGAGTACTTGACGTTTCTCTAGCAACCTGGAGTGATCTAAGGGTTCGAGTACTGAATGAGTGAAATGGTTCCACGCATAATTGGTCATTAGCTGAACAAGATTTTTCGTCTTTTCATCTTCCGAATTTCGGGCAATATACTGAAGGGCGTCCAATATAGCATTGAGAATACTTGCATCTTCTTTACCGTAATAACTAATTTGGCTGAACGCTGCATAGAAATAGTCTTCCGAACTTGGATACACTGTCACTACACACGGTTTGTTTTCCTTCGTATATGTCACCGCGATTCCTCCTGGTAACAGAGTAGCACGCTGCAACACTTCCCCTAACGAATGAATACAACGGATAGCAGTATGAGGGTCATTGATTCCCGGAGACAGCGCACGCAATGCGATTTCCACAATTTTTTCGATACCATACTCTACATCTTGTAAAATCGAGCGTTCTTCACCTAATACGAAATGCGTTGAAAGATTGTCAGTAGAAAGTTCTTTCTGAGAATACACGATAGCCATACTCGTATGCGTTCCACAAAATGCGCCAATTGGCTTTACCACATCTACGATCGATTGATGATCAATCGCCCATTTCGTCAATTTCTCATACTCGATATATTGTATGTAGCCAAAGTTTTCACTCTTTACTTCCGTAACAAACGGAAAATTTTGCGCAAAGAAAGGTTTTTCATCGTTCCAGACGACGCGATTTTCTTTCATTCCATTATTTTCACTGTTTAACGAAGTGAGTACATCATCGGTTAATTCACGAATAAGTCGACTTACTTGAACCGAAGTTCCGACGTTATGTATGAAAAATGCGAAGAATGCTAAACAGATCACTGCAAGCGCGACGCCAACAGAAGCAGAAATCACTTCATGATTGATGGATGCTTTACGCATGAAGAGTAACGATAATATGGTATAAACAAAGCCCCCCATAAAGATTCCTAACACACGCTGAGTAGATGGTTTGTTCAAGAAATTCTGAAGTGCTCGTGGTGAAAATTGTGAAGAGTACATCGTCAACACGACCATGATCGTTGAGAACGTAACGGTTGTCATGGTGAGCAATGCGCCTGATAACGTACCTAAAATCGTTTGTGCTAAATCCACTGTCGTTCTAAAGTAGCTAGGTATATATTCTTTCAGATCGTTATTATATTTTGTGTCGACTAATACTGTAGCAAGCGCAAAAATAGATGCAAGAATCGTATACACGCTTGGAATAAACCAAATGCTTTCACGCATCTTCAATAGTACACGTTTGAACATGGGCCTCTTCCCTCATTCCTTGTATCAAAATGAAACCTCTATTTACTATACCCTGTATAGCTGATTAAAAACCGCAATGAATACGTTGTAAACAGCATGAAAAGACTTGTAAAATAGTCAAAATGACAATTATATTTGTCATAATGGCTAAAACACGTTACAATACAATGAAGAGGTGAAGCTGATGCGGACAAGATTAAAAGAATTACGAGCGCGTGACGGGCTCAATCAAACGGAACTGGCCAAGCGGGCAAAAGTATCCAGGCAAACGATTAGCTTAATTGAAAGGGAAGAATTTGTGCCTTCCTTGCTGATAGCGAAACGGATTGCACATATTTTTGATGAAACAATTGAAAGTATTTTTATTTTTGATGAGGAGGAACTATAATGAGAATGATTATTTGGACACTAGTCGGTGCTGTAGTCGGATTCTTTGGTATGTATGCTGCGTTATCTATTGATTTTAAAGCAGGCTTTTTGCCCATTGGATTTGAATTAAATATAGTGTTAATCGCCATCACTTTACTGCTCTTTGTCTTCATTGCGGTCAGTTCTGCGCAAATGAAAAAGAAAGCTGGTCTTACACTGACGGGTGTTGACGAAGACGAACGGGATATGTGGCAATATAAAAAATTCAGTGACCTGAACTTATGTAATACGATCGCACTGATTGTAAGTATTGTAGCAATAGGTGTCGCGATCATCACCGATCAGCCGGCATGGTTATTACTGACTTCCGGCGGGATTCTCCTTCTATCTATTGTGTCTTCCATGTTGGTACCCGGTTTGATGAAAGCCGTTTATCCTGACCGTGAGCTACCATCAGCTTCCGAAAAAAACTTTGCCAAGAAGCTGCTAGACGCTTCAGATGAAGGCGAGAGATTCGTTATGCTTCAAGGCTATTATAAAACGTTTAACACGATGAATCTGTCATTGATTATCGCATTGATGTTATTTATTCTGTACTCCGTAGGCACAGGTGACTCCCAGTTATTCTCTATTTTCATTGTAGGTCTCATACTGATTGTAACGAATGCACAGTATTTGCTAACCATTCGAAATAAATGATAAGTAGATCAATAGAATTATAATCGCTGTTCAAGTACTTGTTGCTTTGAACAGCGATTTTTGTATTCACTCATCACACTTGCTGACGATCCAAGATTTCTTTTAAGACTACAGCTTGATTATTTTTTTCATCCTTTGCTCCAAACACGAGCGTTAAATTTTTCTTATGTTCTATCGTCCAGTCTTTCAACTTCTCTAACTCATCTTGCTGTTCTTCATTGTTCTCTAACTCTTCTTTGTACTGATCCTTGAATTGATCAAATTTATCGGGATCATGATCAAACCATTGACGAAGTTCTTTGCTTGGTCCGATTTCTTTTAACCATTCATCCACTTGTGCATCTTCCTTACTCATTCCATGTGGCCATACACGATCAACAAGAACTCGCATTCCCTCTGCTTTCTTTGCTTCTTCATAAACTCGTTTAATCTGAACTGGCATATATATATCCTCCTATTCGTCTCTCTTATTTCATGTACTCTAATTTCTACGCAGTAACATGTTATTTGTTCGATTAAGTGGTACATAAAAAATGCAACGTCGAGATTCATCTCGACAATATCTTTATTCTTCATTTAATTAAAGTACATTGGTTATTGGCTTGCCTAGTATGGATCACTCCATTTGACCATTTCGAGTACATCCGTTGTTTCTATTTGTGCCGCAATCGTTTCAATTTGAAACGTCCAGCGTACCATTTTGTGTTAGGAAGATCGGTTTCGTATAATCGACGCGATACCATTTCGTTCTATCAATTTTCATTTTATTATACGAAGAATTAGAGATTAGATACCCTTGGGATTCTAAACTGTAAATAGTACGTCGAATTTTATTGAGTGACCAAAATGGGATTTCCTCTTTCCAATCTTCATACGTTTTGTACACCCATGTATATCCATCGCGTTTGTTTGTTGATATGAGTGAACGATAATGCAGATGCTGCAGTAAAAAAGCTTCGTTAAATCCAATCTCCATAACTATAGTCGTTTGCACTGTAAAAGATGGTTCATCGAGTAATAAATACATAATATTTCCTCCTAATGGCATCGAATGTAGAAGATCTATTTTCATCTCCTCACATGCTATATAGAGGCATAATGTAGAAAGGATACACTATTAAAAAATATTTTTACTAAAAAAGAGCGGGAACGTGTAAATGTAATGGGTTCGGTTGATCGGGTGAAAACACGAAAACGCATTCTAGTAAAAAACTAAAATAACATATGAATCATACTCGTATTGACGATTGAAAAAACGAGAAGAAAATGAGTGACAGAGGTGCGATACAAAAAAATAACGTGATGATTGTTTGAAAGGGAGCAAATTTGTGAATAGAAAGAAGATGGAAAAAAAAGAGTGTCACTACATGAGAACAAGTCGTATGGAAGCATTTAGTGATGGTGTACTAGCGATCATCATTACGATCATGGTTTTAGAGCTGAAGCCACCAACCTCCATTGATAAAGAAGCATTCCTCATACTCATACCGACCATCGTCAGTTATATGTTAAGTTTCGTTTATGTAGGAATTTGTTGAAACAACCACCATCATTTAGTTCATAAATTAATACGTTTGAACGGACGTGTACTGTGGAGTAATTTGCATTGGTTATTTTGGATGTCGCTCATTCCGTTTTCGACCGCTTGGGTAGGAATGAATCTGTTAGAAGCGGTACCAACATTATTTTATGGTGTGATTCTTTTCCTGTGTGCGGTGTCGTACTTATTCTTACAAAAACAAGTCGTTCAATGCGAAGGGATAGAATCAGATTTAGCGAAAGAAATAGGTTTTGATTGGAAAGGTAAAGTGTCCATGCTACTTTATGTCACTGGGGTAGTATTTGCATTTTGGATACCGACTGTTTCGTATATTTTGTATTTAGTCGTTGCGATTATTTGGTTCATCCCAGATAAACGAATCGAAAAAACATTTGTACAGTAACCAAAAACTTGACGTATGTAACTTTTATTCCACATAAACGGTCTAATCGAAAACAGGTAGAGAAGAGGAATGCATTTGAATAAGAAAAAGATTTCACTGTCACTAATTTTCTTATTACTAGTTGCCTTGAACATGAACCCTGTTCCTATTTCAGCTTGTTCGTGTGAAATGCCTCCAACTGCAGACGTAGCATTAAACAATGCAGATGCAGTTTTTAGTGGAGAAGTCGTTAGCATTAACGAGCATACAAAAGAAAGTGGATACGTTGTAAAGTTTAATGTACAACGAGAATGGAAAGGTTTAGATACGAAGGCTGTATCGATATACACAGCAAGTGATTCAGCAGCATGTGGTGTCAACTTTAGCATAGGAGAAGAATATCTCGTTTATGCGCATCGATATGAGGAAACAAGTGACGCGATGTTAACTACGACATTATGTGATCGTACTGCTAGTGTAGCAAATATATCTGATGATCTTGCCTTAATTGGTAAAGGTGACATTCCAATAAAAATCGAAGCAAACGATGAACCTAGGAACAACAACATTTATTACTTCGGAATCTTGACAATTATCTTGACTGGAAGTTTATTCATATGGAGATACACTAAAAAACCGACTTAATTATCATCTCCCTGCCATTCAAACGATTCCACTTATACGAATAAAATGAGTGACAGGGATGCGATACAGTACGGACTTGCCAATAATAAAAGAAGGCGTTCGTTGACTTTTAATAAGTGTCCTTATACACCTAATGACCCCGTCAACGATTACCTATAAACTACTTACAAAAGTAAATCGTAGAGATTTTTCACCTTGAATTACAACCCCTTTATAAACCCAACGATTCCCTCCATCAACCATTGTGCTAATGGTAAATCTGGATTACTGTAGGTCGCAATATTCCCTTCGCGATCTTCGGGTGATTCTTTCAAGATATGATTCATTTTGTCCACAATAAGTAGCTTAGCGTCTTTTTTCGCACCATGTAACATTTCCGCATCCTTCACGGGTACTTGGATGTCGCGATTACCATTCACTAAAAGGACTGGGACCTGTACCTTTTTCAACCGTTCAGTCGGATCAAAATCCAACCATGAAATCATATAAGGTTGAACGGATGGCCGGAAAAGGCTATGTAACTCTGCGCTGACGGTTTCTACTTGTTCACCTGCTTTTAACGCTTCTAAAATCGCTTTGGATTCTTCAAATAGATTAACTGGTAGCTGTTCCTTTAGTTGTTCTAAAAGGACTTGATCAATCGATCGACCTGCTCCTGCAATGGAAATAAACGCATCCGCATCCGCTTGTTCAGTAGCCACCATGCCGATTAATGATCCTTCGCTATGACCGATGATGCCGACCATTGAAAAACGTGAATCCGTTTTAGCGAATTGAACCCATGCTGCAGCATCGTCAATATAATGATCGAACCGCAAATCATCTTCTTTGCCGGATAATCCCATATTCATACCGACTCCACGCTTGTCATAGCGAATACTCGCCACGCCTTCCGCTGCTAAATTTTCTGCGAGCATTTTCAAACTATTATTTTTCCCTGGTAACCCTAGGGAATTGCCATCATGATCTGTAGAACCAGATCCTGCAATAATGACCATGAGTGGGAAAGGGCCTTCACCATTTGGTAGTTCCAACAGGCCATCCATTGATCCATTTTCTACTGCAACTTGTACAACATCCCCTGTTTCAACGACTTCCTCTGGACTCCCTTTGGTTAATTCAAAAGGGAAGGATTGACCTTGTTGCGTAAATGTTCCAGTGATGTTGTCTTGGGCTACTTCTCCATCGAAGGTAATACGTTGTCCTTGAAGATTCATCTCGAAAAATACGTCGGTATCATGTAACGTCACGTTTGTTAGTGTGTAATCACGTAATCCTTGTGAGGGAATGCTTATCGTGCCACTTATCTTATTGAATGACAGAATAATAGGCAGTGGTTGATTTGGAACCAAAATAGAACCATTCCATTTACCTTCAATTGTCGCCAATGAACTCACCTCTTCTGCATTATTTTCTGGCTCTTCTTCTTTTTTCTTGCTACAGCCTACAATAACTAGCAAGATACTCGTCAATAAACAAAAATAAATTCCCGATTTCTTCATATAAAACACTCCTACACCTGTTATATGTGAAGTATAACAGATGTAAGAATAAAGAGTTTTGAGTGTTAACTTTGTTATTCGTTTCAAGGAAAGGTTCTTAATACCTAGCATCTTTTCATCAGAATTAATGAGTTTTCTGGACATCTATGTAAATTCTTCACCCAACCTACTATGAGGCGTGAAGCAAAATAAGATAGTGTATGGTTCATATTCACCTTTCCTCCCCTAAAGCCGTTGCAACAAAATGAGCCCGATTGCTTAACAGGCGCAAATCCCTGTTCAAGAATTTCACCCTTTTGATGGGAGGAGTGAAAAGAGTTACAATTCACTTCCGAAATTTACTTGGGTCTTCAATCCTTGTAGATATAACCTCTCCACAATTTAGGCAGAAGGTCAATATTTTATTCGATCCCATTGATAACTTTTTATCTAGTGGCTTAACTGCCATAAAATCCGTACCTTCACTAAATTCAGTACCGTTACATTTCGGACATACATTTTTATTCATTCATAACATCTCCCTTATATGTAAATATACAACCGAGCTCATTCAACCAATCCAGAGTGCAACTCTAATGCAGGAAACGCGCTCGTTATTTAATCGAATACCTAAAGCAAAACTCATTACTTTTATGCAGAATTCCTTTATTTAATTAGTAAATCTGAAACTACAAATGATACTACCGGAACTAATGGCAACAAAATCAGCCAATTTCTGAAACCAAAATAAAGTAAGGGCGCAATAAAAGCAATAACGCCAAAAAATATAGTTAATCTGGATTTTCTCTTGAACCCGAGAAGAAGAAAGATAAGTGATATAAAAATTAGTACTCCCAAGAAAACATGTAACAAAACATCCACCCTTTTCGCCTTTTGGTTCAGTTTGTTGAATAAACCGTCCTCTTATAATCTACTTTATCATAAATTACTTTATTCCCTTCAACGTTTTCAATTATTTCAGAACTATTAAAAGAACATCATTCCAACCGTCAATTAACAAGCTGATCAGCAGCACAATTAACAAAGACATATAAACTTATATACCCTTGTTAATTTTTATGTTAATCGCGGTACCGATTTATCAATATGTGCATCAAAGTGTTAATGCTACGACAAAAAAAGGACGCCCATTCATGTGCGAATTGGCGTCCCCATTGGCTATGCTTTTTATGTTTTCTCCCCATGTCCCGAACCTATACGTTTAACTTCTACCTCTTTTTAATGACAATACATTACGTATTCAAATCGATAATTCGACCTTCAATTTCAGGCTTAACTGTTCCAAGTTTGATCATGTGATCACGCAAGTTCACCCAATCGTCCAAACCAAGATCAGTTACTCGGCCGTTTTCATAGGCTTCTCCAAGCACTTCAAAACCATCTCCGCCTCTTGCAGTAAAGGCGTTTGTCGTAATCACGTATTCTTTATCCATTTCTACGTCTACGAACTCGTTATTCACTTTTACTTGCATAGTCTGAATGCGTTGGCCTACTTCTTTACTGCTATCGAATGTTATTTTCATTCCTGACATATGCAAGAAACCGCCTTCTTCATTAGGTGAGTTTCGCACACTATGCTCAAGCGTATTTTTAATTTCTTCACCCGTGAGCGTAACAAGAGATAATGTATTTCCGAATGGCAGTACTTCAATTACTGCTCCGACCGTGACTTGTCCTTTATCCAAATGGTTACGGATTCCCCCACCGTTTTGCAGAGCAATTACGGTGTTCGGATCGTATTCTTTTGCTTTTTCCAGCATTCCATCCGTTATTAAGTTACCTAGTGCTGTTTCATCCGCACGGACACTTTCTGTGGGATTCTCTTCTCCACGACTTCTTGGGTTCGGTAGATCCACTTCTAACGTTGCGCCAATTTCTTTACCAAACGTTTCATCGATTTTTCCAGAATATTTCAGAAGTGCTTCCGCTGCTTCTGCGTCATTCACTTTGTCTTTTAAGCTGATTAATTCGCCAGCATGTCCTGTTATGACACCTTGCTTATCAAATTCTACGTCTAACGTTCCGAGATGAGTCAAGTATTGATCAGCTTGAACTATGACTGTAGGATCTTTGCTTTCTCCACTTGCATTTTTGTCGACAATGACCGGTTCTGACAGTTTCGTATGTGAATGCCCGCCGACGATAATATCGATGCCTTCAACGGCTTGAGCTAGAAGCAAATCATTTCCTACAGATGGATCACTATCGAATCCAAGATGATTTATCGAAATAATTTTATTGACTTCTTGGCTCTCAAAGTAGGCTACGGCTTTTTCAGCTGACTCTTTATAATCCAAAAACTCTACTGCTCCTGGACTAGCGACAAACGCCGTGCTTTCAGTCGTCAATCCGAAGATTCCAACCTTTTCTCCATTCACTTCTTTGATCAAGCCTTTATGAATTTCTCCCAATGCCGGCGTGCTCGTAAATTCTGTTTCGCTTACTAGGTTTTTCAGAGCTGGGTCTTTAGAGAAATCAATGTTCGCGCCGATTACAGGGAAATTAGCACCTTTCACAAAATTCGCCAGTGATTGGTGACCATTTATACTGTCTCCTAAATCAAATTCATGATTACCAAATACCATTGCATCCAGACCCATTAAGTTCATCAGTTCTAGATCAGCTTGTCCTTCAAACTCTGAGAAATATAATGTTCCCGAGAAAACATCTCCTCCGTGGAGAAGCAAAGCGTCCGGTTTTTCATTTCGAACTTCTTTAATAGCAGTAACAGCTTTCGGCATTTCCGCAACGCGCGCATGCGTGTCATTCATATGCATTAACGATAATGTGAAATCACCTTGCTGTAGCTGATTGGCACGATGGATGAATGAGGAGAATGCGCCTCGTGTGACAGGCTCATTCGGTCTAAAATCACTCAGTTGATCCGTTAAACCAAGATTCGCAAGGATTTGCACACCTCTTCTGTGTGACTCTCCTACATTCGATAAGTTAATTTCCACTTTCTTGCCTGTATCGTATTTCTCAAGATCCAATGCATTCACTAGTACGTTTGCCATTTGCTGACGTGTCAGGGCGGCTGTTGGTTTGAAATTCCCATTTGAGTCCCCTTTAAATACATTGGCATTCGCTAGAGTTGCCATTTCTTTCGCATAGAAACTGTCTGCTGAAATATCCTTAAACTTTTTTAATACATCCGCCACATTAGTTGGTTCTTCAAAGTCCCCTAACTTTGCCAAAATTAACGCTGCGTGACGACGCTCAATTGAATGCCCAGGCTTGAACTGATTTTCAGAATAGCCACGAATGATATGTTGGTCCGTCAAAGCTTTAATGGCTTCATAATGGGTATTGTCCTTTGAAACATCGGTATACCACTGCTCTGTCGCACTGACAGAGGCCCCCGCCAATACAATCGCGCTAGCGACAGCAAATGTCGCTCCAAACCTATGCACTATTCTTTTATTCATCTTTTTACCCCCCACTGTAATAGTCTGATAGTTGTACATATTCATACTACCAGAATATACACCCATTTTAATAGAGTGTCAGTATTTTTTTGGAAGTTTTCAATGAACGTACTTGCTATTTTATTTTTACCCATAAAAAAAACGAGTCGAAGTGATTCGCTTCGACTCGTTTTCACTTTGCCAACTCTGCTAGTAAGCTATGTGCACGATGTTTATTATTCGTCTGGCCTGCTTCCTGCGCTCCAATACAAACGGGACAGCCGTATTCACAACGACATTCCGCTACATGGTCCGCTGCAAGCATTAATAAATCTTTCCAGCGGCTGTAAATGTTTTCACTCAAACCAATCCCACCTGGATAGCTATCATAAATAAAGAATGTCGGCCGATCCATGTGAATCGCTTTCACTTGCGGTACGACATGGATATCACTTCGATCACATTTGATGAATAGCGGTACCAGTGATTGAATTGCATACGCTGCAGCTGTCATCGCGTCAGTCAAGTCGGATTTCTCCCAATCTTCAGGTACATCGAACGTTAACCACGTGCCTGACGTATGCATTTCTTCAGCAGGCAACGAGATCGGACCTGAACCAATATTGTCATGCGTATCAAATTTAATTTTCTTGAAAATTGTCGGAATGGCGAGTACCGCTAAGTCTCCATAAGCTAGCGTACGCTCCCCATCTTCCATTCGCTTGTCTTCACTGATGACTTTCAGTTCAACCGCGAGATTTGCATCGGTGAAATAATCTACATCGACGACGGTAACGTACGCTTTCTTTTCTTCCCAATCCAGTTCCTCTACTTGATACTGCGTTCCTTGATGTAAATAGATCGCCTCTTCATGCAACAATGTCATCGCACTGAAGCGGTCCATCTCCCCAATGACGCGAGTTTCTTTCGGAAATGACTGGTCAATGATAATGACGTTTTCTTGTGATGCGGAACGTAAACTGATTTCTCCAGCGGGAAAACGATCCGTCATCCAATGCCATTTATCTGATGTTTGTAACAACACACCTTCACTTTGCAAAAATGCCAGTAATTCCTGTACTTCAAATTCACCATATGTCTCAGTAGAGCTAAATGGTAGTTCGAATGAAGCGCATTTTAGATGATCCATCAATATCAGCATATTGTCCGGATGAATATGGATTTCTTCCGGCTGCCTGCCGAGCAAATATTGCGGATGTTGAATAATATATTGATCAAGCGGCATCGATTGCGCTACATAAATGATCAGCGCGTCTTCCTGGCGTCTACCCGCCCGACCTGCTTGTTGCAGTGCACTCGCAATATTTCCCGGGTAACCTGTCATGATACATGCTTGTAATTGGCCTATATCAATACCAAGTTCCAGTGCATTTGTACTGACGACAGTGCGAATATCACCATTTTTCAGTCCACTCTCGATGGTTCTACGTTCTGATGGTAAATAGCCTCCACGATAGCCCATTACAGTCTTATCGAATAATTTTTTCTTTGTTAGTTCTTTCATATACGTTACGAGCATTTCTACGCGCACTCGACTTCGCGCAAAAATGATCGTTTGAATATGCTTCTGATATAAAAATGCGCCTAAATCACGAACCTCAAGCACTGCACTTCTCCGTATGCCAAACACATCGTGGACAATTGGTGGGTTATAAAAAACAAAATGTTTCTTGCCGCGTGGTGCTCCGTTTTGGTCAATCAACACCATATCTTTATTCGTCAGATTATCTGCCAATTCCTTAGCATTTGAAATCGTTGCGGACGTACAAATAAAAATTGGGTCACTACCGTAAAATCGACAAATACGCTGTAACCTTCTTAAAACATGCGCCACGTGACTGCCGAAAACACCTTTATACGTATGGAGTTCATCGACCACGATATATTTCAAATTCTCGAACAATGAAATCCATTTAGTATGGTGAGGCAATATCGCAGAGTGGAGCATATCTGGGTTGGTTAAAATAATATGTCCGGATTTTCTAACTTTGGTCCGCAAGCCAGGTGCGGTATCTCCGTCGTAAGTGTGACTTAAAATCGTTTCGCCACTCGCTTCAATTAAATCATGCAAATCCGCTAGCTGATCTTGAGCCAATGCTTTCGTTGGAAATAAATACAGTGCACGCGATGATGGTTCATCCAAAATCGACTGCAATACTGGCAGGTGATAGCATAATGATTTCCCTGAAGCAGTCGGAGTTATGGCCGTAATCGAGTGACCTTCACGCACTTTGTCAAATGCTTGTCGCTGGTGACTGTATAACTGCGAGATTCCCTTCGTTGCCAGCGCTTTACGAATCGACGCATGCAAGACGGGAGGAAAATCCGCCATGACGGCCTCTTGCTCTTTAAGCGTCTCGATATAGGCGATATTCGGCCCAAAGCGTGAGTCAGCGAATAGTTCTTGAATGGTATCGGGTATACTATGTTTATTCATTCACATGGCCCTCTCCTCGGTCTGCGTTCATCGCGTCCAAAACCGTTTGCAAAGTATAGCGTGCTGCACGGATAGATAGAATAAAACGCTTTTTTCCAGTCGCTTTGTAGAAAGACTGTACGACGAATTGAGTCATGGAATCTTTTAACGAATCCACTTGCACTTCATGCACATACCGTGGCTTTTCCTTCTGTATCCACACCTTCATCTCTTCGGCCCACTGCGCGATCGCCTGGTGACTAACATCGGCATACGGCTTCACTTCTTCAAAGAAATCTGGTTCATGATCCGTCTCTCGCATATGATAAAACCGCTTTTCACATTCATCACAAATTGTCAGCAATAACTTTGTGTCTTCTATCTTGCTCATTTATATAAAACTCCTTTAGTATTCATTGTGATAAAACATCTTATCCTTTATTTTATCAGATATTCAACTACAGCTCCACTTTCTACGAACAAACATTCCAAGCCGTCACGAATTTGACTACTTTTAACTCGTTGGAAACTTTCTTTTTGGTAACTCGTCTAATAGTCGGTATGATATGATGTAGAGTACGAGGTGGTCACATTGGCGATACGTTATCCAAACGGAAAAAAGTTCAATCCTTCCGTGTCTTCTACGAAAAAGAAAACATATGACTACTCCTTCAGTAATCGGGGTAAATCATTAGAAGACGAACTCAACGACACAAATGAATACTATTTGGCACATGGTCTTGCCGTCATCCATAAAAAGCCGGTCCCCATACAAATCGTCAATGTTCGCTATCCTGCAAGAAGTGCTGCAGTGATCACTGAAGCGTATTTCCGTACGCCTTCGACAACGGACTATAATGGTGTGTGGAATGGATATTATGTGGACTTTGAAGCGAAGGAAACGAAAAATAAAACTTCATTGCCACTGCAAAATATTCATATGCATCAAGTGCAGCACATGAAGCAAGTAATCGACCAATCCGGACTTGCTTTTTTTATTGTGAACTTTACATTGTTAGATCGATATTTCTTACTGCCATTCGAGGAATTTTATCCTTTGTGGCAGCGCATGGAAGAAGGCGGAAGAAAGTCCATTACGCTTTCTGAAATAGAAGAACGATCTATCGAAATCAATACCGGTTTTCATCCACGACTAGATTATATACAAGCCGTGGCGGATTGGCTCAAGCGCAAGACAGATTAATGAAAGCGAAAGGCAGGAAATATTATGAGTGATAACATAAACTCGAGAACGGCAAGAAGGAAGAAACAAGTGACGGAGCAACCAAAGCGTCCGCAAAAAAAGCTCCCTACTGAATTATGGAAGAAAATACTTCTAGGAATTGCGGCGCTTTTCCTTTTAGTGCTAGTTGGTGGGGCTTCTTTATTTGCTTATTATGCAAGTACAGCACCCGACTTAGATGAAGAGTTGTTGAAAGATCCCCTCACCTCTAACTTCCTAACAAAAGACGGCGATATATTCATGAAGTTCGGTGCAGAGAAACGGGAATTCGTGCCATATGAGGAAATCCCCGAGCAAATGAAAGATGCGATTCTTGCTACGGAAGACGTTCGTTTCTTCAAGCATGGTGGGATCGATTTTTATCGTCTTGGAGGAGCGGTAATTGCTAACTTCCGCAGCGGTTTTGGATCACAAGGTGCTTCGACATTAACACAGCAAGTCATCAAAAACTCATTCTTGAAGAATGAAAAAACGTTGAAGCGTAAAGCACAGGAAGCTTGGCTTGCGCACAAGTTGGAAAAAGAATATACAAAAGAAGAAATTTTCGAGATGTACTTTAATAAAGTTCTCATGTCAGGTACTCGCTACGGTATCGGCACAGGCGCAAATTTCTTCTACGGTAAAAAAGTAGGCGAACTGGACTTACCTGAAATGGCCATGCTAGCGGGTATGCCACAGTCTCCAAACGGCTATAATCCGTTTAAACATCCAGAACGTGCAGAAAAGCGTCGTAATATTGTACTAACACTTATGGAACGTCATGGCAAAATCACTACTGCTGAAATGAATGAAGCGAAAAAAGTTCCAGTCACTTCTACTCTATTGGCTGAAGAAGATCGTGAAGTGTTCGGTAAATACCCAGCTTATGTAGATGCGGTGCTGGATGAAATCGAAGCAGCTGGTTTCACCGATCTCTTATCTGAAGGAGTTACCGTACAAACTGCTTTAGATCCGAAAGTACAGGAAACAGTAGAAGCCGCAATCAATGATCCAAGCTATTATGAATCGGATGAAATGGAAGCCGGTATGACGGTGTTGGATACAAAAACAAGTGCGATCGTTGCCATTGGCGGCGGACGGAATTACTCGGGGCGAAACTTGAATTTTGCTGAAGTCAAACGTGCACCGGGTTCTAGTGTTAAGCCCATTTTATCGTATGGCCCGGCTATTGAAGAACTAGATTGGTCTACAGGCCAAAAGGTAGTGGATGAACCTTACAGTTATAAAGGTTCAGGTACAGCGATCGGTAACGCAGATGGAAAATTCCTCGGTACATTGACTATGCGACAGGCACTGTATTGGTCCAGAAACATACCGGCAGTCAAGACCTTTGAAAAAGTAGGACCGAAGAAAGCCGAAGCCTTTGCTAAGAAGCTTGGGTTTACGTACAAAAATATAGATTCTTCCAATGCGCTTGGTGGCGGGGATGAATTCTCCACAGTGCAAATGGCAGGTGCTTATGCTGCTTTCGGTAATGGCGGTATTTACACCAAACCCCATGCTGTTAAAAAGCTTATATTGCGTGATGGCAAGACGGAAAAGAATTTACGTCCGGACCCTGTAACGGCAATGAAAGATTCCACAGCTTACATGATTACAGATGTATTACGTGATGTACTTACCGAGTATGAAGCAACAGGAACTCGAGCAAATATTAGCAATATGGACATTGCAGGAAAGACAGGTACAACAAATTATTCTGCTGATAGAATGAAGAAAGATAATATGAAAAGTCATTATGTACCCGATACGTGGTTCACAGGCTATACAACGGAGTACACTATTTCTACTTGGGGAGGTTACGGAAATTACTCACCGATTAAGACCTATGACCAAGGACGCTACGTACCACAAAATCTATTCAGAACTGTGATGAGTAGCATTGCAAAAGATCCAGGGACATTCGTACAACCAGACTCAGTCGAAGAAGCGGCAATTGTCAAAGGTAGCGACCCGATCATGCTTGCCAGTTCATTCACTTATAGTAATCTCGTCAGTAATGAATTATTTGTCAGAGGTACATTACCTAAAAAAACATCGATTCCTGAAAAAATTTCCATTCCAAGTCCGGATGGATTAACTGCACAATTCGATGCAAATTCCAATACGGTTCAATTACAATGGAATTATGATGTACCAGATAAATACAGCAGTCTCGGAAGTCCTACATTCAACGTAAGTGTCTCTGTTGATGGTGGTGCAGCACAAAGTATCACGACGACATCCGATAAACAAACGACATACTCTGGTGTGGAATACGGTAAGAACTACACATTCTATGTCAGTGCCAACATGGGCGGGTATACAAGTGGCTCGGCTACAGCTTCCCTTTTGATAAAAGGCGCTGATGAACCGGTTATTGAAGATGAGCCAATCGTTGAGCCCGATGAAAACCCAGATGATCAAAATAATATTGAAGATGAGCCATCAGACACTGACTCAAGTGACGGCAATGACTCCGATAATGAAGATCCAAATCAATCGGAACAAGACGGCTCGAACAATCAAGATGGCAATAACTCCGCTAATGACCAGAACAACCAAGACCAGAATCAGGACCAAAATCAAGGTCAGCCTAACCAAGGACAAGGAAATCAGGGGAACCAAGGGAATCAAGGACAAAACCCTAACGATGCCGGTGAAACGTCATCTGACTCCTCTTCCAATTAAAAAAGAGCGATTTTACACGCAAACTACGTGTAGAATCGCTCTTTTTATTTATTGTTGAACGCGTAACCGCGCTGCTTTCTTTTTCATTTCATCATATAGCATGGTTAATTGAATGACAGCATAATGACTGTTTTTTTGATGTTTAATGAACTCGATTCGTTCTTCGTAATTATTTGGCTCAAGTACATGATGCCGTGTGCCTGTGTGTGGATTTTCCACCTGTTCACTTTGCTCAATTAACGATTCGAGCTGAATGATGGCCGGCTGTATTAATTCCAATTTACGCGAATCTTTTACAGCGTATGCATTTTCCAATTCAGGTTTTTGCTGATCCCATATATCGAGTACTTGTTGTACGTTTTCCTTTAATTGTTCATACGTCATTTCACTTTCATCCTTTTTCGGCCTTCGCGGCATAAATCCAATAACGGACATTCTGGACAGTTGGGATTTTGCGCTTTGCAATGATAGCGACCAAAGAAAATCACTTGATGATGAGTCTGAGTCCACAGTTCCATCGGTGTCCACCGCATGATTTTTTCTTCCACATCAATCGGGCGATCTTTCCAGCGATTCATACCTAGTCTCTTTGCTACGCGTTCAACATGCGTATCGACAGCTAATGCCGGCACGCCGAACGCATTCGACACGACGACATTGGCTGTTTTCCTACCCACACCTGGCAGCGTCATCATGACATCTCGATTAGGAGGTACTTCCCCACCAAACTCTTCAATCAATCGGAGGCTAAGCGCTTGGATATTTTTTGATTTATTACGGAACAAACCGATCGAACGTATATCTTGCTGTAATTCCTCAATAGGTACCGCCAGATAATCTTCTGGTGTCTCATATTTCTTAAACAGCTCTGCAGTCACTCGGTTGACTAACACGTCCGTACATTGTGCAGATAAAAGTGTCGCAATCAGCAATTCAAAAGCGTTCTTATGAACGAGTTCACAATGGGCTTCAGGAAACATCTCGTCGAACGTTTGCAGGCATGTTTGCCATTGTGTTTTTGTCAGCATCGTTTCACCTACTCCCGTTCTTCGAGCCAATTATAGAAAGGCACATCTTTAACCGCTGTTTTCACTTGCGGTGTTGTTGCTATCGTTGTTGGACGAAACGCTTTCGTTTGTTTTTCAACATCACGCATCGTTTTAACATTTTTCTTTTTCCATTCAAATAAAATTCGGTCTATGTAGCGCAAACTCATTTTCTGTGCTAATACGGCTTCTCTTAATGCCGCGCGAATAATTTCAGTTGAATGACCATCTTTATCAATCCACATACCGATTGTTTCAAATTCCATAGGGGATAAGAAGCGGCCGAATTCTTGCTCGAACAACGAGAAGATTTCTCCCTCTTCTTGCTTGACTACTTCTTCTTCGGTTTCCATCGATTGTTTTTCGACTTCATCTATCAATCGTTTCCATAAAGGATAAAAGGAAAATTGCTCATGCAATACTTTATTTTCATCGGTACTTTGCTCAATAGAAAACAATCCTTTTTGCATCATACGTTGCAGACAATTCGTTACCTCTTTCTCTTGCAGTTGCATACGATTCGCGATATCGGTTGGGGTGGGAAAATAGTTTCCCGCTCCTTGAAATGCGATTAAATGCAATAATACCATGGCGTCACTATCTGAAATCAGCAGTTGTTTATAATGTTGAAAAAAGAGCTGAGAAATAGAAACATTTCCCTGCTCCATCCAAATTTTCAGCCGCTCATCTTGTTGCATATTTGAAACTTCCTCTCATCAGCAACTTATCGGTTGCTTCTGTTTTACGCTTTCCAATGATCTCTTACAAATTGATCGATACGTGCAATCCCTTCTTCCAACTGATCGATTGATGTTGCGTAAGAAAGGCGGATTGTCGTATCAGAACCAAATCCAGTACCTGGAATGACCGCTACTTTAGCTTCTGTCAATAATGCTTGTGCAAAATCATCTACGTTTGCATAGCCCGTTTTCTTAACTGCTTCCTGTACGTCAGGCAATAGATAAAATGCACCTTGTGGCTTCAATACATCAAAACCTGGGATAGCAGAAAGTTTAGGGTACGCCTGATTTAAACGGGATTCAAAATCTTTTCGCATGACTTCTACAGTGTCTTGAGATCCGTTATATGCTTCAATTGCTGCATATTGTGAAGTCGTCGTCGGATTGGATGTAGAATGGCTTGCAAGATTCGTCATCTCGCCAACTACTTCTTCATCACCTGCGATATATCCTATTCTCCAGCCTGTCATTGAATGGGATTTCGAAACACCATTAATAATGAATGTGCGGTCTTTTGCATCGTCTGAAAGCTGCGCAATCGATACATGTTCTTTCCCATCATAAACAAGCTTCTCATAAATTTCATCTGAAATGATCCATACATCTTTTTCACGGCAAACTTCCGCAATCGCTGTGAGTTCTTCTTTCGAATAAATCATACCTGTTGGATTACCCGGTGAGTTGATGATGATGGCTTTTGTTTGATCTGTGATGGCATCTCTAATTTGCTTGGCTGATACTTTGAACTGCTCTGCAGCTGTCCCTTCAACGAACACAGGCGTACCTTCTGCAAGTTTCACTTGTTCAGGATAACTGACCCAAAATGGCGAAGGAATGATCACTTCATCGCCTTTATTAAGCAGCACTTGGAAGAGTGTATAAAGCACGTGCTTCGCTCCAATACCGACCAACACTTCCTTGCGCGTATACGTCAATCCTTGATCTCTTTTCAATTTGTCAATTATGGCATCCTTTAGTTGCGGAAGACCACCCGCCGGAGTATATTTCGTCTTCCCATCCTTCATTGATTGATACGCTGCTTCTAAGATGTTTTTAGGCGTATTATAATCCGGTTCGCCAGCTCCGAGTCCGATCACATCGATACCGGCTGCCTTCATTTCTTTTGCCTTCGCTGTAATCGCTAATGTTGTAGATGGTGATAAAGTATTTACTCTGGACGCTAATTGCTTTTTCAAATTGACCGCTCTCCTTTTAGTCCTAATTCCATTTTTCTCTATAATTTTGAAATTCGCTTTAACCATTTTCCATCGGCAAAATTTAGATACGCGTAGTTTAAGAAATCCTCGTCATCCAGATAACTGACTTCCCAAAACGGGGTGTCATTTTCCATACCTAATGAGGCATTGAGGACTTTTTTAACATTCTTCTCTTTTTTTACGATGTCCGTGGCTTTCAGCTTAGTAATACCATCTTTAATGGATACAGCTTTCAGAATCTTCGTCGTCTTTTCTTCCACAAAGATGATTTTTTCATGGTTATTTTTATCTGTACCATAGACGGTAATCCATGACACCTTCCCATGAAAATGATCCATCTTATCTACTTTTTCAAGAACGTTATTTGCCAATACGGCTTCTTTCGCTACTTTTTCAGATGCAGCAAACGGTTTCTCTGCTTGATAGAAAACGATACACGTAATCGTGAATCCGAGCGCGAGTAAAAATAGGAATAGAAACTTAATCCAGTTGAGCATAAGTGCCACTTCCTATCGAATGAACCGCTGATTTTTTTCGATTCATTTTCTAACCTGCTTTCTTTTTGTACATCAATCATTATAACAATTTTCGATCTCGTTAACTAGACCTTCCAAAGATACTTTTTTTACTGATGACGTAGGTAAAGCCTGTAAAAAGGATGTACCGTAGGATTTCGTATCTATGCGTCGATCCAATATGATGAAGAATCCTTGTTCATCTGATGAACGGATCAATCTACCAAATCCCTGTCTGAAACGCAGTATAGCTTCCGGTAAACCCAGATGGATGAATGCATTTTTATGCTCCGCTACTAAAGCCTTTGAACGAGCTTTAAATAAAGGTTCCTCAGGTGAAGTAAACGGTAAACGAACGACTACCACTGCCGATAATTGTTCACTCGGTACATCGACACCTTCCCAGAAGCTTGTCGTGCCGAATAATACGGCTTTCTTTTGCTGTTTAAACGTCTTCAGCAACTTATGACGGCTTCCGGAGCTGACACCTTGTGCAATGAGCATGTATTCCTCTTGTAATGACTCGCTGTCGATTACCGCTTGATGCGTTTTCTTCAACATGTCGTGAGACAAGAACAATGCAAATACGCGTCCTTCAATCGCAACCGCTGTTTGAATTAACGCGTCTGCCACCGCTTCGATGTACTCTTCATTTGAAACTTGCTGAATATCAGGCATATCTTCCACGATCAAAGTATGAGCACCTTCATAGAAGTTTGCTGGAGCATCAAATGTGTACAGCGGCACGCTGGAGGGCAATCCTGCCTGGTCTAGTACGAAGCGGTCCTGTTGCCCTGCGGTTAACGTTCCGGACGTCCAGACGATGCCTGCCTCTTCCTCAAACGTATCCACAAAATCACGGATCACTTCTGAACCGTTTACAGGACTTTTCTTGATCTGTAAACTACCAGGCAAACTTCGACTGTCTTTCTCCATCCAAATGGTCGTGTTTGATTTTGGCTGTTCCAAAAATAATTCAATCCACTCGCCAGCTTTGATTTTCATTTCATTGACCCAATAAAACCATTCATTTAGTGCTGCTTGCTCATGTAATGTCAATTCATTCGACAAATTTTGAATGGGCATTGCATAGTTTTCGGTTACACTAATATATTCATTCATCTTACGTAACACTTTGTCGAAAATTTCATTCGACCGCAGACGTTTGGACAATGGCTTCACCGTTCTTGTCGACTGCTTATTGTCATAATTCGAGTTGGAATTCATCAGTACAAGCATTGACTCATCGAATGCGAACATGAATTCATTGAATGACTGTTGAAGCCGTTCAGTAGAAATTTTATGATTGAAACGAAATCGTTTTAAGATATCTTGAATATCAAACAATAGTTGGCAGCTACTTAAGCCGTTCAACTGACTCATTACATATTTCCATTTCGTATAGGAAAACACTTGTTGGTGCGTCCGAATTGCCGCTTGATTCATTTGGTGGGCTTCATCGATCACTAACCCACTGATCGAATGAAACAACGGATCATAACGTTGCTGGTCGTTCACCAACATCGAATGATTCGTTAATAGCACCATCGACTGCTGACAGTTCTTTAATGTATGCGTATAAAAGTCCGCCACTCGTTCGTCCTTCTTCACCCGCATCGAACGCTTACGGATGCGGTCGATAAACAGCTGACCGCCACCTGATACATTGACCTCGTCTAAATCACCAGTAGTCGTTTCTGTTAACCAAACCAATAACTGCATGATGGTAATCGAATCGTCATACACTTCATCATTAAAATGCAAGAGTTCCTCAAATTTCCCGAATGAAATATAATTCGCCATGCCTTTAACCACAGTCGTTGGAATGGTCATTTCCAAAGCTTTTTCAAGCTTCTGGACTTCTTCTGCAAGTGTGTCGACCAAGTGGTTGGTATAGGTACTAATGACAACAGGCTGCTTCGTTTCATATGCGCGAATTAAAGCAGGCACTAAATAACCGATCGTCTTGCCAGCGCCTGTTGGAATCTCCACAGCGATTTGCTTTTTCTCAACAAAAGCTTGCCATGTCAAATCCATTAACTGTGCTTGACCTTCTCTAACGTGATAAGACGGATGAATTTTCTGCATGATGCGATCTTTTGCCATATTATCTGCAGGAAATTCTATCGGTTCCGGCCATGATGTAGTGGTTGGTTTTGATTTCAAATACGGGATTCCGCGAAATAGCGCATAGTCATTGGACGTTTCCTTTCCACGTACATGCTTAAGCGCTTCATAAAATAATGTCGATACATCAGATTTCATTGCGAATGAACGCTCATGCATACGATTCAACGTCTCTTTAGGCAAGTTTTTAATTTTCTTAATGGCCTTCAACAAAAACAATGCGGTCGCTTCTGCATCATCGTCCGCACGGTGAGCTTGCTTTAACGAAATATTTAATGATTCGGCAATATCCTGCAAACGATAGCCAGGTAAAGTAGGATACATAATCTTCGCCAATTCTACAGTATCAATGGTCTTGCCGTGCCATTTTGACACACCACAACGAACCAGTTCTTTTTGAAGAAAGGATACGTCAAAGTCTGTATTGTGCGCGACAAAAATACATCCCGCAAGCAAATCCGCCACTTCTTCCGCAATCTTTTCAAAAGGAGCAGCATCCTTCACCTCTTCATCACCAATGGACGTCAGTTGGTGAATAAAAGGCGGAATCGGGCGCTGCGGATGCACGTAACGCATATATGTATCTATTATTTTATTATTCTCAATAAAAACAATTGCAATTTGAATGATCCGATCCCCATTTGAAGGCGAATGACCAGTTGTTTCCAAATCGACAACTGCATATTTGCTTGTAGACATACCATCATCAACTTCCTCTTTGGTTTCTAATGCAAATTGTATCACACTTACCATGACGACTCACGTCTTGCATCGGCGTTAATGGGAAGAAAAAAGAAAGGGCTAGTTGGAAAGTGGTTCGGGATCGAAGCTCCAGCTGGGGGACGCTTTCCGGGAGGCGCAATCCCAAGGAGTCACCCCAGCTGGAGCTTCTACCCTACCTTGAAAGTGGTGGGACTTGTTCCACTCACTGTAGTTAGTATGGTAATCATTCTTATCTTTGAACTTGGTTAAGTCTAAGTTCAAATTCCTGTAAATCCTAATTACAATCCCCACCCCAACAGCCTATTCCATGTTTTCATTAAACAAACCCCCATTTGAATAACTCTCAAATGGGGGTTCAGTACTCTTTAGAATATAGCGACGCCTGGCTTTTCCGTGATAACTTCCTTCACACCATTCTGCTCATCCATGATCAACACAGTCGGCTGATGAGTACGAGCCTCTTCATCTGACACGTACACATAAGAAAGAATGATAACAATGTCACCCGGCTGCACAAGACGTGCTGCAGCTCCATTGACACAAATTACTCCACTGCCTGGCTCTCCTTCGATAATATACGTTTCGAAGCGGGCACCGTTATTATTATTGACGATCTGCACCTTCTCATTCGGCAACATTCCGGCAGCCTCTAATAGCGCTCCGTCGATTGTAATACTTCCTACGTAATTCAAATCGGCTTCCGTAACAGTAGCACGGTGTAATTTTCCATTCATCATCATTCTAAACATTTTTCTCATCCTTTATAGTTGACATAATAATATTATCTATCAATCTTGCGTGAGTAAATTGTACTGCTGCCGCCAAGATTACTTCATCAGTATCATCGATATTCTCTTCCAATGACGGATACGCAAGTACGTCGACATAATCAATCGTACCGGATGTTTCTTCTTCAATCGCTTTGCGCACAATCTTCGCTACTTCTTGCAGTGGAACGCCTTCATAATAACTGCGTTTCCCCTGAGAGAGTGCACGATAGATTGCACTCGCTTCATTTCGTTCATGTTCAAGTAATCGCACATTACGTGAGCTTTTCGCAAGACCGTCTTCTTCACGCACAGTAGGTACACGTGCGATCGATGTGCGAAGATTAAAGTCTTGTACAAACGTTTCAATAATCGCTAGTTGCTGCGCGTCTTTCATTCCAAAATACGATTCATCCGGATCAACAATGCTGAATAACTTCAACAGCACTTTCAACACTCCGTCGAAATGCCCTGGTCTTGAAGCTCCGCAAAGGCGTGCTGCTTGTTCGCCAGGCAAAATACTAATGCCGCTCTTGCGAGGATACATTTCATCAACAGAAGGGATAAATAAATAGTCAACTCCTGCTGTGGAAGCCAGTTCTGCGTCGTGTTGCTCATCGCGTGGGTATGCTTCGTAATCTTCTCCCGGGCCAAACTGCGCAGGATTGACGAAAATACTCATGACGACAATATCATGGTCTCTTCTAGCTTCTTCTACCAATTCCATATGACCTTCATGAAGGAAGCCCATTGTCGGTACGAAACCTACAGTGCGTCCTTCACGTTTTCTTGGATTTAGAATATTTTTCAATTCGGCGATCGACCGGACAATTTGCATGGTGGCACTAGCATTCATAGCGTCTTGCCTCCGTACAATGCTTCGAGTTCTTCTTCCTTCATCGTAAAGCGATGGCTTTCAGAAGGGAATGATCCGTCCTTAACTGCCAAATTATAAAGTCTCATCGCACCTTCGATATCTTTACCTACTTCCGCGTAGCTTTCGACGAATTTCGGTAGTTTATGATTGCCGTAGCGCACCATATCGTGGAATACAAGTACTTGGCCATCTGCTTCAGCACCCGCACCGATTCCGATGATAGGAATAGATACTGCCTCCGCAACTTCTCTCGCCAATTGGAAAGGAATACATTCCAGTACAATCATAAACGCACCCGCCGCTTCACAAGCTTTAGCATCTTCAATCAACTGTTTAGCTGCAGCGGCCGTCTTCCCTTGTACTTTATATCCGCCACTAACTCCAGCTGACTGCGGAAGCAATCCTAAGTGTGCACATACTGGCATGCCAGCTGTCGTCATCAACTTGATTTTATCAATAACTGCTCCACTGCCTTCGACTTTCAGTGCATTCGCAGACGTTTCCTGGAATAAACGTAAAGCATTCTGTAACGTGGTATCAGCAGATCCGTGATACGTACCAAATGGCATGTCTACGATAACGAAAGTATCTTTCGCGCCTCGTCGAACTGCTTTACCGTGGTGACTCATCTCATCAAGCGTTACATGTGCTGTCGAATCATAGCCTAGCACGACCATACCAAGAGAATCTCCGACAAGAAGTACATCAATTTCCGCTTGTTCTGCAATTTGCGCTGTCGGATAATCATATGCGGTCAGCATACTGATCTTTTCACCATTTGCTTTCATTTTCGAAAAATCTGTTGTAGATTTCATTGTTCATCTTCTCCTTTACGTCTGATTTCAGCAGGCGTTTGGTAGGCAAAAAAACCAAAAACAAAACCCTACTGATCCAAATTTGGACAGAAGGGTTGCGTAAGCGTTTCATCATGCTTCCTCCGTCCCTGTCTAAATAGATCAAGGCAGAACTTGTATATAATTCATTTGCCAAACAGGTGCAGCTCTCAAATCGATACCGCCCTATGCGTACACTATATCAAAACAGTAAGTTTATGTATAGTTTTAATTCTTAATTTCAATGTCTGCGGAATAAATTCCACGTACAGTGCCGTCTGCAAGTTGTAGTTCTAGCATACCATCATGGGAAATACCAAGTGCAATACCTTCAACCGTTTCATGGACCATGCTCGCCTTGATGTTCTTACCCGTTATCGCAGCATAGCTCTCCCATAAAATTTTAATCGGCGCAAATCCTTTTTCGACATATAAGTCTGTATATTGTTCAAGATACTTAAGAATGGCCGCCACTAATTGTGCACGGTCAATCATTTCCCCTTTTTCAATGCGTAATGAAGTCGCAATCATTTGCAGTTCTTCAGGGAAATCAGACTGCTGCTGATTGGCATTGATCCCCATCCCTAAGATAATCGCTTTGACGCGGTCGGGATCGGACTGAAGCTCTGTCAGGATACCTGTCACCTTTTTGCCATTGATTAAAATATCATTTGGCCACTTAATAACTGGTTGAATATCCGCCACTTCTTCAATTGCTCGAACAATTGCAACCGCTGCAACCAATGTCAGTTGCGGTGCATATTGAGGTGCCAAATCAGGACGAATGATCAGACTCATCCAAATTCCCCGATTTGCTTTTGACGTCCAAGGTCTAGCCAAACGTCCTTTGCCGGCTGTCTGTTCTTCCGCAATAACTAACGTGCCATCTTGCGCTCCGTTTTGCGCGTCTTCATGTGCAATAGTCTGTGTAGTAGGCACGGTTGTGAAATATTTAATGATCCGACCATAGCGTTCGGTCGTTAAATATTCAGTGATATTCCCTTGATTCACCAAATCGGGTGCATCGATTAAGTAATAACCTTTTTTACGCTGTGACCCGATTTCATAGCCCTCTTCTTCAAGTTCTTTAATATACTTCCAGATCGCTGTGCGCGAAAGACCGAATTCATCGGCAATATCTTGTCCAGATATAGGCTCACCTTGTGCGGCAAACAACCGTTTCAATAATTCACTTTTCACGGGAGATTTCATTTATAAACCATTCCTTTATCGCCAGTGCGTCATTTTCAATTTGTCCGTAGACAACTGCTCGTTCAATTTTCATAATCCAATCACTTGTCCATTTGCCACCACTTTTTCCTGACCATTTCAATAAGTCGTTCCCAGTGAAAGCCAAGTCTGTGCGTTGCAAAATCGGTAATTGGTTTTTATGTTGTTTAATTTGCTGATTGCTTATTTCATGACCTTCATGATTCGTACAATAGATTTTTTCCACTACTTCCAGTACGTCAGTTGGAAAGCTATAGAAATCCCATGGATCAAACGCCCGTTGTGTACGTATAGCGAGAGCTTCTTCACACTGTTTCAGAAAACGTTTTTCCTCATTAGATAATTTGAAGTACCTAGCCAGTTCTGTTGCTGTCGTATCCGTTACTGCTAGCATCGCCGCGAAGCCATGGCGCGCGTGAAGAAATGGTGTATAGCAATCCAGTGAATCAAACGCTGCAAACAACTCGGGAAACCGTTCTGGCAAACCAATTTCACGTCCGTAATGAAACGCTCGAGAAGGATTCTGCCCTTGAAACAATTTATCCATTTCTGTTTTGATCCGTTCAATCGCAACATGACGCAACGAAGGAGCCAATGTTTCCATCGTATGCAATGTCTCTGACTCAATTTCAAAATTCAGGACAGAGGAAAAACGCAAAGCGCGGAAAATACGCAGTGGATCTTCCTTCAAACGTTCTCCAGGGTTTCCGACGGAGCGAATGATCTTTTGCCTCAAATCCTTCAGTCCATCAAATACATCAATCAATTCTCCGTCCACTGTCATAGCGAGTGCATTGATCGTAAAGTCACGGCGTTGCAAATCCGCTTGCAATGACGGTACGACGGGATGACGAAGGTCGCTGTATGTAGCTTCTGGACGGTATGTCGTCACTTCAATCGGCTCACCATGCATCAACACAAGGATCGTACCGTGTTCAATGCCTACATCAATTGTGTGTCTAAACACTTCTTTGACTTGATGTGGTGTGGCGGAAGTCGCAATGTCTATATCCAACGGCTTTTTACCAAGCTGGGCGTCACGAACTGCACCACCAACAAAGACGGCTTCATAGCCTGCCGCGTGCAATTCTAAAATTACTTGCCGGCTCGCTTCAGAACCGAATGAAGTTGTCATTTCATCGCCGCCACTTCATAATATAATTCTTCATATTGCGTTACGATTGATTCGGAACTGAAATCTTTTTGTACCGTTCGCATAGCATTTCTTTTCATTTGTTGATGTAAATTGGGATCATTCAGCAGCTGTGTCACACGATCAGCGACGGCTTGTACATCGCCTAGTTCTACTAAGAATCCGTTGACCCCGTCTTCCACAACTTCTGGGATCCCACCGATCGCATTTGCTACAGCTGGCACTCCACAAGCAAACGCTTCAAGCAGCACGAGACCGAATGCTTCTTTTTCAGAAAGCAGCAACATCACATCACTGATGGATAATAATTCCGGCAAATCATCACGCTTCCCTAGGAATAAAATATCATCTTGCAATCCATTATCCTTAACATATTTCTCCAAATCAAATTTCTCCGGGCCTTCACCCACTAACAACAATTTGGCTTTATGTCGCTGATCTAGCAAACGGAAACTTTCAATAATATCGGGAATACGTTTGACTTTACGAAAGTTAGATATATGGATTAGGACTTTTTCATCTGGGGCAATACCGAGTTCTTCCCGAAGGTGTCCCACTTCACGTGGATAATACTTTTCTTCATCGATGAAGTTATAAATCGTTCGAATTTCTGTCGTCGGTTGCAACAACTCGATCGTTTCATTGCGTAATGAACGAGATACAGCCGTTACACGATCGGATTTATTAATACCATAAGACAATGTATTTTTTAATGCAGGGTCGTGACCGAGAATCGTCACATCGGTGCCATGTAGGGTCGTGATGATACCAATAGATGATTGCGCCATATCTTTCGCCAGAATAGCAGAAATTGCGTGTGGCACTGCGTAGTGGACATGCAGCAAATCCAGCTGTTCCGATTGGATGACTTGCGCGATGCGGTTAGCAAGGGCAATGTCATACGGAGGATACTTGAATACTGCATATCCTTCAATCGTCACTTCATGAAACTGGATATTCGGGTGGATATCTAAAAATCGAAATGGTTTACTCGATGTAATATAATGCATCTCATGACCTTTAGCTGCCATTTTAAGCCCCAACTCCGTCGCCACTACACCTGATCCTCCGAGTGAAGGATAGCAAATGACACCTACTTTTAATTTTCTTTGTTGCATACATTAACCGCCTCACTGCAAAAGTTTAATCTATAATTTTTTCAAGGCCGTAGATGAATCGTGGAGTAGAAACAGATTCACGAACCGCCAGTAGTATACCCGGCATAAAGGACTTCCGGTCGAATGAATCATGACGGATCTTGAGCAACTCCCCTTCACCACCAAGTAGTACTTCTTGATGTGCGAGTAATCCTGGTAAACGAATACTGTGTATTTTCATACCTTCGATATCTGCCCCGCGTGCACCTTTAAGTGTCTCTTGTTCTTCTGGGTGACCTTGGATGTGAGCTGCACGTACTTCACGGATCATCTCAGCCGTTTTGACAGCTGTTCCGGACGGTGCATCTAATTTCCGATCATGGTGCATTTCAAGTATTTCAACATCTCCCAAATAACGAGCAGCTTGTTGTGCAAATTTCATCATAAGAACGGCACCTATCGAGAAGTTCGGTGCAATGATACAGCTTTTCTGCTGTTCATTAGAAAGGCTCTCTAAATCTGTGAGCATTTCGGCAGTCAATCCCGACGTTCCGACTACTACGTTCATACCTAGTGACAATGCTTCGCTTGCGTTAGCGAATACCGCATCAGGATCTGTCACATCGAGTAATACATCCGGGTGGTGTGCAGCATGCAATGCTGCCAGTGATGTATAAATTGGTACCCCTTCTTTTGTATCCGTTATGGTTCCATTATGTAGATATTCTCCATCATGTTTATAATCAAGCACTGCTACAATTTCCATATCTGCTGCTTCCGTGCCTGCCACTATAGCAGTCCCACCCATTCTTCCACGTGCACCGGCTATCGCTAATTTAATCGTCATTCTTTTTCCTCCTTTTTCGTCCAGCGGTCTTTATCTCTAGTGTTGAATTTAGTCAATACAGTATCAAGCGCTTCCGATAAATCGATTTGTTGTGAGTTAGCAAAACAGATGAGGACGAATAATAGATCACCCGTTTCTTCCTCCAAAGTTCGTACGGCTTCAGTAGATTTTTTCTTCTTCATACCGTAGCGATCCTGCACTTCACGGGATAGTTCCCCTAACTCTTCTGTCAGCCGTGCGATAAGTTCCATCGGAGGAAAGTATCCTTCTTTAAATCCAGTTATGTATGTGTCCACATCTTGTTGCAATTGTTCCATCGTTTTAGTCATCGCAATCAACTCCCCTTCCTATCGTATGCATTCTTCTGGCTATTGTCAAAATATAATATTTAGCACATACTATGTATATTGCACGTATCGTTGAATGATAATACGCGCATACATGGGACATGCTACATAGAACGAGAAGCTCAATTACATCAAGAATTGATTAATGGGAGGAGTTTTGTGTTTGTTCGCTGGAATTCGTGTACGTAATATTTTATTGATTATGTTCGGTGCTGCGTTATTTAGTTTCGGACTCGTGAACTTTACGATTCAGCATGAACTGGCAGAAGGCGGGTTTACTGGGATTACGTTGATCTTGCTGTTTGCTTTTAATTGGGACCCTGCTTTACTAAACTTATTGCTGAATATCCCAATGTTTTTAATAGGGTGGAAGATGCTTGGCAGACGCTCCTTCATTTATACGGTCATTGGTACAGTGGCCGTGTCGATTTTCATTAAACTCTTCATGAAGTATCAAGCGAATATCCATATGGAAGGCGATTTGTTCCTAGTGGCATTGTTTGCCGGCGTATTCATTGGTGTCGGATTAGGTATTATATTTCGAAGCGGCGGGACGACAGGCGGCTCTGATATTATTGCGAGACTCGTGCATAAGAAATATGGAGTTACGATGGGGAAAACGATGTTTGTGTTTGATGCCGCGATCATTTTATTATCATGGGCTGTCTATTTGGATTACCGCTCGATGATGTATACATTGGTTGCCTTATTCGTCGGCGCACGTGTCATTGATTTCGTACAGGAAGGAGCCTACTCTGCGAGAGGTGCATTCATCGTTACGCGCTCTCCGGATGAAATCGCTAGTAAAATTGCAGATTCAATGGAAAGAGGCGTAACAGTGTTTAAAGGGTACGGTCATTTCTCAAAAGAAAATCGCGAAATACTCTATTGCGTAGTCGGAAAAAATGAAATGATTCGATTAAAAAATCTCATCACCTCTGTAGATCCCGAAGCATTTGTCTCCATGATGGAAGTACATGATGTAATGGGTGAAGGATTTACATTGGATGAACAAAAGCGGCCTATCGTTGATTAAAAAAATCCTTCTGCATGAGCAGAAGGATTTTTTATTAGTCGCGGTTTGTAAAGATTAAAATCAAACGAACTAGTTCAAGTACAGCTACTGCAGTTGCGGCAACATATGTCATCGCGGCTGCACTCAATACTTTTTTCGCCTGTGGTTCTTCATCGTTACGGATAATGCCTAGTTGAACGATTTGATCCATCGCACGTGATGATGCGTTAAACTCTACTGGCAATGTAACAATTTGGAATAGTACCCCAACTGCCATCAACAGAATCCCGATACCTAGCAAAGAGTTCATGCTAGAGAAGATGATCCCGATCATGATGAATACCCAAGATGCGTTAGAAGTTATACTTGCGACTGGCGCCAATCTGTGACGGAAACGCAAGAATGAGTAAGCCTCTTTGTCTTGAATAGCGTGGCCAACTTCGTGCGCCGCTACTGCTGTACCTGCTACAGATGATTCATGATAGTTACTCGTGGACAATGCCACGATTTTTGTCATTGGATTGTAGTGATCCGTTAAGAATCCTTGGCTTTCCACAACTTTTACATCATGTAGCCCATTTTGATCCAGAATGAGTCTTGCTACTTGAGCACCGGTCATCCCAGAAGTAGAACGAATCTTTGAATACTTTTTATATGTGCTTTTCACTTTAAATTGCGCATAGATAGGAAGCAATAAAATGATACCAAAGTATATCCAGAACACGTCTATCTCTCCCCTTTCTCTCTACCCTTAATTTTATAATGTTTACTTGCTTACTGCAACTTTTAACTATGCTTTCAACATCCGTAAATCCAGTCTTGACTTGTAATTCCACATCGCAATAGCAATACAAGCAATGGACAACCAAAATGTGAAATAACCAATCTGAGGACTGAATTGCGTCAGGTCATGGTAAATCGGCATTTGGCCGAAAACATAATCGATCACATCGTTATGAAGTGTCCAAATTGCGGCAATTGCAATATGCCAAGCTGTGAATTTATACTTTGGCAAGTACAAGATTCCTTGCAATGCCATCGCGAAGTGAGAGCCAATCAACATCCAGCCTACCCAGCCGATTGAACCCGTTACAACGAGTGTCAATACATTCATAGCAACAGCCCATAAGCCATACTTTACTAACGTGATGAGTGCAAGAGCTTCCATCAATTTGAAGTTTCGGTTGAGTAGCCAGCCTATTATAGCGATACAAAAGAACAGAGTAGCTGTAGGACTATCCGGTACAAAAATCCAGAATTTTGGTTCCGTGATTTCCAGTTGCCACATATACCAATCATAGCCGTAGACCGAGCCTAGTATATTAATAAAAAGAAGAATCCATAAGAATGATTTATGTGAAAGAATCATCCAGAGTTGCGTCCATACCATTCGCAAAAACATCACCACTTCCATCGATATGTACTGCTTCTATGTATAGCGTAGTTACGGATAAATGTATAGAAAAAAAGAGTCAGTTTCCTGACTCTTTTTTCTTACTTTGTTTCTAGCTCGGATATAAATTCAGCAAGTACTTGAAGATCTTCATCAGATCCTTCCCATGTACCAGCAGGCATTGAACCTTGGCCATCATGAGCGATTTTGATGATTTCTTCAGGTGACAGACCTGTGTTAGTTAACGGTAAGCCCAATCCGCCTTGGAAGGAGTCACCGTGACAGCCAATACAGGAAGAGCCCTGATAAATCTCATACCCTTCAGCTGTTTCATCATATTCTACTTCATCCACAATTGCACCTTGAACTTTTGCTGCTTCCCAGTCGTGGTTTTCGACTGATTCCCATGTCAAGTAGAAGATAGCTAAGAATGAAAGAATCATGAAACCTGTTGGTAATGGACGCTTAAATGGACGTCTTTCCTTTGTTGTATCCATGAAAGGAACTAGCATTAATGCCATAAATGCCAATCCTGGAATGACGATCGCACCGATCACGTTATAAGGACCGGATGCGAATTCATATTTTAATAATTGATACATGAATAAGAAATACCAGTCTGGTATCGGTATATACATTGTATCCGTCGGGTCCGCTTGACGCTCAAGCGGTGACGGGTGTGCAAGTGTGACAATTAGGTAACCGATCAAGAAGACCGCTCCAACCATCCACTCTTTCAATAGAAAGTTTGGCCAGAACGCTTCGGTTTTACCCGGATATTCTGAGTAGTCTTTTGGTGTATTCGACATCTTGCCTGAAGCCTTGATGCGCGAATCCCCGACAAATTTCATCCCTTTTCCGCGGTGCATGTTATTCCCTCCTTCTTAAATTTCAGATGACCCTAACCAAAAAATTGGTTCTTATAGTGGTCCGGAAATACCTTGTCTTCTGATCATGATAAAGTGTGCTGCAAGCAACCCAAGCAAAGCAGCCGGTAGGAAAAATACATGAATCGCGAAGAATCTCGTTAACGTCTGTGCACCTAGAATCGTGGAATCACCCGCGAGAAGAATTTTAATCTGCTCTCCGATGAAAGGTACTGACGCGGCAATCTCAATCCCAACTTTTGTTGCAAATAGAGCTTTCATATCCCAAGGTAGTAGATAACCTGTGAATCCAAGACCTAGCATGACGCCGAAGATCAATACGCCGACGATCCAGTTTAATTCACGAGGCTTTTTATAAGACCCTGTAAAGAATACACGCAAAGTATGTAGGAACATCATTACGATAACTAACGAAGCTCCCCAGTGGTGCATCCCGCGCACAAGTTCACCGAATGCAACATCGTTCTGAAGGTAGAAAACTGATTTCCATGCGTTTTCAATATCCGGTGTGTAATACATTGTCAGGAACATACCAGACAAGATTTGGATAACCGTTACGAAAAACGTCAAACCTCCGAAACAATAGATGAATGCAGAAAAATGATGTGCAGGGTTTACGTGCTCAGGTACTTCGTGGTCAGCGATATCTCGCCAAATTGGTGTGATATCTAACCGTTCATCCACCCAATCATAAATTTTATTTAACACTGCGTTCGTACCCCCTTACCCTTTAGACTAATGTGTTCGGTATTACTGCACCAAGATAGACAAGTCCGTCGATGACTTCTACTTCAAACTCATCAAGCGGTCCAAGCGGTGGTGATCCTGGAATGTTATCACCATTTTTTTTGTAACGTCCAGCGTGACAAGGGCAGAAAAATTCGTTTTTATGCTCGTCCCCTTCCCAGTTCACTGTACACCCTAAGTGTTTACAGACTGGAGAAAGTGCTATGACCTTGTCGCCTTCTTTGTAGACCCAAGCCGTGTTAGATTCGTCAGAAGTATACCATGCATCTTGTCGATCTTTGATTGTATAGTCTACACGAACCGGTGTTTCTGTAAGATCAGCAGCTTTTTGCGGTGTTGGAATCATATCCGAACCACCGGCACTAGCCAGTACAGGATCAATTGCGAAACGAATCATCGGCATCAGCATTGCAGAGGCCATGAACCCACCAGTTCCCATTAGTGTGTAACTTAGGAACGTGCGTCTTGACACTTTATTGCTCATCAGTAATTTCCCTCCTCTTACTCCAAAGTCAGTCCCACGGACATTCTTTTGCTAATTGTAATACTAGGACATATCTATGATATATCAATATGAAACTAAATTCAATAATGCTTTTAGTAGGCACTTAAGTTTGTCGACAAATATTAAGATTTGGTGACAAACGACGAACTTCCTTTAAATACGTTTCAACTAGTGCTTGTCCCCTTTAAAGGACGGTGTTTAGAAAGCGTCTGTAATGATAATGACATGAAACTCGATTAACTTCAAGTTCTATGACGAAATGGCGCTCTTATGTCAACAGGAACCTCCGTAGCGCAAATCACCTACCCCATACGAATCAACATCTTACTGCACGTTCCAACTTTCCATAAAGTGTGTCAGGACTTGCCGTAGCTGGTCTTCCATGATGGTCTGGCGTAGATGGTTGTCCATCGTTTCTAGAGGGATAGATGGCAGCCAGACGACTTTACCTTCCACCGTCACGCTCGTCCACTTAGCATCCGTCGTAAGATAGAAGACATGCGTAAAGGAGGACTTCTTCAAATCCTCTGACAACGTGTCCGCCATTTGCTGCAAGTCTGTTGACTGCGTGTACGAAACAGGCGGCATGAACATCATTCGCCCTTTAAATTGCTTTTCTATGAACATCGACAGATTCATCAAGAACTCAGAAGAGGAAGCGCTGTTTTTCATCGTTTCAGGTCGAGTGTCTATAGCTATTAAAGGCACAACGACAGTATCAATATATTCTTTCTGATTTATATACGTATCAACATCTTTCGGAACCCAGTTCATTGTCATTCCTCCTCGCATCATTTAATAAAGTTTAGCCTATATTTTCGCACAACGCAAACCAATGATTCCACCGCGAAGGGCGAAATCATTGGCTAATGTCTTTATCTTTTTTCATCTCATTCAACATAGCTGTCAGGCTAATGAACAGCTCACGGTCACCGTTATCCAGCGCTTCATCAATCCTCTTCAGCAACATGTCATTCGTCGTTAATGTGAAGCTCTCTTCCAATAGCTTTTCCGCTATTTGTTGATCTTTCTTTTTCTTCAACAGATCTTCCGGCAAATAGGGATTCTCTTCCGCCACACTCGCGTACTCAGGACATTTGTTGCTGTGTTTGAAATTTAGTTGGATGAACATATCCTCGTCAGGATGCAGTCTGAGATCATGAAATGACTTTTCCGCATCAGCTGTCATCAAATTACCCTTGTAGAAACGAAAAGGGATACTGTCTACCTCTGTAGTTGATATGATCATGGAGCGCGGACAGTGATGAGCTTCATTTGTAAAATGAACATTCGTTAATAAATGTTCGTTGCTGAGAAGATAATTTAAAATCCATACACATTCCCGCCGCTTTAATCGATAGCGCTTTAAAAACCACCTTAAAAATTCTTTCTTGGCAGCTACAGGAACCATGGCCTTCATCTTACCCCTCCTCTTCAGATTGCGCGATGAATGCTGTCCATTCCTCTTCATGCGGAGCAATTCTTACTAATTGCTGAATGATTGATAACGCTTCATCGCGCTTACCTTCTTCTAGCAAGAATCGTGCATATTGATCTAAGAACGCAGCATCCTCGTTCATCCCATCATATGCTTTGAAATACATTTCATACGCTTTTTCGTAATCTTCTGTACGTTCATAGGCGTATGCAAGAAAAGCATGAAGTAAAGGGATTTCTAATTGATCTACTTCAGAGTACGTCAGCAAATCAATTAACGCTTCGTCTTCTTCTTGTTTTTCATACACCGAAGCAAGTGTTACAAGTGCATCGATATACTCTGGATCTAAAACGAGCGCTTCTTTTAAATGCTCTTCTGCTTGTTGTGGCATTTGCAGTTTCAAAGCAGATTTCCCTGCCGCTAGCTGTAATTCTTTATCGAACTCATCACGTTCAATACCTTTTCTGAAAAGCTCTAACGCTTTGTCGTCTTCATTTTGTTGCGCATAGCTTTGTCCTGCAAGCATATAAGCGGAGAAATAATCTGGATCCATTTCTAACAATTGCTCAAGACGTGTGACCGCTTCCGAGTAGCGTGCAGTTTGATAGTAAGCCAATCCTAATCCAAACAATTCTTCAGGGTTCGCTTCCTTGTCAAGTAATGCCTCATAGAAAGGAATGGCTTCCTCATACGCTGCTCCTGCACTGTACGCTTCCGCAAGCCGTGAAGACAGACGAACGCCTGCGATCTCTTCAGTTGTCTCGTGAAGCTTCTCATAAATCCTCACAGCCTCACTGTATCTTCCTGACTCCAATAGCAATTCTGCTTGCGCAAGTTGGATGACCGGTTCGTGTGGAGCCAATGTTGCGGCTTCACGCACTTTAGATAATGCTGTTTCGGCAAGTCCGAGCATTTGATAATAATCCGCTTGTGCAAGCAAAGCTTGTACATACTCTTCTTCGTCCGGTGAAACGTCCGTCAGTAATAATAAGGCTTCGTCCTCTTCACCAAGTTCCAGTAAAGCTGCGGCACGATCAATTTTCAACTGGGCTTCATCAGGGAATACTTGCATCAACTGAGAGAATATCTCGTCAGCTTGTCCGATGAATCCATATTCGATCAATAGATTTGCGACATTGTACAATGCGTCATAGTCGTTTGCAGCTTGCAGTTTCTGTATTTTATCTTGTAGAGCATCTACATCCCCATCGAGTACTATTTGCTCTAATTCCTGCAATACATTCATTTTTTCACCTGAGCTTTCTATTCTACTTTATTGATTAACTAGCTCCGATAGATCTTCGAAAAAGTGTGGATAGGAAATCGCGATACAAGATGGATTGTCGATTTGAACAGGACTTGATGTAATCAATCCCGCTACCGCAGCCATCATGCCTAAACGGTGGTCACCGTATGATTGAAGTGTGGCACCCGTTAGTGGTGTCGGCCCATTAATAATCATGCCATCCGGTGTGGTCTCGATATCCGCTCCGAGTTTCCGTAATTCCGTAGCGACTGCCTCAATACGATCCGTCTCTTTGACACGAAGTTCTTCTGCATCTTTAATGATGGTCTTTCCATCTGCTTGTGTTGCCAATAAAGCAAGCACAGGAAGTTCATCGATCAATCTCGGAATCAAATCTCCGCCGATTTCGGTTCCTCGCAATTTCGAATGCTTTATTCGTACAGTGCCATAACGCTCTCCCGAAAACCCTTGTTCATCTGAAAGTTCAGTTTCTACACCCATCGCTTCTAGTACATCCAGTATACCTGTTCGAGTAGGGTTCAATCCAACTTTCAGGAACGACACATCGCTGTTTTCAACTAATGCCGTCGCTACCATGAAAAATGCAGCAGAGGAAATGTCTCCTGGTACGACAACATCCGTTCCAGTCAGTTGCTGGCCGCCTTCGATCCGGATTACTTGATCTTGTTGTTCTAGCTTCGCACCAAACTGTACAAGCATACGTTCCGTGTGATCCCGCGATACAGCTATTTCTGTAACGGACGTAGTGCCCTGCGCTTGAAGACCGGCAAGTAATACAGCAGACTTTACTTGCGCACTAGCAACCGGCATTAAATAGTCGATTGCTTGCAACGTTTTCCCGGTGACTGTCAGTGGTAAATAATCAGCTGTTCCTTTGCTCGTGATGTCTGCACCCATTTGTTCTAAAGGGTTTGTCACGCGTTTCATTGGACGCTTAGACAAATATTGATCTCCGCACATTTCAGACGTTACGGAAGAACCCGATAAAATGCCTAGCATTAAACGCGCAGTCGTTCCCGAGTTACCCGCGTCAAGTGCTTCAGTGGGCGTCTGCCAGTTCGCGATGCCAGGACTTTCTACAGTCACATCTGTTCCGTTACGAGTAATCTTTACCCCAAGCTGTTTAAACATTTCAATTGTGCTCAAACAATCTTCACCATCCAAAAATCCACTGATGGTTGTTTTGCCTTTCGCAATGGATCCCAACATAACCGCACGGTGGGAAATTGATTTATCTCCAGGTACTTGTAAAGCGCCGCGAAGAACCGGCTTTTCAAATGAAACCGTCTGTTGTTCTGACATTACGCTCTCCCCCTCTTAAAGTACGTGCATAGAGTAGTCAGTTTCTGCTGTCAATACTTGACGAGCTCTCTTACGTTCAGTAGCTGACTGGAAGCTGACAACTAAAATACCGTACACATCTGTACGTGTTTCCACGATACGTATATTGGTTAAACTAATATTGGCCTCTGCAAGAATTTTTGTGATTTCAGAAATGACACCCGGATGATCCGGTACATCGATGTGTAAATCAAATGTCATATAGAGTGCCCCTTGAACTGCCCCTTCATTTGTAGAAGGAAGTTGATCACGGTAATTTTTCGCCTGCGCAAAGAAATCAAAAATATGCTCAGGATTATTGTCTTCGAGCATAGCGCGAATGGTATTCATCTCGTCGAGCCAACCATCCACTTGTGACAATAATTCTTCTCGGTTTTGAATCGTAATATCACGCCACATGACAGGATCTGCTGAAGCGATACGTGTTAAATCACGGAATCCACCTGCAGCCAGTTTTTTCACAAATGGTTGTTGTTCTTCCTGGGCAGCCAAGCGGCCGACTAATGAAGAGGCTACAATGTGTGGGAAATGGCTGATGATCGCCGTCATACGGTCGTGTTCTTCCGCTTGGAGGACAATCAGTTTGGCTTTTGTTGAAGATAACAATTTTTCAATAACATCGATTTGTTCTTCAGTCGTTGATTCATTCGGTGTAAGAATGTAATACGCGTTTTCAAAAAGATGTTCCATCGCAGCGGATACACCACTTTTATGGGAGCCTGCCATTGGATGGCCACCTATAAAGGTGATTCCTTTTTCTTGTAAAATCTTCGCAGCATCCATAATTGGTTTTTTCGTACTTCCTGTATCCGAGACAATGACATGTTCTTTGAAGTCCCAGTCTACTGCTTCTTCAAAAAGAGCAACTGTCGTATTGACAGGCGTCGCAAAAACAACAAAGTCAGCCTGTTCACAGGCTGATTTTGCGGAAGGGGCAACCGTGTCAATGATTCCTCTACGAAATGCTTCGTCAGCAGTCGCATAAGAACGGTCAAAACCTACAATATGAATTTCTGGATTTCGTTTTAATGCTAGACCAAGTGATCCGCCGATCAAGCCGAGTCCAATTATACTTACCGTCGTTTTCATTGTCATCTATCCTTATTGGTTAGTTAATAGTTGATCAAATGCTTTAAAGAAACCTGTATTTTGCTCGTGCGTTCCAATCGTCACGCGAACAAATCCTGGTGTGCCCAGCAGATTTCCGCTGCGGACAATATAACCGTTTTGCAATAACACTTCGCATGCAACATCTGCGTCTCCAGGTACAGCAATTAATACAAAATTAGTAGCTGACGGATAGATCGCCAATGCATGCTGTTTCGCATAGTCTACAAAACGTTTTCGTTCTTCGTCATTTTTAGTTACACACGCTTGAAGGAATTGCTGATCCGCAAGAGCAACTTCGGCCACCGCTAATGCGAGTGAGCTATTGTTAAAAGGATTCCGTACTTTATTGAGTTCGGATACAATACTTGCATTAGCCACGCCATACCCTATGCGGAAACTTGCCAAGCCGTATGCTTTAGAGAACGTCCGAAGAATTATTAAGTTAGTATAATCATGAATCCAATGTATGGCATCTTGCTGTGCTGGATCCGTCACAAATTCAATATATGCTTCATCGAGAACAACAAGTGCTGTTTCAGGTACTTGATCTAAGAAGCTTTTTATGGATTCACTCGATAATAAATTACCTGTCGGGTTATTTGGATTACACACCCAGATGACGGCTGTTTCTTCATCAACCACTTTCAAAAAGCCTTCTAAATCATGATCACCACTTTCGAGCATAGCCACTTCACGAAGTTCAGCACCTTCTATTTTTGCATTATGTGCGTATTGCGGGAAAGTCGTAGAAGCCATGACCGTGTTAGTCCCCGGTTGTAGTATTGCACGGGAAATAATTGAGACAATCTCATCTGAACCATTCCCGAAAAGAATTTCATTCGGATCGATTTGATGGAATTCCGCAAGTTTTCCACGTAATCCAGCAGTGTAAGCATCTGGATACATTTCAAATTGAGCTGCCTTTGAACGTAAATATTCTGCGACTTCAGGTGATGAACCATAAGGGTTTTCGTTTGAAGCGAGCTTATGTACTTCTTGCAGGTCATATGTACGCTTTATATCTTCTATTGAACGTCCGGGTGTATAAGCTTTCATCGTGCGTAAAATTGGTTTCCACTTCATTGGATAGCCCTCCCTTATTGTTGTTTTTGTAAATCAGGTCGTAATTGAACGGCATTATTTTGATAGATATGTTGTATTTCTTCCTGCTTTTTAGATGTATTGACATTCATCATGACGCGAATACACTTGCGCATAGAGCCAGGTACATCAATTTCATGTGTACACATGACCGGTACATACATCCAGCCTTCAATCGAGCGGATCGCCTTTGCGGGAAATGCCGCTTTGACATCTACTGTCGTTGAAACAATTATAGAAACGATATCTTCCGGTTTGAATTGATTCGACTCTGCCATTTCAAGTACAAGAGATTCTGTCGCTTGTAACACTTCTTTTGCGTCATCATGTTCAACTGTTGTCGCACCCCTAATTCCTCTTACACTCATACAATTCCCTCGCTTTTCAATTTTGCTTTAAATTCCTCAAATGCCGCCTGACACTCTTCCGAACTAATTTCTTTTACAAAAGGTTCACCGATTTTTTGTAATAAAACAAAATTCATCTTGCCGAATGAAGCTTTTTTATCCTTTTGCATATAGGATAGTAACTCTTCGAAACTATAAGAGAATACCGGCCCAAATGTATAGCCATTATTGTTAGCGAAGTGAAGATAGCGATTCGTGAATCCTTCTGGTATATCACCGTATTTTTCACTTAGCAAGAAGGCATAACCCATACCAATCATGACACATTCACCATGACTGAGGCTACCGAATCCAGAAGCCGCTTCCACAGCGTGTCCAAATGTGTGGCCGAAATTCAGATACTTGCGCGTAGAATTCTCAAACTCGTCTTCTCCCACGATCTCTGCTTTTACCTTGATGCCTTGCAGTAATTCCTGTTCAAGCCATTCAATAGAAGGTGTAGAAAACTGTTCCTTTTCCAGTAATCGCTCTGTCCATAATGGATCCGAAATAAAAGCGTGCTTGACCAATTCTGCCAAGCCTGAACGCATTTCTGATGCAGGTAACGTCTTGAATACATCCGTATCAAACAATACAGCTGAAGGTTGATGGAATGATCCCACCATGTTTTTCCCTTCCGGCATATTAATGGCTGTTTTACCACCGACCGCACTGTCATGCGCAAGCACAGTTGTCGGACATTGGATAAAGCGAATACCCCGCATAAACGTAGCTGCTACAAAGCCTGTTAAATCCCCACACGCCCCTCCACCAAATGCGATCAGGAGTGAATTCCGCGTAAAACCTTCAGTCAGTAAGAAAGACTGACACTCCACGTAGACTTCTGGCATTTTACACTTCTCGCCGCTAGGTACGATTTTCACCGATACCTCGCGACCAGAATGTGCTAGTGCTTTTTGCAATAAAGGGAGATGTAGATCTGCTACATGTGCATCGGCAATAATTCCAATTTTATCTGTAGTACGTAGCAATTCTACATATTCAGTCGAAAATAATTCATAAGTGTTCGAACCTACATAGACATCGTATTGGTGATCACGGACGGAAACAGTTAACTTATCCATCTTAAAACTCCTTTACATATTGTCTATATTGTTCAATATCTTTCTGTAAGCCATCCATTGTATCCGAACGGAATTCTTCCATAATCGCTTTAGCCATCTCTGTAGCGATGACATGTTCAGCTACAACGGATGCAGCAGGTACCGCACAAGGATCGGAACGCTCAATTGTTGCTACGAAAGGTTCCTTTGTATCAATATCTACGCTTTCCAGTGGTTTATATAGCGTCGGAATGGGTTTCATTACACCGCGAACTACGATCGGCATACCTGTCGTCATTCCACCTTCAAGTCCGCCTAAACGATTGGATTTTCGGTAATATCCTAGCTCTTCATTCCAACTGATTTCATCATGCACTTCACTACCTGGCATTTTGGCCATATCAAACCCTAAACCAACTTCAACCCCTTTAAAAGCGTTGATGCTCATCATAGCGCCTGCAAGCTTGCCATCCATTTTGCGATCGAATTGCACGTAACTACCAATTCCCGGAGGACATCCTTCAATGATGACTTCCACTACCCCACCGAGTGTATCGCCACGCTTTTTAATATCATCTATAGCTGCCGTCATTTTGACAGACGCGTCTGCATCCGCACAATATACTGCATCTTCTTCTATGATGGCACGCAGCTCTTCTATGGAAAGATCGGCATAAGCGGCAGGATCTGTTTTGATTCCACCAATTTCAGTCACATGCGCTACAGTTTCAATCCCAAGCTGACGCAAGAATTGTTTTGCTACTGCACCGATTGCAACACGCATCGTCGTCTCACGTGCTGATGAACGCTCCAAAACATTTCGCAAGTCACGGTGGCCATATTTCATACCGCCGACTAGATCTGCGTGTCCAGGACGAGGACGAGTGATCTGACGCTTCACATCTTCCGGATTTACGTCTTCAGGCAGTGGTTCTACACCCATGATGCCTGTCCAATGTTTCCAATCATCATTAACAACTGTCAGCGTGACTGGCGAGCCCATTGTTTTACCATGACGTACACCTGATGAGATTTCTACACGATCCTTCTCTATTTGCATCCTACGGCCTCTACCGTGCCCACCTTGTCTTCTCTTCAATTCTTTATTGATCATCTCAGCAGTAAGCTCCATCTGTGCAGGTAATCCTTCAATGATAGCTGTAAGCTGTGGACCATGTGATTCTCCAGCTGTAATATAGCGCATATTCCATTCCTCCGTAACGTGGTTTATTGTTTTTTTCTATAAAAGAATGTATCTACTGATTCGAAGTTGTATTTTTCAGGATTAAATATTTGTTCTGTGCTTCCAACGAACAGAACACCACCAGGTTTAAGTGCTTTGGAGAAGTTGGTGTAAATCTGATCTTTCGCTTCTTCCGTGAAGTAGATCATCACATTACGGCAAACGATCAAGTCGTAGTTCGTATCATAGCGATCTTCCAGCAAATTTTGCTGTTTGAATGTAACAGTCTTCTTAATATCTTCTACCACTTGATAGGAAGCACCTTCTTTTATGAAGAACTTATCGACGATTGGCTTCGGCACCTCTTTTAATGCACGCTCATTGTAAAGACCAACTTTGGCACGATTCAATACGCCCATATCTAGATCTGTGGCGTAAATGGAGATATCACGCAACGGAAGGTAGGATGATAGAACCATAGCAAGTGAGTATGGTTCTTCTCCGGTAGAACAAGCTGCGCTCCAAATTTTTAGTCGAGTATTCTTTTCCAGTAATTGAGGAAAGATTTTCTTCTCTAAGACGTTCCAACGTATGGCGTTGCGGTAAAATTCTGAAACATTAATCGTCATGCGGTCCAAGAATTCTTCCAATAAGTCTTTGTCCGTTTGAATAGCTAGAGAGTAATCTTTAAAATTACGAAAGCCTTTCTTTTCATATAGTGAAGTGAGTCTCCTCTTCATCTGGGCTTCTTTATACAAAGACAAATCAATCCCGGTTTTCTTTTTGACCCCTTGAATTAACATCGAATAATCAGACATTTCACAACCCCCTGCTGCCTTTTCTTTCTTATGTACGTTCTCATTATAGCGGAAAAAGTATGTTGTATGTATAAGAAAAACAGCCATGCGAAATTCGCTCGGCTGTTTTTTGGCGATTAATTAATCCAGTTGTTCACTGTTTTGTCATAAGTCACAAGCTCTTCTTCTTTAAAGAACAAGTTAATCTCGCGGCTTGCTGACTCAGCTGAGTCTGAACCATGAATAATATTCTTGCCTACTGTTACAGCGAAATCTCCACGAATAGTTCCAGGAGCTGATTCTTTTGGATTCGTTGCACCCATCATTAAGCGAGCAGTAGAGATTACGTTCTCGCCTTCCCATACCATTGCGAAAACTGGTCCAGAAGTGATGAATTCTACAAGTTCTCCGAAGAATGGACGTTCTTTATGTTCTCCGTAATGTTGTTCAGCAAGTTCTTGAGAAATGTTCATTAATTTCCCGCCAACTAATTGATATCCTTTGTCTTCGAAACGACCAACGATTTCACCTACAAGGTTACGTTGTACGCCGTCAGGCTTTACCATTAAAAATGTTCTTTCCATCACTTAAACACTCCTTCGATCTTCTATAGGGATAATCCCTTTTAAATCGTAACATTGACGCCTTTTTCTTTCAACTATTAACAAACATCGTCAATATTTTCGTTGACCGATAAAATCAGCAATTTGAGTCAAAGCTTTCTTCGACTTACCATTCGGCAGACTTTCCAATTCCTTCAGTGCTTTGATCAAGTACAAATCACTTACATGCTGTGCTTTTTCGATAGCACCACTTTGTCGAATATAGCGAAGCATCGCTTGCCTATCCGATTCTTCCATCACCCCAGTAAACGCACGTTTCATGTAGGGCTTGAATTGTTCATCATCTTTTATGTATAAAACAGGCAATGTAATATGACCATTTAATAAGTCGCTTCCTGCCGGTTTCCCAAGTTCTGCATCTGTTGAAGTGATATCCAAGATATCGTCGACAATCTGAAATGCCATTCCAGTGAAATACCCATATCTCTTGAGCTTTTGTACAGTTTGCGCATCCGCATCCGCACTAAGTGCGCCGAGTTCACAACTGGAGGATAGCAGTAAAGCAGTTTTTCGCTTAATACGTTTCAAATAGTCGCGCAGATCTTGATCGGTTTGTTGTTGGAAATCAATTTGAATGATTTCCCCTTTACATATCTCAAGCATCGTTTCTGCGAGAATCTGATGAACAGGTGCTTTCTCGATATTACCAATAGATGTCAGCGCTCGTGAAAAGATGAAGTCCCCTGCATACATAGCTACCCGATTGTTCCACTTCGCTTTAACAGTTTCTAAACCGCGCCGCATATCAGAATCATCAATTACATCATCATGGACAAGAGATGCCATATGGATCAATTCCAGGGATACTGCAATTTTCGCAGCGTTCTCCAGCGAATACGTTCCGAATTGAGCAGCCATTATAACGAAAATCGGCCGGATTCTTTTTCCACCTGCTTTTAATAAATGCAAGGAAGCCTGACGAACAATGGGAGAAGAGGATTGCACGGAACGCTCAAGCTCTTTTTCAATATAGGACATATCTTTGCGGAAATCCGTATAAAGCGACATCAACTTAATTTTTTCCAACCCCATTACCTTCTCCCGTGTATTCATTATTTGTAAGCGATATGGCCTGCCGCCGCACCGCCACTGTAAGACTTATACGAAACTTCTTGATATCCTGCATCGACAAAAAGCTGTGCCAGCTCTTTCATGCCTGGGAAATCATTTGCTGATTCTTGAAGCCAAGAATATTCTTTATAGCTCTTTGCAAACAGTTTACCGAATAACGGCATAATGTATTTGAAATAGAAGCGAAACCCTTGACGATAGACAGGTATTTTAGGTTGAGATGTTTCCAAACATACTGCCATTCCACCGGGCTTTAACACGCGTCGCATTTCTTTTAAAACAGTCAAGTAATCAGGAACATTGCGAAGACCAAACCCGATCGTCACATAATCAAATGAATTGTCCGGAAAAGGAAGTGACATAGCGTTACCTTGAACCAACGTAAGATGCGGATAAGGTGCTACTTTGTCTCTGCCGGAATCCAGCATGTTGGCACTGAAGTCTAAACCGACAACTTCACCAGTAGGTCCTGTAGCTTGAGCCAATGCGACAGTCCAATCTGCAGTACCACAGCAAACGTCAAGTGCTTTAGCACCCGGCTGTACATTCATGCGTTCCATGATATCGTTCCGCCATTTTATATGTTGATTAAAACTGATCACGGAATTCATTTTATCATAGTCTGTCGAAATTTTTTCAAAGACGTTATGAACTTTTTCTTCTTTTGAGACCGCCACAGTTCGTCCCTTCTTTCCTCACTTCAATTTACTTTCTCATTGATTCGTCATTTTCTGCAACTCGGCTATTACTTCAGTATGTAAATAAAAGCTGTTCTCTAATCTGTCGTTCAGCTGTTGTTGTAACTGATCGATCCAATCTTGTGTATCATGTGTATTCGGCACTAGATGCGGAAATTTCATCCGATTCAAATCATGCCGTCTGCTGTCAAGCAACCAGACGAAAGGAAAGACCGTCTCTACAATGTGTACGTAGCGACTAAAACCAAATGATTCGAAGAACTTCACAATACACGCACTTTCCACATCAGCGATTAACTGCAACCGCTCTTCAACAGTTGTCGGCGGTGCTTGAAGCAATGTCGTCTTGCATTCATTGACTCTGCCGATAGCTAATGACAAAGAACGAATGAGATGGAAGTTCGGAATCGACGCCAATAGCTTATAGTGAATACCGCTGAAGTGATCACCCGCAAGGACCATCAACTGCTGTTCTTTGGATGAAGCATCGACGATATCGATTTGATCATGGACGTCAAAAGCTGTATGGATGGCACCGATGGCCAACGCTGCGGTTTGCATCTCATCTGTCCACTGCTCACCGTTAAGCAAAGGCAATAGGAGCAACGAAGCTTTTCGCCTGTCAATCGGAGCATGTCCAACATCTCGTTCGACCACCGGCTGATAAATAGCGCGTCGCAAATGGTGTATATAATTGTCGACTTGGTCAGTGAACCCTTTTGTTTCCATCAGTAAGCTCCATTCCCGTAAGGATACGGTCATTCTTTTTCTTCGCTCGCAATTACGCCGTGAGCTGTATGAATTTCAGCTTCTCCCCGAATCTTAATAGCGGAGGTATGCTCGGTAAACTGCGCGATCATGACTTCTCCTCTATCTAGCTTTTCGGTATGGTGAAACTTGGTGTCATTGCCTCTCGTGAGCCCAATGACATTCACTCCATCTTTTTTCGCCTTGATAATCAGATAATCTGGTTGTGTCATTTTCGCATCTCCAGTCTATATATAATCCTAATGATAGCATATACAGCAAGCGCTCGGCAAAGACCTTAGTTTGTTCTAATAAGAGATAAAATTTCAGCACGCTTCACGTCATCATGTTCATAGATTCCTCTAGCAACGGTCGTGATAGTTTTAGCTCCCGGCTTCTTAATGCCTCTCATCGTCATACACATATGCTCAGCTTCGATGATGATATAAACACCATGGGGATTCAACTTTTCCATCATGGCATCTGCCACACTGGATGTAATGCGTTCTTGCAATTGTGGACGACGCGCTGCCGTTTCAACAGCTCTTGCCAACTTACTCAAACCTGCAACTACTCCATTACGCGGAATATAGGCTACATGGGCTACACCGAAAAATGGCACTAAGTGATGTTCGCACATAGAATAAAATGGAATATCTTTCACCAAGACAACTTCGTCATGATTCTCATGGAATACTGTATCGAAATATTCTCTTGGATCTTTATTTAAACCTTCAAATACTTCTTGGTACATTTTAGCCACACGTTTTGGCGTATCAAGCAATCCTTCACGAGTCGGGTCTTCACCGATTGCTTCCAAGATCATCGTAACAGCCTGCTCTAATTTATTTATATCTTGCTCTTTCATAACAGCATGTCCTCCTTGTTGGAACAAAACCTATTTCCCCAAAATACTAGCACATTCCATTCATTCCGTATAGTTACTTGTACTTCCTTATGTATACCATTAAAAAAACGGAAAGGAGTCCATCCATGGCCATCTGATGAACAGATTCGCTGGACGGACTCCTATGTAAAATCCCAAATTATTTTACTGCGTCTTTAAGTGCTTTACCTGCTTTGAAAGCTGGAACTTTACTTGCAGCGATTTCGATTTCTTCACCTGATTGTGGGTTACGTCCTTTACGTGCAGCACGCTCGCGTACTTCGAAGTTTCCGAAACCAATCAATTGAACTTTATCACCGTTAGCAAGAGTCGATTGAATTGTATCGAATACAGCTTCAACAGCTTTAGTTGCGTCTTTTTTTGTTAGACCTGCCGCTTCTGCCACAGAGTTAATTAATTCTGTTTTATTCACACCGTTCACCTCCTCTCAAAGGGGGATGCTATTGCTGTTAACACTGTAAAAAGAGTAACATAAGAAAAACTGCGGTGCAACAATATTATCGTGCTTTTCCTTTATTCACGGCATTTCAAGCGATTTTGATTGAAAAGCATAGAAAAAAGACCCGTTTTTGACGGATCTTTCATCATTCCAATCTACATTTTTTCGTTATTCTCTAGCTATTTCACCTTACACAATAAAGGTAATCATACCTTTATTTCCATCATTCACCATCTGTTCAATCGTTTCACGCAAGCGTTTTCTTGCTCGATCTGGAACTGCCGCGGTCTTATATCGGATACTTTCTTTCATGACTTCATGAAGTGGTGTGCCAAATAATTGTGTTTCCCATAATGCTTCCCGATCATGTAAATAGGCATTTTTCAATTCTTTTAACAAGTGATGACTATGGAATTCAGAGCCGATCAATGGAGCAAATTCCGCTTCCATATCGATTCGAATAATATGAAGTGAAGGTGCTTTCGCTTTCATTTTCACACCATAAAACGTGTCTTGTTTAATTAATTCAGGAGCAGTTGGCTGGAAATCTTCAATCGATGGCAACGCTACGCCATACCCTGATTTTTTCGCAGTATCGATTGCTTCTGCATACATATCATACGATTTTTTCGCCTTAACTGCTTCTTGAATGAAAACAAGCCAATCTTTTTTCGAGCGCATTTCCGTCCCCATGAACTCTTCACACACATTAACAAAAGCTTGCTCATCCATATCAATTTTGACGATCGCACGCCCTTTACCTGCATCAACTTCTACTACTTCCGCTTGTCTAACAAACTCTTCTTCTTGCAATAACTCTGCAATCTCTTGAACTTTACGAATCTTAGAGACACCGAGGAATCCGTCTGTAATTAGCTGATCGATCCGTGCATTCAGCTTGTGGCTATCCCCTAGTTCCTCCATCCAATCAGGACGTTGCAGCTCAATATCCGTGATAGGGAATTCATAGAGCGCCTCTTTAAGAATGAGCTGAATCTCCGCTGCATTGAGCTGGTCCGCACTAATAGCAATTACGGGAACCCCATACTTTTCATGTAATTGTTGTTTCAATTCCAATGCTTTTTCATGGGCAGGCATTTTAGAATTTAATACAATGACGAACGGTTTGCCGATTTCTTGCAGTTTCGAAACGATTTCTTTCTCAGCGGCTTCCGCGGCTGCGCGTGAAATATTGTTCACCGTGCCGTCCGTCGTCAGCAAAATTCCAATTGTGGAGTGATCACGAATAACTTTGTCCGTTCCGATGCGCGCCGCTTCCTGGAACGGGATCGGCTCATTGTGCCATGGTGTATGGACGTACTTCGGTCCATCCTCATCCTCATATCCTTTAACGCCGTCTATGACGTAGCCTACACAGTCCGCTAGGCGAATTTGGAATTCCAGTTCTCCATCCCCGATTGATACGCTTGTGCCTTGGGCAGGTACGAATTTAGGTTCTGCAGTCATAATTACGGGACCTGGTGAACTTTGGGGAAGTTCGTCTTGTGCGCGTATCCGATCGTTGGCATCCGTCATGTTGGGGATTACAACTTCCTCCATGACTCGTTTGACAAATGTGGATTTCCCTACTCGAACAGGGCCTACCACGCCTATATAAATATCGCCGTCTGTTCTTCTAGCTAAGTTTTCGTATAGTTCTTCTTTCATCATTAGCCCTCCTTTTTCTCCGCATTGTAGCTTATGAAATAGAAAAACGTTTCATGCATGATTGCATGAAACGTTTTTAGCTAAAGATATGAAACTTTCTTCAGATATGTTACTAAATATGGATAGCGGTTCGGGATTTCCGTTCCAGACGGACAGTTTCCTGCCGGTGTCGCCTTCCACTACAATCCTAGTTATATTGTGGTGAAAGTTTGTATCATACGTTGAAATATGTAACGTTCAAGTAAATAATACAACAGTTCATACACAAATTCGAGAACGTTATTTCTTCATAAACACAGGTTCGTTGTTTTCGTCTACAGTGTATGGCAAGGAGTATGCCGGGAGGACTAGGGAGTCTTCGTATAGTAGGTAACGGATGTCTGTGCCTGGTTCTACTTCTGGCTTTTGTTCCATCAAGATCTTGTTGAGGTCGATGGAGTAGTCTACGTAGAAGTTTCCGTCGCCGCCTACTACGATAGGTAGGTGTGCGTCAGAGTATGGGCTTTGGACGGTTAATGGTTCTTTAAAGCCCATTTTCTTGAAGTCTACTGCATAGACGTTGTCGCCAACTGGATCTAGGAATGGAAGTTCTCCATTGATAAATTTGCGCAAGTTTAAGTCACGCAGTTTTTCAGTAGTACGCAAGTCGACTAACTTAACTGTAGGATTTTCTTCTACATCTATAAGAACGTACTGGAAGATGCCACCGTTTTCGAATGCGTTAGATGGAATCTTTTCAGTAAAGTCCGGAACGATTTTCGAGAACTCGATTGGATATTTAATAAATTGATCGGTTTCTTGATCGCGTGTTTTAATTGGTAATAGGCCGCCTGATTGTTCTTGGTAGCGCTCTACAGCTTTTTGAATTGTTTCTTGCAGTTCAGGATACGGTGTTTCACTTGCTTGCTTTTCTTCAGGCGGTCGACCGCCACAAGCAGACAGTAAGAGTCCGCAGATCATGACTGAAATTATAAGTAATCGTTTATTCATAAGTTTACGCGCCTCCTGTCGGTCCGTTGAATACTAAATAGACCATTGCGAAGAACGACGAAATTAATAGTGTATAGGCAATAATTGCAAATAGAATTTTTATTACACGGTTTTTCATTTTATATCGGCTCAAATAAATCAAGCCCATTGAAATGACCATGAATCCCATTGCGTAAAAAGATAGCCACATTTTATCTAACGAGGACAAAATTGTCACCCTCCTACTGTTTAAATACCGAAAAATGTATCGATTTCTTGTTTTTTACCACGGGTCATTAATTGATCCACAGCTTGTTTAGGTGGAACCCCACCAAATAGTATGGAATATAAAGCTTCTGTCAATGGCATGTTGACATCAAACTGCTGTGCCAACTGATACGAAGCCTTTGTAGTACGCACACCTTCTATCACCATACCCATTTCTTCGGTCACTCTTTCTAGAGACTGACCTTTTCCAAGTAAGTTTCCTGCGCGCCAGTTTCTTGAGTGGACACTTGTACATGTAACGACCAAGTCACCAAGTCCCGTTAATCCGGAAAATGTTTGTTGATCCGCACCCATTTTGACACCTAGACGCGTGATTTCTGCTAGACCTCTTGTAATAAGAGCAGCCTTTGCATTATCACCGTAACCAAGACCATCGGAAATTCCAGCAGCCAAAGCAATGACATTTTTCAATGCTCCGCCAAGCTCCACGCCGATTACATCTTTATTCGTATAGACACGGAAATAATTGCTCATGAATAAATCTTGTATCTGTTCTGCTGCTTCCATGTTGCTTGAAGCCACCGCCACCGTTGTTGGATGTCGAAGTACGACTTCCTCCGCGTGGCTCGGTCCAGACAGCACTACTATAGCTTCGCGTAGTGTTTCATCAATTTCCTCTGCAATAATTTCAGAAATCCGTTCCAATGAATCCGGATCAATTCCTTTGGAGACATGGACAAATATAGCCGGTTCAGTTAGTAATTCCTGTATATGGCGACACGTCTCGCGCATCGCAACGGTCGGTACAGCCAGTATAATCGTTTTCGCATGCTGGACCGCCACGTTTAATTCACTAGTAGAGTTAAGGTTTTCGGGCAGTTTCACATTTGGCAAATACCGGTTGTTCGTGTGCTGATTATGAATTTCATCCGCTTGTTCTGCACGTCTTGTCCAAATTAAGCTGTCATGTCCATTTTCAGCCAGCACAACAGCGAGTGCGGTTCCCCAACTGCCTGCCCCAAATATAGAGACTTTTTCCATTACCTCCACCCTTTCTGTTTGCGTAGTTAGCTTCTTGCTCTTGTGATTAAGCGGATTGGTGTACCTTCAAATCCAAAAGCTTCACGTAATCTGTTTTGTAAGAAGCGTTCATAAGAAAAGTGCATAAGTTCTGGTTCGTTGACAAAGACCACGAATGTCGGTGGCTTCACAGCAACTTGTGTTGCATAGTAAATCCGCAAACGACGTCCTTTGTCTGAAGGTGCAGGATTTCTAGCTACTGCATCTTCTACTACCTCGTTTAAGACACTTGACTGAATGCGCATTGCATGATTTTCGCTGATCAATTGGATATTGGAGAATAATGTATGCACACGTTGCTTCGTTTTAGCTGAAACAAAGAAAATAGGCGCATAATCAAGGAATCTAAACTGATCACGAATATCATCGATGAAGTTATTCATCGTCTTATCATCTTTTTCAAGCGTATCCCACTTGTTGACGACAAACATGACACCTTTTCCTGCTTCTTCCGCAAAGCCAGCTACACGTTTGTCCTGCTCACGAATACCTTCTTCTGCGTTCATGACAATCAAGACAACGTCAGAGCGATCAATCGCTTTTAAGGCACGTAACACACTATACTTCTCTGTGTTTTCGTATACTTTCCCTTTTTTACGCATTCCGGCAGTATCGATAATTTTAAATTCTTGCCCTTCTACTACTTTTGTAGAGTCAATCGCATCTGTTGTCGTTCCAGCGATATCGCTAACGATCACTCGATCTTCACCAAGTAACGCGTTAACAAGTGACGATTTTCCAACATTCGGACGTCCAATTAAACAGAACTTGATGGAATCATCTTCCTCTTCCTCTAAGTTCATATCTTTAAAGCTCTCTGCGACTGCGTCCAATAAATCACCAAGACCTAGCCCGTGTGATCCGGATAGTGGATATGGCTCGCCAAATCCAAGTGAGTAGAAATCGTAAATCATATCTCTCATTTCTGGATTATCTACTTTATTCACTGCCAATACGACAGGCTTATTCGTTTTATACAGCATACGTGCAACCTGTTCATCTGAATCTGTCACACCATCTCTACCATTCGTCAAAAATATGATGACGTCCGCTTCTTCAATGGCGATTTCAGCCTGCATACGGATTTGGTCAAGTAACGGCTCATTACTCAGTTCAATACCGCCTGTATCAATTAAGTTAAATTCATAATTCAACCAATCTGCTGCGCTGTATATACGATCTCGCGTTACACCGGCAACGTCTTCTACGATAGAAATACGTTCGCCTACGATCCGGTTAAAGATTGTCGACTTACCGACGTTTGGTCTTCCTACTATTGCTACTGTTGGTTTTTTCATTTTCTTTCATTACACCCTTCCGACCTATCTTTGAATATTATACACAAAAAGAATGATGATGCATATGAAAGCATCATCATTCCCGTTACGCTAATTTATCATTTGTGGCTAGTTTATCACATTCTGAAGATTATTTTTGGAAATTCTTCAGTTGATCGCCGATGACATCCGCTAAAGAGAAGCCAGTTGTTTCTTCAGGCATTTCATAACTAAAGTTTTCTTCACGTGCTTCTTGAGGCTTTTCGATTAGATCTTTAATGCTCAATGAGATACGTTTTTCCTGTGGATTTACGTCTAATACTTTTACTTGTATAGACTGTCCTTCTTCCAGGACTTCTTGTGGTGTACCGATATGCTCATGTGCAATACGCGAAATGTGTACGAGTCCTTCCACGCCAGGCAAGATCTCAACGAATGCACCATATGCTACAAGACGTTTCACCGTACCATCCAGTACAGAGCCGACTTCTGCCTTTTCTTCGATGTTTTCCCATGGTCCAGGCAATGTATCTTTAATGGATAGAGATACACGTTCTGCATCACGGTCAACAGACAATACTTTGACTTGGATTTCGTCTCCTTCTTTCAACACGTCCGACACGCTTTCAATATGTCCGTGAGAAATTTGGGAAATGTGTACCAAACCATCTACACCACCGATATCAACGAATGCACCGAAAGAAGCGATACGTTGTACTGTACCATCTAGAATGTCACCTTCTTGAATCTCAGAAAGTGCAGCTTCTTTTTTCTGCTCGTTCTGCGCTTGGACAACCGCACGGTGAGACAAGATCAATCGATTCTTTTCTTTTTCCATTTCCACGATTTTAAATGTCATCGTACGTCCTTTATAATCATCAAATGATTCAACGAAGTGATCTTCTACTAAAGAAGCGGGAATAAATCCGCGAACGCCAAGGTCGACAACCAGTCCGCCTTTCACTACGTCCTTTACTTCTGTTTCGATGATTTCACCGCTTTCAAATTTCTCTTCTAATGAATCCCATGCATTTTCCGCATCTACTTGGCGCTTGGACAAGACGTACGCCTCGTCTTCCACTTTAGTAATCGCCAACTCTAATTCGTCACCGACTGAGACTGCATCTGCTGCTTTTTCAATATGCAAGCTAGAAAGTTCACTGATCGGAATCACGCCGTCAAAAGGAGCACCAGCGATTTCAACCGTCACCGATTTCTCTTCAACTTTTGTCACTACACCCGTTACGTGTGCACCTTCACCGTATTCTTTAACTTCATCCATATTCATCTCTTCAGTCATATGTAGCCCTCCTCCATAATGAATCCTATCTCTATATTATGCGAATTGAGACTTAAAAACAAAAAATTACACTTATTCTTTTATTTGTACTGTTCTATCAACTTAGATATCTCTGCCATAATCGCCTCTGTTACCTCTTCAGCAGATGCTTTTCTTTCACGATAAGCCGTCATATCCATAGCTTCTCCATACACGACTTTTAGTTGCGAAAAGGCTTTATACGGTCCAATGATTGCACAAGGAACGACTTTCGCCTCTCCACCTTTTAACGCAAAGAATCCTGCGCCTGCCAAACCTTTTCCAATCTCTCCCGTTTTGCTTCTCGTTCCTTCAGGGAAAAGGCCTACCACTTTGTCTTCCCGTAATAGTTTAATGGTTTTACGGAATGCTTCTCGGTCACTCATGCCACGTTTTACAGGATATGCCTGTACTTTTGGCAACAACGTTTTCAGAACTGGCTTATCAAATAGCTCTTCTTTGGCCATAAAATGAACCGTTCTCGGACATGTAATACCGACTATAGGCGGATCTAAATTATCTATATGATTCGTACATAAGAGCACGCCGCCTTGTTTCGGGAAGTTTTCTTTGCCGATTACCTTAATTCGATAAAGTGGATAGCAAACAGTACCAATCAAAAATTTGCCAAGTGGATATAAATTCATTGAGCTAACCTCTTTTCGGCATATTCGACAATACTATTCGTCACTTCTTCTATTGTCTTCCCTGTTGTGTCAATTGTAATCGCATCTTCTGCTTTTTTTAATGGAGAAATTTTACGTTCGCTGTCCGCTCGGTCTCTCTCGCTAATTTCCCTTTTCAATGTTTCATAATCCGACTTCATTCCACGCTTTTGTTCTTCTAGTAAACGACGCTCTGCACGCTCTTCTACAGAAGCTGTCATGAAAATTTTTAATTCCGCTTCAGGTAAGACGGCAGTACCTATATCCCTGCCATCCATTACAACGGATGATTCTGCTGCTAGATTTTGCTGTTTAGCGACCAAGAGGTCACGGACAGATGTTAAAGCCGCTATCGCTGAGACATTTGTAGTCACTTCGTGCGAACGTATCGCATCGGTTACCTCTATACCGTCTAACAAAACTTTTTGCACTTGTTCATCCGGTTGCAATTCAATTTCTGTTTGCGCAATCAATCGTGTGATTTCTTCCTCATTGCGCAGATCTATGGCGCTTTGAAGTACTTTGTAAGTAATGGCACGATACATGGCTCCTGTATCGATATACGTATATCCTAATTTTTTAGCTACCAATTTAGCAATTGTACTTTTACCTGCCGCTGCCGGTCCGTCAATTGCGATTCTCATTCCAGCTGTCATGATGAAAACCCCTCCATTTACGCCTTTATTGTACCATAAGCAAAAAGGAAAAGTCTGCTCTCGACAGACTTTCCCTTTAGCTATTTCGTAATTCTAACTGTCGTTCAAAGCAATAGCGAATAATGTGTTGTCGATCTTTGTCGTCTATTTCATCAAACGTGAAAGAGCTCAGTCTGCGCTTCTCGCTTTCCCAGTTTCTGACTACTCTCGCTTTGCATGAAACATATTTGATTTCTGTCTTCGAGAAATACAATACGATCAGTAATTTCACTTCTGTATTTTGGGTGAAATAATCATGATCTTTCATATTGACTGCTAATCCGCCAGCGCTGAGATCCAACGATACCAATTGCAACGACGTGGAGTCTGCCTGTAACGCCACGTCCAATGACGTATCGACACGAACAAATTCTCTTCTTTGGATCTTCATCAAGTTTTGATCACCAGGATATTTCAGCTTAAGCATCGGTATCGTTTGGTTGACTCGACTATGCACCTCGGTACGAAATGCGTACGACATCTTATACTGATCAACGAATGTAACGAGAAGCTGTGTACCATCTATGAAGAATGCTGTTTTGCCCGTCATCATGTTGATAGGGTAATCCATCATGAAGTGCTCTTCACCTTCAATATCCACTACTCGACATTTAAATTTCTCCGAATCCTCGGTATAATCTTTTTCTAATGTTAATACCGTCCCGATACTTAGTCTCATTTCTCCACCTGCCATTCGTCCTATACTTTCATTATGTCATGTGGAGTAAATTTTTCCAATCCTTTTTTATTGTTTTTCTGTCGTAATGACTTCTAACGTCTCCGTGTCAACGAGAATCTTGTACGTCTCCAAATTTTCTTCTCCAGAAACGATTGTTAAATAATGCGCCAGGCGTTGCTCCTTTTGACTATTTTCCACGTATGCAAGCTCCTGAGCCATTACTGTAACATCCGGTCTAAAGAACGTGTGCCACTCCGCTGTACGAATAGGCTGTGGTTTCGGCTGTTCTTTACGAATGTATTCAGACGCATTCAGACCGATCACTTCACCGTTGTCTTTTGCTAATTTGATATGAATCGGGTCCGAGAATACTTTGGCATCATTTTCAGGAGACACCCGAACGTAAACAAAGTGCCATGCGTTATCATTTTCTCTAGCCTCTTCTAAAACTAGATCCTTATACTCCGCCTTCTGTAAAAACTCATCAGCCATTTTCTCTAACTCTTCATATGATACTGTTGGCTTACCCATGCGACGCTCCACGAGATACGACAGAACATGTCCACCTTTTTCAGTTAAATCTAAATAGCCGATTGAAGAGTTTTCCGCAAAACGAATATGGTAAAACGGATATGGCGCACCTTTTCTACTTTTTTCCGCTGCAATGATATCATTTGACACACTCGGCAGAAGCTTTTTGAATTTTTGAATCGCCTCGTCCTCGGTAATTTTCTTTTCTTTAATATTACGCAACTCTTTTTTCTTTTCTGCATCAGACTCACTTGCTGTTAAAGGAAATACTGCTTCTGTATATTCCATAACTGACTCGCCCATTTTCGACCAATTCGCCTGACCATCGGGTGAGTCACGCAATTTTTTCTCCCAGTTGCTCATGGACATTCTTCTTGAAAACATATCTTTTGTCGCCAACTGCCATTCACTTGTCAGTTCATTCAAATTTTCTGAAGCACGCTTCATCACACCATAATATTCATCTGGGTCACCTTGTTCTGTAGATTCCTTTGCAAAATTTCCTAACCGTCCTAAGTAATTCATCCAAGAAGTAGAGAAACTTTCATCTACAGGAAGTGAGGAAATAGATGATTTGATGTCTGAAGATAAACGCCAAATATCTTCCCGTTCTTTTGCAGAACTTTTCTGATCTTCAAAAAGTAACGACTTGTTTACTGCTTCTTCCAACTCGCCAAGTTTTTGTGAGGCATCTGTCATACTTTTAGAGTATTGGCCATTCAATGCAATCGATAAATCTTCATTTTCACGCACCGTTCCAAACGTATATATCCCCAATACAATAAATGCATAGGTCAGTATGAAAATCATTTGCTTCATAATAAGCTAGGTCCTCCTTTCTTTAGTCACAAAATATGTGTAGACCGATTTTCTTTATTTGCGGTCTCGACCAAATCCATTTACTAGTAGCCGTTATTGGATTGAAATAGTAAATTGCGTTTTCTGAAGGATCCCAGCCGTTGATCGCATCGATGACCGCTTCTTTCGCGCGCTCATTCGGAGTCAGCCAAATCTGTCCATCCGCAACCGCAGTAAACGCTCCTGGTTGAAAAATGACGCCACCAATTGAATCAGGAAAATCTGCATGTTCGACCCGATTTAAAATAACCGCTGCTACCGCCACTTGTCCTTCATATGGCTCTCCACGAGATTCACCATATACTGCATTGGCCAATAAATTAATATCTTGATCGGTATATTTAGGTGGTGCTTGCATTTGGGTTTGCGACTGCTTATGTGGCGCACTTCCCTTTTTCACTTGCGATTCCAGCGACTGACCACCGTAATAAGTAAATTGGTGTCCTTTAGCTATCTGACCCTTTACATACTTTTCATCGTAATCAGAAATTCCTTTCAACTTCTTCTGGGTTCCTTTACCTGCAATTCCGTCAAGCGGTAATCCGTATTGCTCTTGGAAATTGCGTAATGCCCAGTAAGTTCCATATCCGAAATTACCATCAATTTCTCCATGATAGAAACCGATATATTGAAGTCTTGCCTGCAACTCAATGACATCGTCTCCTTTTGCACCTTTAGCCAAATCACGTCCACTGAATGCTTCACTATGACTCGCAAAGAAAGAAAACATCATGATGCCTGCCAGTAATAAAAATAGGAAGCGTTTTGTAATTCGCTTCATCGACATCCACCTCCAATAAATTATGCTTCCTTGTAGTTTGTCCAATATTCAGTATTTTATAAGGCGAAAAATCCGTCTGATTTCCTCAGACGGATTTCTAAAAGTTTGATTGATTTCTTTTTCTAAATTGTTGCATCGCAAAAGTGTGCGCGTACTTCACTCGCGTCAGCCCGAACCACCAAAGGAACAACATGAAAGGAATTATTAAATACAGCCAATAATCATAGGTAAATAAAATCGAATTGTAGAGTACATGAAGCAAGAATGGCGCCAAAAATGCAACGGTAATCCATTTCGCTTTTTCTGACACTGCAGAAAACTTAGCTTTACCAAAGTAATATCCCATGACGACACCAAATAACGCGTGACTTGAAACTGGTAATAATGCACGAATAAAAGCTGTATCCAAACCGAAAGACAGTAAATATAAAATGTTCTCTACTGTAGCGAAGCCGAGCGACACACTTGCTCCATATAAAATTCCATCATAGGCATCTTCAAATTCGGTTGTTCTATAAACAAGAATATAGATAATAATCCATTTAAAAAATTCTTCTAAACTGCTCGTAAATAACACATTGTGAAAAAAATCATTAGTAAATACGTTCTCTTCTTCAAATACATGCTGGATAAACAAAATGGGAAATGTCATGATTGCACCGTAAATGAATGCATGGAATAGCGTCTTGGATGGCTCCTTGGCAATTTGTTTACGTAAATACAAATAACTGAAAAGTGCCAGCGCCGGCGCTATTGCGACTGTCAGTAAAATAAACATAGGCGCCTCCTCATGTCGCTAGTATATCACATCCTATACGATGAAAGCCGCCTGACCTAAAAGGCAAGCGACTCATCCATTCACTTATTTTGTGCAATACATTGCGCAATCATTCCACCATGGAAACGACCATTTTCGATGAAAATTTCATTAGCATTATTACCTGCTGCAATGACACCTGCGATGAATAAATTAGTAACGTTCGTTTCCATCGTATCTTCATTGAAAACAGGCCGTCCAGATTGTTCATCAACATCAATACCTATTTTACGTAAAAATGCATGATCTGGATGATAACCGATCATTGCAAAGACATAATCGCTTTCAAGATTAAATGTCGTTCCTTGCTGCTTGAAGGTAACCGCTTTTTCAGTAATCTTCGTTACATACGCGTTAAAATGCATATCGATTTGACCGTTACGAACTAAACTATCAAAGCCCGGCAATATCCAAGGCTTCACACTTTTCGAATACGTTTCATTTCGATAAAGGACAGTTACATGCGCACCTGCACGTTGTAATTCCAGCGCTGCGTCGACAGCGGAGTTTTTCCCACCAATGACTGTCACTTTTTTATTGAAGTACGGATGTGCTTCTTTGAAGTAATGGTAGACAGTAGGCAAATTCTCTCCTTCGACATGTAAACGATTCGGTTGATCATAATATCCTGTTGCCACTACGACATATTTCGCATCATAAACCGCTTTATTCGTTGTCACGACAAATCGACCATGCTGTTGAACTATGTCTTCTACTCGCTCATGACTGTTAATTTGCAAGTTTTCGATTTGCGCAACGGTTCTATAATAGACTAGTGCATCATTACGCTTTGGTTTATCGATAGCTGTAATGAACGGCGTCTTGCCTATCGATAATTTCATGCTGGAACTAAAAAATGTTTGGTGTGTCGGATAATTATAAATGGAATTCACGATATTCCCTTTTTCGATCACCACTACCGACAAACCTATATTTTGTAATTCAATTGCTGCTGACAAGCCACACGGCCCGCCACCGACAATTACTGCATCTACAGAATTCATGATATCTTCTCTCCTAATTTTTTGCGTTCTAGTAATGAACTTCTACTACATGACATTCGGGTTTTGCACCGAAACGCAACGGCACCATCGTCGTTCCATAGCCATTACTAATTAATTTCCCTCTGTTTCCCGTCGTCTCGAAACGACCAAGGTCTTGCATACCCCAAGGCCCCAGTCTAATCTGGCCTCCATGTGTATGGCCGGCAAGAGATAATTCCGGTTGCAACTTTTCTTCAAACTTTCGAAAATAGGAAGGATTATGTACAGCAAGGATTAGATGATCATATCCTTTTGCAGAATCCACGGCCTGATCAATCTCTACTTTTCCGTTATTTGGATCTTGCAGCCCACATATACCGAAACATGGATGGTTCGGTATCGATGCAGTACTGTTAACCAATACTTTTCCACCAACTTGCTCCATCACACGTAGTATATTTTCTGTACCTACTTCTTGGTCATTATTGCCGAAAATATAAAAAATCGGTCCTATCGAAGCGAGTAAGCGCATGTTGCGTTCAATTCGCTCAATTGGCACGCCACCTTCTGCCACGTCTCCACCGACGATCACTGCATCAATAGAACGCGTACGTAAATCATTAATCAGCCGCTGAGGAATACTGCGCCTGTGAATATCCGAAATAAAGAACACGTTCAATTTATTAGTTGGAGTGGAATTAATATGTAACATATGTGTAAGCACACGATTCCGATGGGCTAAGGCATACATATACGTCAGCATAGTTGTCGCTGACAAAAAAACTGATAATCCCGCTATTCGAACCTTTTTCATTAGTCAACTCCCATAGAAAAAAGCAAAGCGTCTACTTTGCTTTTGTAGTAGTAATTTTCATTAGTAGTATAGCAAGAATCCAATAAAATCCCTAACCATTTTACTGCACGTAGGAAACGGCATGCATGTAATCTGTCATGGCCGGGTAAAATCCAACCGATAACTCGACTTTTTCAACAGGTACTTGATCGGGAACGTCAGGAGAATAGAGATCCGATAATACATAGAGTAGTATAACAATAGGTATTAAAGTAAAAATCGCCAGAAAAATATTGATGACTTTCACACGACCATATTGCTCCTCTTTCTTCTTTCCGTGTACTTCAGCACGAGAAGGAAGTTTATCGAAAGGCACTTTTTCTTTAATCTCTCTTCGCTGCTGTTCAAAATCCATTTTATACTGTTCGTTTAACATGTCTAATTTCTCCTTCACACCGCATAATGTCTGTTGCTATTATATGATGTAATTCCTTTGTTCATCCGTGAAAAGTACGTCCGCTCACAAACTCATCTATCTCTATTATGCCGAATTTTGTCTAAAAAGTAAATACAGACAGACTGCTTCAACCTAATAATTGATGCAGTCGTTCGCGCCATTGTAACACTTCAACTGCTTGTTCAGTCGATGTTTCCGACTTAATCAGCCAGTCGTCATCAAGATTTTGACAGTTTGAACAGCAATCTGTTTTTGCAGGTGAGGTGTTTTCACCAAAAAACTGCACTAATGTTTCTCGCAAACAACTGTCACTTTTTACATAGCACTCCATTTCCGCAATTTGTTTCTCTTTCACTTGATATATTTGGTGAATTTGTCGAATGACATTTTCAATATCAGATTGCTCCAAATAATAATCAAGTAAACGACCGGCAACTTCGGATAGTCCTGCTTGTTCAGCAGCCAATTGACTCCCAGTACCTGATTGAAGTAAAGAATGATAATAAAGAGTTTGCTGTTCATCTGGCAGATCTTCATAGACTATGAACTTCACTTTCTGAATATCCCGCTCACTATACAAAAGAGTGGCCGCAGCTTTTTCCCCGTCACGTCCTGCACGTCCTACTTCCTGGATATAAGCGCTTGGCGTAGCAGGTAAGTGCTCATGAATAACTTGCCGAATATCATCTTTGTGAATTCCCATGCCAAATGCATTGGTAGCACAAATCCACTCGAGTTCACCTTGTACAAATTGTTGTTGAATGATGGATCGTTCATCCTGTTCCTTGCCACCGTGATAGCTGGCTGTCGGAATTCCAGTTTCTCGGATCATTGCCGCGAGTTCATCTGCACGTTTCCGTGAAGCTACATAAATAACACCAGGACCGATTGTCGTAGCAAGCCTTTGTATAATCCACTCTGTTTTTACCCATTCATTATCCATATGCATCACTCGATATGATATATTCGGACGATCGATTGACTGTCGTTCGATGTGCGGATTTCTCATGTGTAAGTACGTTGTAATATCTTCCACTACTTTCTCATTCGCAGTAGCAGTTAATGCCAGTACTGGTGCTCTTTCTAAAACTGAGAATAATTCCTTTAATCGTAAATAGTCGGGCCTGAAATCAAATCCCCACTCTGAAATACAATGGGCTTCATCTACTACAAAGAAAGCAATAGGCAATTGTTGGACAAGCTGTCGAACATGTTGCTGCATCACCATTTCAGGCGATAAGAAAATGAATTTATAGTGCGCTAAAGTAGAAAGCGCCAATTCCTTTTCCTGCCTCGATAAAAATGAATTGATAGCGACAACCCGCTTCTCTTTATGTTTTCGCAAGTTAGCCACTTGATCTTCCATCAACGCAACGAGAGGAGAGATGATAATCACTGCACCATCGAGCATGTATGCAGGTAATTGATAGCAAAGCGACTTCCCCGTACCCGTCGGAAAAATTGCCACGGCATCTCGTCCAGCTAGCAACTCGGTAATGACTTCTTGTTGTCCAGGTCGAAATGATTCATAACCAAACTTTTGACGCAACACGTCTTGAAGCTCCATCAACTCACTCTCCTTCCAATCATGATGATTAATCGCAGTTGGAAATACGATAATTCTGGGCACTGCTGTTTTAACAAACGCAAACGTTTAGTCTGCAACTGTTCAACATGACGCCAAACTGCATCTATTTGTTCTTCCGTTACAAAATCTTTATATGGAAAGCCATCCATATTCGCTGCCATTTCAATGAAATGATCTTCTATTGTACTTAATTTCAAATTTCGCAAAGAAGCAATTTGCTCTACCGAATAGCCCCGCTCGAATAGTTTCCGTGTCCGTTCTGCAGATTGTGTCAAATATGTGTCCACTTTACAATCTGCCGCTAATTCTGTCAGCAACCGCAAGTTGGGTCGCTGTTGTATGAAATCGAGCATAATATGTAATGCTTCTATATAGTACAATTGTAGAGTCTTAACCGGTAGATTTACACGATCCTTCATCTGTTCCCAAGTAGACGCAGTGAGCTGGTACCCCGTCAATCGACTGCTCACTATCATACGTTGTAAATCTGTTAATGAGGAATTAGTTAGCACATGTTCCAATTCTTTTCGCAATGAAGTGGATAGGCTGATCATGCTACTTGATTGATTACGTAAGAACCCTTTGACAAATTGCTGAGTAGGCAACTCCTTCTGGATTGGCATGAACATTGTTTCACTACTGCGTAAATTGGACAATGTCTGAACTAGCAACGCCAACCGTCTGGCGAACTCTCTTTCTCGCCCGCGGTAATTCCAGCCATTAAATCGCCACATTTCGCTACCTGTCGCCATCTGACCTTTCGCTGTCACATAAACAAGTTCATTTATATATATTAGGCCATCCGCTTGCATCCGCTCTAACGCTTGCTGGAATTCGCTTGCTGTCAATTGTGGCAACAATGCATAGTATGATTTGACTTGATAATATTCAACGTCTTGTAACGTCTGTCCCGATCGTTTTCCACGAAGTATATGGTAGACACCTTGCGCTGAACGCTCACCATGGAGACGTTGGAAGATCGTTAATAAGATGGAATCGAAACTCATTTGAGCTACCCCCCCTGAAGAAATAACGTTTTTTTGTTGAAAAGTGATGAAAACAGCTTTAGAATAGAGTAGATACAAAATAGGTTGAGTGAATGGAAGAAGGGAGAAAGACAAATGTCTAGCAAAAAGTATACGATTGTCGATCAGGATACATGTATAGCCTGCGGGGCGTGCGGGGCTGCTGCGCCGGATATTTATGATTATGACGATGAGGGGATTGCATTTGTTATTTTAGATGATAACACGGGAAACACTGAAGTTCCAGAAGAACTGATGGAGGATCTCGAGGATGCATATGATGGCTGCCCTACCGATTCAATTAAAATTGCGGATGAGGCCTTCGAAGGCGATCCATTAAAATATGAAGATTGATTCAATCCCGACAACACTTCCTACTACTGGATGTGTTGTTTTTTAATGCGTTGTATTTATTAATAAGGTTGGCATTAGTATTGGCAAGGGGATTTGCATTTGATATGTGAGTGAACTAAGTATATCCACCTTTTATGTAAGGATTGCAACGGAAGATGGCCGCGCCCCCCCAGCTGGAGTGGAAATTCACTGACGTTACTATATCAATTTCTCTTCTAGCATAAAAAACGCCAGTCTCCCCAATATTCTGGAAGACTGGCGCATATTTGTTTAGAATGATAACTTTTTCTGTTGCTGAAGAATCCACTTCTCCATGCTTCTATATAACATCAACGTGATGGCTAATAGCATGACACCCTTGACCAAGTTGAACGGTAAGATTCCCAATATGATCATCTGATACAGCGAGTCGCCTGTAACTGCTGGCATACCTAGGAAATATGTGTACATTGGCAAGAATACTAAGTAATTTAATACGCTCATACCTATTGCCATTGCTACCGTACCTGCGATCAAACCTGATGCAAGACCTTTAGCTGAACGATACTTTGTGAAAATCCAGTAGATTGGCATTATGAATAATACACCTGTCACAAAGTTTGCGACTTCTCCTACCGGTACTCCTGTCGGGCTTCCTGATAAGAACCAGTGCATGACGTTCTTCAATATCTCTACGCCTATACCTGCAACAGGTCCCATCGTCATGATTGCCATAACAGCAGGGATCTCACTAAAATCAATCTTTAAAAATCCAGGCATTGCCGGGATGGGAAAGTTGAACTGCATTAATACAGTTGAAATACTTCCCAATATTGCCACCAAAATTAGCTTACGTAACTTCTTGTTATTCACTTGTTCCTCTCTCCTTTTGCGATTCACTTCAAAAGAGGAAAGGCTGGCTCATCTATTGTTCCGCTAAAAATCCCTAAAGCAAAATATGCTTTAGGGAGAGTAAAATGCACTGTTAAGAACAGATAATTTACAAACTTATCCGTCAGGAAACAAGCACCACTTTTGCGTACACAAAAAGATGGCTGCACCTTCACCTTCTCCCATCCAGACTATACTGTCGGCTCCGGAATCTCACCAGAATCAGCTGTTAAGCTCGCGGGCTAAAAGTAGAATTCTACTTCATTTCCGCCGGTCGGGAATTACACCCTGCCCCGAAGATGAATCAATATTTAATTATGAACCTATTATAGCGTAAAAAAACTGTTTTGTAAACTTCACGAGTTTACAAAACAGAATTATTCGTTAATTAAATACTTTGGATTTGCACCCAACGGCTTTTCCAATGGCCGAGTGAAGTCAAATTTATTCCATTGTTCCTGCGCGACTTGATCAAATTCTACCTGTTTGTCGAAACTTGCCGCCGTCAGCAAGATGCCGTCTAGGAGTTGCATTGCTTTTTCGGATTGCATCTTATCTAAATCAAGCACTTCAGTAAATTTCACGTTGACAATATCTTTAACTTCTTTAACCGTGAAGTCTATTCCTTCAGGGACCACAGTTGAATAGATATCATTCGGTGAATTCTTCATCTCTCTCAAAGCTTGCTCCACCGTTTCGGAAGTCTTGCCAAAATTAGTGGAGAGTACCGCTTCTCCATCTGATTTTACAAATCGATAATACGCTTGACGCGAAACCACTCCTGACAAGGCAATCGGTTCATCTACTTGACCTACTTGATCAAACGTAATTGACGATGCATCTTCTTGTAAAAACTGTATTTCATCGTATCCTTGAAACGTATTTTGTACGGACAGATTCAACATTTCAAGTGTCGCACTCGATCTGTCATAGGTATGGTCCGCAGTGAACTTCATTTGAACTTGATTACCGTTCGAAGATATCATCGCGTTATACGGATGATACTCTGTAAAACCGAGCGCCTCTTCATCTATTGTATTCGCAAACTCATTATATAGCGCGACTGCATCCGGTGATGTCCCTAATCCTTCAGGGAGGCGTTCATTCGGTATCAGGAATGTTACGGGGACAATGGTTGCCTGATCGGTAGCCAAGCCAATATGAAACGCTGTGTGATCCAGGATGTCGGCAGGATAAGCGGCGTTTGAGAGCGGCGCTGAAACCTGCTTTGTAAACACGGATGCATCACTCGCTTCATTCGACTGCATTTCTTCACTATCCTCCATCACGCTAGGATCAGCCGATTCCTCTGTCGTTGCTTTATCCATCGATACTTCATTGTTTTGCTGAATGAATGTCGGCACGATGATGGTGAGCAATACAATCGCCGCAATAGCTGCGATAATTGGTGGCCACTTGGATTTCGACGGTCTCTTCTTCGGCCGGTTTGGCTCAGAAAGTCTCGTATCTTCTTTTAAACGTTGCATAATCTCGTCTTTGGAACGCTGATCTTTCACGACGGGCATATTACGTAAACGTTTCTCGATAGTATCTTCATTCCACTTATCATTGCTCATCTCATCACCCCTCCCTCTCGGAACGCGCTTCCAACTTCACTTGTAATGCTTTGATTGCACGATGCTGCGTCGTTTTTACTTTGCTTTCAGTCCAGCCCAGAACCTCAGCCGTTTCAGCGACTGATAGATCCTGAAAGAAGCGCATAAGGATGACCATTTTCTGATCACCCGTACATGTGTGCAACGCTTCAAGCACTTGCTTCTGCTCTTCATCTGCTTCAATCAAATGTTCAGGCAAGCGGTCAGTTGAAGCTAATTGCTCTGTTTCCCAATCGAAATGAATGTTTGCATGCTTGTTGATTGTGGATTGTTTTCGAAAATAGTCAATCGAGACATTTTTCGCAATCGCAAACAGCCAAGTTTTCTCGGTGCTTTTTCCTTCAAAACGGCCATATGATTTGAGTACCCGCACATATACCTCGTGCATCAAATCTTCGGCTACCCCCCGATTGCGAGTCAAATAAGCGAGGAAGTTGAATACGTCACGGTTATAGTCTTCATATAAACGTTGAAAAACGGAATCATCCATTCAATCCCCCGTTCTCTAGTAGTAGTCGTTTCAGTATAGGAGAGGTTTCATTTATTTATTGCGTCAAATGGAAGTGAACAAATAAAGATGGTTCCTTTTTCATCACCACGGGTTGCTAAAATTGAACCGTTATGTGCTTCCATAATATTTTTTGCAATAGCCAAACCAAGTCCTGTACCACCTTTTCCTCTTGTTCTTGCTTTATCTGCCTTATAGAAACGCTCAAAGATGTAAGGTAAGTCTTTTTCTGGAATACCGACACCTGTATCGGCTACTGTAATATCAAGTATTCCGGTAGACCGGTAGACACCTAGCGTCACCGCTCCACCGTCTGGAGTATGGCGGATGGCGTTATCGATCAAATTAGTGAACACTTGCTCAAGACGGTCTTCATCTGCCGTTACGAGTAGCGTATTCAATTCTTCCGTCTCCAAAGACAAGTCCACTTTTGCATCTTTTGCCACTTGTGAGAACTTTGTCACCATACGTTCTAGAAACTCCACAATCGATAGAGGGTTTTTATTCAGTTGAATGTAGCCAGATTCCATTCTTGCCAGATTCAGCAAGTCTGTGACGAGGCGACTCATACGCCTGGATTCATCATGGATGATCTGAACCATTTCCATACGTTCTTCTTCACTGCTCACTACATCATCTATGATGGCTTCGCTATATCCTTGCAACATCGAGATCGGTGTCCGCAATTCGTGTGAGACGTTGGCAATGAAATCCGAACGTAATTTATCCAATTTATGCTGTTCCGTCATATCACGGAATACCGCCACCGCTCCACGGATACTATTTTCACTGTACAATGGGCTGATGGAAATGACATAAAACTGTCCACCCAATTCCAATTCATCTTCCACTTCCTCAGCGAATGAAATGGCATGCTTTAGCATATGGAAAACTTCTTTAGGCAACGGATGATGATTTTTCTGATTGTATCCATACCATTTTTTCAACAATAACTCGGCTTGCGGATTTTTCAGGAGAATTGAATAATCTTGATTAAACGTTACGACTGCATCTGTCATAGATGTAAGAATGCTGGAAAGCTGTTCTTTCTCCTGCTTAATCAATTCAATATTATATTTCAACTGACGTCCCATCTGATTAAAAGCAGTGGCTAACTGACCAATTTCATCGTTTTGCGCCACAGGTAAATGTGTATCAAAATTCCCTTTAGACAACTCAAACGCTGCTTGCTTCATCTTACGCAACGGCAATGTAATGCGCGTAGATAGGAAAAATGCAAAGAATGTAGTTAAAATAAATGCGATGAATGCGGATAAGAAAACAATGTTCGTCGTGCTTTTCGTCGTACGGTGCACAGCATCTAAGCTTTGGTACATGAGTACACTCGCTTGTTCACCATTTGCTTGTTCAAATGGATACGAAAGAATCAAAAATTGCTCCATGACGTCTTGTTCTGTCAATGAAGGCAATATCATTTCTTTCATTTTATGCTTACCTGATTCAGGCGTATTAAACAAACTGCCTTCTGAAAGAAGTTGATCTTCAATTTCCTTTTTACTTGAAGATGTATGGAATGAATACAGCACATTCCCCTGTTGATCAACTACAATTGCATTGGTCTCTAAATCGAGGATATCATCTACAATTTGGTTCATGGATTGAGTCATGGAACTTGTCGTTTGTTCGTTATAATCATTGACAATTTTACTGATGGTGGTAGCTTCTCTCTGCAAAGACTCTTCCGCTTGTTTCGTGTGGAAGTTATCAAGAAATTCGAGCAGGAACAGTGTCACAATAAACAAGACAAAGGAAACGAGAAGCAATATGGTGGCCCATAGCTTCCCGACAATTGAATTCCATATTCTAATCATTCGTTTGGAACCTCGAACTTATAGCCGACACCCCAAACAGTCACAATCATTTTCGCTGCGCGGTCTGAAACACGGCTCAGTTTTTCTCGCAGCCGTTTGACATGTGTATCCACTGTACGTAAATCTCCAAAGAATTCGTAATGCCATACTTCTTTCAGCAATTGTTCACGATCGAATACTTTATCCGGTGATTTTGCTAGGAAATACAATAACTCATATTCCTTCGGTGTTAAATTAACTTCTTTCCCTTCAGCTGTTACACGATGTGCATCATGATCTATTGTCAGCTGTGGAAACACTACTAAATCTTTTGACGTTGTGTTAGACGACACATTCGGGAATGCAACTGAACGTCTGAGCATAGCTTTTACGCGTAAGACTACTTCTCTCGGACTGAACGGCTTGACGATGTAATCGTCTGCACCACTTTCAAATCCGCTTACACGGTCTGCTTCTTCACCCTTTGCTGTCAATAAAATAACAGGTGTCATAATTTTATTTTCACGTAGTTCAGCTAATACTTCCATACCATCTTTTTCAGGCATCATCACGTCGAGCAATATACAATCATATTGTCCAGCAAACACTTTTTCTAACGCATCTGCTCCATCGACCGCTTCTTCAATTTCATAGCCTTCTCTAGATAAATACATATTCAATAGGCGACGAATGCGATCCTCATCATCCACCACTAAGAGCTTCACTGTTTCTTCCACAATTCATTACCCCTTTCGACAACCTTCTATCTCCATTGTACAATTACTGACCTACAAATAGAAATAAAAAGACTGCATGACAAGTATTGTCATGCAGTCGAAGATTATGCGTATGAGTGTAAACCTGCAATAATTAAGTTTACGGCAATTAAGTTGAACATGATGATAACAAATCCGATAACAGCAAGCCATGCGGACTTTTTACCTTCCCAACCTTTTGATAAACGCAGGTGAAGGAATGCAGCGTAGAACAACCACGTAATGAGTGCCCACACTTCTTTCGGATCCCAGCCCCAGAATCGTGACCAGGCTTCATGTGCCCAAATCATGGCGAAAATCAAAGCACCGAGCGTGAAGACCGGGAAACCGATCAATACAGCACGATAGCCGATTTCATCCATCAGCTGGGAATTGGCCTTCTTCGCTAACGGTTGGAATACCGCGGCGAGAGGTTTCCGTGCGATCAACCGTAATAATACGTAAAGCACTGAACCTACAGCTATAGACCAAACAAGCGAAGACAGTTTTTGCGCATTGATGATCGGAGGCAATTCAACCCAAGGTGTCATTTTGTCCGGTGTCATCGCTTCATACTCATTCATCCCAAATAACGGAGGAACGTGATACGTAATTTCAGCGGGTACTTCATCTTTATTTATATAAGTAAATTCTGCTTCATAGTCCATTACTTTGAATGTCGTAGAAGATACGACAAAACCAAGAACAAGAATTAACGTATACATTACTGCTTCTATCCAAAAACGTGATTTGGATTTTTTCGTCATATCAATATTCTTTACTAAGAATACAAGCCCTGCTATCGCACTGATTGCAAGTATAGATTCACCAATAACCGTTGTGATTACGTGAATAAACAACCATTTACTTTGAAGTGCAGGAATTAGTGGAGTAACTTCTGTCGGAAACATCGTTGCATACGAAATAATGATAATTGCAACGGGTAACGCGAACAGTCCAAGTGACGGTGTTCGGTAAATAATATACAGCATGATGAATGCCCCTACGAGCATCATGCCGAATGCAGTCGTAAACTCAAACATATTACTAAGTGGCGCGTGACCTGACGCAGCCCATCTTGTAAAGAAATAGCCTAAGTGAGTAAGGAATCCGATGATTGTAATAACTAGACCGATCGTTCCCCACTTACTATTATGATACGCTTTTTCTGATTTTGATTTTTTGATAGCGCCTCCGAAAAACAAAGTGGCTACTAAATATGCAATAAATGAAACTAATAATAAATTACTACTGATGGCTACTAAGTCCATATTTCCTCGTCCCCTTCCTGTTCTGGCTTGTCCAACTCAGGATCCTGACGATCTATATAAGCAGGCAAGTCTACAGTTTCTCGTAATGTATCCAGCTCTTTACGTAAAGAGAACCAGTTTTTATTCGTATGTGCAGCAATCAACAAATGTCCTTCTGAATCTTCTTGGATCCATACTCTGCGGTGTTGCCAATACATTCCTTGAATAACACCAATCATAAATACTAGACCACCGAATAAGAGGATATATAACGTTTTGTCTTTACGGATTGTCAAACCTGAAATATTTCGAGTTTCAGCAGCTGCAAACTTAATCGCGTAGTCGTTCTCTTCTACTTCCAACGTTTGACGAATGGCCACGAAACTCTTTTCACCTTCTGGCTTATCTGGTGTGTTCATCTGAAAAATGAATGCTGGATTATTCGGAACGGGTGACTTCGAATAGGGTTCCCCGTCTTTAATTCCATCATAGTCTGGATAGAAACCTAGCATATTGACAGTTGAGCCATTTCCAAGATCATATTCCTTTTCTGGATCACTTAAATCTACCGTGAATTCCCCTAAAGATTCTTCAGAAGATTTATTTACCAAATGAAATGTCATGTTTTTAAGCTCGTCTAGTTTATAATCCATCTGGAATACATTATACCCATCAAATTTCAATGGTTTATTGACATTGATGGCGTAATCCTCCACTTTTTCAAGACTTTCACTACCTGGGAGCGCGCCCTCATTTTGTTTATACAACGTAACATCTGTCGTATACGACTTAACGATTGCGCCATTCTTCTCTAACGCCTCACCGAATACTTCTGCTTCTTCTTTTGTATAGTTCTCTAATGTGAACTTTTTATTTTCAAGCACATAACCCGGTGCTCCAACGATATTACGAGTTTCCCCTTCACGGAGCCACATCGCCTCGTCAACATAAAAACCAGGAATTCCTCTAAGCAGAACACCCGAAATGAAAATGATTAACCCGACGTGGTTGACATACGGGCCCCAGCGTGAAAATCGATACTTTTCAGCTAAAATGGCACCATTCTCTATTTTTACATTGTAGCGCATTGCTTTTAGTTTCTCTTCTGCTTTTGCAAGCGACTCTTCCGTATTTTGGACATCGCCTTCTCCAAAAATCCGCTGACGCTTCATAAAGGATGGGTGACGACGTGTGCGTTGCTTTTTAAGTGATTTATAAAGCGGAACAACACGGTCAATACTTGCGATGATAATAGAAGTTGCAAGCATACCGACTAGTACTTTAAACCACCAGCTATTATACATATCATAAAAGCCAAGTTGGTAATACAGTTTTCCTACCGTACCATACAGACGCTCATAGTATTCCAGATAGCCCTCCGGCGTAGTGGCAGGTACATAAAACTTCTGCGGAAAGATTGTTCCAATTGCTGACGTGATTAATACCGCCGCAATAATACTGACGCCAATCTTGACGCTGGAGAAGAAGTTCCATATTTTATCGATAATGGAACTCTTATAGGTTTGGGATCTTCTAGAGGATCCCTCGTAACGCATATCTACAATATCACTTTTCTTCGCCTTTTCAGATAAGGGACGACCACACTTCTCACAAAGCTCTGTACCATAAGGATTTTCATGCCCACATTGGCATTTGATTTTGCTCATTGAGTAACAATCTCCTTACTTTGGTTGAATGCTTTCTAAATACTCATAAATTTGTTGCTCTGTCATCCCCTGTTTAATGACCTTCGTAATCTTTCCTTCTGGATTGATGAGGAAAGTTGTAGGTAATGGTTTGATATTATACAAATCCATAACGGTTTTGTTCTTATCCCATAACATGGGGAATGAAAGGTTCATGTCGTCTCTAAAGAGCTCTATTTTCACTTTTGGTTCTCCTACGTTGACAGTCAGGATATGTACACCCTTCGCTTCAAAGTCTTTATAGAGATCCTCCATATGTGGCATTTCCTTTTTACAAGGTGGACACCATGTACCCCAGAAATTCAGGAATACGCCTTGCCCTTTATAATCCGACAACCGATGTTTATTTCCTTCTAAATCTACAAGCTCGAAATCAGGCGCTGTATCACCTTCCGCCAAGACTTTTACTTTATCTTTTGAAGTAATTGCGTAGATCATAATTGCAGCTAAAATTAATAAAAGGGCTGTTCTGCTAATTAGCCTGATAGTCTTTTTGTTTTTCTTTTTGGCCAATCATGTAACCTCCTGTCTAATTTACGTTCCATTGGCTATTATACCAAAACATAAAATCAGTTGGCACCGCACTAGTGATAGGATTGTGAACTTTCAACGCTTTCTTAGCCGATCTTTCCTGTTTCTGCTAATACGCGTAATTGTTTCAATTCATGTCTCGTTAGCTCACGCGCTTCTCCGGCATTCAATCCGCGTGTAGTCAAGTTAGCAAACTCTTCACGCTTCAATTTTTGAACCGGACAATTAATTGCGTCGAACATTCTTCGTACTTGACGGTTACGTCCTTCATGGATTGTGATCTCGACAATGGCAGAATTTGTTTTCTTATCCGAGCTTGTCATTTTCACACGAGCAGGAGCAGTACTGCCGTCATCTAATTCAATTCCTGTCTCCAGCTTTTTAAGATCCTCGCGGGTAGGAATTCCTTTTACTTTAGCTACATACTTCTTTTTTATTTCGAATTTCGGATGAGTCATCAAATATGAGAAGTCTCCGTCATTCGTCATCAACAATACACCTGAAGTGTCATAGTCTAGTCGACCAACCGGAAATATTCTCTGGCTGACTTCCGGTACTAAATCCATTACTGTTTTACGACCTTTTTCATCGTCTACTGTTGAGATATAACCGCGTGGTTTATAAAGCAGATAGTAGACAGGTGTTTCTTTCGTCAATTGAACGCCTTCCACTTCAATTGTGTCCATTCTGCTAACTTTTGTCCCGAGTTCCGTTATGACCTTACCATTCACTTTAACTAAACCGTCCAATATTAGTTTTTCTGACTTTCTTCTTGACGCTACGCCGGCCTGTGCCAATACCTTTTGTAATCTTTCCATGGGTTCCTCCTTGATGTTACATACTGAAAAAATTATGTCATACTTTCGGGCAAATGAAAAGAAGACTGACCTATGTAGGTCAATCTTCGAAATAGTATGTTTTTAACTCACTTTTCGGACTCGATATCTACTGCTACTGTCTTAATTGGTTCTGTACCTAAATAAATAGACCAGTAGCCTTTTTTCTGTTGTTCATCTGCTTGTGGAATTTGTAACACATTGGACAACATTTTCTTCTCTTCTTTCGTTACGAGTAACTTAACAGATTGATCTAGCTTTGCGATCATATGTGGAAATACTTGATACTTTCCTTTTTTCACTGCTGTGTACGATTGATATTCAGAGAAAACTTGCTGGGATAACTGTTTATGGACTTGCCAATCATTTCCGTTATTTAACGTAACGACAATGACGGACTTTCCATCCTTTTCGAAATAGGTAGCCAATGTACGTCCTGCTGCTTTTGTGAAACCTGTTTTACCCGCAACGGCAGTTGGCTCAGATATTACTAGCCGATGTTTATTTTGCCAACTGTTTTTTCCTTGTTCTGTTTCAAAAGGATAGTTCTTTGTAGAAGCTATTTTACGAAATTCTGGATTCTTCATAGCAAAATACAACATTTTAGCTGTGTCATACGCAGAAGACAGGTGATGCTCGCCGTGCAAACCGGATGGATTCATAAAATGCGTTTGCTCCAGGCCATGACTTTGCGCTACTTCATTCATCAGATAGACAAATCCATCAAGTGAGCCACCTGCATGTTCAGCGAGCGCCTGCGCTGCATCATTACCTGAACGCAGCATTAAGCCATACAGTAAATCTTGCGTCTTCATTACTTGACCCGTTTCGAGATAAATGGATGATCCTTCTGCTGTCGCGGCTTCTGAGGAAATGACCGTCTCCTGTTCACTCGGCTTTAACCCCAAAAAGGTATAAGCCGTCCACATTTTCGTCAAACTTGCGATAGGAAGCGGTTCATGTTCATTTGATCCCATCAGCAATCTGCCATTCTCTCCGTCTATCACTGCAAATGACGTACCCGCCGCCTGGCTACTTGCGGGATATATCAATAATCCGACTATCAGTAGAGCGATGACCGAAATTTTTCTCAAGCATCATGTCCTCCTTCTTCTGTAATGGAAAATGCTTCTTGGAATTTCGTCATGAATAAATCCGTTTCTTCCGATGTTTCTTGTTCTTCGTCAAGTGACAGTGGCGGCATATCTTCGAGCGACGCCAGTCCAAAACGATCTAGAAAGAAAGTTGTCGTGCCATATAAAATCGGTCTACCAGGCCCATCCATGCGCCCCACTTCCTCTACGAAGCCTTTACCAGCCAACGACGACAATGCACGCTCGGACTTTACACCACGCAAGTCATCGATCTCTACGCGCGTTACAGGTTGCTTGTACGCAATGATGGCAAGTACCTCGAGCGCTGCTTGTGTAAACGTAGACGGTTTTGGATCTTCTAGCATTCTTTTGATGTCATCTGCCCATTTACTCTTCGTCACCAAGCGGTAACTCCCGCCGTAACTTTTCAACGTGATGCCACGTGTGTCATCTTCGTCATACGCCGCTTGCAAAGATATCAGTACTTGTTCTGCTTTTTGCTCTTCGCATTCCAACAGCGCGGCTAACTGTGTAAGAGATAAACCTTCTTCACCTGCCACGAATAAAAAACTTTCCGTCATCCCGACGAAACGTGTTTCGATGTTCATTCCTATCATCCCTTCACATCAACGAGATTCGTAATTCTTCAAAATTATTACTTTGTCGCACTTGAACTTCTTGTAATTTCATCAGTTCAAGCAATGATAAAAATGTTAATACGAGCTCGGGTACAGTCGTCGTTTCAAAAAGTGCATGGAAATCACATTCTCCACCACTTAGTTCCAACTTACTCATGATCGATGACATCTTATCCCCGACAGATTGCTCAGATTTTGTTATACTCGCTGTAAGAGGCAGTTTCAGCTTCTTTCTGTGTAGCATTTTTTGAAATGCACCAATTAAGTCAAAAACATTGAGCTGTTCTTCCGTCTCTGTTACAAGCGCTTCACCATAATCCGTTAAGTCTTCAGGCTCTTTAGTGAAATGCTCATCACGGTGTGCAGCAGACTCACGAAGCGAGTTGGCCGCTTCTTTAAACTTCCGATATTCCATTAATCGGGCTATCAATTCTTCACGCGGGTCTTCCTCATAACCGAATTCTTCGATGAATGCCTCTTCTTCATTGACCGGCAACAGCATTTTGCTCTTCACTTCCAGCAACGTCGCTGCTAGTACAAGGTATTCGCTTAATTCATCCAATCGAAGAACACGCATGGCATGCAAATGTTCTATGTACTGCTGTGTTAGCTCCGCCATGGGGATGTCATAAATATCAATTTCGAGCCGATTAATCAAATGTAACAACAGATCAAGTGGCCCTTCGAAGACTTCGAGTTTTACACTATAACTCATTTTACCAACCTACCTAACCAGAAAGGAATGATTTGGATGCACCCTTACTACCATCCTCTTTTTCTACAGTTTATTGTGTATTTCAATGACAATCAAGATTATTTCGAGTGCCACGAGGTGCTGGAAGAATATTGGAAGGAACAAAAAAACTTTTCAAAAGATCATCCACTAACCGGCTATATTCTCATGGCTACCGGATTATATCATTGGCGCAGAGGAAATACAGCAGGTGCTTCGCGTACTTTAACTAAAGCCATCACACGCTTCCACGAAATGCCTGTACAATTTGGCGACTATCTCGAAGAAGTGGCCGTTGATGAAATCATCCTGCAGCTAGAGCATTGTCTTACCCGCATTAAATCAGGCGAAGATTTCCATGAATTCCCACTTCCAATCTCTCCAGAGTTGCAAATCGAAGCAGAGAAATTCAAGCCTCTACTTGCATTACTGCCCAAAAATAGCGCATCTGTTATTCATAAGCATATGCAACGGGATAGGTCAGATATTCTTTTACAACGTGAAGAAAAGAAGAAGGGCAGCCGTTAAAGATCTGCGCCTTCTTCTTTCCTTAAACAACTTTGTATAAATGGTTCAGTAAAGTCGGTACTTTTACAGCCGTATCCTGGGTAGATCTCTTGCAATTCCTTTATCATCTTAGATGCAATTCCTTCTCCACGAAACGATGGATTGACCGAAATATGCTGAACAGTGTAGGTCTTGTCATTGTCGTTGACTTCTACCCCTATTAATCCGATGTAATCTTCTGCTTCTTTATAAAGATATAGCTGCCACTGTTCAACACAGAGATACTGCTGAACAGTCTCTTGCAATTTGCATAACATCTTTTCACTAGGGATATAAGATAAAAAGCCCATAGCAATTTTCTCTTGTGCCTTCTTAAAACGAATAAGATTCAATAGTAACCCCTTCTTTTCAGAAATCCTTTATACAGTTTACACCAATATCCCGTTTACTTCAACTCGCGGATTATTTATAGCGCGGATCGATTATCGGAACAACAAAATACCAATAGATGACTCCCCAAATTATAGCCATGGCAACAATCGAAACGAAAAGAATAATGTTTTTCTTTTTCATTAGAAATTCTCCTTCTCATCTGATTGCAACGGAAGGTCTAATTTAATGATGTCTTCGTAGGTTTCGCGTCTTACGACTAACTGATGTCGCCCTTTTTCTACAAACACAACGGCAGGTCGAGGCAGTCGATTATAATTGCTGGCCATGGAGTACGTATAGGCTCCCGTACAAAAAACAGCTAGTAGATCACCGGTTTCCACTTTGGGCAAATCGGCTTTTTCAATTAATTTATCGCCGGACTCACAGCACTTACCTGCAACTGTCCATTGCTGGTCATGTGGCTCGTTCATCCGATTAGCAAGCGCACTGGAATAGTGTGCATCATATAGAGCCGGACGAATATTATCAGACATTCCGCCATCTACTGCTACGTATGTACGGACACCCGGCACCACTTTCGTACTGCCTGCAGAATAAATAGTCGTTCCCGCATCTCCGACAAGCGAACGGCCGGGTTCAATCCAAACTTCAGGAATTGGATACTCACATTCCTCAGCCATCTCTTTCACTACATCTGCCATTTCTTCTACATAGATAGCTGGCTCAAGTGGCGTATCTTCCTCAGTATAACGAATACCAAATCCACCGCCTAAATTTAAGACAGGACAGATAAATTGATAATTCTTCCGCCATTCGACCATTCTTTCCATTAGCACTTCTGCTGCGAATTTGAATGCATCGGTTTCAAAGATCTGTGAACCTATATGACAATGCATGCCAAGGAAATTAATATAGCCATGATCATGTAAAGCAAGGAACGCTTGATCCGTTTGTCCATTTTTCAAATCAAAACCAAACTTTGAATCTTCCTGGCCTGTTGTAATATAGTCATGCGTATGTGCTTCAATTCCTGGTGTTACACGGACTAAGACATTCATCGTTTGCTTTCGTTCATCTGCAATTTCTTTAATCATGTCGATTTCCAAGAAATTATCGATTACGATGCATCCAATGTTCTCTTCAAATGCATATACTATTTCGTCTCTGCTCTTATTATTGCCATGGAAATGAATCCGTTCGCGTGGGAATCCTGCTGCTACTGCAGTATATAATTCTCCACCTGAAACAACATCAAGAGACAACCCTTGCTGTTCTGCCAATTGATAAATTGCAATTGAAGAAAAGGCTTTACTCGCATATGCAACTTGTGCTCTAATTTCTTTTTTCTCAAACGTATCTTTAAATGCCCGCGCACGCTCTTTGAATAACTCTGTATCATAGACCATGACTGGTGTTCCATATTGTGAAGCCAGTTCTGAAACGTCCACTCCACCGATTGTTAGATGACCGTTTTCGTTCACTGTCTGTGTTCCATAAAGATACATGTCCCATACCCCTTCCGAATTCTCTCAAATAACTTTATCACAAGAAGACGGAAAGTAGCAACGACATGCAAGATTTCGAAATAGCTTTATGACATCCTGTCACGGTTCGGCGAGTCCGTAATAAACGGCCGCGGATCGTCGATTGTCATTGGGAAACGAATCAACACACGCAACAAAGCTTTCGGGAAGAATGGCGTGAACGGCCACAAATATGGCACATTCATCGGCTTTAATGAGCATAAATAATAATAAATCACAGCAAGTGCTATAAAGAAGCCTGGAGCTCCTAGTAATGCGGTTGAGATCAGTAAGAAAATCCGGAACACTTTTGTCGTAATACTCAATTCAAATGACGGAATCGCAAATGTGAATATGGCACTAACCGCCACGTATAATACGACTTCCGAAGAAAATAAGCCTACGTCAATCGCTACTTGCCCAATGACAATGGCCGCAACGAGTCCCATAGCGGTCGACAGCGGTGTTGGTGTATGAATTGCGGCCATTCGCAATACCTCTATACCGACATCAGCCACAAACAGTTGGACAAATAACGGAACTTCTCCCCATTCATTCGGACCAATGTATTTGATCGCTTCCGGAACGAATTGTTTTTCGATCGACATCAAATACCAAAACGGCAACATCACTAAACTTAAAAATGTCCCCACGAAGCGTACCATTCGGATGAATGTACCGATTAAAGGCGCTTGCCTATATTCTTCCGCGTGTTGTAAATGATGCACAAGTGTAACAGGGACTAAAATGACGGACGGAGATGTATCGACGATGATCGCAATATGTCCCTCTAGTAAATGCGCCGCACAAATATCAGCACGTTCTGTATACCGAACGAACGGCATCGGGTGAAATCCTTGTTTAAATAGAAATTCTTCGAGTGATTTATCGGTCATCGTCAAGCCATCCGTTTTTAATGCATCCAGTCGTTCTCTCACAAAATTCAAATGTTCTTCATTGGCAGCGCCTTTCATAAAGGCAATGGCAATGTCCGTTTTACCTTTTACGGACGTCTCATGCATTTCAAACCGGAGTTCCGTTGTACGTAAACGTCTTCGGATTAATGCCGTGTTCGTCAAAATATTTTCCGTAAATCCGTCCCTTGAGCCACGTATGACTTTTTCAGTATCTGGTTCCTCAGGATTTCTGCCTGGATATGACCGCACATCAAGTGCGAATGTGAAACCGTCTTTCATAATGAATACAGCTAACCCACTTAAAATAACTTTCGCGAGTTGATCTTCATCCTTTACAATTTCCAGCGAATGATACGGAAAATAATCCATCATTGCGCGGTCAATGTCCTCGACAGATTCACCTGTAAATAACTCATTACGATACTGCATTTCCGTCAATAAAGTAGTTAAGACCTCGCCATCCACTAAACCGTTCATATACAGAAGAAGTATTTCTTTATCCCATAGGTGGATCAACCGTTTAGTCGCATCGTATGTTTCATCTTCGCCAAACTGGTTGATGAACCACCTCTCCCCTTCTCGTATGGACGTAAATAGTGTATCGGTCAAATCAGGGTCTCCTCACCTTCTCGAGCGCTTCTTCTGCATCTGCGCCCATCCATGTTTTCATTTGGGCTAGAATTTTCTTTTCCAACCGTGATACTTGAACCTGTGATATTCCAATTCGTTTCGCAATATCACTCTGTGTGTAATCCAAATAATAGCGCATATAAATGATCGTTTGATCACGCTTATTCAACCGTGTAATGACATCCCGTAACGGAATATGATCGAATACTCTTTCCGACCTATCGTCCCGCAGCTGGTCCATTAGCGTCAAACTATCCCCATCACTCTCATACAACTGTTCATGAAGCGAAGCCGGATCACGAAGCGCATCAGAGGCTAGAATAATATCCTCCTGTTTCACTTCCAATATTTCCGCCATTTCTGAAATGGAAGGTGAACGTCCGTTTCTCTTAAAGAAGTCATCGGTTGCGTGACGAATTTTATAGCTTAACTCACGAATGGTGCGACCTACTTTCACCATTCCATCATCACGTAAATAACGTTGAATTTCTCCGACGATCATTGGCACTGCATACGTTGAAAACTTCACCTCATAGGATAAATCGAACTTATCTATTGATTTCATCAAGCCAATGCAGCCTATTTGAAATAAATCTTCTAAATCTGCACCACGCGAAGCGAAGCGTTGAACGATGGACCACACGAGTCTTGTATTGCCTTCTACCATCATTCGTCTAGCTTCTTTGTCACCCGCTTGTGATTCTTTGATGAGTTCTCGCATTTTTTCTTGTGACAATAGAGCGTGTTGCTTCTCAACAGATGCTTCCATACGTCACCTCATTCTACTTACTTCTGTGACCGGAGAAAAATTCTTCTCAAATGTCACGATTGTCCCATTTCCAAGGGTAGAATCTACACGGATACCGTCCGAGAAACTTTCCATGATTGTAAAGCCCATACCGGAGCGCTCCATTTGTGGTTTAGTTGTGAACATCGGCTCCATCGCTTGCTCTATGTCGAAGATTCCCATTCCTTCATCTGTTACCGTCATTTTTACCGAGCGGTCATCAATCGTCGCATGGACCTTCACCATACTTTTACCGTCGCATTCGTAACCGTGGATAATGGCATTAGTGACAGCTTCCGAAACAATTGTTTTAAATTCCGAAAGTTCATCCAATGTCGGATCCAATGGTGCGATAAAACAGGTGAGCGCCATTCTGGCAAGTGCTTCATTTTGTTCTATCGCTAGAAACGACAAGGTCATTTCATTTTTCATGTACAACCCCTCCGATTTCGTCGATTGCTTCTTCGACTGTACATATTCTGACGACATCACCAAGACCCGAAAATTGGAATAGCTTCTGCATTGTCGGAGATGGATTCAATATGAGTGTTTCTCCGTTTACAGGGACTAGATCGCGCATTCTGCCGAGTATAAGTCCGATTCCTGCGCTGTCCATGAAGCCTAGTTGGTAGAGGTCCCAGATAATTGCACGCGTCTTTCCTGTAAATATAGCGGTAGATACTTCTTCTCTAATTTGATTGGCTTCGTGGTTGTCGAGTTCTCCTGCTAGCGTGATTAGGACTATGCCATTTTCCAGTTGTGTAATAGTTGCCATGTGTGGATACGCCTCCTTCATGAAGGCATTGTCGCACATTTAGAACCACTATCCTTTAGTTTTGACAAAACTAGTCAACTGTCCCTAAAACTTCTTAAGTTGTGACAGGGTTTAAAGGTGACGAAATGGTACTGTTAATCTGCATTCCAGGCGAACGCTTTCCTACAGGCACGGCTTGAGCCACTTCGCTCTAACTATCAAAGAATTGCTAATTCCGCGGGAGTCGCTGCTTGTGCCAAAGATCAATCACTTTAATGTTCTAACATGACAAATGGTAGGCAGGGCAATGAGACAGTTATGCGCACTTCCTATCTGGCTCATTGTGCTAGCCAACCATACATGCAGCAGAATAAAATACCGATACCTCTGTCGCTCTTCACTCGAGCTACACAAGAGTATGTACAGTTGAATTTGTTTTTACACATCAACAACAAAAAAGCCATGTGCTCTGAAGGAGACCAATTTCTTGGAGTACTTCAGGCACACGGCTTTTATAGATTATTAGGCAAGTATAAGCGGTGGTGCTGCTGTTTTTTCTTTTGCGATATGCATATGAGATTGTAATAGTTTAATCGAGTCGTCAACTTGTTCAGTGTTTGCATGGAGTATCGCGAGCGCTTCTCCTTTTTCTACAAAGTCACCTATTTTCTTGCGCAAGACAATCCCGACTGCAAGATCAATAACGTCTTCTTTTGTTGCACGGCCTGCGCCCAGAAGCATGGCGGCTAGACCTATTTCGTCGGCGTCGATCATGGATACATAGCCACTTTCGATAGAAGGAACTTCAATTTCATACTGTGCTTGCGGCAATAGATTTGTATTCTCTATAACTTTTTCGTTGCCGTCTTGTGCTTTGATCAACTCACCGAACAAGCGCAGTGCCTCACCGTTATCTATGACGTTCTGCAGTTGTTTACGTGCATCTTCTTCAGTTTCTGCTTTGTTTGCCGCTAACAACATCTTGCTACCAAGAACAAAGCATAACTCTGTTAAATCGGCCGGTCCTTTTCCTTGCAGCGTATCAATGGCTTCTTTTACTTCAAGAGCATTTCCAATCGCAAATCCGAGTGGTTGGCTCATATCTGAAATAACGGCACTTGTGTTTCTTCCAACTTCATTTCCAATCGCAGTCATGGCGTCTGCCAATCGCTTGGAATCTTCCAATGTTTTCATGAAGGCTCCTGCGCCTGTCTTGACGTCCAATACGATAGCGTCTGCGCCTGCCGCAAGCTTTTTACTCATAATAGAGCTTGCGATTAGTGGAATGCTATTGACTGTCGCCGTGACGTCTCGTAACGCATACAGTTTTTTATCAGCAGGCGTCAAATTACCGCTTTGACCGATTACAGCGATTTTCAAATCATTGACCTGTTGAATAAATTTTTCCGTAGAAATCTCTACGTGGAAGCCGTCAATTGCTTCAAGTTTATCCAGTGTACCGCCTGTGTGACCTAGTCCTCGACCACTCATTTTAGCAACCGGTACACCGCATGCTGCGACAAGCGGAGCTAAGATGAGTGTCGTAGTATCTCCTACTCCACCTGTTGAGTGCTTATCTACCTTCACTCCTTCAATGGCAGATAAATCAATTTGATCACCAGATTCCGCCATTGCCATTGTTAAATACCCTTGTTCTTCTGTTGTCATACCCTTAAAATAAATGGCCATTAGGAAAGCACTAGCCTGATAGTCAGGGATTGAGCCATCCGTATAACCCGTCACGAAAAACTCTATCTCTTCTTTATTTAGCTCTATTCCGTCTCGCTTATTTTCAATAATATCCACCATGCGCAACATAGAATTAATCCTCCTTAACCAATGCAGACAAGAAACTTTCACCATGTTCCGGCTGATCTACTTGGAAATTATCAGCAATTGTCGCACCGACATCAGAAAATGTTTTACGGATCGGCAACTCGCCAGCTCCTTTATTCGAAGGTGAATAGACGAGTAATGGCACATATTCTCTTGTGTGATCCGTTCCTTCATGAGTCGGGTCATTCCCGTGATCTGCTGTGATAATTAGTAAATCATCCGGTCGCAGTGCTTCCATAATCTCAGGCAAGCGTGCATCAAATTCTTCAAGTGCATTACCGTAACCAATCGGATCACGACGGTGACCATATAATGCATCAAAGTCTACTAGATTAACGAAACTGATGCCTTCAAAATCTTTTTTCATAACCGTGACAAGCTGATCCACACCGTCCATGTTCCCTGTTGTACGGACTGCTTCTGTCACGCCTTCGCCATTGTAAATATCTGCAATTTTACCGATTGCAATTACGTCATAGCCTTTATCCTGCAATTCATTCATCACTGTTTTACCAAATGGCTTCAATGCGTAATCGTGACGATTGGTTGTGCGTGTGAACGTACCGGGTTTTCCAACAAATGGACGTGCAATCACGCGCCCCACTAAAAATTCAGGTTGCAACGTAAGTTCTCGTGCGATTTCACAAATACGATATTGCTCTTCAATAGGAATGATTTCCTCATGCGCTGCAATTTGCAGTACAGGGTCTCCCGACGTGTAGACGATCAGAGCACCTGTCTTCATATGCTCTTCGCCGAGCTCTTCAATAATTTCCGTCCCACTTGCCGGCTTATTTCCGATAACTTTTCTACCCGTTTTTAATTCCAATTGTTCTATTAATTCTTTTGGAAAACCATTCGGATATACTTTAAATGCATCATCGATACGCAAGCCCATGATTTCCCAGTGGCCTGTCATCGTATCTTTACCAACAGACGCCTCTTGCATCTTTGTGTAATATCCTTGCGCTTCTTTTTGAGCTACAAGACCTTTAATTGGTGCAATATTCGCAAGACCTAGACGTTCCAAGTTTGGTAGTTTCAATCCATCCATCTCTTCGGCGATATGTCCAAGTGTATTAGATCCTACATCACCAAATGCTTCAGCGTCCGGCGCTTCGCCGATCCCTACTGAATCAAGTACGATTAAATGAATACGATTATAACGAAATTTCTCCATATGAAAACCTCCAGTAATAGTAGTTACGCTCTAGGATGAAATTGACTATAGACATCTTTCAAGCGTTTTTTGCTGACATGCGTGTAAAGTTGCGTCGTGGAAATATCAGCATGGCCGAGCATTTCCTGAACTGCGCGCAAGTCGGCTCCATTTTCGATCAAATGTGTGGCGAATGAGTGACGTAATAAATGCGGTGAAATGACTTTTGGAATTTCCGCCTTCACGCCTGCCTCTTTTAGGATCTTCCAACACCCTTGTCTTGTCAGACGTCTACCATGCATGTTGAGGAATAAGGCCTCGGTATCCCTAATGAATTTAGGACGCCCCTCATTTAAATACACAGTACAGGCATCGATCGCGGAACGTCCAAGTGGTACGATCCGTTCCTTACTGCCTTTTCCGAACACACGCACAAAACCCATAGTCAAATGAAGATCAGCCAAATCAATCGCTATTAACTCACTTACCCTCATTCCCGTGCCATATAACAATTCTAGCAGCGCAATATCACGCATTCCTTGTGAAGTATTGCCATCCACGGCATGAATCAGTCGTTCTATTTCAGGTATAGAGAGCACATCCGGCAACTGTTGTTCGATTTTAGGCAATTCGATGTGAATCGTGCAATCATGTGTCGTGACTTGCTCTCTCACTAAAAATTGATGAAACGAACGAATGGAGGAAATATGCCGAGAAAGTGTACGACTGGATTTACCACTATCTTTCAACTTCTGCAAATATTGAAGAACCATCGCACGTTCAATCGAATTAACTGTTTCCAAATTCAAACTTTCTATGAAACGTAAATAGGCAGTTAGGTCGCGTTGATACGATTTCACCGTGTTTTGAGCTAATTGTCTTTCAACTGTTAAAAAGTGCACATAATCTTCTAACGCAAATTGCGCATCTTTCATAGACTTTCCTCCTTTCTTATGTAAAAAGTAAAAAAGGACAGCGCTTAGGCCATCCCATTGTCTTTCTGTTCTTTCTCTTCGTCTTTCACCTTACAACGTTTACAAACACCATGGAACGTTAGCCAATGATCTTTGACTGTAAATCCATAACGACCTTCTACGACTTTTTCTACTTCGCCGAGTAGGTCTTCCTGAATTTCATCAACCGTTCCACATTCTAGACAAATTAAGTGATGGTGGAACCGCGCAGCGCCTTCTTCTCGCAAGTCATAGCGTGCTACACCATCGCCAAAGTTAATTTTATCGACAACTTTTAGTTCAGTTAATAATTCTAATGTACGATATACAGTCGCCAGACCAATATCTGGCGCTTTTTCTTTTACTAATAAAAATACATCTTCTGCACTTAAATGGTCTTCTTCATTTTCCAGAAGAACTGCTACAGTCGCTTCACGCTGAGGCGTCAACTTGTAGCTGGCCCCGTGCAATTGCTTCTTGATTCGTTCAATACGGCTTTCCATACGACGCCCCCCTCAAATTGTTTCCATTATACCAAACTGTCGTTCCAGATGACAATAGAAAGGAAAGGTTCATTTCATTATAGTGTGTAGTAAACATTATTTTATAAAATAGAAGATCGATAGTTCCAGTATCTGCGTGATCAACAACAGAGCAATCAATGGTGGCACAGCAGTTAGTGGACGATCTTTCTTACTAGCCGGTGTAGCGAAAAATGGCGGGCTTAACACCGAACATAAAATCAGGAACAACAAACAGCTGATTAATTGAAATGGGAACCACCAAATCGTATAGGATACCAATTTTAATCCTGTCGATAATAAATAGGTGGATGACAAACCAAAAAAAGCACATTTAATTGCGCCGAGAAACATAGTGATAAAACGGACTCTTTTATATTTAGACAGTATGATGGCTAATAGAATAAAGCTCAACATCACCACAATAGGCGACCACAGAGCCGCTTCAGATCCTTTCACTACGCGTTGGTCATATAAGCCGATAATTTGCTCTAGCGACGTGACCGGCCACTCCCTGAATAATAAAGCCCCTCCTATGTAACTGATTGCGAGTATAACGAATAAATAGACAAAAGACAATGATCGAGCCATAAATAGGACACCTCCGCATCGTTTTTATAACATATGCTTGTCCGTCCAGAAATAGCTCAATCCTTTATAGGTTTTTTACATACCAGACAGCAGCAACCGTCTTGGCATCATAAATCCTTTCATTCGCAATGAATTCCTCTGCCTCTTCAACAGTTACTTCCAGCACTTCAATGAATTCATCTTCATCCCCTACAGCAGGCTGTTCCACTTTCTCAAGCTCTTTAGCTACATATAAGTGAATGATTTCATCCGCGAAGCCTGGTGAAGTTGAGAAAGTCTGCAAATATTCGAATGAACGTGCACGGTACCCTGTCTCTTCTTCCAGTTCACGAATTGCCGTCAGTTTAGGTTCTTCGCCCAGCTCGATCTTGCCCGCAGGTATTTCTAGCATCGTTCGTTCCAAAGGCTTTCTGTACTGTTCAACTAACACGATTTTTTTATCTTCAGTCAAGGCGATAATCGCCACAGCTCCTGGATGTTTTACTAATTCTCTTTTTGCTAGTTTTCCATCAGGCAATTCTACTTCGTCGACTTGCACCGAAATGATTTTACCTGTAAAGATCCGTTCTGTCGAGAGGGTTCTTTCTTCAAACTTCATCCAGCACTCAACCCTTTCCATTGGTTTTATATCCCGTTTTCATTGTACCATGAAACGAAAGGAGTGAGGCACATGAAGAAGCGTACAATAGGTTCTAGTAATTTGCTTGTTTCCGAACTTGGATTGGGTTGCATGTCATTACCGACTGAACTGGAAGCGGCTCGTTCTGTACTCGACGAAGCGGTTGATCATGGCATTAACTATTTCGATACAGCAGATCTTTATGATAAAGGAACTAATGAAGAACTCATAGGAAAAGTGCTGAAAGAAAAACGACAAGACTTGATCATTGCGACGAAAGCCGGTAACAAGTGGGTGTCAGGAGAAGAGTCCTGGACATGGGATCCTTCCAAAGCGCATATTATGGACGCTGTCAAACAGAGTTTACGACGTTTACAACTCGATTATATCGACTTGTATCAACTTCACGGCGGTACGATGGAAGATGATACAGATGAAACGATCGAAGCTTTTGAAACATTAAAAACTGAAGGGGTCATACGTGAATACGGTATATCTAGTATTCGACCTACTGTTATTGAACGTTTCCTGAGTACTAGCAACGCGGTTTCAGTCATGATGCAGTATAACTTGCTTGATCGACGTCCTGAAGAATACTTTTCTATGATTGCAAAAAAAGGTGCATCTGTCGTCACTAGAGGTACACTGGCAAAAGGCTTACTCACGAATGAAGGTGTGGAGCGAGCGAAGAAATTGAATGGCTTCGTTTCTTATACACCTTCTGAGTTGCAGCAAACAATTCAGGTGCTTTCAAAGGAAACGGACAACTTACATGCATACGCTCTTGCTTTCGCACTTAAAGAGCCTGTAGTGGCCTCAGCTTTGATTGGTTCAAGAACACAAGAGCAACTTCGTGAATCATTGAATGCTTATGATACAAAAATCGATCCACAATTGCTTACGGCATTAACAAACAAAACAGAGCGTCATCAGTATGAACAACATCGAGTGTAAAATATAGAAAAAGAGCAACTTTTTAGCAGTTGCTCTTTTTCTTATTTATGATCAGCTGTAGCACTTACCAAGACAGAAGATGGTCCTTCTTTGATGCTAAGCGGCATAGCTTTTGCTTCATCAGCATGCTGGGCTGCTTGCTTCTTTTTTGACGGAATCATATTGAAAATGATATTCAAGAAAATGGCGGTGATACTTCCGAGCACAATGCCATTACTTGTTAAAATCTGTACACTTTCCGGCAATTCTTTAAACAGATCCGGTACAACTGAAACACCAAGACCGATACCGATGGAACACGCTACGATCATCGCGTTATCTTGAGTTTTTGAAATAACAGGACTTAACATTTTAATTCCTTGTGAAACAACCATGCCGAACATGGCAACCATCGCGCCACCAAGTACTGCTGGAGGGATAATCGTTGCAAGAGCTGCTATTTTCGGCAAGAAACCTAATGAAATTAGCATAATCGCAGTAACGAATATTACCCGACGTGACTTCACACCAGACAATTGCATCAAGCCGACGTTTTGTGAAAATGTCGTATAAGGAAATGCGTTGAAAATACCTCCAATAACAGAAGCTAACCCCTCTGCCCGATATCCTTTTTCCAGCATTTTCTGATCAATTTCTTCCTCACAAATATCACCGAGTGCAAAGTATACCCCCGTAGATTCTACGAGCGATACCATTGCCACCAATGTCATAATCGCAATCGGCAGAATATGGAATGTAGGAGTAGCTAAATAAAACGGCATGACCATATGAACATAAGAAGCATCATGTACATTCGAAAAATCTACTATACCTAGGAATATTGCTGCAATTGTACCACCCACTAATCCTAATAAAATAGCGATAGACTGCATAAAACCTGAGGTGAATCGGAACATCAAGATAATAAATAACAACGTTCCAAATGAAAGTAAAATATTAGTCAACGAACCGAAATCTTCTGCACCTTGTCCGCCACCCATATTATTGATCGCTACAGGAATCAATGTGATTCCAATAATTGTTACGACAGAACCGGTAACGATTGGCGGGAAAAACTTCACGAGACTTCCGAAGAAGTGGCTAATGAAGAAAATGATTACGCCTGAAGCAATAACCGCTCCGTAAATAGCTGAAATTCCATAATCATTACCTATCAAAATCATTGGGCCTACAGCCGTGAACGTACAACCGAGAACTACGGGCAAACCAATACCGAAATATTTATTACGTGAAATTTGTAAGATCGTTGCGACACCACACATCAAAATATCAATCGAAACAAGATAAGTTAACTGTGTGGGTGTTAACCCAATGGCATTCCCCACAATTAGCGGTACCAATACTGCGCCGGCATACATAGCTAGTAAATGCTGAAAACCTAGCAGCGTTGTTTTCATCGTTCCGTTTCCTCCCCAACAAACTGGACTTGACCATTATGTAACGACTGAAGCTCAGCTAACGATTCCAAACGGACACCCTCTTTACGGATTAATTCCCCGCCTGGCTGGAAGCATTTTTCAATAACAATTCCAACACCTGCGATAGTTGCGCCTGCTTGTTTTGCGATATCTATGAGTCCAAGTGCGGCTTGTCCATTCGCAAGGAAATCATCAATGAGTAATACCGTATCTTCATTTGAAATGAAATCTTTTGAAACCGAAATATCATTCGATTCTTTCTTAGTGAAAGAATACACTTTTGCGGAGTAAAGATGATCCGTCAATGTAAGAGATTTACGCTTTCTGGCAAATACTACCGGAACGCCTAATATCATTCCTGCCATCGTAGCTGGAGCAATACCTGAAGATTCAATCGTGACGATTTTCGTAATGTTTTGATCGCTAAATCGTCTAACAAACTCTTTTCCGATTTCTTGCATCAATAACGGATCGATTTGATGATTCAAAAATGAATCTACCTTCAGTACCTCTTCCGATAATACTTTACCTTCTTGTCGAATCTTGTTTTTTAGCAACTCCACGCTGTGATGCTCCCTTCATTTTTTCGAATAAAAAAAGCGTATATGCCATACTCCCATATAACAACTATGAGAGAGCGGCATGTACGCTTTTAAAAATGAAAAAGCATTCTCTTGTCGAACGACAAAGAAAGCTGCTTTCCATTCTCCCCATAGGCAGTCTATTTTCGGTAGACCGGTAGAAACTTACGGGCCATATCCCCGTGATTATATGAGTCTTATTTAACTGAATGGTAACAGTATAGCACGATTCGACAAATTATCAATGTGAAAATTCGCCAATTAGTTTGATAGCTTTACGCTAGGAAGCATATGGACATATTCTTGACAAGAAGTTGCGATAGATTGGGATTAAACGTAGCTTCATGGGTGTGTAGAGGGGGGCCAGGACTTAGGTCTCTTACTATAGTTAGTGTGTTAACTATTGTTGTCTTTAATCTTGTTTCAGTTCAAACGCACAACAGAATATATCATCCACTCACATTGTAGGGATTGGCGCGTAGGAGCGGCGACTCCCATAGTGCCTCCGCAAGCCCTCAGAAAAGCGTCCCCTCCGTAGCGCCAATCCCTTATCCAGCACCCATGCCAACTTCTCTGTAATCAACTGTTCGTTTCTTTATTACTTACCCGAACAATAGTGAAGAAAGATAAATTACTACGCCTACTGTAAAACTGCTAGCTACGGTGTTGAACAGGACAATTTGGGCTGCTAGCTCAGACTCGACATCGTATTCCAGTGCTAACGTGGAGCTGTTTCTTGACGTTGGGAATGAGCTGGCGATCCAGAGTGATTGAGCCGTAATCCCGTCTATCCCAAGCAGTAAAATCAACAGCAACGCCACGGTTGGTGAGATAATGAGACGGCCAATAGCGCTTAAATAGATCAAACGGTTCCAAAGTGCCTTCACCTTAATCTGCGCTAACTGTGCGCCAAGCGTAATGAGGGCGATAGCGATGAAAGCATCCGATAAATGACTGATCGGCAACTCGATAAACTGTGGCAACTGGATATTTGCTAAGTTAAGCAAAGCACCTAGCCACAAAGCATGAATAATTGGCATCCGAAGAAACTGTTTCGCAATGTCTTTTCCCGACTGAGTGGAAGATACGAGATTATACAATCCATATGAGTACGTCAGTAAATTCTGATAGATGATCAAAACAATCTGAATAGACACACCGAGCGGATTTGCATGAAAGACTAGCTGACTGACAGGTAATCCATAGTTTCCTGAGTTGATTAGAACAATACTGTTTTTCATAACAGCGGTCTGCTGGCGATTCAGACGCAAGAGTTTACTAAATAAATGTCCAGTAATTATTAAAGTGGTCGTAAATAATACGACAAACATTAATACATCGAGTAGGACTTCTATATCGATGACGGTATGGTATAAGTTCATGAACACGGCGGCAGGTATTAAACAGTATGTTAGTATATTCCCTAACGCCTTAACATTAAATGTAAACTTTATTTGTAAAACTACGCCAATTGCTAATAAAATAAGCATGGGTGTGATAACATTTATAAAGACTATGAGTAAGTACTCCACAAAGGAATCTCCTTTCTGCTGCTTCAGCTACATACTTCTCAGAACAATCTTCAAGTAATACAGGAGGCTTCACAATGGAAAAAGAACGACCAAGTAAACATTTACATTTCCCTAAGAGTCAGTGGGTATTATTAGCGGGTATTTTATTTTTAGCCGCTACTATCCGTTCCCCACTAACTTCTGTCGGACCTATTATCGGAAACATTCGTGATCAACTGCAAATCTCTAACTCGTTGGCTGGATTTCTAACAACCATCCCACTACTGGCTTTTGCTATTGTATCACCTTTTACACCACGTCTTGCGAAACGTTTCGGTATGTCGCGAACACTTTTCTATGCGATGATTATTTTATTGCTAGGAATCATCATGCGTTCTGTGGGCAATAGTCCATTGCTATTGATCGGTACATTTTTAATTGGGGTAGGAATTGCTTTTGCAAACGTCCTATTACCAAGTCTTCTTAAACTGAGCTTTCCCTTACATATTGGATTGATGACAGGACTGTATTCTGTATCTATGAGCATATCTGCAACACTTGCTTCTGGTATAGCTTCTCCAATTGCGAATGAAACAGTATATGGCTGGCAAGGGGCGCTAGGAATTTGGGGAGTCATTACATTGTTAGCTATTATTGTATGGATTCCTCAGATACGCAAAAAGAAAGAAGTCATCAAATCGGTGCAGAACAACAAGAAGACGAAACCTGCTCTGCCTATTTGGCGGTCACCACTAGCCTGGAGCATCACGGTATTCATGGGACTACAATCGTTCCTATTTTATACGACAGCATCATGGATTCCCATTGTGTTGCAAACAAATGGCATGACGGCTGATGCTGCTGGATGGATGCTAGCGCTAGTCCAGCTCGCACAATTACCTATGATGTTTATTATACCAGTGGTCGCTGATAAAGTACGTGATCAACGTGTCCTGGTCGGAGCTGTTTTCGCTTGTTATTTAATTGGCTATGGCGGCGTTCAGTTTGGAAGCGAAAGCCTGACTGCACTTTGGATGATTTTCATTGGTCTAGGAGGCGGATCGGCATTTGGACTCGCTATGATGTTCTTCACTTTACGAACCAATACACCAGACCAAGCGGCTTCAATTTCCGGAATGGCGCAGTCGATCGGCTACTTACTCGCTGCTATCGGTCCAGTGTTGTTCGGTATTCTTCATGACTATACCGGTTCATGGACGGCACCACTTTATACCTTCATAGTTGTCGCAACTATACTATTTATCAGTGGTATGTACGCAGGGAAAAAGCGTTATATTTCGCTTGAACCCAAATAGAATGCATCATAAAAAAGTGCAAATGCGTTTGGGGTTAACCTCTTTGGTTCACTGATTTGAAAATCGAATTTCAACAATTAAACGAAGAACCCCAATTCATACGAATTGGGGTTCTTCGTTTATCCAGTGTATAAACCTAGAGTATAAAAAGCCTGCAGTTTTAGGAAGAATAGCTGGAGAGATTTTACACGGTTAATTGAATTTTATTTCCTGATGGATCTTCAATTACAAACAAATCATCTTCAACCACATACGAAGAGCCTAGATTCTGTAATTGTTCAATTACTTTTGCTATCGCTTCTTCATTTGGGAAAACAAGTGTATACCAGTTTATACCGACACTGTTTTTCTGCGGTTTCGGGGCACCCACTCCTTGCCATGTATTTAAGGCAATATGATGATGATAGTCGCCGGTTGAAATAAAAATAGCTTGAGGATAATGATTCACAACCGTAAAACCAAGTCCCTTCGTGTAAAATTCTTCTGCTTTCTGAAGATCGGCCACATGCAAATGAACATGCCCCATAATTGTGTCAACAGGCAACCCATCCCATTCCATATCGCTTACCCCTAAAAGACTTTCTACATCTAATGGGTCAGAAACCATCTTGACTTCCCCATTAGACCAGGTCCATTCAATAGCTGGTCGATCTATATACACTTCAATGCCGTTTCCGTCTGGATCTGTAATGTAGAGTGCTTCACTTACAAGATGATCTGATGCTCCGAATCGAAAGCCTGTCTCAGATAAATGGCGTAAAAAGACAGATAAGTCAGCCCGTGTTGGTAACAAAAGTGCAAAGTGAAATAAACCGGATTTCCTTTCCTCTTTTGGTAATACATCCACAGGTTGTTCAATCGTTAATAATCCTATTTTACCATCCGCTGTTAAAACGGCTTTTCGATCTGTTTGCTCCAATACTTGAAATCCTATTACCTTTTGGTAAAATTCAAGCGATGAATTAAGATTTGTTACATTTATATTAACCTGTCCAACAAATATATTAGGTCTTTGATGAAAGTTTCTCATTTTTGCAATCAGCCTCACTTATAATTTGTATTTTTTTACTGTCCGTGATATGAGTTTTCTTATTTTTATTAAATATAACTTGGTCAACTGCCCAAATCTTACTTCCATTTACCGTTAAAAATATGGCGATTACTAAAAGTACAAGGTCTAGTTCGTAGCCAACCTTGTCCGCTGTCCCTAAGAATCCTGCGGAGAGTTTAACCTTTAGTATCGCACCAACCATGATTATAGCGAGCAATGCAGAAACAACTCTCGTCCCTAGGCCTAAAATGAGTGCTATACCGCCTATTACTTCCACAGCTCCTACAAAGTATGCTAAAAATCCTGGAATTCCGATACTCTCAAACCAACCTGCGGTATTTTCTATTCTATCTTGAAATTTCACGAACCCGTGTACAAAAAAACTAATCCCTAACATTATTCTTAATAAAAATATGCTTATCTCTATTTTCTTCATCTTCATTTCCTCCTAGTTTTTATTACTTTATTCAGTTACATTATTTCACAACGTGTTCACATCAATATAATTCCCGTTAGAAACATGTCGATCTGATAATTTTCAATCGAATATTCAATTGAGCTTACTAATCCCTTTATAGCTCCGTCATCCATATCGCGATGGGATTTAGCGTATCCTACCACCATAAACAAATAAGCAGCTGTTCTAAAGTTCATCTTATACTTATAACAAACAGTTATTTTCTGATTAATAATAAAGGAAACATATTCTATTTATTAAGTAAATCACTGCTTCATTCTTTCCACATTCATTGAGTTCCGGGCTTCGAAGATCAAAAAAGCTGTTCTGTCATCATTTCAATCTTGTATATCCCAGAAAGGATATTATTTCTATATAGGTGAACATTGGTTGTAAAAAAATAATTAACCTTTGCTTTTCAATTGATTCCCAGTAGAATATACAGTTTTCCGGAAACTAATAAACCAAAATATGGATAGACTTCTAATGGAATGTTCAATTATTTTAACAGCTCTGTCTATCTGCATCGTTAAATATCTGACTAATCAATTTCTCCTCCTTTCTCAAACACTAATATATCCCTAGGATTATTTTTGCTTTCTAAAACTTAATTTATCTTCGTGAAAAACATCAATAGATTTATTGTTATTATATAATTCAACATTAAGTATCTCTAGGTGAATATTAATTCTCTATAGAATAACATTTAATGAAAGATAACGTCAATATATTTGTGTTATTATATAATCAAACAACTATATTCTTGGAGGGATTAAAGTGGAAATCGGATCAAAAATACGAGATATTCGGAAAAGAAAGAAAATAACAATTGCACAGATGAGCGAACAAATAGGACTCTCAAAAGGGTTCATAAGCAACATCGAAAACGATAACACATCCCCCTCCCTAAATACGTTGCAAGAAATCGCCAGCTTTCTGGACGTTCCACTACCCTATTTGCTGCTAGAAAAAAAGAAGCATATGAAAGTTATTAGGAAAGCTGAACGGGTATATACAACGTTTAACGGCATAAAAATTGAACATATTACTACTCAAAGCGGCCTTCGGATGATGCACGTTGAATTACCCCCAGGTACATCCACTGGCCAAGCGATTGCCCACGAAGGTGAAGAGAGCCATGTCGTACTTAAAGGCACGGTCCTTGCTGAACAAGGTGAAGATTCTGTCATTGCAAAAGAAGGCGATTCATTCAGTTGGAATGCTAGTGTGCCCCACTTTGTAAAAAACATCGGAGAAGATGAGGCTGTCTTACTTATCGCCGTCTACTCCGAGGATAAAAACGTATGACGCCTCCCTGTTCCCTCTCCAACACAATTCTCTTCATTCAGTATTTTTCAGGCAACTAGAATTGATTCAATTAAAAAACCGCAACACAAGTCAAACTTGTGTTGCGATTTTTACTTTTCAGCTTTAGTATCACTCAACTAAACAGATTAAATTCAGGTGTACTTGCTCTTATTATTATATTTCTAACTCTGCAGAAATCGGGCAATGATCACTGCCCATAATTTCTGAATGAATAGCTGTTGTTTTCAGGGCTGACTGGAGACGCGTTGAAATAATAACGTAATCGATACGCCAGCCGATATTTCGTGCACGTACGTCGCGCATATAAGACCACCACGTATAGCTTTCTTTTAGATCCGGATTCATAAAGCGAAATGTATCAATGAACCCAGTGTCTAATAACCGCGTCATTTTGCCGCGTTCTTCATTCGTAAATCCTGAATTGCCAATATTGGATTTAACGTTACGAATATCAATTTCTTCATGTGCTACGTTCAGGTCACCGCAATAGATGACTGGCTTGATAGCATCTAAAGACTGTAAGTGCTTGAGTAATTCATCTTCCCATGCCAGTCGAAATGATAATCGCGCTAAGTCCCGTTGTGAATTGGGCGTATAACAATTGACGAGAAAGAACTCTTCAAATTCCAGCGTCAGCACTCGACCTTCTGATTCGTGATCTAGATCATTCAATCCATAGCGTACAGAAAGAGGTGTTTTCTTCGTAAACACGGCCGTACCGGAATAGCCTTTTTTCTCAGCATAGTTCCAATAGGATTCATACCCATCGAAAGAAAGATCGATTTGTCCTTCTTGACATTTGATCTCCTGGACACAGAAAATATCTGCCTGTACTTGTTCAAAAAAGTCACTGAAACCTTTTTTCACACATGCTCTAATACCGTTCACGTTCCAAGATACTACTTTCAATTCTACACAACCTATCTCTATTAATTACCGTTAAAACTCACTGCCAATTTTGCGGCAAGTTCAGCGTTTGACTTTACCAGCGCAATATTGGCTTTCAAACTTTTGCCGCCTGTCATTTCCTGAACTCTTTTTAACATATGTGGCGTGAGATTCTTTCCACTAATGCCCATTTTTTCAGCTTCTTTAAGTGCATCTGAAACCAATCCATCCATATACTCTTGATCCATGGCATATTCTTCAGGGATTGGATTGGCAATAATCGCACTGCCTTCCAAGCCTAGATTCCATTTAACGCGTAACATTTCTGCCATCATGTCGATTTCATCTACTCGATAATCTACATGATGTGCACTGTTTCTTGTATAAAAGGCAGGGAATATATCTGTCTGATACCCTAACACCGGCACACCTTTCGTTTCCAAATACTCGAGTGTTTTTCCGAGATCCAAAATGGATTTCGCTCCCGAACAAACAACCGCTACACTTGTGCGTGCGAATTCTTCCAGATCGGCAGAAATATCCATCGTCTGTTCCACGCCCCTGTGCACACCGCCAATGGCCCCAGTCGTGAACACGCGGATTCTCGCCAAGTCGGCAAAGAACATCGATGCAGCAACCGTCGTGGCACCCGGTTTTTTAGTAGCAATTAAATAACTGATATCGCGTCTAGATGCTTTAATAACACCCTTGCTGTCTCCAAATCGTTCCAACTCATCATCAGTTAGCCCGATTTTTATTTTACCGTCCATAATCGCAATAGTTGCTGGAACAGCTCCATGATCCCGCACAATCTGCTGAACTTCACGTGCGGCTTTCACATTTTCAGGATACGGCATGCCATACGTAATAATTGTAGATTCCAATGCGACTAGCGGCTTGCCGTATTTCATCGCTTCTTTAACTTCTTCTGAATACGAAACATATCTTCTCATTATGAATCTTCCCCTTTACCGTTCAATCGCTATATATTCATAATAGTCATTATACGCACTTTATTCAATGTTCACAGGCAATTATTTGATCAATAGAGTAGCTTTCCAAATCCCATCCAGTCTCATGGTCAAGCACTAACTGGGATAATAGCTTGCCGAGAAGAGGTCCTACTGTTAAACCAGATGAACCAAGACCATTGGCAATCCAAACCTGCGGGTGATCAGGCAGCTGACCAATTACGGGCATAAAATTCGGTGTATGTGGACGGATGCCCACACGAACCTCAGCCAATTCCGCCTTATTCAGTGCAGGTGCAACGGGTAGAACATTTGATAATACTTCCAATATCCCACCAGCTGTCGGTTGAATATCAAAATCATCTGTATCTTCGTGTGTTGCACCCGCCACGAATCTGCCATCTTGGAACGGTACCAGGTACTGAGTGCTCGGTGGCATGATGACAGGCCACTCACCTGACGTAATATGCTTGGATTGTAAATGAAGTATTTGCGCTTTCTGTCCTGCTACTTGTAGCTTCTTACCTAATGGTTCTGTAAAATCACTAGCCCATGCACCTGCCGCTACGACGATTTGATCACCTTCAATAATTTGTCCATCAACAACAACACCACAGACTTTTCCTTCTTTTATATACGGTGTAGCGGAGCCATTAATACTTTGCACACCACGTGTAACTGCCACACGTTTCAACGCATCGAGTAGTTGTTCGCCTTCGACTTTGGCTGCGCCAGAAATACGGACAGCTGAGTATTCATCAGATAACTCTGGAAAATAACTAGCCACCTGCTCTGGAGATAGTAATTCCACTTCTCCGATCTCGGGAGCGTGTTCTTTTCTTTTATTCAATAACTCGACTTTCTTCTCTAAACGAATTAAATCGGTATGAATCGCCAAGGCACCGACTTTCTTGTATCCTGTTTCCAGCTCGCCCTGCTCTTCCAATGAACGAATGAATTCGGGATAATAGGCAGCTCCAGCTGACGCTAATGCATACCAAGCTTTATTACGGCGCTGAGATGCCCATGGACAAATAATGCCTGCTGCAGCTTTTGTGGCCTGTCCCGGCTCCTGTCTATCGATTAGCACGACTTCTGCATATTTCGTAGACAAATGATAAGCAGCGGAAGCACCAACGATTCCAGCGCCTACAATCACTATTTTTTTCATGAAAATCTGCTCCTTTATACAATAGTTTTGAATATCGACAAACTTTCTACTTTATTTTTTCTGAAAAAGCAGTATAATTACATTATTCGGAATTAAAGTTTCGGAATATTCTATATCTTAAGGGGTTTGATGATTATGACGAGATTACCTATGCAAATTCAACTTGCACAAAATAAAAAAGAAAAGCCAGATCCTAGCACTTTAGTTTTCGGGAAATCATTTACAGACCACATGCTCATTATAGACTATGAGGAAGGCAAAGGTTGGCATAATCATCGCATTACTCCTTACGCTCCTTTAACACTCGATCCCGCTGCAATCGTTTTGCATTACGGACAAACGGTTTTTGAAGGAATGAAGGCGTATCGATCTGAAGATGGAACGATTCGTTTGTTCCGACCCGATCAAAATATGAAGCGCCTGAATTACTCACTTGACCGTCTATGTATGCCACGGATTGATGAAGAGAACGCATTGTACGCACTGAATCAGTTGCTGCAAATTGAGCAGGATTGGATTCCTACACTAGAAGGAACCTCATTATATATCCGCCCATTTGTCATTGCAACAGAAGCATTCCTAGGTGTAGCACCAGCAAAGAGTTATCAGTTTTACATGATCCTGTCCCCTGTTGGCTCGTACTACAAGGAGGGAATTCATCCAGTAAAGATTCTCGTAGAAAATGAATTCGTCCGCGCTGCAAAAGGCGGAACGGGTAGCGCTAAAACTGCCGGTAACTACGCATCCGCTTTAAAGGCGCAAGAGACAGCAGACAAACAAGGCTACTCCCAAGTTTTATGGCTCGATAGCGTCGAGCGTAAATATGTCGAAGAAGTTGGTAGTATGAATATCTTCTTCAAAATCAATGGTGAAGTCGTGACACCCGCAATCAACGGTAGCATTCTCGAAGGTATTACACGAAAATCAATCTTGCAGTTGCTACGACACTGGAATATGCCAGTAGCAGAGCGTCAAATCTCGATGGATGAAATTCGATCTGCCTATGAAAGCGGAGAACTGGAAGAAGTATTCGGCACAGGTACAGCTGCTGTTATTTCCCCCGTCGGTGAACTAAATTGGGATGGTTATAAAATGATTATCGCTAACGGCGAAACAGGCGAACTATCCACTCGTCTTTATAACACGTTAACGAATATCCAAACAGGTAAAGAAGAAGATCCATTTGATTGGGTATATGAAATCAAGAAACATATAGCAAAGCTTGCCTAAGACGACGAAAAATCCCCTGTTTTCCATAACCGGAAAACAGGGGATTTTGTTTATACAGAAAGTAAAGCTGCATCGCTAGTAAGTTGTTCTCCACGAATGCGTTGGAATTCATCCATCAATTTTGCAATCGTCAAGTGCTGTTTCTGCTCTTCTTCCACCTCTAGAATGATTTGTCCTTTATCCATCATGATCAAGCGATTACCAAGATCGAGCGCCTGTTGCATGTTATGCGTTACCATCAACGTCGTCAGTTGATCTTTCTCAACTAAACGTTTTGTTAAATTGGTGATCAGCTCCGCGCGAGACGGATCAAGTGCAGCCGTATGCTCGTCCAGCAATAATATAGAAGGCTGCGTAAAAGTTGCCATCAACAATGACAACGCTTGACGCTCACCACCTGACAGCAATCCTACATTCGCTGTCATACGATTTTCGAGATTTAAGTGCAATGTTTCAAGCGATGTGCGGAATAAATCTTTCCGTTTCTTATCTACTCCGCGATGCAATGAACGACGACGGTTGCGAGAATACGCCATCGCCAAATTCTCCTCAATTGTCATAGTAGGTGCTGTACCTGACATTGGATCTTGGAATACTCGCCCGATCATTTTAGAACGTTTGAATTCTGCTAAACGTGTGACGTCCTTGTTATCGATATAAATTGAACCAAAATCCGGTGTCAATGCGCCTGATATCATATTCATCATAGTGGATTTTCCTGCACCGTTACTACCGATTACTGTTACAAAATCACCCGGTTGTAAATGCAAGTTAATCTGGTCGAGCGCTACTTTTTCATCGGGAGTCGATTCATTAAATATTTTATTGACTTGATCCAGCTTCAACAACGCTATGACCTCCTTGTGATGACTTCATCGCCATTCGTTTAGCTTGTCTTTTCGCTTTACGTGTCTTTTCCCGTCTCTTTTCGAGAATCTGCGGAATAATCAATGCCGCGATGACGATGACTGCAGTGATCAATTTCATATCCCCTGAATCGAGAATTTTCACGCGTAGCGATAGACCGAGTACGATACGATAGATGACTGCACCGATAACTACTGCTAATGTGGTGCGGAAAATAGTTTTCGTTCCGAAGATTGCTTCACCGATAATAACAGAAGCCAACCCGATAATGATCATACCAATTCCCATGCCGTTATCTGCGAATTTTCCATACTGTGCAATCAAAGAACCTGCGAAAGCTACCAGCGCGTTAGAAATTCCTAGTCCAAGGATGACAAGAGTATCTGTATTGGCAGAGAAACTGCGAATCATTTTTTTATTATCGCCAGTTGCACGGATAGCCAAACCAACTTCGGTTTGCAAGAACCAGTCCGCAATGAATTTAATGATCACCACAACTAGAATCATCAAAACTACTGTTCCCCAAGTCGATGGTAAATGCTCTAAGCCTAGTCCTGCTAAGAAGCCATTTATTGTTTCATCAATTCCAAGATTACTCCAGAAACCTTGGAACTTACTGAAAATCGTTTCTGAATTTAAAAGCGGAATATTTGGACGGCCTACTGAGTTTTCAGAAGTCAGTCCCATTATCCGAAGGTTTATCGAGTAAAGAGCTATCATCATGAGAATTCCGGATAGAAGTGGATTGATTTTTCCTTTGGTATGTAATAAACCCGTTATACACCCAGCAAAAAAGCCGACCAAGATCGCGGTAAGTGTTGCAACAAGTGGATGATAGTCAAATACAATCATCGTAGCCGCTACTGCTGCACCTGTTACAAAACTGCCGTCCACTGTTAAATCTGGAAAATCAAGCACCCGGAATGTTAGATACACTCCGAGTGCCATAATCGCATAGATGATACCCTGCTCAACTGAGCCAAATACAGCTGAAAACATGCAAGATCATCTCCTAGTTTTATTTATTCTGCAATCTCTGCATTCCAATCATCTTGAATCTTTAAGCCGATTGCGTTAGCAGTCTCTTCATTCATCACTAACTTTAAGTTCTGTGGTAATTGAACAGGTAAAGATTCAGGCGTTTCTTCACCCTTTAGAATCTTTACTGCCATTTCACCCGCTTCATAGCCGATATCGTAGTACTCAAAGCCGTATGCTCCAAGTCCACCACGTTTCACAGAATCGAATTCACCAACCATCATTGGAATCTTATTGTCGTTCGCAACAGAGATGACTGATTCCAGTGCGGATACTACTGTGTTATCCGTAATGATATAGAATGAATCTACTGAACCGATTAATGATTCAGCTGCTTGTTTTACATCGGCTGAAGTCGCAACTGATGCTTCTACCACTTCCATATCCATATCTGCTAAAATTTCTTTCACATGATCCACTTGTAAGCGAGAGTTTTGCTCTCCTGAGTTGAAGATCATTCCAACTTTTTTCGCACCTACATTTTCTTTCAAGAATTTCATTGTGTTCGGAATCGCATCCGGATGATTGTCGGTTGTTCCAGTAACATTCCCACCTGGCTCTTCATTAGATGCAACAAGTTCTGCAGCTACTGCATCTGTAACAGACGTAAAGATGATTGGAATATCTTGTGTCGCGCTAGCTGCTGCCTGTGCGCTTGGTGTAGAGTTAGCAAATATTAAATCTACGCCTGCGCCTGCCAAGTTGTTCGCAATTGTTGAGTTGGAGCTATTATCATTTTGTGCATTTTGTTCATCATATTCTACATTCAATCCTGCATCTTCAATCGCCTTTTGGAACCCTTCAAACGCCGCATCCAAAGACGGGTGTTCAACAATTTGTGTAACACCAATTGTATAATTTTCATCAGTGCTTGCTTTGTCATCATTTTTATCATCTGCTGCCGGATCAGATGACTCCTCTTTTCCACTACACGCAGCTAGAATGAGCACGATACTGAATAGTGCAGCTACATAAGTCACCCAATGTTTCTTCATGTAAATCCCCCTCAACTATTATCTATTACCCGTTCCATATATTCAGAAAGGATAAGAATTATACGTAATCGTACCCTTTACTAAGTTATTCGTCAATGCATTATTCAATATTTTGCGTGAATTCTCACAAGTTAATGAACTATTAGATGGAATATTTCATATATTACAACAATTTAGTTGAAAATTGTGCAATCTATATAAAAAAATAGCGATGCGAGTATTACATTCGCATCACTATTTTTAGTTATTTACTTAACTCGTAATTCAGGAATCTTTTTGTGCGTATTTCTTTCGGTGATTTGATTACTTCATCTGGAGTACCTGATTCGACGATCATTCCATCGTCCATGAAGATCACATGATTTGCGACATTACTTGCAAATTCCATTTCATGCGTCACGACAATCATCGTCATATGCTCTTCCGCAAGATTTCTCATTACTTGTAATACTTCTTTCGTCAATTGCGGATCCAAAGCGGAAGTCGGTTCATCGAATAATAATATATCTGGATCCATCATCAACGCTCTCGCAATTGCTACACGTTGTTTCTGGCCACCCGATAGTCTAGAAGGTAATTCATCTGCTTTTGAAGCCAATCCGACCTTTTCAAGTAACTCGATACTTCTATGCCCATAATCGCCAGCTTTTTCTTTCTTCACAAGTTTCGGTGCTAGTTCCAAGTTCTGCTTTACCGTTAAATGAGGAAATAGGTTAAATTGTTGAAATACCATTCCCATCTTAGAATTGATTATTTTACTATCGGTAGGGTTTGTATATATACCATCTTTCACAAGGTAATCCCCGTCAACTCTAATACTTCCGCCACCAACTTGCTCCAATTGAATCAAACTTCTTAACATCGTACTTTTTCCAGAACCCGAAGGTCCGATAATTGCCATTACATCATTTTTTTGAACATCAAACGATATATCCTTTAATACTTCCAATGGACCGAATGATTTCTGTAAGTTGCGTACTTCAATGAAAGACATAGTTTTCTCTCCTCAATCGTATTGCAGCTTTCTCTCTAAATACTTGAACACTACAGTCAATCCGAACGCTATTAGCAGGTAGATTCCCGCTGCAATGAAGAACGGAATGATTGTAAAGTCCCTGTTCACGACTGTTTGCGCATAGTGCAACAGTTCAGGAACAGCTACCGCATATAAAAGCGCCGTATCTTTTACTAAAGATACCGATTCATTTGCAATAGGTGGTAGCGTTACACGAAACATCTGCGGCAAGATAACTCGCACAGTCGTTTGCCATTTCGATAAGCCGAGGACTTGAGATGCCTCATATTGCCCTTTATCGATAGAGAGCAATCCACCACGGAATATTTCAGCAAAATACGCAGAATAGTTCAAAATGAATGCTATTGTAGCGGCGACAAAACGGTCAAAAACTAAATACTCACCAATTACCGGCAGAAGTGGTAAACCAAATACAAAGAACAATAGCTGTAATAACAAAGGGGTCCCACGCATGACGTATATAAAGGTCTGCGCCAAATAAGAAATTGGTTTAATACTACTTCTTACGGCAAGTGTCAGCAAAAATCCGAGTGGAATGGATGAGACAATCGCTATTACAAATAATAGGACAGTCGCTTTAGCTCCTTCCAACATGGGAATCAGCATGGACATAAAATATTCATAACTCATTAGTAAATTCCTCCAAAAAACCATCCAAGGTTTTATGTACTTCTCTTACAATACAAATACCAACGGAAGTCACAATAGCAACTTCCGTTGACATCATTTATTCTACTACTCAGCGAAGAACTTTGTCTTCTCCGAACCATTCTGTGGAGATTTCAGCGGAAGTACCATCTTCATTCATAGTATCCAACGCCTTTTGAAGTTTTTCAAGTAATTTTTCATTGCCTTTCTTCACTCCAACGCCATACTCTTCGACTGCCAATGATCCGTCAAGTTTCGTAAAGACGCCTTCTTCAGTTGTCATATAGTAATCAATGACGACTTCATCCAGTACAACTGCATCTAGACGACCTGTTTTTAAATCTGTTAACGCTAGAACATTGTCCGCGAATTCTGTAATATTTTTTATTTTTTCATGGATCGGGTGGCTCTCTAGTGCTGGTCCAGCAGATGATAATGCTTGCACGCCAACCGTTTTTCCATCTAGATCTTCAATTGCTTTCACATCAGAATCTACTAACGTCACGACGACTTGATTATTATCCAAATAAGGCTTCGTGAATAACACTTTCTCTTGACGCTCTTTTGTGATTGTATAGCCATTCCAAATTAAATCGATTCGTCCACTGCTAAGTTCTGTTTCTTTCGTCTTCCAATCGATCGGTTGAAATTTTGCCGTAGCACCCATATGCTCAGCCGCTGCTGTTGCCATGTCAATATCGAAACCGACTAAATTGTTTTTATCGTCACGAAATCCCATGGGTGCAAATTTGTCATCTACACCGATAATGATTTCCTTCGTTACTTCTTTACCTGTGTCCGCTGTAGATTTTCCCCCGTCAGAAGACTTGTCTGAACAGCCGGTCAACACTAGGAATAATGCTGCAAATAATAAAGCAATAGTCGTCTTTTTCATTGATTTTCCTCTTTTCTCTACTCTTTAGTACGTTAATGAGTTAGTATACTATAAAAATAACATTAGATGCACGAAATGAAAAGTAGCAAAATGAAAAAACTGAAGGCAATCTCCATATTACTGGAGTTGTCTTCAGTCCAAAAATAAGCTGTGTCTATTGTCTTTCGTTATTTACTTCTCCTAAACACTTTGTGTCCATCGTATGAAAAGACTAGAGGTTTATTCTCGAGTACCGTTTCGATATGCACAATACGTCCCCAGAGTTGATGGATATGGGGTAAAACATGTTCCAAATACAGCAAATCAAGTTCAGTGTCTTCGTAGCGGTGAATAAGATACAGTTCACCATTACGCATGTAGTCACCATCGTCTACTACTATATAAGGAAAGCCACCGTTCACTCGCTGTCCAATTAGTTGATTCCGAACAGCGTCGGTCTGTTTGTCAGAAACTTTGTATTGGTCTTCCTGCTTTTGAAATACGTACAGATCCTCTTGTTTGATCAGATCATCCGTCAAGTAATTGCGGATGAAGGATGTGTCATTTTCAATTTCACGTGCTTCGAATATTTTTTCCCGTCCGGTCATCGCTTCCTCGCCACGTCCACTAGCTTCTTTAGCCAGTATGTCATAACGTTTCTCTATATCTTCATACATTTTAACACCGAGATAATATGGATTAATTGAGGTCTTGGAAGGCTGCAGCACGCTGGCATTAAGTTTTGCGAACTCAATTGTCTCAGAAGGTGTTAAATCCATTTGGCGGAGGATAGTTTGATGCCAATAAGATGCCCAACCTTCATTCATAATTTTTGTCTCTAGCTGCGGCCAGAAATAGAGCATTTCCTCACGCAACATCGTCAAGATGTCTGCTTGCCATTCCGTTAGATTGCGACTGTTTTCAAGAATAAACAATAAGATATCTTTTTCCGGTTCTTTCGGATTCTTTTGGTGCATTTCAATCGCTTGCTGCCCAGGAATTGTTCGTTGATCTAGATCCCATAAATCTTCGTATGCGGATCTTCGAGGTGGTCGGACAATAGAAGGTGATGGAATAATGTCCCGCATCATACTAGGATCCACATGTTCTTGAATGGCTAATACCGCATCAAGAAATGTTTCCACACATTTCTTACCATAGCGTACCTCATAGTCTACAATCCGTTCCGCTGTAGCTGCCATGCTTTCCACCATGTCTTTACGCGTCTTGGAGAAATAGATATTATTTTTGAAGAAATCACAATGCGCCAACACATGCGCGATGATTAATTTATTTTGAATCAAACTATTTGTATTCAATAAAAATGCATAACACGGATTTGAATTTATCACTAACTCATAAATCTTGCTCAATCCGATATCATATTGCAGCTTCATCTTATGAAATTGTTTCCCAAAACTCCAATGTGTGAAGCGTGTAGGCATTCCATAGGCACCAAACGTATACAGTATGTCTGCCGGGCAAATCTCATAACGCATCTGATAAAAATCGAGTCCAAATCCACTGGCAATCTCCGTAATCTCATCAATTGCATAAGATAGTGCCTGTTGATCAGTCAGCGTAATCCCTCCGTTCGCTTTTCGAAGAACTTCTTGAGAGCAAAGTAGACATCGCGATTTTTTTGCAAAATATAATAATTGAATTTGGGATGTTCAATTGATTTATACGCAGACATCAACGTAGACATTCTACGATGTTCATTGACTTCGGCATATCCAAACATGTTCGATATCGCCAATAATTCATCCACGTGTTCTAAGCATTTCTTATTATCACTCGTCATATTCTCTCCGTCCGAAAAATGTACTGGATAGATATTATAACTAGTTGGTGGATAGAATTCTTTAATAACTTCGAGCGCTTTACTGTAAGCAGATGAACACCTAGTTCCACCACTTTCTCCTTTGTTGAAGAAATTTTCCTCTGACACTACTTTCGCTTCCGTATGATGCGCAATGAACTCAATTTCTACCGTTTCATACTTTGTCCGTAAAAACTTCGTCATCCAAAAGAAGAAACTTCGTGCCATATACTTCTCAAATTTCCCCATCGAACCACTCGTGTCCATCATGGCGATGACAACGGCTTTTGATTGTGGTTTTTCCACAGGATTCCATGTTTTAAAGCGTAGATCATCTTCCAGAATCGGTGCGACCTCGGCTTTCCCATTCATCGCATTACGTTTAATCGCAGATAATAGAGTTCGTTTTTTATCAATATTACCGATTAACCCCTTTTTACGGATGTCCGTGAAATCAATGTTTTCAATCGTTGTTACGGATTGCTCTTTTTGTTCCAAGTCTGGTAGTTCCAATTCTTTAAAGAACATCTCTTCCAACTCTTCAATCGAGACTTCAGTTTCATAGATATCCTGCCCTGGCTGATCACCTGCTTCTTTTCCTTTGCCTGGTTGCGCCTTCTTTTCTCCTTGCGCCACAACGTCTCCTACCGCACTATCCCCTTCACCTTGACCAACGTGCTTGGACTTTTCATGGTTGTAGCGAATTTTAAATTCATCTAATGAGCGAATCGGTATTTTGACCATGTCTTTTCCATTTGAAAGTATAATGTTTTCTTCACTAATTAAGTCGGGTAAGTTACTTTTTAACACTTCGTTTATTTTGTCTAAGTGGCGTTGCTGGTCCTGGTGGCCTTTGCGATGGAGAGACCAATTTTCTTCAGTGACAACGAATCGACTTTTCTGGTTTTCTTCCACTCGTATCCCCGCCTATCTTTCGAACAATTTGTTTCCTTATCATATGCGATAGCTGATTGAATATTGACAAAACGGCAACAAAACTAAAAAGAGACCTCGTGATTTGAGGTCTCTTAGTATTAAATTTGATCTAAAATACATTAAATCACAATACTAGTGCACATTGCATAACTACGTAGAAAATGCGTTAGCTAGGCGGGAGTCGCCATCCCATCGTAGACACCAATTCTATTCACATTTCTAATCTGATTTAACGATTTAACAAACTTCCTACGTAACGCAGCAGGTCGTTTGCCGAGACGGAGTTGTAGCCATGTTCGTCTACTAGCCGTGCTACGACTTCATTCATTTTCTTCAGTTGTGTCTCGTCTGGTGTGGTAGAAGTTGTAGTGATCTTCACAACGTCTTTTAGATCGGTGAATAGTTTTTTCTGGATTGCTTCACGCAAGCGGTCGTGGGAACGATAGTCGAAGCGTTGATGTTTTCTTGCGTATGCGGAAATGCGGATTAGGATTTCTTCTCGGAATGCCTTTTTCGCATTCTCTGAAATTCCTATCTGTTCTTCTAGCGAACGCATCAATTTTTCATCAGGATTGACTTCTTCCCCTGTTAGCGCGTCGCGTAATTTATTTTTATTGCAGTACGCTTCAACGTTATCCAAGTAATTATCCATTAATGTTTTTGCAGACTCTTCATAGGAATAGACGAAAGCTTTCTGGACTTCTTTTTTCGCAATTTCATCATACTCTTTTCGCGCCATAGAAATATAGTTCATATACGTATCACGGTCTTCACTCGAAATGGAAGCGTGTTGATCAAAGCCGTCTTTTAACGAACGCAATACATCCAGTGCATTGATGCTTGGTACTTCTTTTCGAATAATTGCAGAAGAAATACGGTTGATGACGTAGCGTGGATCGATTCCGTCCATACCTTCATCTATAAATTCGTTCTTCAGTTCTTCTGCATCTGCATCGTTAAACCCTTCAACATTCTGTCCATCATACAAGCGTAATTTCTTCAAGCGATCGACACCCTGTTTTTTGGATGCTTTCAAGCGTGTCAAAACAGAAAAAATAGCGGCCACTCGCAATGCATGCGGCGCAATGTGGACATGAGCCATATCACTGTCACGAATCATTTTTTCATAGATCTTTTCTTCCGCACTTACTTTCAGATTATATGGAACTGGAATAACAATTAATCTTGAGTGAAGCGCTTCGTTCTTTTTATTACTAATAAATGATCGATATTCCGTTTCATTCGTATGTGCAACAATTAGTTCATCTGCACTAATTAGCGCAAACCTTCCTGCTTTGAAATTTCCTTCTTGTGTCAAAGACAACAAATGCCAAAGAAACTTTTCGTCAAGCTTCAGCATTTCTTGGAATTCCATCATGCCACGATTGGCCTTATTCAATTCCCCATCAAACCGGTATGCACGTGGATCGGACTCTGAACCATATTCAGCAATAGTGGAGAAGTCTATGCTTCCTGTCAAATCAGCAATGTCTTGTGACTTCGGATCGGATGGTGTAAATGTTCCAATCCCAACACGGCGGTCTTCTGAGAACAGAATGCGTTCCACTACTACATCTTCAATCTTCCCTTCAAATTCTTCTTCAAGACGCAATTGATTTAGAGGCGATAAGCTACCTTCAATTCGTATTCCATACTCTTCAAAGAATGACTTCCTTAATGATTCCGGAATCAAGTGCAATGGGTCCTCATGCATTGGACACCCCTTGATAGCATACACCGCTCCTTCATCCGTACGAGAATAAGCTTCTAGCCCACGTTTCAACATTGTAACGATAGTAGATTTACCACCACTAACAGGTCCCATCAATAGTAATACGCGCTTCTTTACATCCAAACGCTTTGCTGCTGGATGAAAATACTCTTCTACTAAACGTTCTATAGACTCTTCCAGACCAAATAACTCTTCATCAAAGAAATTATAGATTTTCTTGCCGTCTTTCTTTTCAATTCCTGCGCTTTTTATCATCTCATAAATACGGGAATGAGCGGTTTGTGCCACTTCTTTACGCTCTTTTATTAATTCTAGATACTCCAAAAATGTACCTTCCCACTTCAACTCGTTTTCTTCTTTGCGATAATTATGCAACTGACGAATGATATCCAACATATCTCCTCCAATTAGGCTATGATGTTTTATTTTATGTTAGTGAAGAGTAAAAGATTCATCACGCACTTCCGAAGAAAAATTGAAAACCTTACATTCCTACTACTTTCTTTTTTAAAATTCCGTTAAGATAGAATAAATATGTTTTCAAAAGGGGAGTTTTATGAGAAAACAACATAAAAAAGAAACCGTAGGGCATTTACTAAGACGCTATTTATTCATTTCAATTGGTGTTGTCATTACAGCAGTTGCGTTAGATTTATTTCTAATCCCTAACTCCGTAATTGATGGAGGCATCATCGGGATTGCACTTATATTAAATTTCATTTCAGGAGTACCTTTTGGGATTTTAATTTTGATGTTAAACTTGCCGTTCCTGTTCTTTGGGTATAAACATATCGGCAAGAACTTCTTTTTCTCCTCTTCTTATGCGATTGCTTTGCTGGCCATTGTGGAATTCCCACTAAAAAAACTAGGTCCATTTGTAACAGACTCGTTGCTAGCTACAGTCTTCGGGGGATTGTTATTAGGGGCGGGGGTCGGAACCATCATACGTAATGGCGGGGCGCTGGATGGGACGGAGATTCTTGGTATTTTACTGACAAAAAAAATCCCATACAGTGTCGGAGAATTCGTCATGTTCTTCAACCTCTTCATCTTCGGATGGGCAGGCTTTGTTCTAGGACCTGAAAAAGCGATGTACTCGATTATTACATACTATATCGCCTCAAAAGCGATCGACATTGTGATTCAAGGCCTAGACGAGACCAAGGCCGTCTTTATTATCTCCGATGAATACGAAGAACTTGGTGAAGCGATTCGTCTGCGGCTCGGCCGGAGTATTACGAAGTTGCACGGCCGCGGTGGGTACACAGATAACGAAAAAGACGTCATTTATGTAGTCGTGACAAGGCTGGAAATTTCAAAGCTAAAGCAAATCACTACCGACATAGATCCGTCTGCATTTTTGACCATCATGAACACACAAGAAACACACGGAGCGACTTTCAAATCACCTATACATTAAAAAAACCGCCACTCATTCGGGTGGCGGTTTCGTGTCTCTTATTGGAAGACAATGGTTTTATTATTCTCTACAATAACTCGATCCTCAAGATGCCACTTCACTGCACGTGCAAGAACACGTCGTTCGATAGTGCGACCAATCTTCTTCAATTGAACAATATCGTCACGGTGATCCACGCGCTCGATGTCCTGTTCAATGATCGGACCTTCATCCAAATCGTTCGTTACATAGTGTGACGTTGCACCAATCAATTTAACACCGCGTCCAAATGCTCTTTCGTAAGGACGCGCACCGATGAAGGCCGGTAAGAATGAATGATGAATATTAATGATTTGATTCGGGAAGTGACTGACGAATTCAGGTGTCAGTATTTGCATATACCGTGCCAACACAAGTACATCCACATCGTATTCTTCCATTAACTTCACCTGCTGCTTCTCCACTTCTTGGCGAATATCTTTGTTCGCCGGAATGTAGTGGAAAGGAATACCGAGTGCTTCGACCATTCCGCGGGCATCTTCATGGTTACTGATAACCACAACGATGTCAGTATTTAAATCACCATTCTGCCACTCCCATAGCAATTCCATTAAGCAATACGGTTCTTTGGAAACAAAGATCGCCGTACGTTTTAGTTCTACTGCGTAGGAAAAGTGATAGTCCATTTCATATTGTTCCGCAATGTCATTAAAATCTTGTTCCATTTCTTCTTTTTTATCCAATAGGTTGTCTAAATGGAATGCGATACGTAAATAGAACATGCCACCTTCTGGATCAGTTGAGTATTGGCTAGATTCAACGATATTTGCTTCATATTGCAGCAAAAATGTTGAAACTGCCGATACGATTCCCGGTTTATCCGAGCATTTCACAAGTAGTCTTCCGATGTTTCTCTGTGCTGTAGATTGTTCTTCTAGATGTGTTGCGATTTTACTTTGGGCCGACATGTTTTCATCTCCTACAAATAATGTTTCTTCATGAATAAGTTCCCCAGCCAGTAAGGCTAGGGAACGTGTGAACTCTTCTCATACAGTATGAAGCAAAGTGACGTTTTTCGCAAAAATCTTACTCCGCGGGTTTTTCTAAACCTCTCCCCATCCCTTTCAGGAAGTTCATACCGAATGTTAACGCACGATTGATATCAGGATCATTAATGGATTTCATCAGTTGAAGAAGGCCTGTTTTCTGCCCTTCTTCATTCCCTTGCTCCGCTTCAGATAATCCTGTTTGAACACTTTTTGAGAGCTGCTGAATCGTTGCTGGGTCTAATGCGGTTAGAATTCCAGCTCCTGCCATTAAATTATTGAGCAGATTGGTAACAGGTTCTCTTGATACTTGACCTAACGCTATGCCGGTAATCTTTTCTTTTGAATGAAGCATTGCTTGTAATGCGTCTAACGCGCCAATCTTATGCAATTCACCTGTGATCTCCATGATTTTTTGCAAAGACTCTTCCTGTTCAGCAATTTGTTTCTGTAGTTCAGCCAACTTATCCTGCTGAATTTCCAGTTCGGATCGTTCTGTTCTTTTAATAGAAGTTATCGGTGCCGCCATTGATATTCACCTCACTAATTATTGATCTGTTAATTGGACATATCCTGGTCGATTCCATTTACGCTCTACTTCTACACCATTTTGAGGGTGGCGTTTCTTGTCTCGGTGGTTGCTCCTAGGTAGTGGATTATCTCCTTGCTTCTCGAGCACTTCCATGCGAACCTTCGTCTGCTTGTAAGCGGGTGTATTCGTTCGTTCATCAGTAGCAGGTCCTGTCAGGAAGTTGATAGCAGTTTGCTTATCAACTGAATTCATTGGTAAAAATAATTCATTTTTCCGTACTCTATCTGTTACCAGTGCAGGTAGTTTTAATGCTCCATATGGAGAAATGAGTCTTACATAAGTACCTGTGACTACACCACGTTCTTTTGCCAACTCAGGTGAAATCTCTACAAATATATTGGGAACTTTTTCTTGGATACCTTCAGATTTATTCGTCATATTTCCTTCATGGAAATGTTCAAGCATACGGCCATTGTTGATATGAAGATCAAATTCATCAGGGAACTTTACTGGTTCAACCCAATCCGATAATGCAAAGCGTGCTTTCTTGTCTGGGAAGTTAAATCCATCTGTATACAGAAGTGGTGTATTTTTCCCTTCTAGACTTCCCCAAAGGAAACTACCCCAACCTTCCAACATCTCGTAAGAAGCTTCTCCGAACATAGGACTTAAACTTGTCATCTCAGCGAATATGTCACCTGGATGTGTGTAATTCCAGTTAGCGCCTAATCGATTGGCAACTTCTTGAATGATCCACCAATCTTGGCGGGAGTTACCTTTATTCGGCAACGCTTTATAAAGTCGTTGTACTCGGCGCTCCGTATTTGTGAATGTACCGTCTTTTTCAAGTGATGGCACTGCAGGTAAAATGACGTCTGCGTATTGTGCTGTGCGTGAGAAGAAGATATCTTGTACAACAAGGAAGTCGAGCTTTGACAGTACGTCATGAACATAGTTTGCATTGGAATCCACCAGTGCCATATCTTCCCCTACAATGTACATCCCCTTCATAACACCTTCATCAATCGAATGAAGCATTTGAATATTATCAAGACCCGGTTTACCTTCTATCTCTACACCATAAGCACGTTCAAATTTCTCTCGTGCTGCGTCGTCTGTAATGTGCTGATAGCCAGGCAGCCAACCAGGCAAACTTCCCATGTCACAGGCACCTTGTACGTTGTTATGCCCGCGTAATGGATAAGCACCTGCGCCTGGACGACGGTAATTTCCTGATGCTAGCAACAGATTGGAAATTGCCGCTGATGTATCGGAACCACCTGTATTTTGCGTAACACCCATTCCCCATAAGATACATGTACCATCTGCATCACGGATCATTTCAGCTGTTTGAATCAGCACTTCTTTTGAAACACCTGTTACTTTTTCTGCATATTCAAGTGTATAGCGATTTAATACTTCATTAAAATCATCAAAGTGAAGAACATTTTCGTCAATGAACTGCTGATCATGCCAGCCTCGGTCGATTAAGTATTTTGTCACCGCCATTAGCCATACTTGGTCCGTTCCTTGCTGAGGTGTCATAAAGATATCTGCGCGTTCAGCCATTTCATGCTTTCTGAGGTCAGCTACAATTAACTTTTGACCGTGTAGCTTATGTGCGCGCTTTACACGTGTCGCAAGAACTGGATGACCTTCTGCAGGATTTGCACCTACAATGATGACCAAGCCTGCTTCGGCAATATCTTTAATCGTTCCAGCGTCGCCACCCATTCCTACCGTACGGAATAATCCGTCTGTCGCGGGAGACTGGCAGTAACGAGAACAATTATCTACGTTATTTGTACCAAATACTTGTCGAGCAAATTTTTGAATGACATAGTTCTCTTCATTCGTGATTTTTGACGAAGAGATGACGCCAATTCCGTCTTTGCCATGCTCGTCACGGATTTGACCTAGATTTTTCGCAACTAAATCCAACGCTTCTTCCCATGATGCTTCAACAAAGTCGTCACCTTTACGAATAAGAGGCGTTGTGATTCGTTCTTCACTATTCACAAAGTCCCAACCAAATTTCCCTTTGACACAAGTAGAAATCTGGTTGACAGGTGCATCGGAAACCGGTTGAATTTTTAATATGGTACGATCTTTTGTCCATACTTCGAATGAACAACCTACTCCACAAAATGTGCAGACAGTTTTCGTTTTATCGATTGTGGATTCTCTCATCGCGGATTCTACATCGGATATTGCCATGATACTGCTGTAACCTGGTTCTACATCCTTGATCAAATCAACCATAGGCTCCATCAGCTCGTCACTCATATTCGTCATAAATCCAGCTTCACCCAGCATCGTTTTTTCCATCAGGGCATTACATGGACAAACCGTAATACAATGGCCACAGCCTACACAAGATGAATCATTAATCTTCGCTCCGCCATCCCATAGAACAATTGGACGATCACGTTCCCAGTCGATTGAAAGAGTTTCATTAACTTGTAAGTTTTGACACACTTCCACGCACTGACCGCAAGCTATACATTGATTCGGATCGTAACGATAGAACGGATGAGTGAAATCCACCGCATCTTTTGAACATTTCGGCTCGTATGGATATTTTTGTTCTTCCACTTCCATAAGTGCCACGGTATTATGTACTTTACAGTTTCCGTTATTGTTATCACAAACGGTACAATATAGTAAATGATTTTCTAAAATTCGATCCATTGCTTCCGTTTGTGCTTCCTTTGCACGCGGGGACGCTAATTTTACATCCATGCCGTCGACAGCTTGTGTTGAACAAGCACGTGTTAATTCACCATTTACTTCGACAATACATGTATCACATGTCTGTATCGGATCGACTTCTGGCAAATAACATATTTGTGGGTGCTCAATCTTATTTGCATTGATGATTTGAATGAGTGTCGACCCTGGTTCGAAGTTAAAAATCTTATCATTAATTGAAATTGACATACAGGCGTCCTCCTTCTCAAATAAAAAATCCACCATAAAAAAACCGTCATGACGGTATTTTTTTATGGTGGAATAGCTTCTTAACAGGACTTGCTAAAGAACCAATCCATACTTACTATTACATGTAGGTGGATGAACTCCTAGCAATCACATACTAGATTTTCATCTGTTATGTATTTAGTATAAAGTAATAAAGCGTATAATACAATGCCTATTCTTAAATAATTAGACTATTCTGTAAATAATTAAAGGAAGTGTCCTATGAAGAAAATTCATGAATTTAATGATATCATCCGTAAATTACGAAAAGACTTATTTGGCAAAGGTCCCGAACGAATTCATACACTATTTATTGATAATATGGTGGTCTCTACACTCTATGGCAATTTGACTCCGACAGAAAAGTTCATAGCAAGAACACCAGAGGGAAAAGAAATGGTACATCGCGCACGAACTAGCATGATTCAGGCAGTCTATGCAAAAGAGCCGCCGGAAGGGTTGGAACAATTAGTCGATGCGAAGTTTCTGCATTTATTCAGCGATTTTAAAATCGATGATGATATTGCGGTTTCAGTATTTTTATTCGATCGACCGATTGACTAAAAGGGAGGAAGAATTATGAAACAGCAACACCAACGTTCCATTATTCGATATCAGGATGGGACAGCCTTTGAAAAAGAAGATCCGGTCGCAGTTGAATATGCAATCACAATTAAACTAAACAATAAAGAATTTGCGACGATTGTATGTACACCAGAATATATCGAGGATATGACAGTAGGATTCTTGGCTTCAGAAGGAATCGTACCGAAGTGGGAACAAATCAAAGACATTCGACTTGATCTGGAAAATGGCTTCATTTACGTCGATACTGACAAAGCCTATCCTTTCTTTGAACAATTGCAAAATAAGCGGTATATCACATCTTGTTGCGGCATGAGCAGACAAGGATTTATCTTTGCAAACGATGCACTGACAGCGAAAAAGATGGATAGTATTTCTGTTGAACTGACACCCGTACAAATATTTTGCTTGATGAATCAAATGGAAGATCAGGCAGAAATGTTCCGACATACTGGTGGCGTTCACAATGCTGCTTTATGCGCGCCTAATCAATTGCTATTATCTCGAATGGATATCGGCCGTCATAATGCATTAGATAAAATTTATGGTCACTGTTTGAAAAACAATATTTCTGTGCGAGATAAGATCATTGTATTTAGCGGACGGATCTCCTCCGAAATTTTGCTTAAAGTCGCTAAGATCGGTTGTGAAATTGTATTATCAAAATCTGCACCTACTGAATTAGCTTTGAGCTTAGCAGACGATTTAGGAATAACGACGGTCGGTTTCATACGCGGAGGATCTTTTAACGTGTACACACATCCTGAAAGAATCGTTATGGGTGACACTACTCTTTTTCCGACTACAGGAAAAAATAATATTGACAATTCTGTGAATTGATAATACTATACTCCTTAATCCTATGTTGCATTCCAGTAATTGCATAATTACATTCCTTTTCTTGCCACTTTATGGCTTAGTGATGTGTCAACTATCCATTTACGATACCGACTAGTCATGGGGTTAATTACTGGAATTAGAGCTGTGAAAGGGTTTGGTTAAAAAGGAGGGCTACGAATGAAAAAAACGAAGAACAGATGGCTGATCGCGTTATCTGCAGTAGGTATCCACATTTCCATCGGATCTGTTTATGCCTGGAGTAATTTCACTAATCCACTCATTGAAGAGTTTGGATGGACCACAAGCCAAGTACAGCTGACGTTTAGTATAGCCATTTTATTTCTTGGTTTATCAGCTGCTTTTTTAGGTCATTTTGTAGAAAAATACGGTCCAAGAAAAGCAGGATTACTTGCGGCTGTGTTCTTCGGAGTGGGAGTGACGGGTTCCGGACTCGCAGTAGGAATGTCTTCATTACCTATGCTGTATGTCTTTTACGGTATGCTCGGTGGAATTGGCTTAGGTGTAGGATATATTGCACCTGTTTCTACACTCGTCAAATGGTTCCCTGACCGCAGAGGTCTGGCTACGGGACTGGCTATCATGGGCTTTGGATTCGCGGCAGCTATCAGTAGTCCAATCATGGAATACTTGATCGTCAACGTAGGATTACAAAACACTTTTTATATTCTTGGTGTATCGTATTTCCTTATCATGTTGCTTTCTTCTCTTTATCTAGAAAAGCCGGAAGAAGGGTGGGCACCGCCTGGATTTATTGAAAAAGTTCGTTCAGGTAAAACTGATGTTAAAGAAGATCTTGCTCAATTAACAGCAAATCAAGCAGTCAAAACGAAACGTTTTTATTATTTATGGCTAATGCTCTTTATTAACGTCACGTGCGGTATTGCGATTCTATCTGCCGCCAAACCTATGGCGATTGACAGTATTGGTATGACGACTATTCAAGCAGCTGCACTAGTTGGTGTACTAGGTATCTTTAACGGGGCCGGAAGACTTGGCTGGGCTGCGATTTCGGATTATATCGGGCGCCCGAATACGTATACCACCTTCTTCGTCGTTCAGCTTATTCTGTTCGCTGTTTTACCGTTCACTACAAACGCAATTATTTTCCAAGTCATACTAGCCGTAATCTATACATGCTATGGAGGAGGTTTCGCTTCTATACCAGCGTATATTGGTGATATTTTTGGAACGAGACAACTTGGGGCTATCCACGGCTACATTTTGACAGCTTGGTCTGCTGCTGGTGTGGCAGGGCCGATGTTTGCCGCTTGGATGAAAGATACTACAGGTAGTTATGAAAGCAGCTTACTGTTCTTCGCTGGCTTATTCGCAGTCGCTCTAGTAATTTCCTTACTCATTCGTGTGGACATTAAAAGACTACGCAATGAAAAAGAAGAAATTATTCCAGCAGAACCTGCTATAGCCGCAACAAAATAAAAGATCGCGAACGTCATTTTAAAAACAAAATGATGTTCGCGACCTTTATTTTTCGGTTTGCTTAAATGTGTCTCCACCATCAATCGTACCTAATTCAAAGCCATGTTCAAACCAATAAATTCGTTGTTTTGCTGTACCGTGTGTGAAACTCTCTGGAACAACATACCCTCTTGCACGTTTTTGGATCGTGTCGTCACCAACCGCACCCGCGGCAGTAATCGCTTCTTGCAAATCTCCTTGCTCCAAGTAGCCCCGTCCTTTCGCGTGATGTGCCCATACTCCTGCAAAATAATCTGCCTGCAACTCAAATCTCACTAAATATTTATTAAATTCCTCTTCACTCATTTTTTGACGTAACGGCATCACTTGATCCGAAATACCAAGTAGCGTCTGCACATGGTGTCCTACTTCGTGCGCTACTACATAGGCCATAGCAAAATCACCGGGTGCTTTAAATGTACTCTTTAACTCATTATAAAATGCTAAGTCAATATACAATTTTTGATCGCCCGGACAATAAAATGGCCCTGCAGCAGCACTTCCGTATCCACAGGCTGTATTCACTTGTCCTGAATAAAGAACTAGTGTAGGATTCTCATACTGAATTCCTTGTTGAGCAAATAACTCGGACCAAATATCTTCTGTATCCGCGAGCACAACCGAAACAAAATCCGCCAATTCTTTGTCTTGTTCGGTTTCCACGTACGGCTGATCGGGTACTGCTGAACTATTATCTAATAAATCAGTTGGATTTCCACCTAAAATGAGAAATAATATAATACCGACAATTCCAAGACCACCACCGCCTAATGCGATCGCACCTCCGCCTCTACCACTCCTCCCTCTTTGATCCTCTACATTTGAACTTTTTCTGCGTCCATCTGTTTTCATACTATCTCCCTCGTTTCGACTTTATCTGAGCTGATCTTTACATAATTATGTACATACTGCTTGATTACAATTTACCCATTTTCTTAACGAAACAAACAAGACGAACATCTTATTGGTTGAGCGATTTATTGCGAATTGGCAGATAGCTATTCCCCATGTAGAGTTTTTCCTATATACTTTACTTTAGGTTTGTAAACTAATGAAGGAGTGATTTTGTTGAGTAATCAAAAGTCTGTCTATAATTTTAACGCAGGGCCATCCGCTCTTCCACGCGAAGTTCTAGAAAAAGCACAATCTGAACTAGTAGATTTCAAAGAATCAGGAATGTCTATTATGGAAATGAGTCACCGCAGTGCTACTTATGAACAAGTACATAATCAAGCAATTGAACGTTTGCGTTCGTTATTCGCAATTCCTGAAAACTATGAAGTACTATTCTTGCAAGGTGGAGCCAGTTTACAATTTGCAATGGTACCGATGAACTTCTTAGCAGAAGGTAAAAAAGCGAGCTATATCATGTCAGGCGCATGGTCAGACAAAGCAATTAAAGAAGCAAAAGCAATCGGTGAAGTATACGAAGCAGCTTCTACAAAAGATGTGAATTATAATCGCGTCCCATCTTCCGAAGAAATTACATTTGAGGAAACGGATGCATACGTGCATATTACATCAAATAACACAATTTTCGGCACACAATTCCACGATTTCCCTTCCACTGAAAATGTTCCGTTGATCGCGGATATGTCAAGTGATATTCTGTCAAGACCAATCGATGTAAGTAAATTCGGAATGATCTATGCTGGCGCACAAAAAAACCTTGGGCCTTCAGGTGTTACAGTTGCAATTATTCGCAAAGACTTGTTGGAACATGCGAATAGCGGAATTCCGGCTATTTTGAAATATAGTACACATTCGTCAAGTAACTCTTTATATAACACACCACCGTCTTTCGGTATTTATATGTTGGGTGAAGTTCTTGGTTGGATGCAACAACAAGGCGGCTTGGAAAAGATCGCAAAGCGCAATGAAGAAAAAGCGAACTTAATCTATGACGTGATTGACAACAGCAATGGTTTCTATACAGGACATGCTGAAAAAGGCAGTCGTTCATTGATGAACATCACGTTCCGTGTAGCAGATGAAGAATTGGAAAAACAATTCTTACAAGAAGCCAAAGAGGCAGGATTCGTCGGGCTGAACGGCCACCGTTCCGTAGGCGGATGTCGTGCCTCAGCTTACAATGCAGTACCAGTTGAAGCATGTCAGGCCTTGCAGAAATTCATGCTCGATTTCCAAGAAAAATGTAAATAAATCATAAAAACCAAGTCACCTCATAAGTGACTTGGTTTTTACTGTTCCATAATTAGAAATTCTTTCGTGAATGCTAATTGCAAGGAACTAAATGTTTGGATATTCGTGAAATCTAAACCAAGCTCTGTCGAAGCTTGAGCAATTGCTGGCAAGATACCTGTGATCGTGCATTTTGTTCCTAATAAAGATAACACTTTTGTCACCTGAAAAATTTGTTGGGCTACCAGTGTATCAATTACGGTCACTCCCGATAAATCAATGAATAAATGTTCAATGTCAGCCTCTAAACTTTTTTCGGGAATACTTTCCAACAAAATGCGTGCTCGCAGTTCATCCATTTCTCCAATTAGCGGTACTACTCCAATTTTATCGGTAATTTTGATGACTGGTGAGCTCAATTCATTAATCAAACTTTGTTGAACATCGAACTTGCTATTGATATATTCATTATAGGTTTCTGCAAAACTGATATAAATCTGATCAAATGCATTATTAAGCGTTTCACTCCACCGCATATAATCTTCGAGTTTAATCTCATCTGCATTCACTAACTGAAATTTCTTTATTAAGCGCCAGTAAGTTATACGAAGCTTACTCAAAGCCTTTATTACTTCTTCTATGGGTGTATTGCTGTTCACTCTACTTAGAGCGACAACGGCTGCCCATTCTATTTTATTTTTTTCAAAGATTTCAGGATCATCAAGCAAACTACTAATGACTGTCAAATTCGTGAATTTATTTTGTTCCCGAAGTGTTTCTTCCATTTCAGGATGGGCACTAAGCGAATAAATTGAATCTTTTTCCACTTTTCTCATCGCTAGCCAGGAAGTAGTAATTTCAGGGAGTTTTCCTAGTAAATACTCATAAAGTTTAACATCGAGCTTTTTCATTTTATATCCTCCTGAACACGTTCTTCATTTCTATTGAATAAATACAATTAATTGTTTATCTTGAAAGTCAAAGATATTTAATATGACCCCAAAAACCGTTATGTACTTGTATAAAGATTCGTAATACGTGATACCATATTCTTTTTCATAGTGCGCAATTGGATAAATATACTGTTCTTCTGTTGGGATGGGCAAGTATTTCCAAGGTCTTGGAGAGGTCTTGGATTTTTCTGCATGTGCATCTAATAAAGTACTATAAAAATTCTCTACCTTTTCTTTTGATAGATCATAATATATAACAGAATCCAGTATTTGAATCGTTTCTAGATTCCTTTGCACCCAATGAACAATTGGATGCTCAATGGGTGCTAAATGAACACGTTTTAAATTATTTTGGGATGTAAGTTCGTTTTGAATATTTAGCTTCTCACGATACATAATATACAAAAACTTCATTAATTCCTCTCCTTTATAAAAGGTCTTTTAATAAAGCACTTACTTAATTAGTATACGTAACCCCACACCTATTTATATAGTCTTCTTAATACTTTGTTCCATCATACCCATACTCATCTAGTAATTCTTCAAAACTTTTATTTTTTTCACGTTCTTTTCGCTCTTGAATACGCTTTTCTTTTTCCTGTTCCAATTTTATTTCTTCTTCCGCCTTCATTTCTTGTTTCATTCCTTTTAATTTAGCTAACACATCATCGCTCATTAGATCCGAAAGTGAAGTTGCAGAATCATCTACTGTATTGCTCTTTTGGTTAGTTGATGCTTTTCGTTGTTTTTTTGACATATTTTCACTACTTTCTATTTAATAAATAATTTGCATTTCATTGTTATTATCCAGTTAATTGTCAAGGGTTTTACATTGCCCTTACTCGCTTACATTACGTACAATAGATGGAGGGGGATGTTTATGTATAGTTTACCAAAAAACGTGACGTTAATCGAGGTTGGACCGCGCGATGGTTTACAAAATGAAAAAAACAGTATTCCTACTGATCAAAAATTAGCTTTTATACATTCTTTACAGCAAGCCGGCATACAAGAAATGGAAGTGACTTCTTTCGTATCGGCTAAGTGGGTTCCGCAAATGTCTGATTCTAAAGAAATTATGGACCGGGTATGTAAAACAGGCAGGCAACTTGTCCTCACACCGAACGCACATGGTGTTGAGAATGCCTTAAAAGCTGGCGCAGATAGTGTGGCGGTCTTTGTGGGTGTAAGTGACACATTCAATCGACATAATATTAATCGCTCCACTGCGGGAAGCGTGGAGACGCTACGACCTATTGTCAATCAGCTCAAAATAGATCATCACTTTGTTAGAGCCTGTATCTCCACAGCATTTCACTGTCCGTATGAAGGAGTTATTCCACCTGAACAAACTCTGGCCCTTTGCGAAAAATTTGTCGATATGGGTGTAGATGAATTAAGTGTGACCGACACTGACGGTATGGCAAACCCTTTGGGAAGTTTTACTTTATTTAAAACACTAAAGACAAAGTTCCCAAATATTTTGATTACAGCACATTTCCATGATACGCGTAAATTAGGATTGGCTAATATTTATGCCTCTTTACAAGCAGGGGTTGATCGATTCGATACTTCTGCAGGTGGTCTTGGTGGCTGTCCTTTTGCGCCTGGTGCTACAGGCAATGTTGCAACGGAAGATGTGTTATATCTATTGCAGTCTGTCGGGATAGAAACAGGGGTTGATATGGATAAAATATGTGCTTCAGTAGATGAAGTTGCACCTTATTTGTCACGTCCTATCGATACCGCAATGTATAACTTATATAAAAGACAATAGAAAATAGAAGGGAGGATTTTGGTGAAACGTAGAGTAATGTATATTGTCGGTATTGCATCAAGTATTATTACAGCGTTTTTAACAATTTTCGGGATTCTTGTCACGAATCGACTGATGTATTTAAAAATAAAGGACTCTGAATTTATTTTGCAGCGCGAGATGATTGCTAAACGTTTTGATCATCAGTGGTTTGAAACTGTAAGAAAAGATGATATTTGGATTCCATCACCTAACGGCTATAACTTACGTGCAATTTTCTTGCGACCTTTAGATACAACGCGAACGGTTGTTATTTGCCATGGTGTAACGGAAAACAAAGTAAATTCCATCAAATATGCACGTTTGTTTGAACGCTTAGGATTTAATTCCGTTATTTTTGACCATCGGCGGCATGGTGATTCGGGTGGAAAAACAACGAGTTTTGGATTTTATGAAAAAATGGATTTGAAAGAAATCGTGACAGCTGTTCGTAAACGTGTAGGTAAGCGCGCTTTGATTGGCATTCACGGAGAATCTATGGGTGCTGCCACTACGCTGTTATACGCAGGTACGTATGAGGATGAAGCAGATTTCTATATATCAGATTGTCCATTTTCGGATTTCTCAGAGCAACTATTGCATATCATTCGTACAGAGATGCCATTTAAGACTTCCATGAGCTTGCGAATCGCCAATTTATTTTTAAAGATACGTGATGGCTATACTTCTGCAGCTGTGTCTCCCCGCGAAGTGATGAAGTTTATCGATAAACCCGTATTATTCATACACAGTATGGAAGATACTTTCATTTTGCCTCATATGACGGAAGAGTTATACGAATTAAAAGAAGGCGATAAAATGATGAAGCTTTTCACAAAAGGGGCACATGCCAAATCTTACAATGATAATCCCGATGAATATCTACAAACGGTTCATAGGTTTTTAAATCGATTCCGTTTATATTAATGACAATATTAGACAGTAAAAAATAAAAAAGCTCCGTGTTAGCAAATTTGCTGATCACGGAGTTTTACTTATTTTTTTTTAGCAGGCTTATCTTGAACTTTGTTCATCTGAGCCATCATTTGATTAATTTTCTTTTGAGAAGGTTTCTGTCCCATTTGCATCATCATCATACGTAACATTTGTTCATTAATTGGCGGATTTTCCTTCAAATAATTCATCATATATTTACGTGCTATGAAAAAGCCGAGTGCTACTCCGCCGATCAAAGCGACGACGATCAATAAAATTGCTATCCATAAAGTCATTACTGCCAAACCTCCCTCATAAAAATAGTTCGATTACATACTACCAAGAAGGATTATACAACATAGCAGCAGTGAATAGCAATGACTGTACGCAAATTGTGCGGAAGTTTTTACATCATTGTATTTTCTAGAATCATGCGTTCAGAGTGTTTAAGTGGTTTGAGCCACCCACATTCTTCCTGTTCATTCATGACTGCAAAAAAACGATCTGTAGAAGATGATAGTGCTACAAATAAATCTAAGTCTAACATTCTTGAACCTTGGCAGTACACTTCTATACTGTGTGTACCCATTTTGATGAAGACCTCTCCCTTGATTAAGTGTGTCAATCGATATTCATTATGATATGAATCCAGTTCATCAAAATTTTTCCTTAAGGTATTCTGAATGATGCTATCCAGTTCCCTTTGATTCAACCGATCACATAAATATTCAATTTCTTGATAGCTTGTAGAAGGGCCTACTGTTAGCATCTCAAATAATAAACGTTCACGCCCCATTATGAAGGATTGATACGCTGACTTGATTTTAAAAATTTCATACTTCCTCATAACGAACACCTCCTACTATCTATCATAGAACTTGTCCTAAGTAAATCGTGTCAGTTTGCGGAAAACTTCATCACTATTATTGTCGTAAAGCTGCGCAAAAAAATACACGGCTCTTTAATAATAAGAGCCGTGCGTTGTGTATACTTATTTATTTAATAGATTTGTCATTTCTTTTACAACATTTTCTACAGTAAAGCCATACTTTTCAATGACTAACTCGCCTGGAGCACTTGCACCGAAAGTATCAATTGCCATGACAGTTCCTTCATCACCTGAGTATTTATGCCACCCAAGTGAAGCTCCCATCTCAATCGCTACTCTCTTCTTAATGTTCTTTGGAAGAACAGAATCTTTATACGCTTGATCCTGCTTCTCAAATAGGTCCCATGAAGGCATTGAGACGACACTGACGTCGATATCATGCTCTTTTAGAGCTTTCTGTGCTTCAACCGCTAGACTTACTTCCGAGCCACTTGCAAGCAGTAAACCGTCCGCTTGTTCTTTAGTAGCAGGTGATACGACATAAGCACCTTTTGGTACATATTCCATCGCAAGTTCTTGTGATTTAGGCAATACTTCAAGATTTTGTCTAGACAATACTAAGACAGTTGGCGTGTCTTTTGAAGTGGCAGCTATATGCCATGCTGCTGATGTTTCGTTTCCATCAGCTGGACGGATGATAGACAATCCAGGCATTGCACGTAAAGAAGCCAATTGCTCAACAGGTTCATGTGTAGGTCCGTCTTCTCCGACCGCTACGCTATCATGTGTGAAGACATATGTTACAGGTAGGCCCATTAATGCAGACAATCGAATAGCAGGACGTACATAGTCACTAAACACGAAGAAAGTCCCACCAAATACTTTCACTCCACCGTGAAGAGACATGCCGTTTAGAGCAGTCCCCATTGCGAATTCACGTACACCAAACCATATATTACGTCCAGCATAGTCATCAGCAGTGAAATCGCCCGCGTTCTTGATCGTCGTCTTGTTTGAACCCGCAAGGTCCGCACTACCGCCGAATAAAGCTGGAACTGCATTCGCTAACGCATTGATTGACTCACCAGATGCTGAACGAGTCGCTACAGAAGCACCTGCTTCATAAACCGGCATTTGTTCTTTTAAATCGCCAGGAAGTTCATTTGCAATTGCTTGTTTAAACTGTGCAGCCAATTCTTTATGTTCATTTTCATAGCTTGCGAACAAATCATTCCATTGTTGCTCTGATTGAACACCAAGTTTGTCCGTTGCCGAATTAAAACGGTCATAGACTTCTTCAGGAACGTGGAAGTCCTCTTCGAATGTCCACTTATAATACTCTTTCGTAAGTGCCATTTCATCTTCACCTAATGGTGCACCGTGTGCATCTGCTTTACCAGACTTGTTTGGTGAACCATAGCCGATCACAGTTTTCACTTCAATGATTGTCGGTCCGCCTGTATTGCCTTTTGCTTTTTCAATTGCATCAGAAACGGATCTTGTATCATTTCCATCTTCAACACGGGCATAGTTCCAGCCATATGATTCAAAGCGCTTTCTAATGTTTTCAGAGAATGACATATCCAAATCGCCATCTAAAGAGATGTCGTTACTGTCATATAGCACGATTAGTTTATTTAATTGAAGGTGGCCAGCCATGGAAATTGCCTCTGCTGCTACACCTTCCATCAAATCTCCATCTCCGCACAGTGCATATGTGTAGTGATCGACAATATCGAAACCGGGTTTGTTATATGTTGCTGCAAGATGTTTTTCAGCCATTGCCATACCTACAGACATACCAATTCCTTGTCCAAGCGGCCCTGTCGTTGCTTCAACTCCTACTGTATGTCCATACTCTGGATGTCCAGGGGTCTTGGAATCCCATTGTCTGAAATTCTTTATGTCCTCAATAGTCAAGCCGTAACCGCTTAGATGCAACAAGCTGTAGAGTAACATCGAGCCGTGTCCTGCTGAAAGTACAAAACGGTCACGATTGAACCATTGAGGGTTTGATGGATTATGGTGTAAATGTTGCGTCCATAGTGTGTAAGCCATCGGTGCTGCACCCATCGGTAATCCCGGGTGACCAGAATTCGCTTTTTCAATTGCATCGATTGATAATGTTCGGATTGTCGTTATTGCCAGTTGATCGATTTTTTCGGTCATGCTGTACATCCTTTCCATCCTGTCTCATATGAGTGTTTTATAGTACATATTCCTTCTCTAGTGTAGTCAATTCTAGAGTTAATTACAATGTTAATCCTTTACCTATCATCAATTTAACGGTTTTTGATTCGCTCTTGCTTGTTTAACTTTATCTGGTGTTACATCATTTCCTTCTGGATCTACTACTTTGACCGATTCGATCGTTTCACGCATGCTTGTACGGAATGATTCCAAGTATTCCTTTCTCAACCGCGTCTGTTCTTTTGCCTCTTCAATCGATAATCCTGTTGTTTTCTTTTTATTTGCCAATTCATTAATACGTTTTATTTTCTTTTCTGATAGCATCTTTAAAACCCTCCAAAAGTTAGTCGTTTAATAAAATGTAAACAACCTGAAGGAAAAGTGCAACCTATTAGTGTTCTTGCGCTATAAACTCTTTATATCTTCTATGAACTGTAGCTTTACTGACCGCATGGCCTAATCCATTTAATACTGTTGCAATTTCTTCATATGTGAGACCTTTGTTACGAAGTGAGACAATTTCTTCTATTGGAAGTTCAAGTCTTTCACGCCCCGGTCCCTGGTCAATATTTCGCAGATTCTTTGATGGATCATAACCTCTGTCAACAGCACGCTTCATTCCTCTACGTATTTTTGCATTATGTAGTTTTCGTTGATATTCTTCTACGATTGCGAGAATTTCTAGTAACATGGAATCCATTTCATTCAGTTCAATCGTACCGTTTGAATGATTGGTAATCACAGTCGTTTCACTTTTAGCAATTACATGCAAAATCGCAACCCTAGCATTCCCACGTCCTAATCGTGTTTCATCTTGAATAAATACTGCATCCACTGTATCGTTTTGGATTTGATCCAACATGGATAGAAGACCTTCACGATCCATATCATATCCACTCTGCCGATCCGTATAGATTCCAACACAATCATAGGTTAGCTCAGCAGCTAATTTTTCAAGCTCCTCTTGCTGTCTCACAATAGATTGTTCTTGTGTTTCTTTTTCCGTACTCACACGGCAGTATATTACACATTTCTTTTCTGTCATTTAGATCCTACTCCTATTTCAGCTACCCGGATATCTGTTTGTTTATTAATTTTAACAGGCACACGGAGTAATTCACCTGAAACGATTTGGTCAGTAGGTAATTCATTTAGTGAACGCACCTGTTCAATCCATTGGTTTGTGGGTATATCTTCTGAGTAGTTAGAAGCCAGCTGCCAAAGTGTATCCCCTTCATTAATAACAATTTCTATGTAGTGATCTTCCTCGGCTATTTTATCAAATTGAACCCAGGCAAAAGATACACAAATTGCCAATAATACTGCGAAATAATAATTATTTTTGATAAATTCTTTAATAAAATCCATTATAACTCCTCCTCGAATTTGCGCATTTAGAATGCATGTTCGGAATACTTGTTCTTAATTATAAGAGAACATATGATTCCATGTCAAGCAAAATTAGAACCTTTGTTTGATTAGTAATCGAACACATGTTATACTATATTCAAAATAATGGTTGAGTATACCATTGCTCGCAAACTAGTAGAAGAGGTGAATCTGTTGAAGAAAATATCAAAGAGACAAGAAGAAATACTTGCTTTCATAAAAGATGAAGTGCGTTTAAAAGGTTATCCCCCTTCCGTTCGTGAAATTGGAGAAGCTGTAGGTCTTGCATCAAGTTCCACGGTTCACGGTCACTTATCACGACTCGAAAGTAAAGGTTTCATACGCAGGGACCCGACAAAACCCCGAGCTATTGAAATTTTAGATCCAGAAGGACTAGATGAACTAAAAAATGGCGTTATGCATGTGCCGTTGATTGGTAAAGTTACAGCAGGCAATCCAATTACGACGATTGAAAATATTGAAGAGTACTTCCCATTGCCGGATACATTTGGTTCCTCAGAGGATGAAATCTTTATGTTGGAGATTGTAGGAGACAGCATGATTGAAGCCGGCATCCTAAACGGAGACCGTGTAATTGTCAGACAAACGCACTCTGCAAGCAATGGTGAAATTGTGGTAGCTATGACAGAAGAAGATGAAGCAACCGTTAAACGTTTCTTTAAAGAAAAAGATTATTTTCGACTCCAACCAGAAAACTCTTCCATGGAGCCGATCATTGTAGATCAAGTTTCCATTCTTGGAAAAGTGATCGGTGTATTTCGGATGATTCATTAATGATAAAAAAAGTGTATCGAGAAACCTCAAGAGGTTTTCGATACACTTTTTTCTTTATACCAACTTCTTTTCAAGCAATTGTTCCATCGAATCTAGTATTGCAGATTTTACATGTTCATAAGTCAATCCACCTTGAATATATGCTGTGTATGGCGGTCTGATCGGACCGTCAGCTGTCAACTCAATACTGGAACCTTGAATGAACGTACCCGCGGCCATGATGACGTCATCAGCATAACCTGGCATGTAAGATGGCTCTGGGGCATATTGAGCATTAATCGGTGAGTTTTGCTGGATCATCTGACAAAACGCAATCATTTGTTCAGCGTTCAAAAAGTTTACCGATTGAATTAAATCCGTTCGAAGCTCACTGTAATGCGGTGTTGTATCCATACCGAAGCTTGCGAAAAATGCCGATGTGAATAACGCGCCTTTAACCGCCTGACTGACTACGTGTGGCGCTAAGAAGAATCCTTGGTACATCTCAAGTAACGTATCGAGTGAAGCCCCTGCTTCAGCTCCAAGGCCTGGAGAAGTCATACGATAAGCACACTTCTCAACCAAGTCTTTTCTGCCTGCAATGTAACCACCTGTTCTAGCAAGTCCACCGCCTGGATTTTTTATGAGCGAGCCTGCCATTAGATCTGCTCCAACTTCTACAGGCTCTTTCATTTCCACAAATTCTCCATAGCAATTATCTACAAAGACCACGACATCTTCTTTCATTTTGCGGATTTCTTTAATAATCGCTTCAATTTCATGGATTCTGAATGATGGATTACTTGAATAGCCTTTCGAACGTTGGATCGCTACGATTTTCGTCTTCTCTGAAATCGTCTCTTTTGCTTTCTCATAATCAACAGAACCATCCTCGTTCAAATCAATATGCTGATAAGAAATCTGAAAGTCCTCAAGTGAACCCGTATCTTTGCCGTTGCCGGAAATGATAGATTCCAACGTGTCGTATGGTTTACCTGTAATATAAAGAAGTTCGTCACCTGGGCGCAATATCCCGAACAAGCTGATTGTAATGGCATGCGTGCCCGAGATAATTTGATTTCTTACAAGACAGTCTTCCGATCCGAATACATCCGAATACACTTGTTCCAATACATCACGGCCACTGTCGTCATAGCCATAACCTGTTGAGCCTGATAAATGAAAGTCGCTTACTTGATTTTTCTTGAATGCCTGTAAGACTTTTCTTTGGTTAAAAAACGCAATTTCTTCTACTTTCTTCACATGCGGAGCGATTAGTTCTTCCGCTTCTTGTGATTTTGTTAGTAATTCTTCATTAATGGGTGTAATTTGCATATGTAGTACCTCATTTCATTTGATCATATTCTATTTTACCAGATGAAGTCTATATACCAAATGAAAGACAACAAAAAAACAGGCAAGCGCCTGTTTATTGTTCGTCTTTTAAAATAACTGGTTTTGCAGGAGCATACGTAGAAATAGCATGCTTATAAATAAGCTGTTGTTTACCATCTGTTTCTAATAGAACCGTATAATTATCATATGACTTGATGAGACCTTTCAATTGAAAACCATTTAGTAAAAAAATTGTAACGAATGTGTTGTTCTTACGTAAGGAATTTAAAAATGTATCTTGCATATTTCCTTGTGCCATTCAATTGCCTCCTTGTCCCTGTTATTTAGTTATTCCATACTCACTTCTGAAATTCCTTTATTATCTTACAAGTTGTTTGAAAAACTTCTTCCCCCGACTGATTCGCATCTACCCACTGGACAGGCAATTTATTGCGGAAGTAGGTCAGCTGTCTTTTTGCATAATTGCGTGTGTTTTTCATTACCGCTTCTATTGCCTGCTCTTTTGTCAATAGTCCATCAAAATAGGAGATCAGTTCTTTATAGCCTATTGCTTGTACTGATTGATTTTGACGAATTCCTTTATTCCAGAGTTGCTGTACCTCATTAAATAATCCCGCTTGAACCATTTGTTCTACACGCAGATTGATTCGCTCATATAGTAATTCTCTAGGAAGATCTAATCCAATAATTAAGGAATGATACATAGGCTGATTCCCTTGTTGTTGTTCATGGTCTTGCTTTGTTTGACCCGTCACTTCGAGGATCTCAAGCGCACGCACTAGACGTCTATAATTATTTGGATGAATTTTCTCTGCACTTTTCGGATCCAATTTTGCTAGTCTTGCGTGCAATACATCTGCGCCTTCTGATTCAAGCTCTCGCTCTAAACGCGCTCGCACTTTCGGATCAGCTGCTTGTTCTGTAAATCGATAATCGAATAATACCGACTGAACATACATTCCACTGCCACCGACAATAATAGGTAATTTTCCGCGAGATTGAATATCGGCAATCCATTGCCTGACTGCTAGTTGATATTCCGCTACAGAAAATGATTCTGTTGGTTCTTTTACATCAAAGAAATGATGTGGAATCCCTTGCATCTCAGAGCAATGAATCTTTGCCGTACCGATATCCAATTCTTTATATACTTGCATCGCATCACCATTAATGATTTCCCCATTTAATAGTTTTGCAAGTGCCACGCTAAGCGCTGTTTTCCCTGAAGCAGTCGGCCCTACTACTGCTAGTACCTCAACGGGTAGGTTCATGTCGCTTCATCCATTCCACGATAGTTGTATACACTTGTTTATAGTTAGTTTCCTGAAGCATCTCATGTCTTCCACCTTCATAGAGCTGAACAGTGACTCGCTGTTGATTAGCTTTATCGAATTGTTTGGCTACTTTCCACACACCTTTAGCACGGTCTCCTACTAAGTCATCTGTACCTGAAAGTAATAAAATTGGTAATTCATTCGGAATATTCAACAAGAATTCAGGCACTTCCAATGAATTCATTCCTTCAATTAAGACACGAAACAGTTGAGCAGTCGGCACAAATCCACATGCCTCATCCTCTTTGTAATCAACTACACTTTCTACATCGCGTGATAGCCAAGCAAATTCACCTTCCCCAGGAAATTGTTTTGAATATTCGCCAAACACCAAACCGTTTAAAATTTTATCCGGTTGCTCTTTAGGGAATTTATTTTCTCTATACGCGGCGAATGTAATCGCAGCATGTGCAGTGAGCTTAGAATTGGTTCCAGTACCCGATAGAATGACTTTGCTTAGCGTAGAACTGTATAGCTGGATATAGCGCCTTGCAACGAAGGAACCCATACTATGTCCGAATAGTACTGCCGGCAGCTCTTTGTATTGTAGTTGATATGCTTGATTCACTTCAAACGCATCATCCACCAATTGGTCAAATGTGGCAGACCTACCTATATAGCCGTATACATGACCGTTTTCTGTAGCCGTCTTACCGTGCCCCCTTTGGTCATGCAACGTAACGACATACCCTTGTGACTGTAAGTACTCTGCGAATCGTTTATAACGACCGCTATGTTCAGCCAATCCGTGAATGATATGCACACGAGCAACTGGCTTAGTTTCAGGTGTATAACTTGTACTATACACTTTAGTACCGTCACGCATTTCTATCCACTGGTCTGTCATGAACTTGCACTTCCTTTCGCTTCCGCAATCGCATTTTTCAAGTCATTTTCATGAATAGATTTCTCACTGTCCGTGTAACGCAACAACTTTGCCATATAGTCGGTTACTTTTGTTGCCAATGACTCCACCACATCGATTTGGAAATATAAATCCCCTTTTCTACGAATAAAGAAATCACTTGGTGATGTGACCATTTCATGATGTATTCCGTATAAGATTTCTGCACGTAAACTAATTGGCAAATTGTTCTCCTCTGCTGAAATCGCGTGGGCGAATTGGAAAATCTCATCACTATTTCTTCCATAAAACGCAGCAAGACGCGCTCCTTGCTGTGGAGTTAAGCCGAACTGAGGTGCTCGTTCCGCCTGTAGATCAATAAATTGCTTCAACGCTGCATCGTCTATAAAGTCACTTCCTGAAACGGCGATATTCTTCGTTTCACATTGCTTGATAGATGGCTTTTCTAGCTGTTCATTAATTCGATCCACTACGATTTCCGCCATCTGCCGGTAGCCTGTTAACTTCCCTCCTGCAATCGTCAGCAATCCAGGAACTGTTTCCCACACTTCATCTCTTCTTGAAATTTCAGATGCATCCTTACCTTCTTGCGCAATCAATGGACGAATTCCTGCCCACGTAGATTCCACATGTTTTCGTTGAAGATGAATGCTTGGGAATATTTCGCGTACCGCATCAATGATGTAGTGTATATCATCTTCTGTCGCTGTAGGATGCTGTTTATTATCCGAATAAAATGTATCAGTCGTACCAATATACGTTTTATTATCTCGTGGAATGGCGAATAACATTCTCCCATCCGAGTTATCAAAATAAATTGCTTGCTGCAACGGGAAGATAGATTGATCTACTACGATATGGACACCTTTCGTAATATGCAATTGTTTTTTGGGTTTGCTGCTGATTCTCTTCTGCAACTCGTCAACCCACGGACCTGACGCGTTGATCACCATAGAAGCCCCTACGGAAAATCGGTCGCCGGTTAGTTGATCACTTAAGACTGCCCCAACGATACGATCTTTCTCAAAGTTGAATTGTTCGCACTTCATATAATTTAGGCAAAGCGCACCTTTTTCTGCTGCTTTCTTCAGTACTTCAATCGTCAAACGTGCATCATCGGTCTGATACTCCACATAATGCCCGCCACCTTGTAACCGTTCCTTTTTCAGTAATGGTTCAAGTTCAACCGTTTCTTCTTTCGTCAACATCTCACGTCGTTCTGCAGGCTTTACACCTGCTAGTAAATCATAGATGAGAAGTCCAGCCGAAGTAGAGTACTTGCCATACGTTCCTTTTTGATAGATCGGCAATAGCATAGGTCTTGATTTCGTGATATTTCGAGAATTACGGAAAACGATTTCTCGTTCCTTTCCCGTTTCTGCCACTATTTTCACTTCCAATTGTTTTAAATAGCGCAAGCCACCATGTATCAGTTTTGTTGAACGGCTAGATGTTCCCGCCGCAAAATCTTGCATATCAATAAGGGCAACCGAAAATCCTCTCGCAGCCGCATCCAATGCGATACCCGCACCTGTAATCCCTCCACCGACAACTAAAACATCGAATGAAAAGTTTCTCAAGTCCTGAATTCTGCTTGATCTTTCTAATGTAGAAAACATATAATCGCTCCTTTCTGATGTGCTCTGTTACATCACTCGTTTAAACATTTTCTCTAATTCATACGTTGTAAAATGGATCAATACCGGACGACCATGCGGACATGTATAAGGATTATGACAAGCCCCTAGATCAGTTAGTAATCGTTCCATATCTTCTTGCCTTAAGTAATAGTTTGCTTTAATAGATTTTTTACAACTCATCATAATGGCGCTTTCTTCACGCAATTTCTCGACATCGACTTTGCGTTTCTCAAGTACTTGCTCAATCATCTCTTCTATAATCGAGGTAGCTTGTCCTTCAGGAAACCATGAAGGATACTCTTTCACGGTATACGTCGCTGGCCCGAACGCTTCTAAAAATACACCAACTTCTTCCAATGCGTCTTTACACTCTTCAATCTTTACTTGCTCATCAGCTGAGTAATGAAAAACCAAGGGTAAAAGCAATTGCTGACGTTCACCTGCATCCACCTGACCAAGTTTCACTTTAAAATATTCATATTTAATTCGTTCTTGCGCTGCGTGCTGATCAATCAAATAAAAGCCATCTTCATTTTGGGCCACTATATATGTCCCGTGAACTTGTCCAATCGGTGCAATTGAAGGGAAATGATTTATTTCCTGCTTTTCCTGCTCATAGATACAAGGCTCTTGCGGCACGGGTTCTTCCTGCGTTTCAAAAATAGCTTCTGGGAAGACCGGTGTTGCTTGCTCTATAATAGGCTCTTCCACGTGTGCAATGGATGGCTGTATTTCTTGTCCTTCTAACGGGACCGTCACTTCCGGCCGGCGATAAGAAGGTGTCCAAATCGTCTGTTGTTCTGAGTCTCTTTTAACAGGCTTCTCTTTCTTTACAGCGTCGGGGATAATAGTGACTCCTTGAATAGCCTCTCTGATTGCTCCCTTTATTAAAGAGAGTAACTCCCCTTCTTTACTGATACGGATATGTCGCTTCGCAGGATGGACGTTGACATCTGTCAAAATGGGATCTGCTGTAATATCAATGACCGCAATGGGAAACCTACCAATAGGTAAGTACGTATGCAACGCATCGATAGCTGCTTGCGTTCCCGCATAGCTTTTAATCCAACGACCATTCATTAGAAGTGAAATATAATTTTTAGATGCGCGTGTCATCTCAGGAAGTGTAATAAAACCCTTCACCTTGAAATCAGCATCTTCTTTTTGAAACGGTATCATTTTCCGCGCAACTCCGACACCGTATATATCTGATAATACCCGTAATATGTCTCCCGAACCCGATGTTCTAAGAACTTCATGATGATCGTGAGTTAGTGTAAAGGAAATGTCAGGATGACTCAGCGCTAATCGATTCAATAAATCTATCGTATGTCCGAGTTCCGTCTGAATGGTTTTCATATATTTTAAACGTGCTGGCGTATTGAAGAATAGATGTTGTATGAGAAAGTCTGTACCTTTTCGTAAAGCCCCCGCTTGATGTTTCAGTACTTTACCGCCCTCAATCTCTACAACTGCACCTTCTACGCCATCTGAAGTCCATAATGATACTTTTGATACTGCCGCGATACTTGCTAATGCCTCTCCGCGAAACCCGAGCGTACGTATTCGAAACAAGTCATACTCATTAGTTATTTTACTAGTAGCATGCCTTTCGAAACAGCGGATTGCATCCTCTTCGGACATACCCTTGCCGTTATCGGTCACCCGAATCGAAGACAAACCTGCCTCTACTAGAGTTACTTCGATTTTAGTACTTTGCGCATCAATCGCATTTTCCACTAGTTCCTTGACGATGGAAGCAGGACGTTCCACCACTTCTCCCGCCGCAATTTTATTGGCTAGTGTGTCTTCCATGATGTGAATTTGATTCATCCGCTTCACCCCTTCTTATCTACCGTCAGGCGTTCTTTCCATTCCATCATTTTTTGCATCGTTTGCATCGGTGTCATATTCATCAAATCTATCGCTTCAATTTCGTCGAGCAATTTTTGTGTATCTACTGAAACAATCGGTTCGCTATCCGTATCAAACAAAGCGAGCTGCTCCGAAACAGAAGAAACGCCTTTCGTTGTACTATCCTCTTCAAATCGCTGTAATAAGGTTTTCGCACGTCCCACTACGTCTGCAGGAAGACCTGCTAGTTCAGCTACATGAATCCCGTAGCTTCGATCGGCTGCACCGGGTAATACTTTGTGTAGGAATACGACTTTACCATTTTGCTCCTTGGCAGCGACATGGACATTAAGTAAGCGATCTAATACATCCTCCAATTGTGTTAATTCATGATAATGGGTAGAAAATAGTGTGTTGGCTCCGATTTCCTCATGAATATACTCCATCATCGCTTGTGCGAGTGCCATCCCGTCATATGTTGAAGTTCCGCGCCCGATTTCGTCAAACAACAATAGGCTGTGGGACGACGCATGAGCCAATGCATATTGAGACTCCATCATTTCCATCATGAATGTACTCTGTCCAGAGGCTACGTCATCTGCGGCTCCTATTCGTGTAAAGATTTGATCTGTAATAGGCAGTGTAGCCTCTTCACAAGGGACGAAACAACCGATTTGAGCCATCACTACAGTCAAAGCTACTTGACGCATATACGTACTTTTACCGGACATGTTCGGACCTGTAATCAGCAACATATTTTCTTCTTCAGCAAGCGTACAAGAATTTGGGATATATAGTGAATGATTCATCATTTTTTCAACGACTGGATGTCGGCCGTTTTGAATGTCGACAGCCTTCCCTGTATGGAATTCTGGTCGGACATATTGATTCTTTTCGGATACCTTAGCAAATGAAAGTAAGACGTCCAGTTCACTGATCACTGAAGCTAATTGTTGAATCCGTTGTACATCGTCCTTCACTTGATCGCGAATCGACTGGAATAAGTCCAGTTCCAATGTCTGGCTGTCCGCTTCCGCGTTTAGGATTAGTTCTTCTTTTTCTTTCAGTTCCGTCGTTATATATCGCTCCGCATTTGCGAGTGTCTGTTTACGTTCGTAGCGAGACAAGTCGGCTAAATGAATATTGGATTTAGTAATTTCAATATAATAGCCAAAGATCCGATTATAGCCGATTTTCAATGTTTTTATCCCTGTCAGTTGCCGCTCTTTCTGCTCAAGCTGTGCTAGCCATGTCTTTCCGTTACGGGATGCACTTCGAAGCTCATCTAGTTTTTCATGATAGCCATCCAAAATCAATCCACCGTCTTTACTAGATATCGGTGGGTTTTCTGCAATAGCATCCGTTAACAGTTGGAATGTTTCCCCGCAAGGATCCATTCGATCAGCAAAACGCTGTAACATAGGACGTTTCGATTCTTCAAGCAACTGTTTTAATTTCGGTATATGTGACAAGGAATTTCGTAGCTGCGCAAGATCACGTGCACTAGCACTGCCCATAGAAATTCTTCCTGCAAGGCGTTCCACATCATAAACGTCATGTAACTCCTCTAATAATTCTTCACGCAAGAAATACTCATCAACTAAGTTATTTACAGTTTCCAGACGTTCTTCAATCGCTTGGCGCTGTGCCAGAGGTTGATGAATCCACATCCGTAACTTCCTCGCGCCCATCGCCGTAACGGTTTCATCAAGTACCCAGAATAATGTTCCTTCCTTTTTGCCGGTACGAATAGTTTGTACGAGCTCTAAATTCCGCATCGAGTTCGCATCAATTGATAACTTTGCATCTTTCTCTAAATAGATGAAAGGTCGAATATGACCAAACACCATTTTTTGCATACGGAGTAGATACGATTGCAATTTACGGCAAGCTTCTTGCAACTCATCTGGGAGATGGTCATATGTATCATGACCAATTGATCCTGAATGCTCCGTATCTTCAATTGAAAGCATAATCTCGCGACTTTCAAACAGTTCTGCCAAAATAACATGAAGTTGTTGATCAACGACAATTTCCTTCATGCTAAGAGCTTCGATTTCTGCAAGTAGCGTTCGCTCACTTCCTTCAATCAGCTCTACTTTTCCTTCTCCAGTACCTACATCAAGATACGCTAATGCATAACATTGATTTCCTAAGCTATCGATGGCACCGATGAAATGATTGGCTTCGACATCAATTGTTTTACCTTCCGTTAATGTGCCAGGTGTAATAACTTTAACGACTTCACGTTTAACAATTCCCTTAACGTTTCGCGGGTCTTCCATTTGTTCACAGATCGCTACTTTATGACCTTTATGGATTAATGTTTCAATATATCCGGTCGCGGAATGATAAGGTATGCCGCACATTGGTATACGTTCCCGTGCACCTGAATCCCTGCTCGTTAACGTGATTTCTAATAAAGCAGATGCGTTAACGGCATCCTCAAAAAACATTTCATAGAAGTCCCCCAAACGGAAGAATAGAAATGCGTCTGTATATTGCTCTTTAATTTTCAAATATTGTTGCATCATTGGTGTATGTTCAGACATGGTAAACCCTCTTTTTCTCGCTCATTTTCTATTCATTATACCAAACACCTTAAGGGTTAACGAATCAAAAGGGGTTGATATAGTTCTAAAAGGAAGATAGACATAGATAATTAAATAAATAATTCTGTAGAAGACAAATCAAAACCATCCCCGCATTTGATTTGCTAGAATGGTTTATAACTTTGTTTCCATTATGCTAGCCCATGTTTAGAAGTCACTGTAAATGGAACAGTGAGTATTACTCTGTAATAAGGAGCTACAGGTGTCAAAAATATTTTCACTAAGCGATACTTGCCGGGTACGAGTATTATTACAAGAGTTTCTATAGAAAAAGATTGTTGTATATTTTTACCCAGTACGGAGAAATAACCCACATTGGTAAAATGTGGATTCTCATAAATCACGGTATCAGAATGCGTCAGAGTGTACCACTCGTCATTTTTGAATGCTTCTATTTATTAGTATTCACCATATCCATACATGGCTTGACTGTCATTCTTCAATATCGTGTGGAATATCGGCATACCTTCCTCGTATTATGTTAAGAGATCAAGAATTTAGACCTTGCTCATTCGATTCTACTTCCTGTTCGGGTGAGGGACTGTAAGAGTTTGTATTTCACTTCCTATCTCGTATGATGTCAGCAGTGTCAAGGCAAATAAAACGATAAGCCATTTTAACTTTACCATAGGTCTCTCCTATATATAGACTACATCTACTATTGGAAAATTAACTTGACCTGCATCATTTCTTCTACTTAATGCAAAAAATCAAACAAAAAAAGCCGGTGAATACCCGGCTTTTAAAATGGTGAATCTTTACGTTGTGGTGGCTGGTGAGGCCTCTCTTGATTCGGCACTTCTTTATTCTTTTTATCTTCCATCACAACAGAAGAAGATTCTGCTTCTAGTATCGGCCATTCTTCATCATATGGATCTGGATGAATGGTTACAGAAACTTTTGTTTCGCCAATCATCTCAACTAATAATTCTCTTTCAATGGAAATGGAGAAGTTTTGGCCACATTCAGAAATACTGGCCTCTGTGCAGTTGGGATGCTGCAGTACCGTGACAATCGTTTCTTCTTTAGCGGATGTCGGCTCATCTCGGTAATGCAATGAGATCTTATCCTTATAAGGAATCGATTCAGTAAAGACAGACGTTTTGGAATGATCATGATGCGAGTACCAAACATTCACGTCAAAACTACCTGTCACTTCTACATACGCGCCGACTTTCTTTGCTTGTTGCGTGTGATTGATCACCCAGCAACCCAATATGCTGGAAGGACGATTGGGTGGCTTCAGCAACTCAGTAGTTTCCGATCGATGCTTCCCTTTGGCAATAACAGCTTTCGTCACAATTTGTCGTAAGTTTTTCAGTTTTCTTCCTCCTTCTTTGGCTTCTATCCATCCTATGCAACAGCAGCCCAGAAATTGAAAAAAATCGGCAAGGAATTTTCTCCTTAGCCGATTTTTTATTTAAGAAAGGGATTTTTTTTGCGTATTCTCTACGTATGACCCTGTTTCACCGCGTAATAGATCGCCGCCAGTAGACTCAATAATTTCATCTGTCACACTGTTTGCAATTGTATTGGAAACTAATTGAAGTAAGTTATTCACTTCGTCTTGAGACTGTTTAAATTCTTGTACCAATGGAATCGCATCAATTTCACCTTGAACTTGCTCGATTTTCTTTTCGATTGCTTTTAATGCACGTTCTTTTTCGTAGTTTTGGAAATTCACTGCCTGTGTTTGAAGAGATTTCATACTAGCGATTTTTTCGCGTACTTTTTGATTTTCATTAATTTGTGCTTCTGCACGTTTATAAAATTCTACTTCTTCTGTGTTTGCCAACATATGTGCCAAATCGCGTGCTTTTTCTATGATTTCATCTTTCGTAAACTTCTTTTCCATTATCCCATCACCTTTTCTTGTTGGACTACTCCAATGAATTCACCATTGAGTGACCATGATTTTGCTTCTTTAATACGAACTTCTACGATCTCACCAATTACAGAACGTGGTGCTACAAAATTCACTAATTTACTTTTTTCTGTGTAGCCTGCCAGTACATCAGGATTTCTCTTACTTTCACCTTCAACTAGCACTTTAACAGTTTGTCCCTCGTATGGCTTCATTGCTTCTGCAGACATGTCGTTCACTAGTTTGAGCAGGCGTTGCAAGCGTTCTTTCTTCACTTCCATCGGTATATTGTCTTGCATTTTCGCAGCCGGTGTTCCTTCACGTGGCGAATAAATATATGTGAATGCCATATCAAACCCAACTTCACGATAGAGTGACAACGTTTCCTCGAATTGTTCTTCCGTTTCATTTGGGAATCCTACAATAATATCCGTTGTGAGCGATAGATTAGGAATTGCAGTTCTAATTTTATCAACTAGTTCCAAATAGCTTTCCCGTGTATATTTGCGAGCCATGATCTTCAGTATATCAGTTGAACCTGATTGTACCGGCAAATGAATATGGTCAACCAAGTTCCCACCTTTGGCAAGCACTTCTATCAAGTGATCATCAAAATCGCGAGGATGACTCGTAGTGAAACGTATTCTCGGTATATCAATTAATCGTAACTCATCCATCAAATCACCAAGACGGTACGTAATATCATCAAAATCTTTTCCGTACGCATTCACATTTTGCCCTAGTAAGGTGATTTCTTTATACCCTTGGGCAGCTAACTGGCGAACTTCTTGAATGATATCTGCTGGTCGTCTGCTGCGTTCTTTACCACGCGTATACGGCACGATACAGTACGTACAGAACTTATCACACCCATACATGATATTAACCCATGCTTTGATCTTACCATGCCGGACTTTTGGCAAGTCCTCAATTACGTCGCCTTCTTTGGACCATACTTCAATGACCATTTCTTTTGACATATATGCTTCATGTAAAATGTTTGGCAAGCGATGGATGTTATGTGTTCCGAAAATCATATCCACTTGATCATACGTTTTTAAAATTTTATTTACAACGGATTCCTCTTGTGACATGCATCCACATACTCCGATTAATAAATCAGGGTTCGTCAGTTTGAGTGGTTTATAATGACCTAATTCACCAAATACTTTATTCTCGGCATTTTCACGGATTGCGCATGTGTTGAGCAATATAACGTCTGCTTCTTTAACATTGTCAGTAGCATCATATCCCAATGCCATAAGAATCCCTGCAATCACTTCCGTATCATGTTCGTTCATTTGACAGCCAAATGTTCGAATAAAGAATTTCCGACCTTGTCCCATTCCTTTAAAGTGTTGTTCTATTTGAAAGTTATCGTGATATTCCACTTCTTCTTTCCCGCGTTTTTTTGCGTCTTTTAGAGAAGGCCCGCTATACACAGACTCGAAATATTTGCTATAGTCTTTTTCTATGATGTCTGGTTTCGATTGATCTTTCGTTGCGAGTCCAGCTTGCAAGCGCTGTTCTTCATTCATTGCAGAAGCCCCTTTCTATTACTTATCGGGAAATAAGCATACCTGATGTTATTATACTGAACTTTTGTCTGATATGACAGCAAAGCGGGAAAATGTCGCTGGTTTGTCATGAAAAAAAGACCACGAATAATCGTGGTCTTTTATATTCTACTTACGATCTTTTTTTTCAACGAAAAGTTTGAGCGCCGTTCTAGCTTCCCCGTTGATTTCGATATCGGTGAAGGCGGGCGCGCAAATTAGGTCGCCTCCGCTTGGTGCTACGAATCCTCTTGCGATTGCAATTGCTTTCACTGCTTGATTTAATGCTCCAGCACCGACTGCCTGGATCTCGGCATATCCTTGTTCACGAATAACTGCAACCAATGCTCCTGCTACTGAGTTCGGATTTGAGCGAGATGATACTTTTAAGGGACTCACGATATTTCCTCCTTATTTTGCAATGTCTATGGAACGTGTATATTCCATACAACATCCTATGATAGGCAAGGAGGATTTAGACACCTAGATAATTAGTTTTTGAACGGATGATCTTCATTAATTCGAATTCGCTCAATTTTGAGTGCCTTGCCGGTTTTGTCATCCAATTCTACGAACATACCGTTTAGCTGTGGTCTTCCACTTTTCGGTACCTCAAAGCGCGTTGGCAAATTAGTATAAAAACGATATAATACGTCTTCTTTTCTCATTCCTAATATTTCATCATATGGGCCTGTCATGCCTGCATCTGTTAAATATGCAGTGCCTCCTGGTAAAATTCGATCGTCAGCAGTTTGTACATGTGTATGTGTTCCTACGACAACGGATACTTTTCCGTCTAAGTGCCAGCCCATTGCAATCTTTTCACTTGTTGCTTCTGCATGGAAATCTACAAAGACTAACGGTGATGTTTGCAATGCTTCTTCCACTAATTCATCTGCTTTTGCGAATGGATCGTCATGTGGCGGCAAGAATGTGCGTCCATGTAAATTAATTACGGAAAGAGTAACACCATTTTTTGTTATTGATGTCATGCCTTTACCTGGTGCTTGTTCTGAGAAGTTAGCAGGACGAATCAAGTAATCTACCTCATCAATGAAATCATAAATTTCCCGTTGATCCCATGTATGGTTTCCCATCGTGATGACATCTACACCAGCATGCAATAAATCATGATAGATGGATTTTGTAATTCCTCTGCCTGAAGCAGCATTTTCACCATTGGCGATAATCACGTCTGCTTGATATTTGCGTTTCAAGCGCGATAAATAATCAATTACCATTTCTCTTCCCATCGATCCTACGATATCTCCAATAAATAGTACTTTCATTTGTAACAACCTCTTTCCAAAATGAAAACAGCTTCCAAACGAACCGGAAGCTGTTTTTTGTTAGGTATTATTTTGCATACTCTACTGCGCGGGTCTCCCGTATGACCGTCACTTTGATATGCCCTGGGTAGTTCAATTCTTCCTCGATTTGTTTTCGTATATCACGTGCTAAGCGATGTGCGGTAATATCATCGATCTGTTCGGGGCGAACAATGATTCGCACTTCCCGTCCTGCCTGAATGGCAAATGACTTCTCTACACCTTCGTATGATTCCGAAATTTCTTCGAGTTTTTGCAGACGTTTTATATAGTTTTCCAATGTTTCACTACGAGCACCTGGTCTCGCTGCAGATAATGCATCTGCCGCTGCTACAAGTACTGCTATAACAGAAGTAGCTTCTTCGTCACCGTGGTGGGAAGCAATACTGTTAATGACAACTGGATGTTCTTTATATTTCACTGCCAACTCTTTACCAATTTGCACGTGACTACCTTCTACCTCATGGTCGATCGCTTTACCAATATCATGAAGTAAACCGGCACGTCTAGCAAGTGTCACGTCTTCTCCAAGCTCTGCTGCCAGTAAGCCAGTTAAATAGGCTACTTCAATAGAGTGTTTCAAGACGTTCTGTCCGTAACTCGTACGGAAATGCAAACGACCAAGAATTTTAATCATATCCGGATGCAAGTTGTGAACACCTACATCGAATGTAGTTTGTTCTCCTTTTTCTCGGATTAACTCGTCCACTTCTCTTCTGGATTTGTCGACCATTTCTTCAATACGCGCAGGGTGGATTCGTCCATCCTGAACTAATTTCTCCAGAGCCAATCTTGCTGTCTCTCTTCGAACTGGATCAAAACCGGAAAGAATGACAGCTTCTGGCGTATCATCAATAATCAGATCAATCCCTGTAAGCGTCTCAAGTGTACGAATATTTCGTCCTTCACGACCAATGATGCGACCTTTCATCTCATCATTCGGTAAATTAACGACGGAAACTGTAGTTTCTGCCACATGATCTGCCGCAAACCGTTGCAATGCTAATGATAGGATCTCGCGTGCTTTACGCTCAGATTCCTCTTTAGCTCGTTGCTCGGATTCTTTTGTCATGACAGCAATGTCAGTAGAAAGCTCTTCTTCTACTTCTTCCAAGATAATGTGCTTTGCTTCATCTCTTGTTAACGAAGAGATTCTTTCCAATTCAGTCTTCTGTGTAGTAACGAGTTGTTCCGCTTTGCGTTCCATCTCTTCAATATGCTGTTGTCTTTCTAATAGCGCATCTTCTTTGCGCTCTAGACCTGCTTCTCTTTTATTGAGCGCATCATCCTTGCGATCAAGGTTTTCTTCACGTTGTAAGAGACGGTTTTCCTGTTTCTGTAATTCCGCCCTTCTCTCACGGACTTCTGTTTCTGCTTCAATCCGCAGTTCGTGAGTTTCATCTTTCGCTTCTAACAGTGCCTCTTTCTTCACTGACTCCGCTTCACGCTTCGCCTCTTCGACGAGTTGGTTGGCAGTATGCTTGGCACCAGTTACTTTTGAATCATTCACATTTTTCAATATAAAAAAGCTAACAACTGCACCGACGATGAGACTTAGCAAAACGGAGATGAGTATTTCAATACCCATTGAGGTCACCTCCTTCTGCTTATTCTTTTCTTTTCAGTCGGCTCGTATAATCAATTTTGCCACGGCGAATATATTCACTTTACTTGTTACCGGAGCTTCCCGGTAACGTCCCGACGATCTGTGAAAACGCCGAAGGCTTAACTTAATCCAACGGGTAGTAGAAAACCTGTTGTTTCGGGACTAAATTTCTATTGATGTCACTACTTTTTACTTAATTTTTCATATTGCTGAATTAAGTTAAAATCAATATACCGCCAAAAACAATTGATTGGTTTGTTAAATATAGGACGTATATAATACGCCACTTTAATTGTATAGTTGTATTTTTATTGTGTCAAGGAATGATAATGGAAAAATGATACTACTGAAGCTTTTTGTTTGGTTTGGTCGAGTATTCCCACTTTCTACTTCACATATTTATTTATTTGGAATTTTAGTTCCATGACAAGGCAAAGTACGTCATACTTATGCATGTTAATTACTTCAAAATAAAGCTCTTTTTATAAAAAAACCGCCAATCGAAAATTGGCGGTTTTACATGAATAGCTTACTTGTCTTCAGAAAGTGTTAGTAAGTCATCAAGCTCATCTTCTTCATCATGCGCTGCGATTACATAGTTTGTAGCATTTAAACCGTATGATTCACGAATCTTGGCTGCGATTTCATCACGCATTTTCAAGTTTTCCTTCAAGAATTGCTTCGCGTTTTCACGACCTTGTCCTAAACGCTCGCCTTCATAAGAATACCAAGCACCACTCTTTTGGACAACTTCTAACTCTGAGCCTAGATCCAGAATTTCACCCTCTTTTGAAATTCCTTCACCATACATGATATCTACTTCTGCTGTACGGAATGGAGGAGCTACCTTATTTTTCACGACACGAATTCTTGTTTTGTTACCCATAATATCATTAGCTTGTTTGATCGCTTCACCTCTTCGTACTTCAAGTCGAACAGAAGCATAGAACTTCAATGCACGTCCACCAGGCGTTACTTCTGGATTACCAAACATGACGCCTACTTTTTCACGAATCTGGTTAATGAATACAGCAATAGTATTTGATTTATTTATTGCACCAGAAAGTTTACGCAACGCTTGAGACATCAAACGAGCTTGCAAACCAACGTGTGCGTCTCCCATTTCGCCTTCGATTTCTGCTTTCGGAACAAGTGCTGCTACCGAGTCCACTACGACAATATCTACAGCGCCTGAACGAACAAGTGCTTCTGCGATTTCCAATGCTTGCTCACCCGTATCTGGCTGTGATAATAGTAAATCATCGATATTAACACCTAGTTTTTTTGCATAAACAGGGTCTAATGCGTGTTCCGCATCAATAAAAGCCGCAGTACCACCGCTTGCTTGCACTTCTGCAATTGCATGCAACGAAACAGTTGTTTTACCAGAACTCTCTGGTCCATATATTTCAATAACTCGTCCACGTGGATATCCGCCTATTCCTAATGCGGCATCCAAAGCCAGTGAACCGGATGAAGATGTATCAATTTGAAGATCTGTTTTTTCTCCCATTTTCATGACAGAACCTTTACCAAACTGTTTCTCTATTTGTTTTAATGCCATATCTAATGCCGCTTTACGATTGCTCAATTATAATTCCTCCTCAAACTCTTTTTCTACTCTTAGTATACCTTTTCTCAACGTAATACACAAGAATTAAACGAACGGGCATTCGATGAATTGGATATAGAAATTGAAAAACAAGCACAAAAAGCTGGGATGAATTGATTTTTGATAGCTAATTCAATAGCAAAATTCAATACTTCAGTTCTTTTTTCTCTTTTATTGTTTGAATGAGATAATGTAAAGCAAATTGAACGGAACGTTTACGATTTGAATTACGAGAACTTGATAGCTGTAGTTTGTAAGATGCTGTCTTCATACCTTCTGCTGCAATACCGATCCAAACTGTACCAGGTGGCTGTCCATCATGTGGTTCTGGGCCCGCTGCACCTGTCAGACTCACTCCAAATGTCGTGGTAAATCGTTCTCTAACACTTTCAGCCATAGCTTCAGCGCACTCTCCACTGACTATCCCATGGTAATCAAGCAATGAAGGTAAGATGCCTAATTGCTCGATTTTCATCTCTTTATTATACACCACAACGCCACCTTTTAGCGCGTTGCCGATTCCTGCTTCTGAACCAAGTTCCGCCATAAACATTCCGGTAGTTAGACTTTCTGCCGCAGAAATAGTCCAGTCATTTTGAAGCAAAAGTTCAGTTGTTTTGGAAGCAAGCGTATCCTCATCTACACCATAAATAAACTCCCCAACAATAGAGCGAATTTCTTGTTCTACAGGTAATATTAATTTCTGTGCTTCTTCTTCCGTTTTGGCTTTTGCGGTAATGCGTAGCTTGACCATGCCTGGTGAAGCCAGTGGTGCGATTGTAGGGTTCGTTTGCTTCTCAAGAACGGACTGGATACGGACTTCCAATTCCGATTCGCCAATTCCTTGCAACTTCAATACCTTAGAAGAAATTACATCCTGTTTTCCGTATACACCAAGTAAATATGGAATCGCTTCGTGTTCAAACATGGGCTCCATTTCATGAGGTGGGCCTGGCAATAAAATGTACTGTTTATCTTCTTTGCCTATTGCTATACCAGGTGCCATGCCATTTCGATTTGGCAATACCGTAGCTCCTTTTAATACAAGAGCTTGCTGTTTATTATTTTCTGTCATCACTTTGCCTACGTGAGTAAAATAATCTTCGATAGTCTTCATCGCCTCGTCATCAGTTACAAGCTCACAATCCAATTCACGAGCAATAGTTTGTTTTGTAAGGTCATCTTTTGTCGGTCCGAGGCCTCCACTAAAGATGAGAATATCTGCACGCTGCTGAGCTAATTGGATTGTTTGTGACAAACGTTTAGGATTATCCCCTACAACCGTGTGGCAATACACATCAATCCCAACTTCAGCCAATTTAGCCGATATGAATCTTGCGTTAGTATTGGTGATTTGCCCCAATAGAAGTTCAGATCCGACCGCAATTATTTCTGCTTTCATGAATACCGTTCCCCCTCACATTGACTCGACTAAAATTTTACGATTCTTAATGAAGTAATCAACACCTGACCAGATTGTAAACACTAGTGCTATGTATAACATAATCGTTCCGAATGGAATGCCAATCGCTTCGAAGAAAATATTATGCAATAAAAGAAATGTAATCGCTAGAATTTGCGCAACTGTTTTAATTTTACCTAATTGGTTGGCTGCTACTACTTCACCACCACCTGCTAAAATTAAACGTAATCCTGTAACCGCAAATTCTCTACTAATAATGATGATGACAATCCATGCAGGAGCCGTCCCTAATTCCACTAATAAGATAAATGCTGCTGAGACTAATAATTTATCGGCTAACGGATCCAAAAACTTCCCCATATTTGTCACTAAATTGTTTTTTCTGGCTAAGTAACCATCTAGCCAGTCAGTTGTAGAAGCTATGATGAAGATGATCGCACCCACCAAATGTTCAATAGGCATTTCTACTCCACCTAACTGAATCATGCCCCATCCAAAGTCCACTGTAAGAAACAGGATGAAAATAGGGATCATAAATACTCTAGAGAGCGTAATCTTATTTGGTAAATTCATTACATGTCCACCTTCCTAACGGTACATTCTATTTGTAAAGAATAAAATAGTCACCTTTTTAGATGACTATTTTTCTATGGCTTTTTTAACACGATGTTTTGTGGAATGAGTTCTGTTGGGTAATCTACGCGTTGACCGTTAACAGTCAGTTCTGCGTTTTCGTAATTACCAACTCGTATTCTCAAACTTTCTGCATCGTTTGCTTCAATTTCAATTGTTTCGCCTTCTTGTACTACCCGGGCACCGCTTGGTTCAGGCATCCGTTCTACGCCGTCTTGGTCTGTTACTGAAATCCACGATTTTCCTGTCGCCTTGACAATCAATGTGATTTTATCAGCATCAGTCAATTTAAATATAGATGTTTCACCCACAGTCGAAGCGTGTTCAAATGGCTGCTTAGGTTTATCGACTCCCACTGAACCTTGTTCATCAGTCACAACTGAAGAACCGGGTTCCGATGACTCCTGATCTATATCTGGTTCTGTCGCTTTGTCTCTTAATAAAGTATAAACAATAACAAAAATCATCAAGATAAATAGTGCAACAATTATTTTTGGCATTGCTTCTCTTAACTGGTTATTCTGCTTTGAACCTGCACTACGTTGCATAGTAGCTGGTACAACGCTTTCCTGTTTCTCCTGCACTGCAGGTTCATACTCATCTTGATACAGACTCAGTATTTCATCCGCGTCCAAGTCCACCGCTTCTGCATACTGTTTAATAAAAACACGAACGTAGAAAGCGCCAGGTATAACTTGAAACTCTTCATTTTCAATTGCCGACAGATAACGTTGTTGAATTTTCGTACTGTCTTGCAAGTCTTCTAACGTCAATCCTTTTGAAATCCTCGCTTCTTTTAAACGAGCGCCAATTCCGATCAAACTTAACACCCACCTAACTCATTTCAATCAATTAAACATATTAAAACCGCCCATAGAATTACGGTTGGTTATCGGATCATTCTTTTCTAGAATGTCGTAACTGATTTCTTGATCCACAGTTGTACGTAACTCTATGATAATATCAAAATCTTCAATTGTATATTCAGATTGCTTCACGAACATATCCGGATGCTCGACTACTTTAATTGTCGGCAAGCCCATGATTTCCCGTACTAATTGCATATGACGTTCGTCAGAGGTTTTTCGTGTCACGATCCCATCAAGTATAAAGATGTTATCGTCTGAGAACTCATCCCCCATCATACTCGTTCTGATCGTTTGTTTAATCATTGTAGAAGACAAAAAGACCCATTTTTTATTGGCACAAACACTTGCTGCTACTACGGATTCTGTTTTGCCAACTCGTGGCATCCCGCGAACACCAATTAGCTTATGACCATCTTGTTTAAAAATCTCGGCTAAAAAGTCCACTAAAATTCCAAGCTCACTTCTAATGAATTGATAGGTTCTTCGGTCATCAGTACCGCGCTGAATATAGTGTCCATGACGAACAGCCAATACATCACGCAATTTAGGTTCCCTGATCTTATGGATGACAATCGCATCCATAGTAGAAGCGATTAACTCGAAACGTTTAATTTGCTGATCATGATCGGTGTGAACGAGCATACCACGGTATCTGCCATCCACCCCATTAATGGTCACGATATCAACTCGTAACATACCAAGCAAGGAAGCAATATCGCCTAGCAACCCAGGCCGATTGACTTGCAACTCATATTCGACATACCATTCTCCCATTCAACACACTCCTTCATAAAACTACTTTTTTCCAGAATGCACAAGTATGCACTTAGTTCTATAATAGCGGATAGCGAAAGCGAATAAAAGAAAAAAAGAAAAGGACAACAGGCATTGTCCTTTTCCCAAGGCCTTAAATATACCAGCCACCATTGATTTGAATTATTTCACCAGTCATATAGTCTGCTTTGCCACTCAGCATAAATTCGACCATATTCGCTATTTCCTGGGGAGTTCCGACTGACAAAAGCGGAATCTGATCAAGTACCATTTGACGCTCCTCCGTAGAAAACTCCTGATTCATGCGGGTGTCAATCCAACCTGGCGCAATGGCATTGACCCGTATGCCTGAATAGGCAGATTCCTTTGCATAGGCTTTAACGAAGGCATGCTGGGCACCTTTCACTGCCGAATACATTACCTCACCCGCAGCTCCCGCACTGCCCCATATCGATCCTATAAATGTAATATAGGAAACATCATACTTGCGTAGATTTTCGGATAACAGCGCGATTAACCGGGCTGGATTCTGCATATGGACCTGCCACAATTCCGACATGTCCATTGCACTTGTATCCGATAATAGTTTTACGACTGCCTGACCGTTGGCTACCACAATTGCTTGAACGCTTTGAATGCTAGCCGCCAATTGTTCTGCTGCTTGCTCCACTCTAAAATCAGCTTGCACACTACGGAATTGCTGGGTAGGATACGTCTTTTCTAACTCCAAACGCAATAGATCAAGATGAGTTTTATTCGCATTATAATGCAAATACAAAGACCATCCTGCTTCCGCTAGTTGTTTACAGACTGCTTCCCCAATTCCTCCAGATGCCCCTAAAACAAGAGCAAAACGCGTCATACTCATTGTGTTTTCGGTGGCAGTACTTTGAAGATTGTATAGCTGCTGTCATCGGAGAACGTGGCAAATGCTTGTTTTAATTTATCCATTGATAATTTTTCCAAAGTCGGTACGACATCGAATAAATTCATATTGTTAAAATCATATCGTGTATATTGATTAGCGATAAATTCAATGGAGTTCAATGAACGCATAAATTGACCGATTTTCTTTCTACGCATTCTGTCTAAATCTTCTTCTTGCACCGGCCAATTGGTTTTTGCATCTTTAATCGTATGACGAATTAATTCTTCTAAGCGCTCCGGCTCATCAGTATCGGAACCAACCATCGCAAAACCGTAGCCTTCTTCCATGGAGAACTCATAAGAGAACGATTCATCAACTAAGCCTTCTGCATTCGCTTTTTCATAAAATGCAGATGTGCGACCGAATAGACTGTCTAGTACGAGGTTTGCTGACAACTCCGTTTCAAGCATTTCTTGGCCCTGTAGATCTGTCTCGGTACATTTCATACCGATATTCAATTTCGGTTTCGATACATCCATCGTCAATGTACGTCCAGGCACATCCACTTCTTTTGACTCAGACGGGAATTGGCGTTCGATCGCTTGAGGTTTATCGAATGATTTTTTTGCTTGATCTTCTTTAACAAATGCCATCATTTCCTCCGGCTTCACTGCTCCAACAATAAACAGTAGCATATTGGACGGATGATAGAACGTCTCATAGCATGTATATAAATGTTCAGCTGTAATATCTTGAATAGACTCTACTGTTCCCGCAATATCGATTTTCACTGGGTGGTTTTCATAAAGATTTTCAATTGTGCCGAAATATAGTCGCCAGTCGGGCTGGTCGTCATACATGGTAATTTCCTGGGCAATGATCCCTTTTTCTTTATCCACAGTTTGCTTTGTAAAATATGGCTGTTGAACGAAGTCGAGTAATACTTTTGTATTTTCTTTTAGTTTATTAGTTGCAGAAAAAAGATATGCCGTTCTACCAAATGTTGTATACGCATTTGCAGAAGCGCCATTTAAACTAAATTTCTGAAACACATCCCCGTCTTCTTTCTCGAACATTTTGTGCTCAAGAAAATGGGCAATACCGTCAGGCACTGTGATGAATTCATCTTTGCCGTGCGGTTTGAACGTACGATCAATGGAGCCGTATTTCGTTGTAAATGTTACAAATGTTTTAGAAAAACCACGTTTAGGCAAAATAACAACTTTCAGTCCGTTATCTAGTGTTTCAGTATAAATCTTCTCTTGTAGTTGATCAAAATTTATTTCTTTCATTTGGAAACATCCTCCTTACCTGACAGCAAATACACAATTTCCAATTGAATTGTATTCGCCATTTCCTTTATGTCTTCCAATGTGACCGATTCCCACTTTTCAATTAATCGTTCAGCAGTGAAGCTCTCGTCTAACTCTTTATATTGATCATATATTTCAATCTGACTACGCGCTGAATCATTTGCACTCAAAATACTGTTTTCTAGAAGTGCGATTGTCTGACTCAACTCGACCTCTGTACTCTCACCATTTTGTAATGCTGTCAGTTGTTCAAGAATTAGCTTAACAGCTTTCTCTTCTAAATCCGCATCGATACCCGCTGTCACGTAGACGATACCGTAATGCGAAGCAAACGCACTATTGGCATAGTATGCCATACTTTCTTTTTCTCGCACATTCATGAATAGTTTACTGTGGGCAAAACCACCGAAAACACCATTCGTTATTTGCATTTTATGGTAATCGGGATGACGGAATGATACCGGTGTATGGAAACCAAGATGAAGTTTACCTTGTTTCATGTCTTGTTTTTCTCTAACTGTATTCACAGAATCTGACACTTTTACATCCTGCAAGTCATTTTGTTTCGCTGCATCTCTTGCTTCAAACGGTAAGAACTGCTTGATTTGCTCAATGATTTCCTTTTCATCTACATCACCTACTACATAAATATCAATCAAATCATTATTGATCATATCTTCGTATGTAGCATAAAGACTTTCATTCGTAATTTCAGACACAGCAGCTTCTGTACCGTAAGCAGAAATGGATGCCGGATGATCTGGTCTCATAATTTCAAGCATACGTTTTTGTGCGAAACGTGTTTTATCGTCATAAATAGAACGTATTCGATCACGGACATTACGTTTTTCCCTTTCTGTAACATCTGGATCAAATGCTTTATTCGTTACATTGGGATCAAACACTACAGAACGAATCAATTGCCATAACTGTTTAAAAATATCTTCGCCTTCAAAAAACTCATCGTTCACACACTCCGTATATAGCGAAACCATATGTTGGGAGCTTCTTTTCGAAACGTCCGTAAATAATACCGTACCGTACAACTCGTCAAGCGCCTTGCGCATTGAACTTAATGTCGGATACTGCTTCGTTGAATTTTCCATCACGTTCGCCAACACCGTACGTTCAGAAGCTTTTTTCTGATCCAGTGGCGCTTTCCACTTAATTGTCACGTTCACTGTTTTAAACTGTTTCGTTTTCCGTATATACAAATGAACACCATTTTGTAATTTTGTTTTATTGAACATACAAACACCTCGTTTACCTTATTATATGTATTCCTAGTCTCACTATACATTTTAGCCTGTCATTTGGAAAATGATACAACTTTCAAGTGCTGAAGGTAGAGTTTAGCGGCGACTGATGCTAAATACGAACGAAAACCTCAACTTAGTATTGCTACAACCTTAGAAAAGCTACCTGAAGAGTATGTATCTCCAGATAGCTTTTATAACTTTTATCTATTTCCTTTAACGTAAGGTTTACCAAGTGCTTTTGGTGCTTTTGCTTTTCCAAGGAATCCGGCAAGGGCTAGGATAGTTAAAACGTAAGGGAAGATATGGAAATACACTGCTGGGATATCCTCTAAGAATTTAATACTAGAAGAACTAATTGCTAGCGCCTGTGCAAAACCGAAGAATAACGCGGCTCCCATAGCTCCTAATGGATGCCATTTACCAAAGATCATCGCCGCTAGCGCCATAAACCCTTGTCCATTAATGGTCGCATGTCCGAAATCATTTGTGATAGTTTGAGAATAAACTGCTCCACCTATTCCGGCAAGTCCTCCAGAAATAAGAACCGCGATATAACGGGTTTTTGTTACTTTAATTCCCATTGTGTCTGCCGCCATCGGATGTTCTCCTACTGAGCGAAGACGTAAACCAAATGGCGTCTTGTAAATAACAAACCATGCGATAAACGCAACGGCGATCGCCATAATAGAAGAGCCATAGACTAACTTAAAGAACATAGGGCCGATAACTGGAATATCCTCCAAAAAAGGTACATTGAATCTCGGAATTTTTTGTTGAATGAAATCGGTTTGACCTTTGCCGAAAATCATTTTTACCGAGAATAATGCAACAGCAAGACCTAACATGTTAATCGCGACACCTGATACTACTTGATCAGCTCGGAACGAGATAGATGCTATGGCGTGAAGTGTTGCAAACAATGCTGAAACGAGCATTGCCACAATTAATGCTATCCAAGGTGTCCAGGCCCCAAAGGTATCCGCGAAAAATAAATTGAATAGGATACCGATGAATGCACCCATAATCATGAGGCCTTCCAATCCGATATTAATGACTCCAGATCGTTCAGAGAACACACCGCCAATTGCTGTGAAAATAAGAGGAGCTGCAGAAGCAATTGTTATAGGTATGATGAAGTATAATACATCTAACATGTCACTTTGCCTCCTTCTTATTACGCAAACGTATGAGTCCTACACGGATGATGTATCCACAAGCAACGAAGAAAATAACCAACGCAATAATGATGGAAACAATTTCTACTGGAATTCCTGCTTCATTCGGCATATTATTCGCACCATATTTCAATGAGCCGAATAACGTTGCACCGAAGATCACCCCAAGTGGCGTATTCGCGCCAAGCAAGGCTACAGCGATTCCGTCAAAACCGATCCCTGTAAAGCCACCCATGGAAGACATGTTACCAAACGTACCAAGTGCCTCCATCGCGCCTCCAAGTCCAGCGAACGCACCTGAGATGACCATTGCGAGAATAATATTCTTGTTAGCGCTCATTCCTGCATAGCTAGCTGCATTATCGTTATACCCAACAGACTTCAATTCAAATCCTGTCTTCGTTTTCTCTAATATGAACCACATAACGACAACCATAGCTAATGCAACGAATATTCCGTAGTGCAATGTGGAGTAATCCGTTAGATTAGATAAGAACTCTGACCGAAGTGAGGCTGATTCATGGATACGCTCCAATTTGAATCCACCACCGGAAAGTGTTTTTATTAATGCGTTAACTACATGTAAGGCAATGTAGTTCATCATAATGGTGACTATAACTTCGTGTACTTTCAATGTTGCTTTTAAAATACCAGGTACGAGTCCCCATAGCGCCCCAGCTGCAGCAGCTGCTATGAGTGCGAAAGGCAAGTGAATAATTTTCGGAAGATCGAATGCCATCCCTACGTAAGCTGCAGCAAACCAGCCAACGATTAGTTGTCCCTCTACCCCAATATTGAAAAGTCCAGTTCTAAATGCGAATGCTACTGCAAGTCCCGCAAGTAAGTATGGACTGATTTGACGAATGGTTTCACCGATTGCATAAGAATCACCAAAAATACCATTCCATAATGCCATATAGCCTGTGATTGGATTATAGTCACTGATCAGCATCACAATCGCGCCTACTAAGAGCCCTAAAAAGATCGAAATCATCGGGACCAGTACATTGATCATTCTATTCGACATGCTGTTCATCACCATCCTTTTCAGCAGCTAGTACTTTTTTCTCAGCAACATCTTTTGAATGGCCTGCCATCATTAACCCTAGTGCTTGTTCAGTTGTTTCTTGCGGAATTACCGTACCTACAATAGTTCCATCATAAATAACTGCAATTCTATCTGAAACGTTCATGACTTCATCCAATTCAAACGTTATGAGTAAAACCGCTTTTCCACTGTCACGTTGTTCAATCAGACGCCGATGAATAAACTCGATTGCTCCGACGTCCAAACCACGTGTAGGTAATGCCGCAATCAGTAAATCCGGATTTCTCAAGATTTCTCTTCCGATGATCAGCTTTTGCTGATTTCCTCCGGATAATGCTCTCGCTAATTCATGCGTACCTTGTGTTCTAACATCGTATTCTTTGATCAGTTCTTCCGCTCTTTCATTGATTACTTTATAATTCATGATTCCACCTTTAGATAATGGTTCATGATAATACGATTGAAGAGCGGTATTATATGCAACTGAAAAATCTAGAATAAGTCCATGCTTATGGCGGTCTTGTGGAATATGTCCAATACCGGTTTCAGTAATCTTTCTCGGTTTTTTATTTGTAACATCTTCATCATTAATAAAAATCTTACCGCTCTTCACTTTAGTCAAACCAGTGATGGCTTCAATTAATTCGGATTGACCGTTACCATCGATGCCGGCAATTCCAACTATTTCACCGCGACGCACAGAAAGATTGAGTCCTTTTAATTTAGCAACGCCCCGATAGTCATTCACTTGTAGATTTTCTATCTTCAACACTTCTTCAGTCGGGTGTGATGGACCTTTTTCGGTTTTAAATGTGACTTGACGTCCAACCATCAACGTCGCCAATTCTTCGGGATTCGTTTCCGATGTGATAACAGTACCGATTCCTTTACCTTTGCGGATGACAGTTACTTTGTCTGAAACGTTCATAATTTCCGCCAGTTTATGGGTGATCAAGATGATTGATTTTCCTTCTGCAACGAGTTTTTTCATAATATTCAACAATTCATCAATTTCCTGAGGAGTTAAGGATGCAGTGGGTTCATCAAATATTAGGATATCTGCTCCACGATAAAGAGTCTTAAGAATCTCGACACGTTGTTGCATACCTACAGAAATATCTTCTATTTTCGCGTACGGATCTACATCTAGTCCATACATCTTTGATATTTCCGCAACTTTTTTCGCAGAATCTTTAATGTTAATCATTCCAGATTTCGTTGGCTCACTACCTAAAATAATATTCTCGGTAACCGTTAGATTCTCCACCAACATAAAATGCTGATGCACCATCCCAATTCCTAGATCATTTGCTACGTTCGGGTCAGTGATTGCTACATGTTCGCCTCGCACACGAATTTCTCCACCATCTGGTTGATATAAACCAAATAATACGTTCATTAAGGTAGATTTCCCAGCACCGTTTTCACCTAGCAGTGCGTGAATCTCGCCTTTCTTCAGTTGTAATGTAATATGATCATTCGCATAGAAATTTCCGAATTTTTTTGAAACATCTAGCATTTCAATTACATAATCCATCCCAATCACTTCCTTGCCCATAATTGAATTCCGTAGAATTAAGCAGTATAGCTTTCATCTTCAATAATACGTCATAAAGCTCCCGTATGAAAAGTTGAAAGCTTTTCCATTTCACTTTAAATAGCCTGCTAATACTTTTTATTATATTTAATTTATTAATCTTAGAAATTAATAAAATAAAAGTTCCAAATCAACCACCCAGGAACCTTTATTTTAGTAATTTAATGAAATAAAGGCCGGATATGAAAACCGGCCTCCAACTGTTTACCGACCTTATTTTTTCTTCTCTACAAACTCAGGTACTTCAATTTCGCCATTTGCAATTTTTTGTGCATATTCATCAATTTGATCCAATACATCTTGTGGAATTGCGCCACGTGAATCAGCAAGACCTAAACCATCATCTTGAAGACCATATACTTTTGTTTCCCCGCCAGGGAAGTTCCCATTCATTGACAAGTCAGCAATATCTTTAACTGCTACATCAACACGCTTCAACATAGATGTAAGCGTAACGTTGTCATCTCCAACTTTACCTTCTTCATATTGGTCAGAGTCAACACCAATTACCCAAACATATGCATCTTTATCTGCTTGCTTACGTTCTTTCGCTTCTGAGAATACACCGTTACCCGTACCGCCAGCAGCGTGGAAAATAATATCTACACCTGAAGAGTACATACGGCCTGCCTCAGCTTTACCAAGTTCTGCTTTATCAAATGCACCTACATATTTTGAGTCTACTTTGATTTCAGGCTTAACTGCCTTGACACCTTCAAGGAATCCAGCTTCAAAACGCTCGATGACAGGGTTGTCCATACCACCGATGAAACCAACCTTATCTGATTTTGTCATTAGCCCAGCTGCTACTCCGGCTAAATATCCGCCTTCTTGTTCTTTAAAGAGGATGCTAGCTACGTTTGGAGCATCTACTTCACCATCAATAATAGAGAATTGAGTGTCTTTTTGTTGTGCTGCAATATCTTCAATTGCATCTTCCATTAAGAAACCTACTCCGTATATTAAGTTGAAGTCACGACGAGCCAAGTTGTTAAGATTTGTTGTATAATCTTCCGGACCAGTTGACTGCAGGTAATCGTATCCGCCAGTTCCTTTTTCCCATCCTTGATCTTCTCCGAATTCTTTAACGCCTTTCCATGCAGATTGGTTGAATGATTTATCATCAATCCCTCCAACGTCAGTTACCATAGCAAGTGAGAATCCGCCTTTCTCACCGCTGTCACCTGTCGCTGGCTTTTCCCCTGCATTGTCTTTATTATCAGAGCCACATGCTGCTAACATCGTACCTGCGGCTAACACTAAAGACATTGCTAGTCCAAACTTTCTTTTCGTCATCGATAATGACCTCCCCTAATTAATTTTGGTATTATGTTAGGACGTTATACGTCTTATACCTTTACTCACACTACTTTACAGCTTGAATCTTTACTCTTAAAAAAGGTCACTGTTAATAGATTATTTGAAAATTCGTTACCTCGTACGTGATGACGTTCGTGATAACAGTGGATGTGTCGCTTTGCATGATAGCGCTTTCTGCTCTGCTAAATATTGGATGACACACTCAATTTCCATAGCCTGAAATGATAATTTCCTTCTACCTTCACTATAACATTTACTTAGGTAGAAGGAAATATCTAGCTGAAATCACGGATAACTTCGACTTATCAAAATAACAGCGAATAATGTTTTACATTTCTAGTTCTGATTTAGTGAGTAGTACGTGCCTTGGCTTACTACCTTCAGGTGGTCCAACCACGCCACGCGCTTCCATTTGATCTACTATACGTGCGGCTCTGGCATATCCAACGCGGAAACGACGCTGAATCATCGAAACGGAAGCAGTCTGCATGTCCACTACCATTTGTACCGCTTCATCGTATAATTCATCGGTTTCTTCATGCGGTGCTACTACCTCTACTTCAGTAGGAATCATTTCTTCTTGATATTGAGCTTTTTGCTGCTCGATAACAAAGTTCACTACCGCTTCCACTTCCTCATCTGAAACAAATGCCCCTTGAATACGTGTCGGTTTTGAAGCGCCAGCAGGAAGGAATAACATATCTCCTCGCCCCAATAATTTCTCTGCGCCGGCACCATCCAGAATAGTCCGCGAGTCAATTGCAGAAGATACGGCAAACGCAATTCGAGAAGGAATATTCGCCTTAATAATACCTGTGATCACGTCAACGCTTGGACGCTGTGTCGCGATAATTAGATGAATACCCGCAGCTCTCGCCATCTGTGCCAGACGTGTGATGGAATCTTCTACGTCACTTGATGCCACCATCATTAAGTCGGCCAGCTCATCGACAATGACAACTATATACGGCATGCGTGGATGCTTCTCATCATGATCTTCATTCCATTGTTCAATGTGGTTATTATATCCTTCAATATTCCGTGTGCCTGTATGGGAGAATAACTCATATCTGCGCTCCATCTCCGACACAACTCGTTGCAGTGCTTGCGCCGCTTTTCTCGGATCTGTGACAACAGGTGCCAATAAATGCGGGATGCCATTAAATACATTTAACTCTACCATTTTCGGATCGATCATCATCATTTTCACTTCGTGTGGTTTCGCCCGCATGATGATACTCATAATAATACCGTTAACACAGACACTTTTACCGCTACCCGTAGCACCCGCAATTAATACGTGGGGCATTTTATTGAGTTCTGTCATCATGGCTTGTCCAGTCACATCACGACCTAAACCTACTAGTAACTTGGCCTCGGGTGGATTGTTTTCCTTAGATTCAAGCACTTCACGTAAACTTACCATCGCCACCGCATTGTTCGGGACTTCGATTCCAACTGCCGATTTACCAGGAATCGGCGCTTCAATTCGAATCCCACTAGCTGCCAATGCCAATGCTATATCATCCGCCAAACTAACGATGCGACTTACTTTCACGCCCGTATCAGGCAGGATTTCATATTTAGTGACTGCTGGTCCCAAATGGACTTGTGTCACTCTCGTTTTAACTCCAAAACTCAGGAACGTTTTCTCTAGCTTCTTAGCGTTTGCCTGGATTAAATCATATTCTCCAGATTGATCACTTGCTACAGGTGGTTCCAATAGTTTGGCTGATGGCAAAACATACGATTCGTTTTCTTGTTCTCCGCCCATTACAGGATAATCAGTCACAGGATCTTTAGGATCGAGTGTTGAATCCTCTTGAGCCTTCGACTGCTTTTCCTGTACAATTTCTGGTTGCGTAGCCTGTTCAATTTTTGCCGTGAAGCTAGAAATAATCGGTTCACTAGCGGGCTCCGGATTTTCTTGTACCGCTTCCATTTCAGAAGTGTCTACAGGTTTCGGCTTACTCTTTCTATTACTGCGCGCACTTTCTTTACGTTTTTCTTCAGGAGACTTGACTGATTTCTTTTCCCTCGCTGCCCACTTCTTCTTTATATCATTCATCAAGATAGGTGTTTGCTCTACTAGGAACGGAATCAAAGCCTTACCTGTCAACAGGATGATACCAATGAGCAGTAACAGCACACCAGCTACTGTAGCGCCCGATGAATCAACTAATGAATAAAACATCGCGAACAACACAGCACCTAGCATACCGCCCCCCAGAGTCCCTGTTTGGTCATGTATTCCATCATTTGTGATGAGTACTTTCCACGTTTCCTTAAGTGCAGAATTTGACATCAAAACTTTGCTTTCATATAATGTTTGAAATAAATGAACATGACTGAACAGTAGCATACTGCCTAAAATGAATAAACAACCGATTACGATCCGGTGTTTATATCCGCCAATCTGTCTCTTAATCATGAAAATCAACGCTTGCACAATTATTAAAAATGGCAACGCAACATACCAGTTACCTAATAAGAATCGAGAGAATGCCGATAAACCCCGACCAATGATACCGAATTCAAAGATCATAATTATTGCGATACCGATTAAGACGACACCTAGAATTTCAAACCAGAGCGGTTGCATTTGACTTTGCTGTTTTTTCTGTTGTCTTTTCTTCGCTGGCGCTCTCTTTTTAGCACGTTTCTTTGCCATTTGCCAACCCCCTTTCTGAAAAAAAGATTTCCAGCCGTAAAGGCATGGAAATCCAATTGTTTTTTAATTCGCCAACAAACGGTATGGATCAGTATTCCATAATGATCGGAATAATCATCGGGCGACGTTTTGTTTGCTGATATAAATACGAACTCAATGTCTCACGGATCTCTTGTTTAATGTTTGTCCATTCAAACGTTTCTTTATTCACATACTTCTCGACAATTTTAGTAATCAGTTTTGTCGCTTCTTCAAACAGTTCCTCCGATTCGCGTACATAAACAAAGCCTCTTGAGACAACTTCAGGACCCGCCGCAATTCGTTTTTGCTTTCTGTTCAATGTCACAACGACTGTAAAGATTCCATCTTGGGATAATAGCTTACGGTCACGCAACACGATGTTTCCAACATCACCCACACCAATACCGTCGATCAAGACGTTACCAGCCTGTACTCTACCTGCCATACGAAGCTTTTCATTCTTGAATTCAACAATGTCGCCTTTGTCCGCAATGAAGATACGGTTTTTAGGCAGACCAACTTCTTGAGCGAGCTTGGAGTGTGCAATCAGCATACGATATTCCCCTTGAATCGGAATAAAGTATTTAGGTTGCATCAAGTTTAACATCATTTTCAAGTCTTCAGCGGAACCGTGACCGGATACGTGTACATTTCGTGTGGACGTCAGTACAGTTGCTCCAGCCTTTGCTAGTTCATTCATCATCTTGTACATGGAAATTTCCATAACAGGTGATGGTGTAAATGTTATCAATACTGTATCTGAACTTTTGATATTAATTTCTCTATGATGTTTACGGACGATTTTCTCCAATGCTTCTAGTGGCTCACCTTGGTTACCCGTTACAATAATTACGATATCTTGATCGTCATAGCGCTCCATGTCTTTTACTGGAATCACAATATCGTCTTCCACTTGTAAATAACCTAGTTTTAACCCGACTTCAAAGTAGCTCTCCAAACTTTTACCAACAACTGCGACTTTCTTTTTCTTTGCTGCTGCTTGGTCTAGTACTTGCTGAATTCGAATGAAGTTTGATGCATACAACGCTACTAGAATTCTTCCTTGTGCTTCGTGAAAAGTTTTAAAAAGACGTTTCTCGATTACAGACTCAGACGTCGTATAACCTGGACGCTCTGCTTCTGTAGAATCGGACATCAAGATAAAGACTCCCTCTTCACCAATTGTAGCCATTTTTGCAAAATCAGGGCGATATTTGCCTTTTGCTGCTTGGTCGAATTTGAACTCTCCTGTATTAACGATCGCACCTTCGCTTGTATGGAAGACAATTCCTAGAGAATCTGGAATACTGTGTGTCGTGTAAAAGAATGTCACATGCGTGCGCTTGAAGTTCATACGGCTTTTGCTTGTCACTTCAAAGAAGCGGACATTAGATGGTGCCGGCATTTTCTTCAAATGTTCTTTCGCTAACGCTAATGTCAACTTTGTACCATAGACAGGAGCTTGTACTTTCTGTAGTAAATAAGCGATTGCCCCAATTGCATCTTCATGACCATGCGTTAAGAAGATTCCTTTGATCCGATCTTTATTTTCTTCTAGATAGGTCATATCAGGTATTACAAAATCAATACCTAGCATTTCCGTTTCAGGGAACATTAAGCCTGAATCCATAACAAATAATTCATCATCGATTTCAACGACATACATAGACTTCCCGATTTCCCCTACTCCACCTAGTGGAATCACTCTAATTAATTCATTTTGTATTTTCGTCACATTGTTTCCTCCTATATTCTATTCCCGCCCACAACGACTAAACACCATTATACGAGATAGTAGGCGTTCAGTACAAACAAAAAAAGCCGGATTGGTCGTCCGGCTTTTGTTTATTACAGAATCCGTGTTCTTTCTCCAAATTTTTCAAGCGCTTTATCGATAATCTCAGCTTCACTTTCGTCCATTTCTATAAGTGGTAAACGAACGCAGCCCATTGGTATGCCTGCTTTTTCTAGCGCATATTTCACAGGCACGGGATTCGGCTTCGAGAACAACGCTCTGAATACCGGCACTAATGAACGATGGAGGTCAGCGGCTTCTTTTATGTTACCATTTTGGAACGCTTGAATCATTTTTTGCATTTCATTGCCTACTACGTGTGCAGAAACTGAAATGATTCCTCTACCGCCAATTGCAAGTAATGGCAATGTCAATGCGTCATCTCCACTGTATACTTCAAAATCATCAGCGGTTCCTTCAATGATTTCTGCCATCTGCTCCAAATTACCACTTGCTTCTTTGATCGCTTTAATATTATCAATTTTCGATAATGCAATAACGGTTTCAGGAAGCAAGTTGACGATGGAACGACTTGGAATATTATATAGCAATATCGGTAATGCCGTAACGTTAGCAATTTTCGAGAAGTGTGCATACATTCCTTTTTGGTCTGGCTTATTATAGTAAGGTGTCACGAGCATAATTCCGTCTGCCCCTGATCGCTCAGCAGCCTTAGTCAGCTCTATGGATTCCGCAGTATTGTTTGTCCCTGTGCCTGCAATCACTGGAATACGCTTATTCACAACCTTTACTACAAAGTCCAGTAATTCCTTCTTCTCTGTAACAGTAAGCGTCGGTGATTCACCAGTCGTACCGCTGACGATGACAGAATCTGTCCCATTCGCGATCAAATGCTCAAGCAAGACCGTTGTTTGGGCGTAGTCGATCGTGCCGTCAGGAGAAAAAGGAGTGACCATTGCTGTCCCTACATTTCCAAGTTGCACATAGATCATTCCTTTTCGTTATCATTCTAAACTCTACCTACACAAGTTATTTTATAAGCGCCTCGGCGATTTGCACAGAGTTCAATGCAGCACCTTTTAATAAGTTATCGGACACAATCCAAAGATGGAATCCTTTTGGATTATCCAGATCTTTACGGATTCTACCTACAAACACTTCATCTTTATCTTCTGCATAAAGCGGCATTGGATATAGTTGTGAAGCCGGATCATCCTGCAAAACAATTCCTGGTGCATTTTCCATTAAAGACTGGATATCTTTAACTGTAACGTCGTCATGATCGATTTCGATGTAAACAGATTCTGAATGTCCGGATACAACAGGTAATCTGACACATGTAGCCGCTACCGACATGTTTTGATCGCTGAATATTTTCTTCGTTTCATTGATCATTTTTAATTCTTCCAATGTATAGCCCGACTCACCAAATGAATCAATTTGTGGAATCGCGTTGAATGCGATTGGATAATGACGTTTTGCAGAAGCGGATGGTAATACTTCTGCTTCTATTTCACTACGATTCGCGAATTGCTTGCTTTGTTCTGCTAGTTCATCAATCGCTTCTACGCCAGCACCTGAAACTGCTTGGTAAGTGGATACGATTAGCTTGTTAAGTCCGTATTGATCTTTAATAGGTTTCAATGCTGCTACCATCTGAATTGTAGAACAGTTTGGATTTGCAATGATTCCTGAATGGTTTTTCAACTCTTGTGGATTTACTTCCGGAACAACGAGTGGTGTGTTAGGGTCCATACGGAATGCACTTGTATTATCAATTACAACCGCCCCGCTTTTCACTGCATCTTGTGCGAACTTCTCTGAGATACTCCCACCTGCACTAAAGAATGCAATGTCGATACCTTCAAAAGCTTCTGGGGTTGTTTCTTGTACAATGTACGTATTTCCACCCGCTTCGATTTCATTGCCCGCAGAACGTTTGGATGCAAGTAACTTTATGGAAGTAGCAGGGAAATTACGTTCCACCAATTTCTCAAGTATTTTTGTTCCTACCGCTCCAGTAGCGCCGACAATTGCAACATTCACATTCTTCATCTATATCTTCCTTTCAATTATTAACAAGTACTATTAAGGAGAGTTAGTACTATCCTCGTCTCGTTAATTGTTATTGAACGAATTATAACATATTTTGCAGAATTTAAAAATCTATTATCATGCATTGTTATGAATTATCAGTAACGGCTGCAATTGCTTACTTTCAATTGCGGATGCAACAGTAGCGGGTAGTAATGAGAAATCCGAAATTAAGGAGTTCGGTTTTTTTATACAATCATCTTGACCGAACGGAATAAAGAACACATGTTTCATATTCAATAACTTCATAAGATTCATACCGTTAAGGCCTAGTGCATCATTAGTAGAAATACCAAGTACTACTGGTTTGCCATTACGCAATGTGGCTTTGGCCGCCATCAAAACAGGTGAGTCAGTAGCAGCATTAGCAAACCTACTCATAGAGTTACCTGTAAGCGGCGAAATCACCATGCAGTCAAGCGGATTGGATGGGCCGAATGGTTCTGCTTCGACAATACTTGCTACTACCTTCTCGCCTGTCGCCTCTTCTATTCGTTTAATCCACTCCTCACCAGTACCAAAACGCGTGGCGGCATGAAGAACTGAATGTGTAATGATAGGAACGACAATCGCACCTTCTTTTTGTAGCGAAGCGATCATCGGAAGCAATTGGTCATATGTGCAATGCGAAGCCGTGATGCCTAATCCGATTCGTTTTCCTTTGAGCATTTAGTTCCCCTTTCGTCTATACTCATTCTCAAAACCGCGTCAACCAAAACCGCTGCCGCGTCCTCGGGAAAGTGCTTCCCGGGCAATTTGAGGTGTATGGTATAGTATTCAGAGGAATCTGCATGCTTTAGGCACCCAGGTACTGAAGAGACATCAAAAACGTGAACAGCACCACTTTGATTTGGATTGAGCCATTGCGCTGGTATAGTGTTCACCAAGTAACCATGAGTGAATTTTGTTGTTTCATCGAGCAGCAATGTGTTATAGCCTAATACTCCTGCTTCTGCTAGTTGCTCATCCGCACGTGCAACTATAGTGACAGTAGCCTGCAACTGATGCAATGTATGTGCAATCGCTTTTCCCACTCTGCCAAATCCTGCAATGTAAAAATGCTTACCTGCAATCTGTCGTTTGGTTTGCTCATAAAAGACATGAACGAACGCTTCTGCAGTTAATTGAGCATTTCTCCAAATGAATTGCTCATTTTCCAAATAATTCGTATGCGAAATACCTTTCTTAGCAAGCTCTTGTCTCCAATCAGCTGAAGTATTACCGGAATAGACAGAAGAGCCTTCTTGCAAATAGTCGACCGGAATGCTTTGTTCCATTAACAATAAAGGTAGTAGAAGGTAGTCTGGCTTTGTATTCATCAGAGTGTTTTTTAACTGTTCATTAAACGTATCAGAACATACATACTCACTGTCAATCCCTGATTTTACTAATAGTTCATTCGCTATTCGTAGGCGTTGATCAGTCCCTACTACAAGCCATTTAGTCATACCCTTCTACTTCCTTTCTGTTCAATTCATGTGTTTTGCCAAATAAAATTCGGTCTTCTCCCACCAGTACAATTTCATGCCATGGAATATATTCAATAATATCCTGGTCTTTTTGACGAAAAAGTGTTTTCCCTAACTTCTTCCGAATTTCAAATCCAATGATCGCTCCTGTTTTGCGGTCGAACAGCAAGTCTGTTTCTGCCAAAAAGCCATATCTCATACCTTCTTCTACTTGAATCAGCTCTTTTTGTGCCAGTTCTGATAATCGCATGGAAGCCCTCCCTCATTTTAGATCTCTTTCATCATATGTATGAGAGGCCGGAAGTCGACTAGTTCTGCAGTTTTTTTAATTGTTGAATATTTGATTTAGGCGCGATAATGGATGTTGCACGATCACTTGCCAACATTTGCTGTCCAAGTCGATAGACACTTCGTTTTTCAACGCTTTCAATATGTTTGACTACTTCATCAATTGTCTGATGTTTGCCAAGCACTAATTCATTGCGACCATTTCTATACATACGCGATTCAGAGCCTTCCAAACCAAGAACAAAACTGCCTTTAAGTTGCTCTTTAGCATTTCGCAATTCTTTATCTGTTAGACCGTCATTTAGCACTTCAGCAATGACCTGGTCAATTGTACGATATGTCTCTTGAAAGTTTTCAGGAGAGGTTCCACAATAAATCACAAAGGATCCAGCATTTTTATACGCAGCATAATACGTATAGACCGAATACGCTAGTCCCCGGTTTTCTCGAACTTCCTGAAACAACCTAGAAGACATTGTTCCGCCGAGGATACTATCGAATAAGCTTAACTCGTAAATCTTATCGTGAGTTGAAGGCAAGGAAGGATAACCAAAACATACATGGGCTTGTTCAATATCTTTTGCTTTGATGATTTGTTGTGCCGTAAAATTCGGCACACTTTCATCTATTATTGAAGCAGAAGCCTGTTGTTTACTTTGATAGCTTCCGAAGTTTGCTTCGATCAACTTGATTAAACGTTCATCATAGCTTCCTGCAATCGAAATAACCAAATTTTCAGGGCGGTAATGTTTCACCATGAATTCTTCGACCATTTCTTTTGTAAATGACTTAATCGTTTCAATCCGTCCTCCTACAGGCTTTCCAATTGCATCTTCAGGGAACATTCCTGCCCATAACCTTTCATCTACATCTTCATCGGGCATGTCTTCAACAGAGGATATTTCATCCAGAATGACAGATTTCTCTTTTTCCATCTCCTCTTCTTTGAATTGGGAATGGAAAAACATATCGGATAAAACTGTCAACGCGTACGAGGCGTGATGACTTAATACTGTAGTGTAATAGCATGTCATTTCTTTGGAAGTAAAGGCATTCAGATCGCCTCCAATCTGATCGAACTGCTCGGCAATCATTCGTGCACTTCGTGTATTGGTTCCCTTGAACAGCATATGTTCAATAAAGTGGGCAATACCTTCTTGTTCTTTTGTTTCATTTGCTGAACCTGCATGCACCCAGATTCCGATCGCAACAGACTGTAAATGTGGCATTTTTTCATGGATAATACGTACACCATTTGAACAATTATATTTTTGAATCATAGACTTCACTCCTTAAATAAAGTACAAAAAGCCTCCTTCGCCGCAACTTGTGCAGGAAGAGGCTTTTTTGACGGATTAATTAATTACTCTTTGCTAGCTTGTTCTTGTTCTCGTTTTTGCTCTTTTTCTTTTTCTTCTAGAATAACTACTTTTCGTGAAAGATTGACTCGACCTTGTCTGTCAATTTCAATTACTTTTACAAATAGCTCATCTTCTAATTTTAATACGTCTTCCACTTCTTTAGTACGTGCTTCCTGAATTTCAGAAATATGAAGCAAGCCATCTTTGCCTGGGAAGATTTCCAAGAATGCACCGAATTTCTCAATACGCTTAACTTTTGCTAAGTAGTACTCGCCTACTTTTGCTTCGCGTACAATATTTTCGATCATGTTCTTAGCTTTTTCGTTCATTTCAGAGTTTGGTGATGAAATATAAATTGTTCCATCTTGCTCTGTATCAATTTTAACTTGAGTTTCCTCAATAATTTTATTAATTACTTTTCCACCAGGTCCGATTACGTCGCGAATCTTGTCCGGTTTGATATGGATTACTATAATTTTCGGAGCGTACGCAGATAATTCTTCACGAGTCGAAGAAATGGTTGTCAACATATGATTAAGAATTTTGATACGGCCGATTTTTGCTTGTGCTAGAGACTCTTCTAAAATCTGACGAGATAAACCGTCTATTTTGATATCCATTTGAAGTGCAGTAATACCATTGTTAGTACCAGCTACTTTAAAGTCCATATCGCCTAAGTGGTCTTCCATTCCTTGAATATCGGACAGAATAGAATAATCTTCATCTTTTTTAATCAATCCCATAGCAATTCCTGCTACTGGCGCCTTAAGTGGTACACCAGCGTCCATCATAGCCATTGTAGAGGCACAGATCGATGCTTGTGAAGAGGAACCATTAGACTCCAATACTTCTGCAACTAGACGCATTGTGTAAGGAAATTCCACTTCATCCGGTAGCATAGGCAGCAATGCACGCTCTCCTAATGCACCGTGACCAATTTCACGACGGCCTGGACCACGAATGGGGCCTGTTTCACCGACACTGAAGTTCGGGAAGTTATAATGATGCATGAAGCGCTTGGATTCATCTGAACCTAAACCATCAATAATTTGATTTTCACCAAGCGCACCTAATGTACATACACTTAGTACTTGTGTTTGTCCACGTGTGAATAGTGAAGAACCGTGAGTGCGTGGCAATAGACCTGTTTCAGATGATAATGGACGGATTTCGTCAAGTCCACGGCCATCAGGACGAACTTTGTCGATTGTAATCAGTCGACGTACCTCATCTTTTACCATTTGCTCTAGAACAGCTTTCACTTGCTTAAATGTAGCTTCATCAGCTTCAGCTTCTGTGTAATGCTCAAGAACAGCCGCTTTCACTTCGTTGATAGCTTCTTCACGCGCATGCTTTTCTTCAGTTTGAATTGCCGCTATTAGTTCATTTTCACAACGATCTTCTACTTCTTTACGAATGTCAGCATCCAGTTCGAATAATTCAATTTCGAACTTTGGTTTACCAATTTCAGCTGTAATTTTTTCTTGGAATTCGACTAATTTCTTGATTTGATCGTGACCGAACATAATCGCTTCTAACATAATTTCTTCAGAAACCTCTTTAGCTCCTGCCTCTACCATGTTGATTGCATGTTTTGTTCCAGCAACAACTAAATCAATTTCCGATGTTTCAAGCTGACTCGGCGTAGGATTGACGATGAATTCTCCATCTATACGACCTACTTGAACGCCTGCGATTGGGCCATCAAACGGAATATCCGAGATAGATAAAGCCAAAGAAGAGCCGATCATTGCTGAAATCTCAGATGAACAATCCTGATCAACAGACATAACAAGTGAAATGACTTGCACATCGTTACGGAAGCCATCAGGGAATAAAGGTCTGATTGGACGGTCAATCAAGCGACTAGTCAATACTGCATTTTCTGAAGGACGTCCTTCCCGCTTGATAAATCCTCCTGGAATCTTACCAACTGAGTACATGCGTTCTTCATAATTCACTGTAAGTGGAAAGAAATCTAGAGGTTTTGGTTTCTTGGAAGCTGTAACCGTGGAAAGTACTGTTGTTTCGCCATACCGAACGAGCACCGCACCATTAGCTTGCTTTGCAAGTTGGCCGGCTTCGATTGTAAGCGTACGTCCAGCCCAATCGAGTGTATAAACTTTTTTCTGTTCTGACATTGTAGAACTCCTCTCTATTGTAAACCTGTATACATCTAGTATGTAATTAGTAATAGTGTATCAAACGTGATACATGTATGCGAAATATTTTATCTTAATTCCATAGAAAAAAGCGGGCAAAGCCCGCTTCTCAGTCTTATTAACGGCGTAAGCCAAGTGATGCAATAAGATCACGGTAACGTTGAACGTTAGTTTCACGTAGATATCTCAATAGACGACGACGTGTACCAACCATTTTGTACAAACCACGACGTGAGTGGTGATCTTTCTTGTGAGTACGTAAGTGGCCGTTCAGGTTATTGATCTCTTCAGTAAGGATAGCAATCTGAACATCAGCCGATCCAGTATCATTTTCATGAGTCTTGAATTCGTTAATCAATTCAGCTTTGCGCTCTTGTGTAATAGCCATCCTTTTCACCTCCTAAATAAAAGTATCCCCGTCTCCCGAGCAAACGTTGGTGACTCGTGTTGCCAAGAAGAGGTTCGTGTATTGAACACTATTGTATCATATCACGGCATTATGTCAGTTGCAACAACCAACTAGTCGCTTAATAAATCCTTTGCTGTCTGCTTGTCTTTTCCAATTTGTGTTTTCAACGCATCCAGCGAATCAAATTTTTGTTCAGAACGTATACGGTGCAACCATTCAATTGCCATTTTCTTGCCATAGAGATCTATATTCACGTCCAGCAGATGAACCTCAGCTGTAGGAATCCGATGTTCTGGATCATGGAATGTTGGCTTTACGCCCATATTGCAAACACCTCGGTACCATGTATCTTCGATCAGGCAACGCACAGCATAGACACCATTAGCAGGAACTATATGTTCTTCAGCAGTTTGGATGTTAGCTGTAGGGAAACCTAACTGGCGGCCCCGTTTTTCTCCATGTATCACTTCGCCCGTTGTACGGAATGGACGACCGAGAAGTTCTGCTGCTGCTTCAACGTCACCCTTAGATAACAGTTGGCGAATTGCCGTCGAAGATACTTTATTCTCTTGATCAAAGGTCACTTTAGAAACGATCGTTGTTTCATACTTACCTTCCGATAGCTCTTGCATATCTTTCATCGTTCCCGAACCTTTTGAACCAAATGTAAAATCAAAGCCTGCAGTAACATGCTTGACGCCAAGCTTTTTGATGAAGATGTCGATGAATCTTTGCGGTGAAAGACTAGCCAGTTCCCAATCAAAGCTGACAATGAAAAGCGTATCCACACCAAGAGATTCGAGTACTCTGACCTTTTCTTCAATCGGCGTAATATACCCAACGTTTTTCCCTGAAAATAACTGTGACGGATGGGGATCGAATGTCATAACAGCTGTCTCGATCGATAAATCATGCGCAACTTTTTGTGCACTGCGAATGACTTCTTGATGTCCTTTATGTACACCGTCAAAAAATCCAATAGCTAACGAAGAAGCATCAAGTTGTCGAATATTTACCGAATCAGGATATCGTAATCTATAGATTTTCATTTCTATCTCTCCTTACTCACTAGCTAGCAACATTTTTTCTGGTTTCATTAACCCCGGCTTTGTTGGATGGTTTTGATAAATTGCCAGCACACGACCTTCGAACATCATCATGATGGAAGCGTGGTCAGTTAGCAATGGTACCGCAGGAAGCACTTGACCATTTCGTATGGATTCCAATGATGCCTCTTCGATTTCAAGGCGTGGAAAATCCGTCAATACGTCTTCGATAGGACGCAATATTGTTTGTACTTGATCTTGTTCCATCACTTGTGCCACTTCTGCTAGCGTTTTACAATGCGATTCATCAAAATTTCCTGAAACAGTACGGACTAATGAATCCATATGTGCTGGATATCCAAGAAGTTCACCAATTTGCACAGCTAACGTCCGGATATAAGTTCCTTTACCACATTGCACTCTAATGGAAAATGTTACTTCTTCACCACTAAAAATTTGATCTCCATTTAATAATTCTATTTTATCGATCTGTACTTTACGAACTGGCCTTTCTACTTCGATGCCTTTACGCGCATATTCATACAAACGTCTGCCGTTAACTTTTACTGCTGAATACATAGGTGGTATTTGTGTGATTTCTCCTGTTAACTGCTCCAAAGCGTCTATAATTTGGTTTCTTGTGAATTCCTTATGCGTCAAATCACTCGTTACGGTCTCACCTTGCGCGTCTTCAGTTTCCGTTGAGCGGCCTATAGATACCGTAGCAACATATTCTTTACCCGCATCCGTAATATAAGAAGCCACTTTCGTAGCTCTGCCTATACAGATAGGCAAGACACCTTCTACTTCAGGATCCAATGTACCTGTATGCCCCACTTTTTTTGTACGTAATATCTTTCGAAGCTTAAAGACACAGTCATGCGACGTCATACCTTTCTCTTTCCACAAAGGCAGAATACCGTTCATCTTACCCCTTCTTCCTAAATTCATTCAGAAAAACTTGCTCTATGTAAGAAGGGAGGAAGTCATGCCGCCTACGCGACTATGAACTTCCTCCTCGTGTTTATTGTTCGTTTTCGTCATTTACTTTGCGGATCAAGCTTTCAATCCGGTTACCGTAAGCGACTGATTCATCAATTTCGAATTCGATTTCGGGTGTTTTGCGTAAACGGATTCTTTGACCAATTTCCGATCGAATGAAGCCTTTTGCTTTGGAGAGCCCAAGTAACGAATCTTCCTTTTCTTTATCTGTACCTAGAACAGAGATAAAAATTTTCGCTTGTTGTAAATCTCCAGTTACATCTACACCAGTCACCGTCACAAATCCGATACGTGGATCTTTTAGTTTTTGACCGATAATGTCGCCCAATTCTTTCTTCATTTGCTCAGCTATACGATTAGCACGCACTGACATGGCAATTCACCTCGTTCTTTGCTCATAAGTAGTCTACTGTACACGTAGTCATTTCCCAATCAGGATTGGATTCAAACAGACGAATCGCACGTCTCACTTCTCTTTCCGCGGCATCTTTAGAGGATGCCACAGCGACTAAAGCGAATGTCGTACGTTGCCATAAATCCTGATGATCAATTTCTGCAACCGATACATTATAGGAGTTTTTCACCCGATCCCTCATTCTATTCAAGACAGCCCGTTTATCTTTTAAAGAAGCCGCTGCTGGGATGTGGAAAGAACATTCCGCGTAAACAATCATACTCTTTTAATTTCTTCCATAACGTATGCTTCAATGATATCTCCTTCTTTGACATCATTGAATTTTTTAATTGTAATACCACACTCATAACCTTTTGCAACTTCTTTTGCATCATCTTTGAAACGTTTCAGTGTATCCAGTTCGCCTTCAAAGACTACAATATTATCGCGTAAAACGCGAACGCCTGCGTCTCGTGTAATCTTACCGTCAATTACATAGCTTCCTGCTATCGTTCCGATCTTCGATACTTTAAAGGTTTCACGAACTTCCGCCTGACCTATTACCTTCTCCTCATACTCAGGATCAAGTAGGCCTGTCATAGCTGATTCGATTTCTTCAATTACTTTATATATGACACGGTGCAGACGAATGTCTACGCCTTCTGCTTCTGCAGCACGTTTTGCATTCGTATCTGGACGTACGTTAAATCCAATGACAATTGCGTTAGATGCAGCTGCTAAAGAAATATCGGACTCATTGATCGCACCCGCACCTGTGTGAATAATTTTGACGTTAACGCCTTCTACTTCAATTTTCATAAGAGAAGAAGCCATTGCCTCAACCGCACCTTGTACATCTGCTTTAACAATTAAGTTCAATTCTTTCATTTCGCCCTGTTTCATTTGATCAAACAAGTTATCAAGTGTTACACGTGTTTTCTCCACACGCTGTTCTTGAAGTGCTTCTCCAGCACGTGTTTCACCGATTTGGCGAGCAGTTTTTTCATCTTTAAAGACAACGAAACGATCTCCTGCAAATGGAACATCGCTCAACCCTGTAATTTCTACAGGGGTTGAAGGACCTGCTTCTTTTACGCGACGACCAAGGTCACTGACCATTGCCCGGACACGACCGTACGTATTTCCGACAACGATGGGATCTCCTACATGCAATGTACCATTTTGTACAAGCAATGTGGCTACAGAACCTTTCCCTTTGTCGAGCTGCGCTTCAATTACTGTACCTCTAGCTCTAATGGAAGGATCAGCTGTAAATTCGCCTACTTCAGCAATTAATAGAACCATTTCAAGTAACTGATCAATTCCTTCACCTTTTAGTGCGGAAATTGGCACGAAAATCGTATCGCCGCCCCAATCTTCTGCAACTAGGCCATGTTCAGTTAATTCTTGCATAACGCGGTCAGGATTCGCGGCAGGCTTATCCATTTTGTTAACCGCTACAATAATCGGAACTTCTGCTGCTTTCGCATGGTTGATCGCTTCAATTGTCTGTGGCATAACACCGTCATCTGCTGCTACAACTAGAATTGTCAAGTCTGTAACTTTGGCACCACGTGCTCTCATTGTTGTAAAAGCTTCGTGACCTGGTGTATCTAGGAATGTAATTTTCTTGCCACTAGCAGTAATTTGATACGCACCAATATGCTGCGTGATTCCACCCGCTTCACCTTGTGTTACTTTAGTGTTGCGAATTGAGTCAAGCAACGTCGTTTTACCATGGTCAACGTGCCCCATAATGGTTACGACTGGCGGTCTTTCTGTTAATTCACCTGGCACTTCTTCTTCCTCTTCCGGATCTTCGAAGTAGATCTCCAAGTCTGTTACGTCAATACGGACCTCTTCCTCAACTTCAACATCGTATTCCGCACAAATTAACTCAATTGCATCTTTATCTAATTCCTGGTTAATGGTTGCCATTACACCAAGCATAAACAGCTTTTTGATGATTTCAGAAGGTTCTTTACCTAGTTTTTTAGCTAGCTCCCCCACTGATAGTGACTCATAAAAAGTAATTTTATCCGGTAATGGTATTTCAACTTTTTGTACTGGTACTGCCGGACGGTATCTTCGACGCCCTTGGTTAATACCGCGTGCTGGTGGTCTTCCACCACGACCGCCGCCTGGACGTCCGCCTCCGCCAGCTGGACGAGGTGAACCTGCTCCTTGCCCTTGACGCGGTGACTGATTGCTACCTGTTTTCGGAGCTGAAGTAGATTGTCCTGAAGGACGATTTGAAGCTGGACGGTTAGTACCTTGAGCAGCAGTTGGTTTATTTGTATTACTTGGACGATCTGTTCTCTGGTTTGCCGGTTTGCTCGCTGGCTTAACAGTAGTTGTTTTCGCCTCAGGCTTTTTTAAATCTCCAAACTTCTCGTCTAATTTTGCAATAGATACTGGATCCAGTTCTTCCATATGGCTCTTTATTACAATATCACTTTTGATTAATTCCGCAGCAATATCTCTACTCGTTTTGCCTATTGATCTGGCATATTCATGTACTTTCATTTTCGTCATTAGCCCACCCCCGATTAAATTCATTGAGAAGCTCGGATAACTTTTTTGCAAACCCTTTATCTGTTAGTGCTAAGACGACTCGAGCTTCTTTTCCAATTGCATGCCCAAGTTCTTCACGGCTTCCAAATACATGCTTCTCAACGTTATACGTATTACATTTATTTGTTAATTTTTTTATTGTGTTCTTGGATGCATCACCTGATAGGATGACCAGATGCGCATCGCCAGACCGAACCGCCTGTACGACTAAATCTTCACCCGTTGCAATTTTACGTGCGCGAGCTGCCATACCAAGCAGTTGATAAATATTTGTCGGATCTTTTGTCATTTAATTGCCTCTCGACGAATTGCATGCAAAAGGTCTTCGTAGACTTGCTCCGGTACTTTGACACCCAATTGATGCTCAATCGAGTGTTGCTTACGTGCTTTTTCTACGGCATCCTCCGTTTTAGAAACATATGTACCGCGGCCTGACTTCTTTCCTGTCAAATCTACAGATACTTCGCCTTCTTTCGTACGGACAATTCGAATCATTTCTTTTTTAGGTAACATGTCACCAGTCGCTGCACATTTACGCAAAGGGATCTTCCGATTGTTCGACATCAGCATGCAATCCTTTCCAAATCAATCTTCTTTGTCTTCATCTGCGTATAAATCAAAGTCCTCAGCTGGTTCAGCTGGTGTTTCTTCTTCATACTCATAAGATTCCAAGAACTCAACTGCATCTGCATCTGGCTCTTCTACTGGAACAGCAAGAGATTCTTCGCGGGGATAGATCCCTAATTCTCTTGCATCCGTTTCACTTTTAATATCAATTTTCCAGCCCGTTAACTTAGCCGCCAACCTTGCATTTTGGCCTCTTTTTCCGATTGCCAATGAAAGTTGATAATCCGGCACAACGACAGTAGTGGAACGCTCTTCTTCATTTACTTGTACATCAATTACTTTTGAAGGGCTCAAAGCATTCGCAACGAAGATTACTGGATCTTCAGACCACTCTACGATATCTACTTTTTCGCCATTCAATTCATTTGATATAGTTTGTACTCGTGCCCCTCTTGAACCTACACAAGAACCTACTGGATCTACTTCTTCGTTTGCTGTATAAACAGAGATTTTTGAGCGGTCTCCTGCTTCACGTGCGATCGATTTAATTTCTACTGTACCGTCATAAATTTCTGGTACCTCAAGTTCAAATAAGCGTCGTAATAGGCCAGGATGCGTTCTGGATACAAACACTTGCGGTCCACGCGCTGTTCTTTCGACTTTCGTAATGTATACTTTGATACGATCATGTGGTGCATATGACTCTGTTTGAATTTGTTCACTTGACGGTAACACCGCTTCTACTTTTCCTAATCCAACGAATAAGTTTTTCGGATCCATACGCTCTACGATTCCGTTGACGATGTCTTCTTCACGATCAATATATTCTTCATAGATTAAACCGCGTTCAGCTTCACGTACACGCTGTGTTACAACTTGCTTAGCAGTCTGGGCGGCAATTCGTCCAAAGTCACGCGGTGTGACTTCTTCTTCCACGATATCCGTAAGTTCATATACTGGATTAATGAGTTGTGCATCTTCTAAAGAAATTTGCAAACGCTCATCTTCTACTTCTTCTACTACGTCCTTACGTGAATAAACAGCCATTGTACCTTTGTTTAAGTTCAAGTCTACACGCACATTTTGTGCTTGGTTAAAGTTTCGTTTGTACGCTGTTACAAGCGCTGCTTCAATTGCATCGACTATTATGTCTCTTGAAATACCTTTTTGCTGTTCAAGAGCTGTCAGTGCCTCGAGTAGCTCACTACTCATGTTCATCACTCCTACATTCCAATTGTTATTGCTCTTGATTCTTCGCTCGCTAATGCAAGGCTAGGCAGTGTTTTATGCTTACTTTAAAAGTCTATTGCCAGTCTTGCGAGCGCAATTTTTGTTTTGTCAATTTCCACTAGTACTTTTCTCGTCTTGACCCGTATTTCCACTTTTGCATGGTCTGGTCCGTATCCGAGTAAATACCCCTCGAATTCTTTCATTCCATCAATTGGTTCATACGTTTTGATGAACACATATTGGCCTACGGCTTTTTCAAAATCTTCATCTTTTTTCAAAGGTCTTTCCGCTCCGGGAGAAGACACTTCAAGGAAGTAATTTTGCGGAATCGGGTCCACAATGTCTAGTTCCTCGCTTAGTTTATTACTGACAGCCGCACATTGATCGATGTCAATGTTACCTTCAGGCGTATCGATGTAGACGCGTAGAAACCAATCGCGACCCTCTTTCAAGAACTCAACATCAACCAGTTCAAGACCCAATTCTTCTACGATCGGTCTAGCTAACTGTTCGACTTCCTCTATAATTTTACTCAAATGGTATCCCTCCCGAAATTCAAAATAACAACAGAAAAGAGCGGGAAGCCCCACTCTTTTCCGCAAGACGTATAGCAAAAGTTGTTTTAATCGTATCACAAGGCCTTTTACAATGCAACTTAAGCAACCGTCACGAGCCCATTAGAATAGGGATAGTTGGTTCGCTTCAGGCATTCCTTCCATGCAACCGAGGTTATCCAGATATTCAACAACCGTTTTAGAAACCCGGCCTCTCTTCTGGAAGTCCTCTTTCGATAAAAACTCACCGTCTTTTCTCGCTTCAACAATCGTCTTCGCTACGTTAGTCCCTAGTGAAGGAATCGAGTTAAACGGCGGGATCAGTTTATTGTCTTCAATAAGAAACTGTGTCGCATCCGATTTATAGAGATCAGGTTTCGCAAATGTAAATCCTCGCTCAACCATTTCAAGTGCAATCTCTAAAACAACCACTAAGTTCTTTTCTTTTGGAGAAGCTTCCAATCCCTTAGCATTGATCTCTTTAACTTTCGCCCGAATACTTGCAGAACCTTTACACATCGTCATCAAGTCAAAGTCGGTTGCTCGTACGGTGAAGTACGTCGCATAATACATGATTGGATGATGTACTTTGAAGTACGCGATTCGTAGAGCCATCAGTACGTATGCCGCGGCATGAGCTTTAGGGAACATGTATTTGATCTTCTTACACGATCCGATATACCAGCCCGGTACTTTATTCTCTTTCATCGCTTCTTCAAACTCAGGCGTCAACCCTTTACCTTTCCGCACAGATTCCATAATTTTAAATGCAAGAGAAGGTTCAAGTCCCTGATAGATCAAATAAACCATAATATCGTCACGACAGCCGATCACTTCTGACAGTTGACACGTTTTATTTTGGATTAATTCCTGTGCATTACCTAACCAAACATCGGTGCCGTGTGACAGTCCGGATATCTGGATCAATTCGGAGAACGTAGACGGTTTCGTTTCTTCTAACATCTGTCGTACAAATCGCGTTCCGAATTCAGGCACACCAAGAGTTCCTGTTTTGCAGTCAATTTGTTCTTCTGTGACACCTAGAGAAGACGTACCACTAAACAACTCCATAACACCTTTATCGTCAGGAGGAATAGTCATCGCATCAATGCCTGATAAGTCTTCCAACATTTTAATCATCGTCGGATCATCATGACCTAGAATATCTAGTTTCAATAAATTATTATCGATGGAATGGAAATCAAAATGTGTGGTTTTCCAACTAGATTCAAGATCATTCGCCGGGAATTGAATTGGCGTAAAGTCAAAGATGTCCATTGTATCCGGCACAACAATGATACCGCCAGGGTGCTGCCCTGTATTCCGCTTCACGCCTGAGCAACCTTGTACAAGCCGGTCAATCTCTGCGCCACGCATTTGGATATCGTTATCATTCATATACCCTCGAACATATCCATATGCAGTTTTTTCAGCTACTGTTCCTATTGTTCCTGCCCGAAACACATAGTCTTCTCCGAACAGTTCTTTCGTATAGTTATGAGCATGCGCTTGATACTCACCACTAAAGTTCAAATCGATATCTGGAACCTTATCGCCGGCAAATCCAAGGAAAGTTTCGAACGGGATATCCTGTCCATCTTTTTTAAACATCGTCTGGCAATTCGGGCATTCCTTATCTGGCAAGTCATAACCTGAACCAACTGAACCATCATCAAAAAACTCATATGTCTTACATGACGGACAAACATAATGTGGTGGCAATGGATTCACTTCTGTGATTTCCATCATGGTGGCAACGAAGGAAGAGCCGACAGACCCCCGCGAACCAACCAAGTAGCCATCATCCAATGATTTCTTTACTAGTTTATGCGAAATCAGATAAATAACTGAGAAGCCATTATCGATGATAGACGTTAATTCTTTTATTATTCGGGCTTCAACGATCTCTGGCAAGGTTTCACCGTATATTCGTTGTGCCATGGAATACGTTAGATCTCGTACTTCGTCTTCCGCACCTTCAATTGTTGGTGTATACAAGTCATCTTTAATAGGTTTCACATCACCTATACGATCTACAATTTTCAGAGGATTGTCTACTACAATTTCTTGCGCTACGTCTTCACCTAAAAACTCAAATTCTTTCAACATTTCATCTGTCGTACGGAAATGAACTTCAGGTAACGAGTGCCGATTCAATGGATTTGCCCCACCTTGTGAACGAACAAGTACTTTTCTATAGGTAGCATCGGTTTCATCAAGATAGTGGACATTCCCTGTCGCACAAACTGGTAAACCGGTTTTCTTCCCAAGCTTAATCATCTTGCGCATAATATCTTCAAGGTTCCACTCATCTCGAATTAAATCGAGTTCGAGTAAATGCGAGTACACCGGCTTAGGATGGAGTTCCAAGTAATCATAAAAACTCGCAATTTCTTCCACTTCTTCCATCGGTTTTTGCATTAATCCTTCGAATACTTCCCCTTTATCACAACCCGAACCGACTATTATTCCTTTTCGATATTTCACGAGTAACGAACGTGGTATACGGGGCACTCGATAGAAAAAGTCCATATGCGAAATTGACACGAGCTTGAATAGATTTTTCAGCCCTTCATCGTCTGTTGCAAGCAAAGTACAATGTGAAGGTCGTGAACGCTTATAGGCGTCTCCTTCACCGATATTCTTATTGAGATCATCAAGCCACTTGATGCCTTTTTCCTGTGCTTCTGATAGCAAGCGCAAAAATAGATGCGCAGTAGCTTCTGTATCGTAAATGGCACGGTGATGTTGCGTTAATTCAATATCGAATTTTTTAGCCAACGTGTTCAAACGGTGGTTTCGCAATTCGGGATAAAGGAAACGAGAAAGCTCCAATGTATCGATGACTGGATAAGCAACTGTTTCTATTTTCGCACGTTTACATGAAGCATAAAAGAAGCCCATATCAAACGAAGCATTATGTGCAATCAACACTGCATCCCCGATAAATTCTATAAACTCTGCCATGACGTCTTCAACTTCCGGTGCGTTTTCTACCATGTCATCTGTAATGCCTGTCAAATTCGTCGTAACGGAAGACAACGGATGATGCGGGTTGGCAAAGCGTTCAAATCGGTCAACGATTTCTCCATCTTTCACTCGAACAGCTGCAAGCTCGATGATCGTGTCGTATACAGCTGACAAGCCTGTGGTCTCAACGTCAAATACAACATACGTATCCGTTTCAAGCAAACGGTGTTGCTCTTCATAGACAATCGGAACACCATCATCCACCAGATTGATTTCTAAACCAAACAACACTTTAATACCATGTTTTTTACCAGCGTTATAAGCGTCAGGGAAAGACTGAACGTTCGCATGATCTGTGATTGCAATCGCAGGATGTCCCCATTTAGCTGCTTGGGCAACTAATGATGAAGCAGAAACTACCGCATCCATTTGACTCATGGAAGTGTGTGCATGTAATTCCACACGTTTCCGTCCATCAGGCGCCTTGTCTTTACGTTCAATAGTAGGAATAACGGCAATATCTTGCGCCATCATGATTAAGTCCCTAACGAATGTATCGTTCTGTATACCGCCACGAGCTCGTACCCACATACCCTTTTTGAAAGATTTCATAATCTCCGCATCTTCATTATCACGTGAAAACATTTTGACTAAAATGGAGTCCGTGTAGTCTGTTACTTTCAGTGTCAATAGTGAACGGCCACTCCGCAACTCCCGTACCTCTGCATCAAATACAAAGCCTTCAATAACCAAACGTCTTTCTTCATCTTGTATTTCATGGATTGGAATAATTGGCTCGCTAGCTTTGATCGGTGTACCAAGGGCCAATACTCTATCAGAATCACCTTGTTCACTTTTCATCGTTTCACGTTGTTGCAGCTGATGATACGCTTGCTTGGATAACAGATCTTCTTCTTGCTGTTTTTGAGAAAGAAACTGCTGGCGTTCTTCTGCTGCATTGTGATTTTCAACAATCGAAACCTCGAACATATACTTCGGAAAACCGAATTGCTGATATAGTGTCGATAATGTTTCCACATATTTATTTTTTAAAGTTTGACACTCCAAATCAGTTGAACAATTAAGTAATAATTTCTCGCCATGTACTTTGGGCTTTTGTTCCACTAGACATTGGCGCATAGGTGGAGATATATCTGCTAGCTCATCTATAATTAGCGGCCAATAATCCGTAATTAATTGTTCATTCACTTCATTTTTTCTTACTTCCATTTCAAGATGTACATTCGCTATAGCAGCAAATGATTCATGAACACGTTGTTGCATAATCTGGAATACCTCGATGGGTAACACTTCATCAAGTGTGATATTAAATTTCCACACTCTTGTTTTCTTCTGAACGGTTACACGGTTCAACTCTCCGTTTTGAAAATAGTTCATGAACTGATCACCTGTCAGTCCCGTCTGTTGCAGCAAAGTTAAAAACTTTTGGGCGGCATCCATTATATATTCCTCCGTTCTATCGCGAAAAAAAGGGAAGTACCGTTAACGGACTCCCCTTCTTGGATTAATCTGCACTAAAGAAGGATTGAAGCTTTTCCAACACTTCTTCCTTTTGCCAATCTATTGATTCACCACTGTGGCGGTACATTACTTCCACAATTCCCTCGTTAGCTCTCTTACCAATTATAATGCGGACTGGCAAACCGATCAAGTCAGCATCAGCGAATTTCACGCCCGCTCGTTCAGCACGATCGTCATACAACACATCGTATCGATAAGACTCTAGAACTGCATATAACTCATCAGCCAGCTGCGTTTGAACCTCATCCTTGACATTCATTGTAATCATATGAATATCGAATGGTGCTAAATGCTTCGGCCACTTCAAGCCTTTTTCATCATTGAACTGCTCGGCTATTGTAGCCAGTAAACGAGAGATTCCTAGGCTATAACTTCCCATAATGAAAGGCTTTGTTCTGCCATGTTCATTGAGGAATGTTCCTTTCATCTGCTCACTGAAAATGGTACCAAGTTTACGGAGATGACCTACACCTATTCCTTCAGTGAATTTAATCGTACCCATTCCGTCAGGAGAAGCATCTCCTTCTTGAACGAAACGGATATCCACATAATCATCAATAGCAAAATCACGTTCCGGATTGACGTTCAATAAGTGATAGTCGTCAATGTTTGCTCCTGCCACTACGTTGACCATTGCTTTGACTGCATGATCTGCATATACCCTTACACCAATCGGTAGTTTCACAGGACCGATCGAACCGGTATGACAGCCTAGTAATTCTTCAATTTGTTGTCCTGTTGCCAGCTCCATATGTTTTACGTTTAAAAAACGCTTCAATTTATATTCATTTACACAATGATCGCCTCGACATACTACCATGACAAAATCATTGTCCACTTTATACACCAATGATTTGATAATACGCTCAGGATTAACGGATAAAAATGAAGCAAGATCTTCAATAGTACGTTGATTCGGAGTGGAGATTTTTATCATCTCCAACTGTTTTTCTTTTGGTGTTTCGTAATCTACGTGAACTTCAGCAAACTCCATATTTGCAGCGTAGGAAGAACTATCGCTATATGCAATTCGGTCTTCCCCGTTTTCAGTTAACGCTATGAACTCATGAGAACCTGTTCCACCATCCGATATCACCATGCGGAAATGCATACCGAGACGGGTTAACATATTGGTGTATGCTTGCATGACTTCCAAATACTTTTCATCTAAACTCTCTTCCGTTGAATGGAATGAGTAGGCGTCTTTTCTTATGAATTCTCTGCTATGAAGTAAACCAGCACGCGGTTTTATTTCGTCGCGAAATTTTGTTTTGATTTGAAATATAGTTAATGGTAACTTTTTATACGATCGAACTTCATCACGCAGTAAGTCAATGATCGCTTCTTCATCACTCGAACTCAATGCCAATTGATTGGTCTGTCTGTCAGCGACGTGGAACATTTCCTTACCGTATGAATCCCACCGTTCGGTTTCTTTTAAAATACTCGAGCTTTGCAATGCCGGTAAAGAAATTTCTATCCCTTCAATGGCTTCCATTTCTTGACGGATTATCGCTTCAATTTTTCTGAACACTCTTTGTGCAAGAGTTAAATATGTGTAAACACCATTGGCATTCTGTCGGATATAACCTGCGCGCAACAACAATTGATGTGAACGCATCTCTATATCGGATGGATTTTCACGCATTGTGGGTATAAATGTTTTCGATTGTTTCATCATATACATCCACCTTTTTTAGAAGAAAAATCGTTGTATATCATTCCATGTCACAACAAGCATCAAAACCATTAATAACATGATACCTACAAAATGCACCATGCCTTCTTTTTGTTTATCAATCGGTTTACCCCGTAAGCCTTCAAATAGGAAGAACAACAGCCTTCCGCCGTCTAATGCAGGTAATGGCAGTAAGTTCATGATCCCTAGATTAATACTTAGCACAGCGCCCCAATTCATTAAATTGAAAATGCCGTGTTGAGCGACCTCTTCTGTCGCTTTATAGATACCTACAGGACCAGACAACGCGTCTATTGTGAACTGACCTGTAACTAGCATACCTAATAATTCAAAGATCTTCACAGTCCACGTGTATGTTTGTTCGGCACCGAACACTATGGATTTAATAAATCCTTTTTCCAATGGACTTGAATACATCACACCAATTTGACCGAATTCCTGTCCCGCATCTTCCACTGTATCAGGTACTACGTCTAAAATTACTTGCTTACCTGCTCGATCAACTTCTATAGACATCGGAACTCCGGCACTTTTTTGAATCGCTTCAGAAAACTTCAGCCAAGAATCAATTGACTTACCGTCAACTGCTGTGACTAAGTCATCTTTTTTCATTCCAGCCATCTCTGCAGGCGTATTCGGTTTCACTTCTGAGATGATCGGTTCATTGGTTGGTACGCCATTCATTAACCCAAGAGCTAGGAATATGAAAAATGCCAAGATGAAATTGAACAGCGGTCCTGCAAATATTGCCAACGCCCTGCTCCCCAATGACTTGGATTCAAACTGACGATCGTAGGGAGCAATTAATGTCTCTTGCCCTTTTTCGATGATCATAGCCGTTCTGGAGATTTTTAGATGAACCAATTGTCCATCTTCATCATATCCTTCAATATATAATTCTTTGTCTAGATCCGACTTCTCTACTTCCACGTTTAAAATATTCGGATTGGAAACATTTCGATTCAAGTAAATCTTTTCTATTTCGTCTTGAGCATTCAATAATAAACCTACGCGGTAACCTGGCTGTAATTCGACTGTATCGAAATCTTCACCAGCCATCCGTACATATCCTCCTAAAGGTAACAGGCGGATTGTGTATTGCGTTTCACCTTTACGAACGGCTAAAATTTTAGGTCCCATTCCGATAGCGAACTCTCGAACCATGATGCCAGCCTTCTTAGCAAACAAGAAATGGCCAAACTCATGAAATGCTACAAGTGTCCCGAATATTACTATAAACGCAATAACCGTTTCCATTCAGTAACCACCTTCACCGGCTGTAACAGCCTGAAATTAATCTTTATACTTAACTATACCATAGACTCTTTTTCGCGTATCGCGATCTGTCTCCAAAATTTCTTCCAAATTAGGATTTTGAATAGTTTGATGTTGCTGCATCATCTGTTCGATAATTTCTTCAATTTGCATGAAGGAAATATGACCTTCCATGAACAGTTGAACCGCCACTTCATTGGCCGCATTCATCGCTGTAGGCATAGTGCCCCCTTCCCTACCTGCATCATATGCAAGTGACAAGGCTTTAAATCGTTCATAATCCATTTTTTCAAAATGTAATTTGCCGATTTCATCAAGACGAAGACGTTTAGCATCAGCCATTGGAATACGATCCGGATATGTTAGTGCGTATTGAATCGGAACACGCATATCAGGTGAACCTAGTTGTGCCATGACGCTTGTATCTTCAAATTCCACCATCGAGTGGATAATACTTTCTTTATGTAGTAGACATTCTATCTGATCATATGGCATCGCAAATAAATGATGTGCTTCTATCACTTCTAACCCTTTGTTCATCATCGTTGCCGAATCAATAGTTAATTTATTACCCATCGACCAGTTGGGATGGGCGAGTGCTTGTTCCACTGTTACGTTCTGAAGTTGATCTCGCGTATAGTCCCTAAAACTCCCACCGGATGCTGTTAATATCAAGTTTGTGATACGTTTCTGATTCTCACCATTTAATGACTGGAATAATGCAGAGTGTTCACTGTCTACTGGAACAAGTGGAACATTATAACGTTGTGCCGCTTCCATGACTAAATTCCCTGCAGCTACCAGCGTTTCTTTATTAGCTATAGCAATCGTCATGCCGGCTTTAATCGCAGCGAGTGTCGGTCTCAGTCCTACACTGCCGATGACCGAGTTCAGCAAAATGTCTGCTTCCATTCCAACCGCCGCTTCAATAAGTCCTTCGTCGCCATGAACAAATTGAACTTCAGGAAACTCATTTTGTAAGCGCACAGCGTCAGCTTCTTTCAAAACAGAAACTAATTTCGGATGAAATCTTGTAATGATTTCACTTACTTTTTGAATGTTTCTTCCTGCCGACATTGCCGTTAATTCAAAGCGATCAGGATGAGCCGCAATAATGCTTAATGTCTGAGTACCTATAGAACCCGTAGCACCAAGCAAATTGATTTTCTTCATATTCTGAACTTCCTTTCCATTATCCTATGAATTGAACAAAATGAAGCAATGGGAGTACAAATAGTAAGCTGTCAAATCGGTCCATAATACCACCATGACCAGGCAACAGCTTTCCTGAATCTTTTACGTTATAGAAACGTTTCAGTGCAGATTCAACTAAGTCTCCCATTTGACCTACAATAGATGCCACTATTGTTATGATAATGAATGACACGTATGACGTAGCGATAGGGAAAAACATATTAAAAATTAGCGTAATCACGATCGCAGAAATTATCCCCCCAATAAATCCTTCAATCGTTTTATTAGGTGAGATATCCGGCCAGAGTTTTCGTTTACCAATTTTACGTCCGACAAAATACGCACCCGAATCTGTTGACCAGATGATAAGTAACGCATAGCCTATGTACTCTAAACCAAATAAACGAGTTTCAATTAAATAATAGAATCCAATACCAACATACAGCGCACTAATTGCACTGAAAGCAATATCTTCGAATGTCCATTTATTTTTCATTACTACAGTATAAACCAATAACAATAATATCAATACATAGATCATTTCAAGTTTCTCTAATCTCATAGCGCTTTCTACCTGTTCTGTCCATCTAGATGGAAGTAAAATGACGAGTAGTAGTAACCAAGAGATAAATCCACCGACAGAAAAAATGGACATATTACGCATGCGTAGTAGTTCGTATAAGCCAATCGTAGATATTGCAAAAATCATCATAATAAATGGCAATCCACCGACGATAATTAACGGCACAAAAAATGCAAGAGCTACAATTGCGGTGATGATTCTTTGCTTCATCTTTTCTGATCTCCTTCCAAGCTTCCAAAGCGTCGATCCCTTTTTTGGAAAACTTCAATTGCCTGTAAAAAGCAGTCTTCATCGTAATCTGGCCATAATACATCCGTGAAAATGAATTCTGCATAGGCTAGTTGCCATAGCATAAAATTAGACAGGCGCACTTCGCCGCTTGTGCGAATCAGTAAGTCGGGGTCTGGTAAGTGCGCGGTCATTAGTTTGGAACCAATGGAACTTTCATTCACTTCATCCACTTTTAATGTTCCAGCAGCCACTTCTTCTGCCAATTCTTTCATTGCATGAACTAGTTCCACTCTACTTCCATAATTCATCGCAAAATTCAAAACCAAACCTTTGTTATCTTTAGTTTGCTCTATTGCTTTCATAATCGCATTCTTTGTATGACTCGGAAGTGCATCCATATCTCCTATCATCTCTACTTTGATACCTTTTTCCATTAGCTCAGGTAAATACGTATTGAGGAACTCGCCCGGAAGATTCATCAAAAAGTCAATTTCTATCCTAGGCCTCTTCCAGTTTTCAGTAGAAAACGCGTAAAGAGTGAGTGCTTTCACACCCATAGCGTTTGCAAAATTGGTGATCTGACGAACAGTCTTCATTCCTTCGTGATGACCAGCAATTCGTGGCATTTTACGTTGCTTCGCCCATCTTCCGTTTCCATCCATGATAATCGCCACATGGTTAGGAATTTGTCTATTTTTAACAGCTTCCATCCGTTCGTCTAACAACTGAATGTCTGCCGTTTTTTTTCGCATTAGTTTTTTAAGCATAGCGTTCCCCCACTTGGCTCTATTCGGATACTCCTACTGACTATCCTACCAAATTGCATGGTAAATAGCATGCAAAAGAAAGAAAAGAGCGTCCTAAAAGTAGGACGCTCCTCCTTATAGAAAGTTCTGTACTCAGATTTCCAAGATTTCGTTTTCTTTATCTTTTGCTGTTTGATCGATCTTTTCGATAAACTCATCCGTCAGCTTTTGTACTTGTTCGTTATAACGGCGTAACTCATCTTCAGTAATTTCTGCATCTTTTTCAAGTTTCTTCAAGTCTTCATTGCTGTCGCGGCGGACATTTCGTATCGCTACTTTTGCATCTTCCGCTTCACGTTTTACATCTTTCACCAATTCTTTACGGCGTTCTTCTGTAAGTGCAGGTACAGCAAGACGAATAACTGATCCATCATTAGAAGGCGTAATACCGATATCTGATTTCATGATAGCCTTTTCGATTTCACTGATTGTAGTCTTATCATATGGTTGAACGACTAACAAACGTGGCTCAGGCACCGAGATTCCAGCCATTTGATTTAGTGGCGTAGGAGCTCCGTAATATATAACGGAAATTCTGTCTAATAAGCTCGCGTTAGCTCTTCCAGCACGGATAGATGCCAATTGTCTTGAATAGGCGCTATGTGCTTTATCCATACGTTCTTTCGTCTGATTCATCACTTCTTTTGTCATTGCTTATTCCTCCTGACGACCGTCCCGATTTCATCACCAAGTACGGCTTTTTTAATATTACCATTATCCATAATTGAGAATACTACGAGTGGGATATCATTGTCCATACATAGAGTCGAAGCAGTCGAATCCATTACTTCAAGCCCTTGACTTATCACTTCAAGATAGGACAGTTCTAAGTATTTTGTAGCTGTTGAATCTTTCATCGGATCGGCCGAATACACACCGTCTACGTTGTTCTTCGCCATTAAAATGACATCCGCTTCGATTTCAGCAGCACGTAAAGCGGCTGTTGTATCTGTAGAAAAATAAGGGTTACCAGTTCCTGCTGCAAATATTACGACACGCTTTTTTTCTAGATGACGAATTGCTTTCCGGCGTATGTAAGGTTCAGCAACTTGTCTCATGTCAATAGAAGACATGACTCGAGTTTCTGTTCCTAGTTTTTCAAGAGCATCTTGAAGAGCAAGAGAGTTCATAACCGTTGCAAGCATTCCCATGTAGTCAGCTGTTGTACGGTCCATTCCCATTTCACTTCCGACTTTCCCTCGCCAAATGTTACCGCCACCTACTACTACTGCTACTTCTACACCAAGCTCTACTAACTCTTCCACTTGGCTTGCAACCGATTTAACAACCTCCGGAGACAATCCGTAGCCTTGTTCTCCAGCTAATGCTTCTCCACTCAATTTTAACACGATGCGTTTATATATTGGAATACTCATGTTGGCCCTCCTGCAATTTCCTATTCTCAAAAAAGAGGAACACATGATGGATGTGCCCCTCTGTACGATTGGATTATACTTAGTTACCTTTTACTTGGCTCATTACTTCGTCAGCAAAGTTGTCTTCACGCTTTTCAATACCTTCGCCTACTTCATAACGAATAAACTCTACTAATGTTCCGCCAGTTGTCTTCACGAAATCGCGAACCTTTTGATCAGAATTCTTAACGAAAGCTTGATCTAAGACACAGATTTCCTCGAAGTATTTACCTAGACGTCCTTCTACCATTTTCGCTACGATGTTTTCTGGCTTGCCTTCATTCAAAGCTTGCTCAGTCAAAATGTTACGCTCTTTTTCCACTTCGTCAGCAGATACTTCGTCACGTGAAATGTATTTCGGGTTCATTGCTGCGATATGCATTGCTACATCTTTTGCTGCATCAGAATCTGTTGAACCTTCAAGAACAGTCAACACTGCAATTCGCCCACCCATGTGTAGGTATGGACCGAAAGCATCTTGATCTGTCTTCTCACGGATTTCAAAACGACGAAGAGTAATTTTCTCTCCAATTTTAGCTACTGCGTTTGAAATATGTTCAGACACAGTTAAACCATTTTCTAATTTCGCTACGTTAGCTTCTTCTACTGAAGCAGGTTTCGTAGCAAGTAAGAACTCAGAAATTTCCTTAACAAGTGTTTGGAAGCCTTCGTTTTTCGCTACGAAGTCTGTCTCAGCATTCACTTCAAGAATAACTGCTTCGTTACCTTGAATTAAAATGTTTGCGACACCTTCAGCTGCAATACGATCAGCTTTCTTCGCTGCACTTGAAAGACCTTTCTCACGCATAAATTCCATTGCTGCGTCCATATCTCCATCTACTTTAGTCAATGCTTTTTTGCAGTCCATCATACCTGCGCCTGTTTTTTCACGAAGTTCTTTAACCATTTGGGCTGTAATTGTTGCCATTTGACAATTCCTCCTATTAAATATCATTTGAAGTTGCTTATTGCTTTAAAAAGAGACGATAAGGGGTACGCCACTTATCGTCTCATCATTTACTCATTTCAGTCTGCAGTAACAGTTGCTGTTTCGTTTACTGTTTCAGCTACTTCGTCGTCTTCACCTTGACGGGATTCAATCAAAGCATCTGCCATTTTGCTTGTAAGTAAACGTACTGCGCGGATTGCATCGTCGTTCGCAGGAATGACATAATCGATTTCGTCCGGATCACAGTTAGTATCAACGATTCCAACGAGTGGAATATTCAATTTGATTGCTTCAGCTACCGCGATACGCTCTTTACGTGGATCCACGATAAAGATTACATCTGGCAAGCCTTTCATGTCACGGATACCGCCTAGGAATTTCACAAGACGTTCGTGTTCTTTATTTAATTGAGAAACTTCTTTTTTAGGAAGTACGTCAAACGTGCCATCCTCTTCCATTTTCTCAATAGCTTTCATACGTGCTACACGCTTTTGAATAGTACCGAAGTTAGTCAATGTTCCACCCAACCAACGTTGGTTGATGTAGTACATTCCAGCACGCTCTGCTTCTTCTTTGATAGCTTCTTGTGCTTGTTTCTTCGTACCTACGAAAAGAACTTTACCACCATCAGCACCGACTTGGCGCATGAAGTTGTAAGCTTCCTCCAATTTTTTGACCGTTTTTTGAAGGTCGATGATGTAGATGCCGTTACGCTCCACGAAGATATATTTCTTCATTTTTGGGTTCCAACGACGTGTTTGGTGTCCGAAATGTACACCAGCTTCTAGCAATTGTTTCATTGAGATTACTGACATGTTTAATTCCTCCTATTGGTTTTTTTATCCTCCGCGTACTTCCAGCGAATAAGTGACCATAATGGCACCCACTCATTCATCCGCACGCGTGTGTAGTAATACCATCTATTAAATTAACACAATCCTACGTTGTTTGCAACTACTGTGTTTAATTTCACTCAAACTTTAACAACAATTCGATTTCTGTCTTACCTTTTTTCAACTCTCTTGCAATATCCACTATTGATGTACCTTCCGCATAAAGCTGTTTCGCTATCTGTCTATCGTCAAGTGGTTTAGGTTGGATTACTGGTTTCGTTTCTTTTTCATTCTTTTCGATTTCAAGCGTCTTCTGATAAGAACGTAAAGCAAAATGTACAGGAACCGGATGTGGCTTCGGTTGTGGATCAGGCACTTCAAAACCTTCTGATACTGACTGCTCTTTTGGCTCTAAGTTTGAAGTGTGTTTCATTTGATATTCCGTTCGTTGATTCAGTTCATGAATCAAACGATCGTTTTCTTCTTTGATTTCTCCTAAGTAAGCTAATACGGATTGATCCATTTCTTTCATAAGCTGTTGTTGCTTTTTCTCCAGATTATTGAATTTCGATATTTTTAAGTACAGCAATGTCATGACCATAAATCCAATGATTTGTAAGATGAATAAGAGAGCTAGTAAAATCCCCATGATATTACCCGCTGTAATCAACAAACGAACCTTTAAACGGGTGCTTGGCTTGCTGCTGTTCTTTCTCTATTTTTTCCAGATGTCGTTGAGACTCATCGTCAGGTTGCCGACCATCTCCATCCAACTTTGCATAAGGATCAGATTTCATAACCGTTTCTCGGCTGTTTAGCGTCTGCTTTTCTGTTTGCATATTGGCAACGTCCTGAGCAAGTTGAGACTGTTGCTGCTTTTGCTCCGCTATTTTACCTGCCTCAAATGTTTTCGGGATAGCAATTTGAAGTTCGATAGCTTTCAAACTCATAAAATCCCTCCATCCGTAATTTCAGCCGCTAGTAGCGACCGTAACTTAAATAATGCTTTTGAATGTATTTGTGAGATCCTAGACGTAGAGAGACTTAATATTTCTCCGATTTCCGTCAGCGTCATGTCTTCTTGATAAAACAAACTAAGTACCAATTGTTCATTTTCATTTAGCTCTTTGATTTTCATTATCAATTCTTCAATCAATTCACCTTTAACAGCTTGTTGTTCTGGGGTTTTCGTTTGTTCGTCCTGCAATACAAAAGTCTGATCTTGGTCATCGTCATCATTCATTTTTTCATCAATGGACAGTACATTGGCAAAATACTGCTCATGCACAGTTTGATAAACTTGATCAGTTGTAATACCTAAATGATCTGCTACTTCTTCAGGAGTCACCGTTCGCAAGTAGGTTTGTTCGAGCTTACTAATTTCTTCATCCATTTTTTTAGTTTTTTCTCTCGAAGAGCGTGATAACCAATCTTCTTTTCGCAAACCGTCTATAATTGTACCTCGAATCCGAAATGATGCATATGTGTCAAATTTCAAGTCACGCGATGGGTCAAATTTTGTTAATGCATCGAAAAGCCCTTGGTAGCCAAGAGATTTGATTTCATCACGTGATACGTTTTTCGGCAGTCCAGCACTGATTCGTTGAACATGATAATTCACAAGCGGTGTATACATTCGAACTAACGTATCACCTGCATCAGGATCACGGTTTTCAATCCATAACTTCCACTGATGCCGTTCAGTTACATCTTGATTTGTCATCGAATTCACGCCTTTCCCGTCAGGTTCCTTCTACCGATTTTATCTCTTTATGTATAAGTATAACAAATTACAATAGATAAAGGCGACTAATGCATTAGCCGCCATCGTTCATACTGTTAAATTTCCTGCGTTCCAGCATTGACGGTGCGAATATACAGGGTACTCGTATCTGGATCAAATTCAATTGTACGACCACTCGATCCACCTGTATCTTCTGCAACAATTGGAATCGAATATCTTTTTAATTCTTTTTTTACCGCTTCTACATTACGCGGACCGATACGGATTGTATCATTTGAACCGAACTGAAACATTTGCGCACCGCCAGCAATTTTCGCTTTAATACTGAAAGGTCTAACTCCTTCTGATTTTAATAACTCCAACATAGCATGGATGCCCGTATCTGCGAATTTCGCCACGTTCAGTTTTGTCGATTTACCCAACTCACTGTCAGGTAACATGACATGAACCATGCCTGCTATTTTCTTCGAAGAATCATACAGTACTACACCAACACACGATCCCAGTCCTGATGTGCGAATCGTTTGAGGAGATTTTGCAATGTTCATATCTGCAATCCCTACACGCACTACTGTTTGAACGCTTGCCATCTATAAGACACCCAACGAACTGAATATCGTGCGATAAGACGGCGGATCGGGTAACAAAAAGAAGTGGCCAGCTAAGCTCGAAACACCTTGTTTCCCTGCTTGTAAAATTTCCGTCTCAATGACGATGACTTCATCACTGTATTGAGATACTTCGATCAGGCCAAAGCTCACAATAGCACCCACCATATCTATACTTAATGAAGGTACGGTTGGATATATATTTAATGAAGTAAAATCAGAAAGCGCGGATAGGTAAGAACCTGACAGGATGTTTCCCAACTCTTGTAATGCAGAAGCTCCCATACCCAAATCCTCTACATCGGTAAATGTAAACGCTACGTCCCCTGTCAATTTGCGAATAAATTGTGTAGCCGATTCAATAGTCAGTACGAAAAACATCGTGCCGGTCAAATCTCCATCGATACGGAGAAAAATACCCGCCACTACTTTTTCCGTACCACCGGCTAAATCAAACATTTCATCAAATGTAACCAGTTCAACTTTAGGTACACGCATGTCAATTTTCTGACCTAGCAACTGAGATAGTGACGTTGCAGCGTGTGCTGCTCCAATATTCCCAATTTCCTTTAAGACATCCAGGTGCATTTCGGTGATGTCGTTTTTAGAATTCATCCGCATTCCCCTTCTTGATCGGTTGTAGGACTTTTTCCAAATTCAGCATGACCAACAAACGCTTCCCTACTTTCGCCACGCCTGAAATGAATTCGGACTCGACAGATCCCACTACTTCCGGTTGAGGGCCTATTGCACTTGTCGGAACATCCATCACGTCATTCGCATCATCTACAATTAACCCGACTTCTGAACCCGCATGCGAAACGATAATAATGCAACTCGTCTCATCAAACTCTTTATATTCCATATCAAATCGTTCACGTAAGTCCACTACCGGCGTCACTACCCCACGTAAATTTAACACTCCTTTGACATAAGAAGGCATACGGGGAACACGTGTAATCGATAGTGATTTCTCGATAGATTCTACTACGTCAAGGCCAATTGCATATTCTTTATTCATCAATTGGAAGACGATCACTTTCATGTCGCTTACTTCTGTTGCTTTTGTCATGTCTCCACCTCGATTATTTAATCAATGCATTACAGTCAATAATTAATGCTACTTGACCATTTCCTAAAATCGTAGCACCAGATATCGCAAAGACACTCTGTAAATATTCGCCGAGTGATTTCAGTACAATTTCCTGTTGACCAATAAATGAATCTACGACTAAACCAGCTAAACTTTCACCCTTACGAACAATTACAATCGATTGGAACTCATCTTCATCATTACTTCTATTCTTCATTTCAAATATATCTTTTAAGTCCACCAACGGCACAATTGTTCCACGGAAATCGATCACTGGCTGATTGTGGGCATTTAAGATATCTGCCTTTTGAATAATGGCAGTTTCAATTATGGACGACAAAGGGATGGCGTAAATTTCCTTATCCAACTCTACTAACATTACCGAAATAATAGATAGAGTAAGAGGTAACTGCACCTGGAATAACGAACCTTTTCCTTCAGTGGAATCAATAGAAATATGTCCGCCAAGAGATTCGATTGTGTTTTTCACTACATCTAGACCGACACCTCGACCTGATACATCCGTAATAGAAGCCGCAGTTGAAAACCCTGAAGCTAATATCAATTCGGCTACTTGTTTATTCGTCAATGAATCGGCAGCTTCCCGACTAACAATACCCCGTTCAATTGCTTTACCTACTACGCGTTCACGGTTTACACCCGCTCCATCATCTTCGAGCTCGATAAATACATGGTTACCCGAATGATAGGCACGTAATGTTACAGTTCCAATTTCCGGCTTGCCATTCGCAATCCGTTCTTCTGGCATTTCGATACCGTGATCCAGAGCATTCCGAATCAAATGAACGAGTGGATCTCCAATTTCATCAATTACGGTACGATCCAACTCTGTCTCAGCTCCGATAATTTCCAAATCGATTTTCTTATTGAGGTCACGTGCTAATTGCCGAACCATTTTTGGAAATCTATTGAAGACTGTTTCGACAGGTACCATTCGCATATTTAAAATAATGTTTTGTAAGTCACCTGATACCCGTGTCATTCTTTCTACGGATTCATTCAATTCAGGGTTATGCAATTCACTGGCAATCGACTGAAGGCGACCACGGTCAATGACAAGCTCTTCAAATAAGTTCATCAAAATATCGAGTCGATCAATATTTACCCGGATGGTTTTATTGGAATTGGAAGATGTCGCCTTTTTAGTTTTAATAGTTTCCTTAGGTGCTTCTTTAGTTGTCATAGCTTTAGCAACAGGAATACTGGTTGTATCTATAACTTCCAGTTCAGCATCACTATTATTCAATGGGGCTTGCTTATATTTCTGCACATACTCATCTGTGATGTGTGTAATATGTACATCTTCTATTTCAGAAACTTTCAGTACTTTTGCCTTTAAATCTTCGGCGTCTTCTTGAGTCAATAACACAATCGTAAACTTCTGATCGAAATCCTCATTTTCTAATTGTTCTACTGTAGGAATCGTTTTGATAACTTCGCCTGACTTTTCCAAGATTTCAAATGTCATGAATACCCGAGCTACTTTCAATAAACAATCATCACGTAGTATAACTGTGATCTCTAATGCATTAAAGCCTTGCTCAGCAGATTGAGAAATAACCGTCAACTCAAACTCATCATAATGAATTCCCGTCGAAGTTACGACTTCAATTAAAGCTTCCTCATTTGTTGCTGCAGGTTCAGTTGCTAAATCAAGTGGTTGTCCAGCTTCAATCCGATTAAGAGTGTCCACTAACTTACTGACATCTTTTTTTCCGTCACCATCTGATTCGATGTCTTGTACCATTAGTTCGAGATCATCGACTGCTTCAAATACCACATCTAAAATTTCTGTTGTAACACTGATCTTCGAGTTTCGAATTGCATCTAGGACATTCTCCATTTTATGTGTTAAATTTGCAATGTCCTCATATCCCATTGTCGCTGACATTCCTTTAAGCGTATGTGCCGCTCTAAAAACTTCATTGACAATTGCCAGATCATCTGGATTATTCTCTAGTGCCAGCAACTGTTCGCTACAAGCTTGCAAGTGTTCTTTACTCTCTTCGATGAACATGTCCAAATACTGACTTACATCCATTGTAAAGCCCCCTAGTTACTTCAAATTTCCAATTATTGCTTTGGCGATCTGTTGTACATCTTTAATTTCGTCGCAAAGACCTGCATCAATTATCGCTTTGGGCATTCCATATACAACGGACGTGTTTTTGGATTCCGCTATAGTAATCGTCTTACATGAAGCACGTAATAATTCCATACCTTCTTTGCCGTCATATCCCATGCCTGTCATGATCGCCGTAATATATTCTAGTTCTTTATGTGTTGATGCTGATTCTAATAACACGTTTACTGCCGGGCGATGTCCAGAACGCGGCGCTTCGTCTCCGTCCAAAACAACTTGATAACCCATTCCAAATTTCTCAAACTTCAAATGCAAGCCGCCTGGCGCGATATAAGCTGTCCCATTTTCGATCGGTTCTCCGTGTTCAGCTTCTTTAACTGTAATCTCACTCAGACCATTCAGTCGTTCGGCCAAAGATTTAGTAAATCCAGGTGGCATATGCTGGACAATTAGAATTGGATATGGAAATTCTGCTGGAAACCTTGTAATAACTTCTTGCAAGGCCCTTGGTCCACCGGTCGATGTACCTATTATAACAAACTTCTTAGCAATAAGTGTCTTTTTTTTAGGTATGTTTACTGTTTTCACAGGAATTATTGGAGCTTTTCTGCTTTCATTCTCTATGTTTTGTCTGCCTGTCGTTGCTGTATGACGCTTTTGAATTGGTGTTATTTGTCGCGTCAATGTTTGAATGACTACATTTGATGCTGCAAATACTTTCTCCACAATTTCTTTTTCGATCTCATGAAGATTTAATGAAATAGCACCACCAGGTTTTGCTATCACGTCGACAGCGCCGTATTCTATCGCCAGAACTGCATTTTCTGTATTATGTTTTGTCGTACTTGATAATATCACTACAGGGATCGGCATTTGATCCATAATGAACTTTAAAGCTTCCAGTCCATTCATTACAGGCATTTCAATGTCCATCGTAATGACATCTGGTTGAAGATCACGTACTTTTTCCACTGCGTCTTTGCCATTTCTAGCAATGCCGATCACTTCCATCATGGGGTGTTTATTCAACATATCAGAAATTAACTTCCGCATAAAAGCCGAGTCATCTACAACGAGAACTCGTTTTTTCTTTGTGATGATCAAACTACACACGCCCCTTCAGAAAAACACCTTTAATTTTATCTAAGAATCCAGAGGTTTCAATAGAGGTGCACGGTTTGTTGCCGTGAATAAATGTGTCCGCAATCGCTAGCATTCGCTTGCTAACTTTTGCACTTGGATATAATTTGACGAAAGGAACTTGAGCGATTACCGCATTGCGTACATGAATGTCGTCCGGTAAAAACCCTAAAACACTAGTATCTACGGATAAAAATTTTCGCATAGCTAGCTGAAGACGTGCCACGGAATCACGTCCATCTTGCTCCTTTAGAACACGGTTACTGACTATATTAATAGTTTTGCTCGCATCTTGAAGACAGATGAACTTAATCATCGAATATGCATCCGTGATAGAAGTAGGCTCCGGTGTCGCAATTAAAACAATCTCATCCATCGCTAAAATCAAATCAATTGAACTCTTCGTTGCTCCTGCTCCCATATCGAATAATATGACATCATATTCCATCTGCAAAACAGAGAATGCCTCAATTAGTCGTTCAAACATTATGTCCGACCACTCAACCACACTTTCTAGTCCAGATCCGCCCGCAATAAATGCAAGATTTTCTTCAATTGGTGTCACGACATTCTGTAATTGTTGCTGATTAGTCAAATAATCTTTTAGATGATACGTTGGTGTAGCGCCAAATAATATATGAATATTACCCATTCCGATATCCATGTCTACAATTAATACTTTTTTGCCTTTCGCAACGAGTGCATATGCGAAATTAGCAGTAAAGTTCGATTTGCCTACCCCGCCTTTACCACTGACGATGGCAATTGCGCGAGCCACTGGTCGTTGACTTTTCATCATTTTTAGTCGCAATGCTTCCGCCTGATCATGCATTTGAATCACCTGCTAATAGAAGATCCAATATCTTCTCCAAGCTGGCTTCTGTCAAGTCCTCAGGTACTTCTTGTCCATCGGTGAAGTATGCCATCCCTAAATCGTATTTCAGCATCAGATTAATAATCGACCCGACTGAATTGGTTTCATCGGTTTTGGTAAATATGAATTTTTTGATTGGAAACTTATCAAATTGTCCAATGATAGTGTCCATATCCTGTTCCTTTGACGTAGTAGATAACACAAGAAACGTTTCCATATCTAATGAAAAATCAATGAGTTTCGATAAATCATCGACATATTTTGCTTCTTTATAATTTCGTCCTGCTGTATCGATAAATATGAGATCAAGATCTTTTAACTTTTCGATTGCGGTGCAGAAGTCTTGTTCGTTATAAGCAATTTCGACTGGTGCCTGAAGTAAATTGGCGTATGTTCGTAATTGTTCGATTGCCGCAATTCGGTACGTATCGGTCGTAATAAAACCGACTTTCTTTTTTTCTTCCAATAATGCACGTGCGGCGATTTTCGCAATAGTCGTTGTTTTCCCCACACCAGTCGGGCCTAGTACATTAATAAACTTTTTCTCATATGAGATTCCGCCGAAAGGTATGTTGCGAAGACGATCACTGAACCACGTTCTAATCAATTCCATTTGCTGTTCATTAGTAAAATCGATCTTATCTTGCTTCATTCGATTGAACACTAGATTGCCAATTTCAGTGATATATTCGCTTGCCAGACCTTGCATCTGTAACTTCTTCAATATAGGTAGTAGTTCATCAGGATACTTTTCAAATGTCTGATCAACTGGTTGTATATCTTTCAGCATTTGCTTAATCTCCCGCATTTCTCGTTGTATACGTTCAACAGACTCCGGTTCTGCAACAGCTTGCACAGAACGGACTTGTGATTCATATGTACGCTCAGCATTCGTTTTATCATAACTTGCAACCACTTCTACTGAACGTTTACGAAAAAGGCCCAAAAATCCTTTTGTTTTCGTAACGTTTGAACTTAGAATGACGGCATCGTCTCCAAAATCTTCACGGACTTTCGCCATAGCTTCGACCATAGTAGATGCTGTATACTTTTTCATTTTCATTAAATATCCACCACCCCTACACTTTGGACTTCCACTGATGCTTCCAATTCATTATAAGAGAGTATAGGTATCTGTGGGAAATACCGCTCCGTAATTTGACGTAAGTACATACGAATAGCAGGTGAACATAAAATTACAGGTGATTGGTCCAGCATAGCTACCCGTTCGACTTCTTGCGCAATTCGTTCCAAGATTAGTTGCGATTGTGATGGATCAATGGAAAGAAAGTTCCCCTGTTCAGTCTGTTGGATACTATCAGCAATGAGTTTCTCTACTTTCCCAGAGACTGTTAGTACTTTTAACGCCCCATTACCTACAACAAATTGACCAGTAATCTGCCGTGCCAGTGATTGTCGGGCGTATTCTGTCAGTACATCCACATCAGACGTGTACTTTGAATAATCTGCAAGCGTCTCAAAAATGATCGGTAAATTGCGGACGGAAACTTGTTCGTTCAATAATTTAGCAAGCACTTTTTGTATCTCGCCAATAGATAATGGAGTCGGTGTAAGTTCATCAACCAAAATCGGATATGTTTCGTGTACGTGATCTACTAATTGCTTGGTTTCCTGACGTCCGAGTAAATCGGATGCATTAGCACGAATGACTTCAGTCAAATGTGTAGATACAACACTTGGTGGATCCACGACTGTGTAGCCCATAATTTCTGCATCTTCTTTCGCTTCTTCAGTAATCCATTTCGCTGGCAATCCAAACGAAGGCTCTACAGTATCTATTCCCTCTATTAAATCTTCGCCCCCAGGACTCATAGCTAGATAATGATCTAACAATAATTCTCCCCTAGCCATTTCATTCCCTTTAATTTTGATACGATATTCATTTGGTTGTAATTGGATATTATCCCGGATACGAACAACTGGAATGACGAGTCCAAGTTCTATCGCCAACTGACGACGAATCATAACCACTCGATCCAGCAAATCTCCACCTTGCGTTGCATCTACAAGTGGAATGAGACCATAACCGAATTCAAACTCAATGGGGTCAACATTCAGGAGGTCCACAACATTTTCAGGTCTTTTTAATCCTTCAGTTTCTACATTTTCTTCCATCTCTAATAATTCATCTGGATCTTCATCTTCTTTACGTGACATCATAAACGCACCCATTGCGAGTGCACCTGCAATCGGAATGGTTAATACATCATTAATCGGCGTGGCCAGACCTAATAATAGAACGGTAATGGATGCTACATAAAGTAATTTAGGCTGTCCTAGTAACTGATTCGTTATGTCCGTACCTAAGTTTCCCTCTGATGCAGCACGTGTAACTACGATACCTGTCGCCGTTGAAATTAACAGGGCTGGTATTTGAGAAACAATTCCATCCCCGACAGTAAGTGTAGAGAATTGAAGTGCTGCTTCCGCAAACGGCAACCCCATCTGCACGACACCAATAATCATACCGACCAATAAGTTGATCATAACGATGATAATCCCGGCAATGGCATCCCCTTTAACGAATTTTGTCGCACCGTCCATTGCACCATAGAAATCGGCTTCGTTACTTACTTTTTCACGACGAGTGCGGGCTTCTATATCGGAAATCATTCCTGCGTTTAAGTCAGCATCAATACTCATTTGCTTACCCGGCATTGCATCAAGCGTAAAACGTGCTGCAACTTCGGAAACACGCTCCGAACCTTTCGTTATTACAATAAACTGAATGATAATCAAAATAACAAAAACTACTAGTCCCACAATAATATTTCCACCGGTAACGAATGTACCAAATGTGTCAACTACTCCACCTGCATTACCTTCCGACAGAATCGCACGTGTTGTAGAAACGTTAAGTCCTAGACGGAATAATGTGAGTAATAATAATAGCGAGGGAAAGATCGAGAATTGTAGTGCTTCCTGCATATTCATAGCAGTTAGTAAAACCATTAACCCAAGTGTGATATTGATAATAATCAAGAAACTTAATAACCAAGGTGGTAACGGGATGACAAGCATCGCAATGATCATAATAACCGCCGCGAGTACTCCTATATCTTTAAACTGCATGCCATCCCTACTTTCTTATATAACTTATATTTTCTTTTGAATTCGATATACATAGGCTAAAATTTCTGCGATTGCTTTAAAGAACTGTTCAGGTATTCGATCTCCAATCTCTACTTCGTCATACATAGCACGTGCTAGAGGTCGATTTTCTACCATGACAATATCGTGCTCAGCGGCAATCATTTTAATTTTTTGTGCGACAAAATCTGCACCTTTTCCAACAACGATTGGTGAATCCATTTGATCTTCATCGTACTTCAACGCAATAGCAAAATGTGTAGGATTGGTGATCACTACATCCGCTTCCGGTATCTCTTGCATCATCCGACGCATCGCCATTTCACGCTGACGCTGTCTAATACGCGATTTGATCAACGGATCACCGTCCATATTCTTACTTTCATCTTTAATATCTTGTTTAGACATTTTAAGATTTTTTTCATAATCAAATTTCTGATAAAGAAAATCCAAAATGGATATGAACAATAACACCAATGAGGCAATAATCCCCATCATTCCGACTAATTTCGCTACAGTCACCAGTGTTACTTGTGGTGTTCTAAAAGCCAAGTCGAGCACTTGTCCCAAATTGCTCCATATAATAAGTGTTGTAACGGTTCCAATAAAAGAAATTTTTAATATGGATTTCAATAACTCTACTATTGCACGAATAGAAAAAATTCGTTTTAACCCTTTGATTGGATCAATTTTCTTTAAATCAAACTTTAACGTCTCTGCAGTGAATAAGAGACCAAATTGTAGCAAGTTGGCTGCGATACTCGCAATAACTGCGATCAACATAATTGGCAATAAAATGATAGCCATTTGTTTAATAACGCTTATGTATACTAACATGACCTGTTCTTGATCCATGGATTTTATTGGAATAAAGTGCGTAAAAGATTCTCGAAAAAAAACAAAGAAATTATCCCGGATAAAACCTGCAGCAAAGAACATAAATATAAAAATTGAAAGGAGTACAATCGCAGCCGTTACGTCTTGACTCTTTAGTACTTGCCCTTTCTTTCTGGAATCTTCTCGTTTTTTCGGAGTAGCTTTTTCTGTCTTCTCACCGGCAAAAAATTGTAAATCTAGCCTTAGTAACAAGTCAGCCACCTCCGAGCAGAATCATTAGACTTCTCATTGTCACAATCATGACTTCAAAAATTTTCTTCATTACGATGATGAAGACACTGGACATCGTCACGATTACCAAGAAACTGACCCCAATCTTAATTGGAAACCCAACAACAAAAATATTCAGTTGTGGTACAGCACGTGCCGTTATACCAAGTGCTAAATCGACTAGAAATAATGTGGCTACGACTGGAATCGCCATTTGAAATGCAATTGCAAAAGATTTTGCAAACGTCAAGACAATAAATCCTGCCATGTTTGGACTACCAAAAGGAGGCCACATAGCTGTAATTGGTACAAACTCATAACTGTAAAATATTCCATCTAATAGCAAATGATGTCCATTAACTACTAGTAATAATAACATCGCCAGTGAATTAAGAAATTGTCCAAGCAATGGAGACTGTGCACCTGTTTGCGGATCTATGACGTTCGCAATGGCAAATCCCATCTGAAAGTCAATCAACCCACCAGCCACTTGAATAGCCGACATTATAATAAAAGCGGCAATGCCGATTGATAAGCCGACTACCGCTTCTTTAAGTACAAGTAATATGTATTGGCCATTGATTTCCAGTTCAGGCATTGTAATAGAATAAGACATCATCCAGGCCAATATTGCCCCGAACAGTAACCGTTGTGTAGCTGGAATGGTCTTGTATGAGAATAATGGCAGTGTTACGAAGAAAGAGGTAACACGAGTTAGGATAAGTAAAAATGCAGGTAAGGACGGAATCAGTTCATTCATTTAATCACCCGATATACCTGGAAAGATTAGAAAAAATTTCGCTCGCATAATTGGTAACATACGATAACATCCAAGGCCCAAAAAATATGATAGCAACCATAACCGCTACAATTTTCGGTACGAATGCCAAAGTTTGTTCTTGAATTTGTGTAGTTGCCTGAAAAATACTTACGGCAAGCCCTGTCACTAAAGCTACAATTAGGAGAGGTCCTGATGCAAGGAGAATAACCCAAACTGAACGTTCTGCAATGGATATAACAAATTCACTCGTCATTCAAATTCCTCCCTAAAAGCTTTGTAGCAATGACTGGATAATGAGATACCAACCGTCAACTAGTACAAATAACAAAATCTTGAACGGTAAGGAAATCATTACCGGCGGAAGCATCATCATACCCATAGACATGAGCACACTGGCAACAATCATATCGATCACGAGAAAGGGAATAAAAATCATAAAACCCATTTGAAACGCTGTCTTAATTTCACTGAGGGCAAACGCAGGTACCATCATCGTAAGCGGAATATCTTCAATCGTATCTGGTCGCTCCATCTGGTTATAGCGCATGAATAATTCTAAATCTTTCTGCCTTGTATGTTGACTCATAAATTCTTTAAATGGTACGCTTGCCCGCTCGTATGCTTCGTCCAAACTGATTTCTTCATCAAACAATGGTGTTAACGCCTCCTCGTTCACTTGAGATAACACAGGCGACATGATGAAGAATGTTAGAAATAATGCTAATCCAACCAACACTTGGTTGGGAGGCATTTGTTGCGTAGCTAGCGCTGTCCGTACAAATGACAAAACAATAATAATCCTGGCAAACGAAGTCATCAGGATTAAAATTGCAGGTGCAAGTGACAATACCGTAAGTAATAGCAACATCTTAATGGAAGTAGAGACATTGGTGGGATCACTGTCAGAAAATGTGTCCAGAAAATCAACCATCGCGGTCGCTCTCCTTCCGATTTAAACGTTTTAACTGTTCTTTACGATCAGCTTTGATTTCATCCATTTTGGAAGAAAACAATTGACTGAATGTAGCTTGTTCTGAAGCAGAATGCTCTGCCTTTGAGAAAAATCGTGAGTATAGTTGTGAAAATATACCCTTCTGAATATCATTTCCTTGATCATAACGTGCAAGTAACTCAGCAATTTCATCTGGATCTTCTATTTCCCGTAGCAGCTGTACATTTTCTCCAACACCGACCACAAAATAATGATTACCCATTTTCACTAGTTGAATAGATTTATTTTGACCTAACGGAACTCCGCCCATATTCGTCATCAGTCGATTGGAGTCGAAATTTCTATTACGTTTGTTCATGAAACGTAGTAACCACACGAGTAAACCGATTACAAATACAAACGCAAAAATAGTTCGGATATAGTCTTTTACTGTAGGACCTTTAGGCTCGTCCAATTCAGTACTAGGCACTAAATTTTGATTATTATTCTCTGCAACTGGTGCTTTTTCTTCGCAGTTTTTACCTTTTCCAATACAGTCTGATACGCTGACGTCAGGATCTGTTTCTGCATAAGCAAATGGCATGATGGCAAAACATAGAATGAGTAGTAGTACACATTGGATTACTCGTTTTACATTCATAATTTACAGTTAGCTCAACGCTTTGTCGATCGCTTCAATCACACGGTCCGCCTGGAATGGCTTAACGATAAAGTCTTTTGCTCCGGCTTGAATTGCATCGATTACCATTGCTTGTTGTCCCATTGCGGAACACATGATGATAGTTGCAGATGGATGTGTACTTTTAATTGCTTTCAGCGCAGCAATGCCGTCCATTTCAGGCATCGTGATATCCATTGTTACCAAGTCTGGCTTCAGTTCATTATACTTTTCGACGGCTTGAGCACCGTCTGCTGCCTCTCCCACTACTTCATAATCATTCTTTGTTAAAATATCCTTGATCATCATGCGCATAAATGCCGCGTCATCTACTACCAAAATTCGTTTTCCCATTCATAATCCCTCCAAGTATCTTCTATCGTAAATTATTTAATCGATCCATTTGACTTAAAATATCTGTAATGCGGACTCCAAAGTTTTCGTCAATTACGACTACTTCCCCTTTCGCAATATAGCGATTATTGACTAATATATCGACAGGCTCCCCTGCCAATTTATCTAGTTCAATAATTGAACCTCCAGACATTTCGAGAATTTCTTTAACAGAACGCTTCGTACGTCCTAATTCTACTGTTACTTGAAGAGGTATATCAAGTAGTAAATTTAAATTGTTTGATTCTTCCTTGTTTAAAGAAGGTGCTTGAAAACTGGCAAACTCTGCTTGCTGGACATGCACAGGTGCTTGAGTCTGTCGTGGTGCAGAAGGTTCCTGGACAGGTGGCGCTTGATATTGTGATTGTGGCTGTACAGGTGTAGGTTCTGGTTCATATGCAGGCTCCGGCTCAGAATATGAAGGTGCTTGCGAATTAGGTGGTACTTCCGTCACGGTTGCCGCTTCTTCTTCCCCCATTAGTGAAGATACTAACTTTTTGCCGAATTCCAGTGGGAATAATTGCATAATATCAGAATCAATCAACTCGCCAACTTTTAAATTGAAAGACACACGAATTAATAAATTATGCGCAGGAATATTTTCGGTTCCCTGGTCTATTTGGATATTCATCAAATCAATAGTAGGTGGTGAAATATCTACTTTTTTGTTGAAGATAGTAGACATCGAAGTCGCAGAAGATCCCATCATTTGATTCATCGCTTCTTGCACCGCACTCAAATGAATTTCACTTAGCTCTTGATTCGGCGCTGTCCCGTCTCCACCCAACATGAGGTCTGCAATGATTGCTGCATCACTTTGTTTGATCACCAACAGGTTGACGCCGCTTAATCCTTCGGTATATTCGACCTTGATGGCTACATATGGATGGACGAAATCATCTTCCAGATTATCACGTTGAATTAGTGAAATTTGTGGTGTTGTGATTTCTACTTTTTGCCCAAGCAAAGCGGAAAGCGCGGTTGCTGAACTGCCGAACGAGATATTTCCCACTTCACCTAATGCATCTTGCTCCATTTCGGTCAAATAGTTGCTAATATCGATAAATTTGGGTTCAGGTTCAGTTGTATCTGCAGGTTCTAATGTTTCACCCCGTAACAACGCTTCAATCTCTTCCTGTGAGAGAATATTATCACTCATCATCGTTATCCTCTCCCGTATTCAAAATTTCCAGTATTTGAACAGCCATACGATTACGTAATTTTCCTGGCTGTGCTGTGAATTTAGGCTTTTCCCCTATTCTTATCGTTAGAGGTTCCTCAATGCTAGTATCCAATGAAATTACATCACCAAGCTGCAGATGCAAGAAATCTTCGATAGATATTTGACCTTTCCCAAGGTCAGCTACTATAGGGAGTGATGCATTTTTAATACGTCTTTCCAATTCTATGCTTTGTTCAGCAGTAGGTTCTTTTTTATTCGTCTGCATCCAGTACTGCACAGAAAGGTTCGGAATAATCGGTTCCAACACAATGTGTGGAATACACATGTTGATCATGCCGCTAGATTCACCAATCATAATATTAAATGAAATAACGACCACCGTTTCGTTCGGTGAAATCATTTGAAGAAATTGAGGATTGACTTCCATCTCTGTCAGATACGGATCAATGTCAATTAGCCCTGACCAAGCTTCCCGTAAGCTGTCAAATGAACGTTCAAACAAATTGGTCAAGATCTTCGTTTCAATCTCTGTCATATTTTCCGCTTTTCCTGAACTCGACCCAAAACCACCCATTAGTCGCTCCAACATTGAATACGCGACATTCGGATTGACTTCCATCAAAATATTCCCTTCAAGCGGTGATACATCAAATATATTGATTAATGTCATATTCGGTATCGAGCTAATAAATTCTTCAAACGGAATCTGGTCTACCGACATCACATTGATTTGCACATACGTACGCAGCTGGGCCGAGAAGTACGTCGTCAGTAGTCTAGCGAAGTTCTCATGAATTCTTGTCAAACTCCGAATTTGATCTTTAGAGAAACGAAGAGCACGCTTAAAGTCATAGACACGTACTTTTCTAGTTTCTTCTTCCTTTTTCATTTCCTCTGCTGACATTTCACCCGTCGATAAAGCAGACAGCAGTGCATCTATTTCATTTTGGGACAGTACATCTGCTGACATAGGTCCACCTCCCATCGCGCATACATCTCTCGTAGATCACTCCAGCCCTCACTGGATGATATATGAAACAATATACACCTTTTGTATTTCACCATCTTGCATCAGCTCGTTTAACTTCGCTTTTATAGTGTCTTCAAATTGCTGTTTCCCCGCTTTCCCTTCAAGATCTTTTGTAGTCATTTCCGACAGCTCTTGAATAGCTAGGTTCTTCACTTGAAAATCGCGTTTCGTCAATTCCTCCGCTGCCTTTTTACTGTCTGTCTGGATTTTCAGAGATATACGGACAAAATTACGGCCAGACAAGTTCGTTGTAATTTCTTCCATATCCACTGATGACTCAATAATTTCATCAATTGACGGTGCTTTTTCTTCTCCATCACTGTCTTTATTGAAATTCAATATCAATACGACCGCCACGACACCGATCAACGTAATACTCACTAAAATGATCAATGAAATCGTCAATAGTTTATTCTTCATCTTCTTCATCACCCCGGATATGCGGATTGGATAGTAGCTGGACCGCTTGATAAAATTCAATGATTCGGCTGTTTACTTCTTCGGCTGAATCCAGAACCACGTACTTTGATCCAGTCGTCAACGTAATCGTCGTATCTGGAAACGACTCGACTCTCTCTATGTACAATGCGTTTAGTGTGAAAGTCGTTTGATTCAATCTTGTCACTTTAATCATATGTAAGGGGCCAGGCCAAGGCCGGCCCGATCCTCCTCTTCAAACTATGCTATGTTATCGTTTCAAGTTTACTAGTTCTTGTAAGATTTCATCTGACGTAGTGATAATCCGTGTATTGGCTTGGAAACCACGTTGTGCAACGATCATTTCTGTGAATTCTTCGGAAAGGTCTACGTTGGACATTTCTAGGGAGCCGGATTTGATTGCACCTCGGCCATCTATTAATGGTGCTCCCGTTCCATCTTCCGCTACTCCTGAGTTAGCACTTTCTTGATATAAGTTTCCACCAATTTTCGTCAAACCGCCTGGATTTGAAAACTTGGCTAACGCCACGACATCTTCACCTTCTAAAATTCCATCAAGTACATATTTAACTACACCATCTTGCCCAATTGAAAGTGATGTTGCTTCTAGAGGCACTTCAATTGAACCTCCGCCCTCTTTAGAAAGATATCTTCCATCTCCATCCACGATATTTCCATCTTTATCAAGATAAAAATTTCCTGCACGAGTATATAATTTTTCATCATTTCCATCCTCAACTATAAAAAAACCGTCTCCTTCAATAGCTAAATCTAGCGTGTTACCTGTAAATTGTGTAGATCCAGGACTATGCATTGTATCAATAGTTGCTAACTGCGCTCCTAATCCCACTTGCTTAGGATTCACCCCACCTCTAGTATCACCAGGACCAGTAGCCCCCGCCACAGTCTGCGAATACAAATCCTTAAATACCGTACGCCCCTTTTTAAAGCCATACGTATTCACGTTAGCAATATTGTTACCAATTACATCTAATTTCGTTTGGAAGTTCTTTAGTCCAGAAATTCCTGAGTACATTGAGCGAATCATAAATAGTTTCCCCTCTCGGTTTTAGAGTGCACCGCGTCATTCAGTCGGCGGTGCAGTTGGCATCCTGTTAAGGTCCTGCCTTATTTAGCTAAGTAGTATCGTGCCATCTATATTCGTAAACAGTTGATCTTTCGCTTCCATGCGGTTCATCGCGGTGATAACGGTTGAGTTCTTTGCACTAACAATGAGTGCGGCTTGATCAGTCAACACGAGTGAGTCACGGATTCCTTTCCTCTTCGCCTCGTCTACTTTTTCTGAGATACGCGCCCATTCTGCGTCGGTCATTTGAATGCCACGTTCTTGCAACCGGTCGTTCGCATGTTTACTAATCTTTAACTTCTCTGGCTGCGTCGCTTGCTGTAAGTGTTCAAAGAATGACTGCTTAGATTGTGCTTGTATCTGTCCTTGGCGTGTGAGTGGCGGTGATGGAATGCGATGGGCATTGATCTTGTTCATGACATCGCTCCATTCAATTATTCACTGATAGTTGTAAATTGATTGCCTTCAATCTTCGTACCGTCTTGTAATACATAATGTAGACTGCCTTCTTTATTCGTAACAGATATGACTTTCCCCGTACGTTCTTCTTCGCCTTCCATATAGCCCACTGTCTTCCCAATCAGCATACTGGCTTGTACTAGACTGTTTGGTTGACCGACTGCTCCAGAGCCTGAATTAGATCCATTGCCCATTACTTCAGAAATGTTTCCAGGTGATAATTCCTTACCATCCGCCATCGTGAAGATTACTGAACCGTCGATATACTTGATTGACTGTATGATGCCAGTTCCTTCGTTGATGATCGGCTGGTCGTCTTCACCTTTTTTATCTGATACTTCATGCCAACGTATTTCTTTTCCCACGAAACTATTGTACTGAATTAACTGACTCTGATTTTGTGAATCTGCGAACTTCTCAAATGCCTTTGCTAAGTTCATAGTTTGTTCCAATGATGAAAACTGCGCCATTTGCGCGACAAACTCTGTATCTTTCATTGGGTTCGTTGGATCTTGGTTTGCCATCTGGGCAATCAAGATTTTCATGAATGCGTCTTTCCCCATTGTATCGGGTCCCGTTTTTCGCTGATCGCGTTGCTTATTGACTAAATACATCGAGTCAGTGATCGCATTTTTCGTTGTTGCAGCATTTGTTCCTTCTGGCAATGTTTACACCTCCAGTTCAATCATGAATTCTCGGAATGTTTGTTCCTGTTCATCTTGATTTTCATGTTGTTTTGCAGCTTGATCTTTTTGTTGCTGATTTTGCTTATTGAATGCCTGTTCTCGATCACTCTTTGACGGATCTTGTAACGTTTGTGATAAATCGATTCGCTCTACTTGTAAGTTCTGTTGATTGAAGGCATGTCGCAACTGATGCATTTGGCTGTCCAGCATTTCACGTGCCATCGCAGTGGATGCTAAGATTCTCGCAGTCATTACACCATTCACTTCCAGCAATTCAATCCGGACTTGCCCGAGATGTTCTGGGTACAGCTTGATTGAAATACGGTTCATTCCATTCGTCTGACCAAAATTTGCTCGATTTAGCACGGCTTGGAATTCACGCATCAAAGCTTCACTTCGACTTTCCGGAACTTTCTCTGAAGCGTTCATTTGGAATACCGGCGTTGTACCAGTCTGTGAAGCGATTGAAACCGGAGCTACTGTTTCACTAGGCCTCGACTGTTGATCTTGTTGCATTGTGTCTGCGGAAGATTGTTCTGTCATGAACCGAATGATATGTTGCATAGCCGGTGGAATTTTTAGAGGTTGTACGGTCGTTTGTTCCAGTTGACTTGAAAATTGTGAAAGAATCGGCTGAATCGTTTTCACGAGATCTTCTTGTTTTGTATATAAATCCATTTCGGGTGCTGCTAATTCAATTGCTTTAAGTAATACCATCAATTCCACTGAGTCTTTAGGTGGTATGTTCTCTATAGCAGCTTGAATTTTTTCAGTAGGTAATTTCTGTAAAACATCGAGCGCGAACCAAATATCTTCTGTTGCGGCCATCTGATCCAGTTGTTCTTTGGACATACCGGCATCTTCTAGGACGTTTGTAATTGTTTCTATTAGTTTATCAGGTTTTTCACTAATAATATGTGCTAATTGTTGCAGACTAGGTAATTTCTCTAAGTTTGATAGATCAGTTAACTTAACTGGAGTATTTTGTAGCATCCCTGTTTCTTTTAATAATTGAGCAATAGCTGAAGATTTAACAGACTGCTCTAGCTCTCCCAAAGAATCAGCGTTAAGAACTTCACCGAGTAGTTTAGTTAACTCTTGATCCACACCTTTTATTTGCGACTTAACAGGAACAGCACTAGCAGACAGGTGATTCTGAAACACTTCCCCAAATCGCTCTCCTTCAATAGTTGCTGTTGAAGTGGATGATTTCATAAGTATGTTTGGCGAACCTACATTCTTTAGTAGCCCTAAATTCACTTTTCCACCTCCCTCAATTACTATTATACTACTTTGTAAGCATAGAAGTATATTTAGCAGCATCTTCAGGGGACATTTTCTCTAGTATAGCTGCTAAAGTAGCGGGCTTTAGACTAGATAATATTTGAACAGCTTCCGCGTCTCCCATTTTTGTAATGACAGGAGCTGAAGATTTAGCCGACATTTGCTCATACGTCGTGATAATTTCTTTAAAATCACGCTTCGATTCACTTTGCGCAAGTTTTAATTTCTCGATTTCTTCATTCAGCTTTTCTTTCTCGATCACTAGTGTTTCATTCGAATCTTTTACTTGTGTGAGCTCATCTTGAACTTCAAATAATTGCGCTTCTTTTTCTTGAATCTCCGCTTGAAGAGAAATGACTCGTTCTTCCAGTATTAGATCACCCTCGATCTTTTCATCAGGTGTTTTTTGTTCAAGTAATGGAACTTTTGATGTCCACTCTTTCGCCTGATCAAAGACGTTTACATCTGCTACTTTGGCTATAATTAGAACGACAGCCGTCGTGAACATAAGAGGGATGATAATCCATGCGAGCAATATTTGGAAAAAGCCAATAGACTTTTTACTTTGCCTGTCTATTGATACTCCAACCTCTTTTTTCTTATTTAATTTAGCCACTTTACCACCTATCTTCTCTTGAACGAAACTTCATTGTCGATAGTTCGTCAATGCGATTTATCTCTACGTGTTCCATCTCGACATTATGTTGTTGTTTCCCGATTTCTTTCATTTTTTCAAACTTCTTCACTTCGATATTTTTCTCGAGCAATTGAGATTCATACCAATTCATTTTCGAACGAGACTTCATCACTTCTTGCTGAATATGATCAATCGATAGATCAAGTGTGTTAATGAATCGGGAGTAGCTGTGCAAATCATCAATGGAAAAACCTGTAGTCATTCGTTGTTGCTGTTCTTCCAAGATATTTTCCTTCTTTTTCATCTGGTCATACAGTTGCGTTGCAATTTTTTCAAATTCTTCAATCGCTTCTTTATACGCCATTTCCGTTTCATCACGTTCTTGTTCACGTAAATTCAGCACTTTATCAAAACGATAATAGAAAGTAGTCATCTGCGCTCTCCTCCTTCAGAAGCTAACGCGATCATTTCATTTACCGTATCTTCCAATTGAATATTCTCGTTAAATTTTTGTTTTAGAAAATTGGTAATGATCGGTTCATATTCAATTGCTTCGTCAATTTCACGTGACGTCCCTTTTTTATATGCACCAATATTAATCAAATCCTCAGATTTATCGTAGGCATAATACAGTTCGCGTAATTTTGCGGCTGCTTTCAAATGTTCAGGATCTGCTATTTGATTCATCAGACGACTAACACTTTTCAAAATATTAATCGCGGGGTACTGACCCTTATTGGCAAGCGTACGGTCCAAGACTATATGACCGTCGAGAATTCCTCGAACAGCATCCGCTATCGGCTCATTCATATCGTCACCATCAACCAGCACGGTGTAAAATGCGGTAATAGCACCTTTTTCATTAGTACCACTACGTTCCAAAAGCTTAGGTAAAATAGCGAAAACGGAAGGTGTGTATCCCCGTGTTGCAGGCGGTTCCCCGACCGCTAGACCAATTTCACGCTGCGCCATAGCTACACGTGTGACTGAGTCCATCATCAACATGACGTTCAGCCCTTTATCCCGGAAGTACTCAGCAATCGCTGTCGCTGTCATAGCACCTTTAATTCGCATAAGTGCTGGCTGATCTGAAGTGGCGGCGACTACAATTGTTTTCTTTAAACCTTCTGGGCCAAGGTCTCTGTCGATAAACTCACGAACTTCACGACCACGTTCTCCTATAAGTGCAATCACGTTGATATCCGCTTCCGTATTACGGGCGATCATCCCGAGCAATGTACTTTTGCCGACACCGGAACCTGCGAAAATCCCTACACGTTGACCGCTGCCTACCGTTAACATCCCATCGATTGCTTTTACTCCTACAGCTAACTTGTCATTAATAGTAGGACGTGTCAAAACGTTTGGTGGACTGTTTTCTGTGCGAACAGTTGCCAAACCTTTAGGCAATGGACTTGAGTCAATAGGTCTTCCTAAAGAATCCAGGACTTGTCCTAGTAAATTCATACCGACTTTTACTTCAAGAGGCTTGCCCAGCGTTTCGACTAGACAGCCACTTGAAATATTGCGAATATCTGTGTAAGGCATTAGCATAACAATTTCTTCTCTAAACCCTACGACTTCTGCTTGAATGAGGGAACGTCCCCCTTCTGGAATGTTCAAATGGATGAAACATACATCCCCAATTGATGACTCAGGACCTTCTGATTCTATAAGCAATCCAACAACCCGTATTACTCGACCATACTTTTTCAGTGTGTTGATATTTGGGATAATCGGAATTAGATCTTCAGCTTTTTTCAAATTCACACACCATCTTCCATGATTTTCACCAATTGTTCTTTCAGTTCGTTCAGTTGCTCGTCTACACTCACTACGATTCGGCCATGGTTCGTTTCGATAAAGCAATCTGTTGCACTGAAATCTTCATTGACGAAAATAAGGAATGGAGTTTCTGGTGGAAAGATCGAAGCAAGCTCAGAGCGATGTGTCGTTACCATTTTAAACTGTTCAATTGAGACGAACAGTTTTATCTCTTTGCTTTCTTGCGCTTCCTTAATTCCTTTCCGCACGATCGATAAATATGTCTCATCATCTTCTTCTATCACTTTATTAATAATCCGTTCCGCCGAGCTCATACCGATATCCAAAATCACTCGTTCTTGATTGATTAAATATTGCGTAGCGTTCTCGTAAGATAATGTAGTAGTTTCGTTCGCAGCCTCTATCATTTCACGCATTTCCGCCATAGCTTTATTCCGTCCATCATCGAATCCAACTTGAAATCCCTCGTCATATGCTCGTTGCTGTAATTCTTCTTTTTCCCTTGCCCAAGCTGCATGCATTGATTCGATATCCGCTGCCGCTTGTTCCAATCGCTGTTTTATTTCGGCATCTACAATGTTTTTACGTTGCTCCATCTCCTGTAACAAACGATTGCGTTCCATGAACATCATGCCTGTACTAACCGGCTCTTCCGCTTCTTCTTCAGGTTCCAATGATTGCAAATTACGTATCGAAATTGCTTTTGTGGGACGTTGATTCATTACAGTTCGCTCGGACCGAAACAAATTAGACAATGATGTCATCTCCTCCACCACGCGCTATGATGATTTCGCCTGCATCTTCAAGTCTGCGGATGATTCCTACAATGCGGGATTGTGCTTCTTCCACGTCACGAAGTCGTACAGGTCCCATTACATCCATTTCTTCCCTGAATGACTCTGCCATTCGTTGTGACATGTTCTTGAATAAGATATCTTTCACTTCTTCACTAGATACTTTCATCGCTAAAATCAAATCTTCATTTTCACAATCACGGATGACACGTTGTATTGAACGGTTATCCAATGTGATAATATCTTCGAAAACAAACATTCTTTTACGAATCTCTTCGGCAAGCTCAGGATCTTGAATTTCAAGAGCATCCAGAATTGTTTTCTCCGTCGAACGATCTACACCATTCAATACTTCAACGACCGCGTCTACACCGCCTGTTTCAGTAAAGTCTTGGGTAACAGTAGATGATAGTTTTCGTTCAAGTACTGCTTCTATCTCACTGATTACTTCAGGCGAGGTCGATTCCATTGTCGCTATTCGTTTCGCGATATCCGCTTGCATTTCTTGCGGAAGCTGTGACAGGATTAATCCTGCCTGCTCCGCTTCCAAATATGACAAAATTAAAGCAATTGTCTGCGGGTGTTCATTTTGGATAAAATTTAGTATTTGTGATGGTTCTGCGCGTCTTGCAAAATCGAACGGTCGCACTTGAAGTGAAGATGTTAGACGGTTAATAATGGCTTGGGCATGGTCTTTTCCAAGTGCTTTTTCAAGTACTGTTTTGGCATAGCCAATACCACCTTGAGAAATATAGTCCTGCGCAAGAGCAATATTATGAAATTCTTCAATAATCTCTTCCTTTACAGAGGACTCTACTTTTTTCACACCCGAAATCTCCAACGTTAGTTGCTCAATCTCTTCTTCATTCAAATGCTTATAGATTGAAGCTGAAACTTCAGGACCCAAAGAGATAAGCAAAAGAGCAGCTTTTTGTTTTCCTGACATGTCTTTATCTTTCTTAACCAACTAAACCCCTCCGTTACTCCTTGGTGATCCATGTTCGCAATAATTTCGCAAATTCTTCTGGTTTATCTTTAGCCATCTTTTCTAGCTGTTTTCTGCGTGCTGTCGCTTCTGTCTCTTGTTCCAAGTTTATGTCATCGACCTGTACTGAATCTAATTGAGTCTGAGCATGTTCCTCAGCTAACTCTTCTTCCATTTCTGCTTCATTACGTCTCTTGCGCAAGAACAGTATAACCAGAACAATAATTGCGAGTAGCAATACGCCGCCAATCAAATATACCCACCAAGGGATAATTGTCTTAGCATCTTCAAAGACCACATTTTTCCCTTTTAATGGCTGAACGGAAACCGCAATTTTTTCGGCTAGTATTTCTTCTGTTAATTCTCCAGCTACTTCTGTATCCAATGAAGTACGTACAATGGTCTCTAAAATACGTTCAACATCCTGTCGTACTTCAGGTGCCAATGAAGTTGGATCATCCGCAGTAGGAGGTTCAATCATCACTTGAATACCGATATTACTAATTTTGTATGGGCTCTCTACTATATCTTTTCTAATTCTATTTACTTCATTATTAATCGTTTCTTCGAGCCGTTCGTAATCTCCGTCTCCGCCTTCACCTTCAACGTAGGTAGTACGATTATCAGTCGGATCCTCTCCTTCAGGTGTACCGCCCACTGCCGGGTTCGTACCTGAGAATGATTCCGTTATCCGTTGCACGCTTAATGCAATACCTTCCATGTTCTCCGAATCTACGGGTGTAACCAGATTCTCTTCACGTTGTTCTTTCTTAAAGTCGATATCTGTCGTAACGGATACAACTACTTTATCTTGTCCCATCAACGTACCGAGCATCATTTGAACTTGTCGTTGCAAGTCACGTTCAATGGTTTTTTTTACACCCATTTGATCAGTCACACTTGCTCCATAAGAATTTCCTGAATCTTTTAGATCAATGTACTCAAAATATTGGTTCTGGATGACGATATTTTCATTAGATAGATTAGGCAAGCTTTTTGAGACTAGATTATAAAGTGATGTAATTTGTTGTTCTGAAAAGTTTTGTCCGGGATTTGTCTTCAACATAATCGCTGCACTAGCTTCTGACGTCGTGTCATTTACAAAAATACCCTCTGTCGGTAATGTAAGCATTACTTTTGCGTCCTTAATACCTTCTATACCCTTTATTAGATTTGCTAATTCTGTTTGCATCGCAGCGAGCTTAATCATATTAAATTCATTATCCGTAGTACCAAAGCCAGCATTATCCGAGAAGAAGGAATAATCGATCAGACCGGAATCCGGGAAACCTTCAGCCGCTAGCGATACACGTAGATTATCCAATTGTTTTTCAGGCACTGATATTGCAGTACCTCCTGGCTCCACTAGATAAGGTACCCCCTGACCATCCAGGACTTCTTTTATCCGTCCAATTTCAGATGGTGACACTTCTGAATAAAGCGTTACATATGTAGTGCGCGACATAGTCACTGTTAAAAAAACCGCCAATATAATCATGCCGGTCGCTGTCGCTATATAAATAGTTTTTTGGTTTTTTGTTCGACTCTCCCAGAAAGCTTTGAGATCCGCTCTGAGCTTTGTCAATCTTTCTTTCATTCTAATCCCCCGGTCAGCCTCACTAGGCTTAATCACTTTCCACCTAGTGCTTTCTATCTGTTAGACAGGCATTCTAATGATTTCTTGGTATGCTTCTACCACTTTATTGCGCATTTCTACTGTTGCATTTAAAGCAACACTTGCTTTTTGTGCCGAGATCATCACATTATGCAAATCGACATCTTCACCTTTGACAAGTTTCGTCGTCATAGTATCTGAGACCCTTTGCGTTTGATCTACTTGATGAATCGCATTGTTTAACATTGCTGAGAAATTCTGCTGGGCTTCAAAAGGTGTTCTTTGTGTTTTCACTTCAGGTTGCTGAATCGACATGGCGGGCATAGCCCCTGTAATTGATTGTATGGCCATCTAGTTCACTCCTATTTAAATAGTGCTACTTTATCTTCCAATCTCTAATGCTTTCATCAACATAGATTTATTTGCATTTAACGTGGTTACATTTGCTTCATACGATCTCGTTGCAGACATTAAATCAATCATTTCACGCAAAGGATCGATATTTGGCATTTCTACATAACCTTCTTCATTCGCATCTGGATGAGAGGGATCAAATACCATTTTGAACGGCGTCTCCTGATCTTCCTTCACACGTGTTACAACCACTCCATTTCCTGCGTTACCGTGTGAGTGAACTCCTTTTGCAGCTTGCAAAAATGAAGAGAACTGTCCTTCTTTCGGTTGTAATGTGACAGTTTTCCTTCTATACGGCTGCCACTCCCCATCAACTTGCTTTCCTCGAGTTGAATCGACATTGGCCATATTGGAAGATATGACATCCATACGTAGGCGTTGAGCAGTTAATGCAGAAGCCGATACGTTCAGACTATGAAATATACTCATAATCAACGTCCTCCTTTTATAACACTTTGTAGAGAATTAAATTTCCCATTTAATCGTTCTATTAAAGCGGAGTTATATATTTGATTGGCAGCTAAATCCGCTTGTTCTTTATCCATATCAACACCATTGCGATCTTGTCGATAACGCAAATTAGATATATCAAATGTTTTACTTGCCGTGGAATGCATAAAGTCTACATGCCTCGAGTCAGTCTTGTACGCTTCTAGACCCTTACTTTTCTCATTAGAAAACACTTCTTTAAAATTGACGTTCTTAGTTTTATAGTTAGGTGTGTCTACATTCGCTATATTTTGCGAAATTGCTTTACCTTTCGCAGATGAATAATTCAATCCTTTTTCAAGCAGGTTGATGGTACCACTATAAATCTCCATCGTTTCCCCACCTTTCCCTCATTTAACCCATTTTTCGCGGTTTTTCTTAAAAATTTCTTAGGTCATACTACTCTTTAATACTATTTTTGTCTAAATAGGTCGTTTTTTAGTATTCTACTACTCTATTGTAGCTGAGACTAATGATTTTTGTCCAATGTTTTCTAAATAAAAATATAGTATAAAATAACCACCTACAGTAATTCAGATTAGTCTATACATTAACACTAATTACTTAGTATCATATAAATTTATTTATTATGTAATGAATAAGGAATTCTTTAATTTTAATATGAGTTATTTAATCAAAAATTAATATGCAGTGTAATTGAATTACTATATCGATTGCACGGTATTCTCTCACTTATATCCATCTACTTCACATTATTCCTAATATAATTAGTATTCCCTGTTTTTCATGTATATAACATAAGATTAGTTCGGCACGACCAAAAAGATATCATTTCAATAAAAAAACTGAAGAAAATCCGCAATAACGGAAGTTCCTTCAGTTTCTAAACAGTTTTGAATTTGAATAGTATTTTGTTTTATGAATTGTGTTTCTCAAGCTCTCCTAGGAATTTATCGTTCAATACTTTAATATACGTACCTTTCATTCCTAAAGAACGTGATTCAATGACACCAGCACTTTCAAGTTTACGAAGTGCATTGACGATTACTGAACGTGTAATTCCAACACGATCAGCGATTTTAGAAGCTACAAGCAAACCTTCATTTCCGTCTAACTCTTTGAAGATATGTTCGATTGCTTCATGCTCACTGTAAGATAATGAGTTAATCGCCATTTGCACAACCGCTTTACTGCGTGCTTCATGTTCAATTTCCTCTGATTTTTCACGTAAAATTTCCATACCTACTACTGTCGCACCATATTCAGCAAGGATTAGATCATCTTCTGTAAATCCTTCTTTTAGTCGTGCAAGAATTAGAGTACCTAAGCGTTCGCCACCGCCGATGATTGGAACGATTGTAGTTAAACCTTCTTGGAATAATTCTTTGTTTTCGATAGGGAATACAGTATGTTCACTCTCGATATCGATATTTGGAGACGTTTCACTAATCTGGAACAACCGGTTCGTATACTCTTCAGGGAATTTACGATCTTCGAACATTTTCTTCATGCGTTCATTGTCAATTTGATGATGGATTTCTAAACCAAGTAATTTACCTCTTCTACTTACGATAAACGCGTTACAATCAATTACTTCACTTAGCTCTTCTGCCATCTCTTTAAAGTTAACAGGACCGCCTGCACCTTCTTGTAACATTGCATTAATTTTTCTTGTTTTTACTAATAAACTCATCTTTATTGTTCCTCCTCAAGGTTTTCTTCAGACTTTAATGAATATTCTAAAGGTTTTCAATCATTAAATAAACTGTTACGACTTCCTTATAGAATAAATTGTGACAAATCTTTGTTCTTTACAATTCCATCCAGCTTTTCATCCACATATGCTGGTGTAATCTTAATTGATGCAGGTCCGATTTCTGCCGCTTCGAATGATAAATCTTCTAGCAACTTTTCTAAAATCGTATGCAATCTTCTTGCACCTATATTTTCTGTTTCATTATTAACTTCAAATGCAATTTCAGCCAGCTTACTGATTGCTTCATCCGTAAATTGAATTTCAACTTCTTCTGTCGCAAGAAGTCGTTCATATTGTTTTAATAAAGAAAAATCCGGTTCTCGCAGTATGCGCTCAAAATCATCTTTTGTCAATTTGTCTAATTCTACACGAATTGGGAATCTACCTTGTAACTCCGGAATAATATCAGACGGTTTCGACATATGGAATGCTCCTGCGGCAATGAACAAAATATAATCGGTCTTAACAGCACCATACTTTGTTGTAACCGTAGAACCTTCGACGATTGGCAGAATATCACGTTGTACACCTTCACGAGACACTTCACCTGAAGACTTTTGATTGCTACTTGCGATTTTATCCATTTCATCAAGAAAAATAATTCCCGCTTGTTCCGTTAACTCAATTCCTTTACGTGCCACTTCATCTTGATCAATTAACTTATCCGCTTCTTCCGCTTCCAGTACAATTCTCGCATCCTTGACTTTCATGCGACGCTGAACTTTCTTCTTTGGCATAAGTGAAGATAAAGCGTCTTGCATACCCGACATTTGATCCATACCAGAGCCTTGCAACGCATCGAATAAAGATGGTTGTTGCGCTTGCACGTCTACTGTCACCATCTTGTCTTCAATTTGACCATTTGCAAGTTGTTCAGCGATGTCTGAACGCTTTCGTCTAATCTCGGCTTGATCTTCTGTTTGTTCGGGTTCTGGCTGTGTCTTTTGACCGAAAAACATTTCAAAGGGATTTTGACCTTCTGTATTTTTTTTCGCTTCAGGTACTAGTAATTTTACTAAACGTTCTTCCGCTAACTTTTGAGACTGCTTTTTAACCGCTTCACGCATATCCTCTTTCACCATACGTACTCCGACTTCAGTTAAATCACGAATCATTGATTCAACATCTCGTCCTACATATCCGACTTCCGTAAACTTTGTCGCTTCTACTTTTACGAAAGGCGCATGAATCAACTTGGCAATTCTTCGTGCAATTTCTGTTTTTCCGACACCTGTAGGTCCAATCATCAAAATGTTTTTCGGAATAACTTCTTCTTGTTCTTCAGCAGTCAACTGCATACGGCGATAACGATTACGCATAGCAACAGCAACTGCCTTTTTCGCTTTTTCTTGCCCAATAATATAACGATTTAAATACGCTGTGAGCGCTTTAGGAGTCATCTCTTGCTTCATCACTTAAAGCACCTCCACGATAATATTATGATTGGTGAACACACAAATATCAGCAGCTGTCTCAAGTGAGATTTCAGCAATTTCTTTCGCTGTCAATTCACTGCTGTGCTTCTTCAGTGCACGCCCGGCCGCTAGTGCGTAATTACCTCCGGAACCGATTGCTAATACCCCGTCATCCGGCTCTATTACTTCGCCAGTACCTGAGACAAGTAATAGCGTATTTTCGTCCATAACAAGTAACAATGCTTCTAATTTACGCAGGATACGATCTCCACGCCATTCTTTAGCAAGTTCAACTGACGCTCGCTGAAGATTTCCATCGTATTCATTGAGTTTAGCTTCAAATAAGTCAAATAGCGTAAAAGCATCCGCTACAGAACCTGCAAAACCAGCTAAGACTTTGCCGTTAAATAATCTACGGACTTTCTTCGCTGTGTGCTTCATGACGACCGACTCGCCCATCGTCACTTGCCCATCACCTGACATAGCGCATTGCCCATTATGATGAATAGCAAATATCGTTGTTGCATGAAATTTCATTATAGTTCCTCCTAAGCACGAGGGTGCGTTTGTAAATAAGTCTGGCGTAAGTGTTCATTTGTGATATGGGTATAGACCTGAGTTGACGATAGATGGCTATGTCCCAGCAGTTCTTGTACGGACCGAAGATCTGCTCCGGCCCCAAGCAAATGTGTCGCAAACGTATGCCGGATCATATGTGGTGTAATATTTGTATGTAGAGACGCTTTCTCCATTAAATCATCTAATACATAGCGCACACCGCGATCCGTCAAAGGGTCTCCACGCAGATTGACGAATAATTTTGTATGCTTCTTTTGCTTCATCAATTGTGGACGACTACTGTCTATATAGTTTTGCAACGCTCCCTCTGCAAAACTCCCGAATGGCACAAATCGTTCTTTTCGTCCTTTACCCATTACTTTCACAATTCCTAAATAATGATCCACATCTTGCACTTCGATTTCTACTAATTCACCGACACGGATCCCTGTCGCATAAAGCAACTCAAGTAAAGCACGATCTCGCAAAGAGCGGAAGTCTTCCCCTATCGTGACTTCAAAAAGCTTTTCCAGTTCTTGCTGATAGAAAAAAGCAGGAAGGCGTTCTTCTTGCTTCGGATGATACAATAATCGAAATGCTTGATCTTCAATCCCGTATCGAGCATTCATGAATGTATAAAATGAGCGGATGGCTGATATTTTCCTGGAAATACTAGTTCTCGCATAAGAACGATCATATAATCGTGTAATATACAATCTAGCTACGGGGTAGTCGACGTCTTCCAATTTCTCGATTCCCTCTTGTTGTAGAAATAATAAAAAATCCCGAAGATCTTTTTCATACTCCGCGACCGTGTAGGATGAGTAGTTTTTCTCTAGTCGAATATAAGATACATATTCTTCTACCAATTTTTTTATTTCAGGAATCATTTTATCACCTCGATACGAATTTATCATCGTACAACGTGCACTTAAAGATTCGCAAGATTATTGATTACATACAGTTCGAAATAAACTATCAAAGCCGAATGTTGTCCATAAAACACTATACATTAGCAAGGAATTTTGGGCAACTTTGAAAAACTGGTTATTGATTATTTTTAGATTTATGAACTATTTCCGTCACATAACAGTCAAATTACTTTAACAGCTAAGGAATTCTTCATCCTATCCACCATTACTTCTTCCAAAATATAAGACGTTATATCTATTAGGAAGTTGCATATTGCTACTACAACTAAAAAACTGAAGATCGAACTCCGATTAGATGGAGTTCGATCTTCAGTCCGATTTCTGTCATATGTTTGTCGTTGATTTAAATTCTTGTAAAGCATCCAATGCGCGTGTCGCATGTTTGTTTGCTCGTTCCGCTTTTGTTCTATATCGCCTATTCAGCTCAGGGAATAATCCGAAATTGATGTTAATCGGCTGGAAGTTATTTGGATCAGCCTCTGTGATATAACGTGCCATGCTGCCAAGAGCTGTTTCTCTTGGAAAACGGACCGGCTTCTCGCCTTTTGCCAATTGTGCTGCATTAATACCCGCAATCAATCCTGACCCTGCTGATTCAACATAGCCTTCTACACCTGTTACTTGTCCCGCAAAAAGAATGGTCGGCTGTGATTTAAGTTGATATGTGCAGTTCAATACTCTAGGTGAGTTGATAAATGTATTACGATGCATCACACCATAGCGCACGATATCCACATTTTCCAATCCTGGTATCAGTTTCAATACTTCTTTTTGTGCTCCCCATTTTAGATGTGTCTGAAATCCTACCAGGTTGTATAATGTGCCCGCTGCGTTATCCTGTCGTAATTGTATAACCGCTTTTGGCTCTTTTCCTGTCTTCGGATCTTCAAGTCCAACCGGTTTTAACGGACCGAATAACATCGTTTTCACACCGCGCTTCGCCATTTCTTCAATCGGCATACACCCTTCAAAGTAAAGTTCTTTTTCAAAATCCTTTAAAGGAGCAACTTCAGCTGAGGTTAAGGCTTCATAAAATCGTTCGAATTCCTCGTTGTTCATGGGGCAATTTAAATATGCCGCATCACCTTTATCATAGCGTGACTTCAAATAAACTTTATCCATATCAATGGAATCAGCTTCTACGATGGGAGCTGCCGCGTCATAGAAGTATAAATAATCTTCACCAGTCAGCTGCCGTATTTCCTCGGCTAATACTGGAGATGTGAGTGGACCAGAGGCAATTACCGTAATTCCTTCCGGCACTTTCACTACTTCTTCATTGATCACTTCTATATTCGGATGATTCCGGACTTTTTCAGTGACGTTGCCTGCGAATTCGTGACGATCTACTGCAAGCGCACCGCCAGCAGGTACCGCGCAATCATCCGCGGCTTGGATAATCAATGAATTTAATTGACGCATCTCTTCTTTGATCACACCAACTGCATTCGTCAGGTTATTGGCACGTAACGAGTTGCTACATACTAACTCCGCAAATTTATCAGTATGATGGGCGGGGGTTTGCTTCACAGGACGCATTTCAAATAGTTTTACTTGAACACCCCTATTAGCTAATTGCCAAGCAGCCTCACTTCCAGCTAACCCTGCTCCGATCACATTTACAATTTGCGTCATTACAACTACCTCTTTCTCATTATGTTTAATTACATTCAAGTACTAGCCTTGTGGTTCTTCTTTATAATCACATTCAGTACATTGGATTTGAACACCTTTTTTCAGGCGTTTTTCAACCATTGTGTGCTGACATTTCGGACATGGTCTTGAGATCGGTTTATCCCATGAAACATAGTCACATTCTGGATATTGATCACAACCGAAGAAGATTCTCTTCGTCTTACTCTTACGCTCGACAACTTCGCCTTCTTTACACTTTGGACATTTCACACCGATTGGTTTGATAATGGCCTTCGTATTACGACAGTCTGGGAAGTTGGAGCAAGCCATGAATTTTCCGTAGCGCCCCATTTTATAGACCATCGGAGATTCACATTTCTCACAATCTTCACCTGCTGGTTCATCTTTGATTTCAATCTTTTCCATTTCGGCATCGGCTACTTCTACGTGCTTTTCGAAATCGCGATAGAAATCATCGATTACTGTACGCCATTCAATCGTGCCTTCTTCTACATGGTCGAGACGCTGTTCCATCTGTCTCGTAAATTCGATATCAATGATATCAGGGAAGTATTGATTCACCGCTTGATGGACGATGCCTCCAAGTTCTGTTGGAATAAACCGTTTGGCATCCAGTGTGACATAGCCACGCTTTTGAATGGTATCAAGTGTTGGTGCGTACGTAGAAGGTCTTCCTATTCCCAACTCCTCGAGTGTCTTCACTAAACGCGCCTCCGAATATCTTGGTGGCGGTTGTGTGAAGTGCTGTTTCGGATCCACCTCTGCGTATTTAATACGCTCGCCCTCTTCAAGAGGTGGTAGAATATTCTCTTTTTCTTCTTGTTGATCATCATTGCCTTCGATATAAACTTTCATAAACCCTGGGAATTTCACTTGAGATCCTGATGCTCTGAAACGGATATCTCCATTTAAGAAATCAGCAGTGACAGTATCCAAAACAGCTGGTGCCATTTGACTTGCAACAAGACGTTCCCAAATCAATTTATATAGACGATGTTGGTCTCTTGTTAAGAACGCTTTCATCGCATCGGGTGGTCGCATAGCAGATGTCGGCCTCACTGCTTCGTGTGCATCCTGTGTCTTTGCTTTAGCTTTGGTCTTCTTCGTACTAGTTGAAATGAATTCTTCACCGTACATCGTGTGAATGAAAGATCTCACTTCTTCTTTTGCGGTATCAGAGATTCTCGTCGAGTCGGTACGCATATAAGTAATCAAACCAACTGTACCTTCTTTTCCGATCGCAATTCCTTCATATAATTGTTGTGCAAGCATCATCGTTTTCCTCGCACGGAAATTCAGCTTACGTGCCGCCTCTTGCTGAAGGGATGATGTTGTGAACGGCAACGCCGGATTACGTTTACGTTCTTTTTTCACTACTTTTGATACTTCAAACTCGTCTGGCTTTATTGAATTGACGATTTTCTCCACTTGCTCTTCATTCGTCAGTTTCACTTTTTCTGCAGCATCGCCATAAAATTGCGCTTCAAAAGTTTTGTCATCTTTAGTGAACTGTGAAGTAATGGACCAGTACTCTTCTGGTTCAAATGCATTGATTTCATTTTCCCGATCAATGATCAAACGTAAAGCAACGGATTGCACACGCCCTGCGGATAGACCTTTCTTTACTTTCTTCCACAGGATCGGGCTAATGTTATAGCCTACTAATCTATCCAAGATCCTTCTCGCTTGCTGCGCGTCCACTAAATCCATGTTAATAGGACGAGGATGTTTAAATGATTCCTTTATTGCTTCTTTTGTAATTTCATTGAAGACCACGCGGCAATCAGTTTCGATATCTACACCTAATTGATGTGATAAATGCCAAGCTATTGCTTCCCCTTCGCGATCCGGGTCAGCTGCAAGAAAAATTTTCTTTGCTTTTTTTGCTTCTTTTTTTAAATCTTGAAGAATTGGTCCTTTTCCTCGGATCGTAATATACTTCGGTTCATAATTATTTTCGGTATCTACACCCATTTGACTTCGGGGTAAATCACGTAAATGACCAAGTGATGCACTAACTTTATACTTCTTTCCTAAGTAACGTTCAATCGTTTTCGCTTTAGCAGGCGATTCCACTATTACTAAGTAATCTGCCATATCGTTCCCTCCTCAGAGAGATTTCTTTATATTTATTCAGCAAAAGAATATCTGTTGCAAAATGTATAACAGTTTTCAAGATAATGCAACCTTTTAAACATCTGCCAAAAAGAGGATAGGCCGATTTATAGTAAAGAATCAATAATCTGATAACCACTCCACAACGGCTTAGCCCCTTCATCCAATAGCTTATTTGGACCCGCTGATAGAGCAGAATCTATGGAGCCAGGTACTGCAAATATTTCTTTTCCATGGTCAAGAGCATGCTCTACCGTACTCATCGTTCCACTTCTTTCGACAGACTCTGTAATGACTAGCGCATTGGACAAGCCACTGATAATCCGATTGCGCATAGGAAATGTCCATTTGGCAGGTGCAAAGTATGGTGGATACTCTGTCACAAGTAAATGATTTTCCGCAATTTCTTCAGCAATTTTTTGATTCTTTTTCGGATACATATGAGAAAATCCATGACCTAAAACGCCAATTGTCTCCCCGCCATACTTGATAGCAGCTTGATGTGCCATCGTGTCTGCTCCATCTGCTAAGCCTGAGACAATTGGGATATGATGATCGACCAGTGGTGGCACAATAAATTCCAACGCCTTTTTGGAATAGTTCGTAGCTTTACGGGAACCAATTATTCCAACCCGCGGACGTTTTTTTAATAAAAGATTATTGCCTTTAGTATAAAGAACAGCAGGCGGATCACATAATTGTTTTAATTCTTCCGGGTAATTTGAATGAAAATAAGTAATAGGGATACAATCGTTTTTTCTCAGCATTTCCACTATAGGAAGACATGAAATTTCTTGATATTTCACTGGAAACTGTTCCATTTTTTCTGCAGGTAAATTAAAAATATGTGACCATTGAAGAGCGGAGTAAGAGTGCAAATCTTCTAATGAAGGGTTCTCTTGTAATAGATTCATAAAACGATTAAAGGGTACTGGATGGATATAATGTATGTTCAGTAAATGTAGTTGCTGATTAGTATATAGCATCGAACTCTCCTCTGTTCGACACTACAAGCATGAGCACGAAAAAAGGAGCAGCAATTAAGCTACTCCTTTCAGTTTACTTCGTTTTACATTTCTCGTATAGTCCTTTTTCTTTCAGGACTTTGATTAATGTTTCACCTATGACAGAAGGTGTCTCTGCAACTTGAACGTCCGCTGCTTGTAGAGCTTCGATTTTATCAGCAGCTGTACCTTTACCTCCGGAAATTATAGCGCCTGCGTGTCCCATACGCTTACCTTCGGGTGCAGTTTGACCTCCGATAAAGCCAACTACAGGCTTCGTCATATTTTCTTTAATCCAAGTGGCTGCTTCTTCTTCTGCAGTACCACCAATCTCACCGATCATGACTACTGCATATGTCTCTGGATCTTCATTGAATGCTTTCAAGACATCGATAAAGTTCGTGCCGTTTACCGGGTCTCCACCAATTCCGACAGCCGTAGTTTGACCAATTCCTTCTTGTGTCAACTGATGAACCGCTTCATATGTTAGTGTACCTGAACGAGAAACTACGCCCACATGCCCTTTTGTATGAATATAGCCTGGCATAATACCGATCTTCGTCTCATCTGCAGTGATGACACCTGGACAGTTTGGACCGATCAAACGAGTATTTTTGCCCTCCATATAACGCTTTACTTTAATCATATCTAGAACAGGAATATGCTCTGTAATACAGATCGTCATTTCCAGTTCAGCATCTACGCCTTCCATAATTGCATCCGCTGCAAATGGTGCAGGAACATAGATAATGGAAACAGTTGCGCCTGTTTCCTTAACTGCTTCTTCCACAGTGTCAAATACCGGCACGCCTTCCACTGTCTGACCGCCTTTACCAGGCGTTACGCCAGCGACAATTTTCGTACCATATTCCAACATTTGCTGTGTATGGAACAGGGCAGTGGAACCTGTAATTCCTTGTACAATGACTTTTGTATCTTTATTTACATAAATACTCATGATTTGTACCTGCCTTTCTTATCCTATCAACTCGACGATTTTTTCCGCGCCTTCTGCCATGGAATCCGCTGCTACAATATTGATGCCGGATTCTTTCAGCAAGGCTTTCCCGCGTTCTACATTCGTTCCTTCAAGACGTACGACAAGTGGTACTTGAAGCCCTACTTCTTTAGCAGCTTCAATTACACCTTCAGCAATTACGTCACATTTCATGATTCCACCAAAGATATTAACAAAAATACCTTTTACTTTTGGATCAGATAAAATAATCTTGAAAGCAGCTGCTACTTTTTCTTTCTTTGCGCCGCCCCCAACATCCAAGAAGTTAGCGGGTTCTCCGCCATAGAAATGAATTGTGTCCATTGTCGCCATCGCTAAACCGGCTCCATTTACCATGCAACCGATATTTCCGTCTAGAGAAATATAGCTCAAGTCATGCTTGGATGCTTCAATTTCTTTCGGATCCTCTTCATCATAGTCACGTAATTCCATAATGTCTTTATGACGGAATGTAGCGTTATCGTCAAAGTTGAATTTCGCGTCCAATGCAAGTACACGATCATCTTTTGTTACGACAAGCGGATTAATTTCAACGATTGATGCATCTTTTTCACTGAATACTTTATATAAACCTAAGAAAAAGCTTACGGCTTTATTGATAAGATTGCTTGGAATCTCCATATTGAACGCCATACGACGTGCTTGGAAAGGAACCAAACCAACTACCGGATCTATTACTTCATAGAAAATCTTTTCAGGGCTATGTTCTGCCACTTCTTCGATTTCCACGCCACCTTCAGCTGAACCCATCAATGTTACACGATCTGTTGCCCGGTCAACGACAAGGCCAATATAGAATTCTTTTTCGATATCGATCCCTTCTTCAACAAGAAGACGTTTCACTTCTTGTCCTTTAGGACCGGTCTGGTGTGTTACAAGTTGCGTACCGATTAAATCAGCTGCTACTGAACGTACTTCATCAAGCGTTTTCACAATCTTGACTCCGCCTGCTTTACCACGTCCACCCGCATGTATTTGCGCTTTTACCACAATAGGCTCTGTACCGATTTCCTTCGCGATTGTCATTGCTTCTTTCGGTGAAAATGCGACACGGCCTTTCGAAACAGCCACTCCATAATCTCTCAATAGCTGCTTCCCTTGATATTCATGGATGTTCATACGTACTGCCTCCATTCGATTTACAATTGCTTGAAGTTCAACTACTGCTTTATTGTAATCAAACCGTCACACATTGTCCATGAATCGCTATTGTAAAACAAAATTCTTTAATTTCCAACAATTTAAAAGCACTCTTATTTCATACTACTTTTTTCACGATCTAAACGATATATATAAGCGAACACTTCCGATACGGCTTGGTATAGTTCTTCAGGTATCGTTTCGTTGACATTTAATTGACCAAGTAATTCCAGCAGACTTGGATCTTCCTGCACAGGAATAGCATGTTCTTGCGCTCGCTCAAGAATATTTTCAGCGATTTTCCCTTTCCCTTTGGCTATTACTTTCGGGGCATCTGATACTTCAGGGTCGTAGGACAGTGCAACGGCTTCTTTTCTTGTGAAACGTTGTTCTTTTTTCATATTCTGTAATCTACTCCTCCCTCATCCGATTGGAAGGTGCCAGCTGTTTTTTTGCTGTTTTGCTGTTTTGCTGTGAATGCTTTAAACATAACTCCTGATAGTTTGTAACCTACTCCTTCGAGGCCTTCTTTTAATACATCTTGAAAAGTTGGTCCGTTTGTTTTCAAGGAAGGTTCATCATTAAAAATCGTCAAATTTACCACTTTATTTTGCACATGCATATCAACTAATGTTGTCGACAGTGATTCCAATTCTAAATAAAATAATATCCGTGCAAAAGCCGGATCTATTTTTCCATCTTCTTTCATGCGGCTATTCCATTGCAACGTAGCATCGATATTCTTACCAAACATTTCAATTGGCAGTTGCATGATCAGCTGTTGTTGCGTGCCTGTCTCACCTGATTGGAGTAGGGTTCCATTCATGCGAAGCACCATTGTCTCCGCGGCATCACGCAGTGTCGGTGAAAGCGATGGATCTTGTAGCATGGCTAGCAATTGAGGTTTTAATGCGCTCGCCAAATTGGCTACATCAGGCTCTTTTCCTAAGAGCATGGCTTCGTAATTCACACCTAATGTACTGAATACATGTTTTATAGCTTCTTTCATGACAGCTCCATTTATCGTCTGTGATACTTGAGCTTCAGCCGTCTGAATTAGTTGTTTCACTTGACTATTATCTGACTTTTCAGCCGTTTGCATTAATACACGAATTGCCTCATTTGCTTTATCATGTGGTACTAATAGCGAAGATACTGACTGTTGTACTTCCTTCATAACAGTTTGTTGTTGCAATGCCAGATCAGCTGTTTCCTGCCTGTTCGCTTGTTGTACCCATATCTGATTAAGTTGGTCAACTAGCGCTGTGTGAGGGAGTGCTGACAGCGCAGTTGCTTGTGTTGCAGTAACTTGCGTAAATACTTTACTAAATTGTTCAACGACAGTAGCTTTAGCACGATCTGTCATCGGTTGTTGGGTTATCTGATTAATCACAGTTTGCAACGCGTTTTTTACAGGTTCCGGAAGTGTTGTATTGGGTAATTGCTGCGTAATATTTTGCACAACAGCTTTTATTGTTTGTTGATTTGCAACAGGCGTCTGACTCAATTGACTTACTAAAGACTGTATAGCCTTACTGGCGTCTGTTTGATGCGTCATGTTGCTAGTAACATTTGCAGGTAGCGTATCCACTTTTGTAATCTGCTCAGCCAATACTTGAGGCAAGTTGGCCAACGATGTTCGAGCTGGCAGTATATCGGCATTTTTTAATAACTGCAGCGCTACTAACCGATCTGCTTGACTAGCTTGCGGATTAAGTAATTGGGATACACTTTGATTAAGCAGTTCCTTCCCTACCACTTGGCTTAAAGGGGAAGACAGAGCTTGCATCGTCACCAGAAGCTGTTCACGCACCGCTGGAGGCAGGTTAGGCTCACTTTGGATGGCAGCTAGTAACGTTGTGAATTGTTGCGCAATCGTGCCCGTCTGAGCTTGTAGAAGCGATTGAAATATAGCGGGCGTGAAAGGTAGCCTTGCTTCAGCGATTTTTCCAAGCGTTGCTAGCGCCTCTGCTTTCATTCCCTCGGGCAACGTTTTCAGTAGATTGACAGCTTCAAGCATATTTTCTAATGTCATAGGAATTCTTTGCTTGATAATTGTCGCGAGTACATCTTTCATTTCTTTTGTTTTAGGTAAATTTAATGACTCCATTAACTGGGTCAGTTGAGCTGACTGGCCTTCTCCTCCACGCACTGGACCGGAAATGACTTGTAACTGTAATTCAGGTTCAGTACCGTTGACCTTGAAGTAATAATTATCTCCTGCCTGCATAGGCACTTCCAATTTTGCATACAACTGCTGATTCCCGATTTGTACTTGCGCCATTTGACCAGGAAATAATTGCGTGATCTTTCCGTGTATCATCTGTCCTTCTTTAAGTGAAAGCGGTTGAGTTTCAGTAGCTCTTGCAGATGAAGCGGATAATGAATTTAAATTCATTGTCGATTCCTCCACATCGTTTTGATCGGCTCGAATGATTTGCGATGATGTTCACAAAATCCATGCGTTTCAAGTCCTTGTAAATGTTTCGCTGTTCCATATCCCGCATTCTCATTAAATGCATACCAAGGAAATTCCTCATGCAAATCATTCATTAGCGCATCACGAGTTGTTTTAGCTAATATAGAGGCAGCTGCGATAGATAAACTTTTTTCATCACCTTTTACGATGGAGTAACACGGGCACGCCGTGTGCAGATTCATTGCATCTGCTAAAACTGCATGTGGCGCTATCTTCAGTTCACTTATAGCCATCTCCATCGACTGCTTTGTTGCTTGGTATATATTCAATTCATCTATTACTTTAGCAGGCTGCACATGTATTGCGTACGCCATAGCCTGTTCTTTAATCAGTCGAGCAAATGCTTGCCTTTTCTCTTTAGATACTTTTTTCGAATCGTCCAGTCCGATAAGGGCAGAGCAATCATCAGGTAGTATAACCGCAGCTGTAACTACCGGCCCCGCCAAAGGCCCTCTTCCCGCTTCGTCAATTCCCGCCACCAATAAAACCCGTGAGGATCCATATGAATTATCAAAAGCTATTTTCTTTTGAAATTCTTGAATAAGTGCTTGTTTTTTATCATATCGAGCACGCCATTGATTAATCGCTTGTTGGACACCTTTTCTAGTGTCAGCTTCCAGTTCCGTAAGCCACTCATTTGGTTCTTGTAACTCTAGTAATTGATCTTTTATTTGCTGGATCGTTGTCAATTTCTTCACCTGTCCATCTGAAATATGATTGTCTATGTATTATATCGGTTCCTACATGATTTTTTCGACAAAAAAGCAACGGTTCGGAAACAGAGTTCCAAACCGTTGCGTCTAGTCATTCGAATTCTTCTGGGAAATCGAATGTTAATTTGCCTACTTGCTGGTCGCGGATATCTTGTACGATCATTTCTGCTACTTTATCATAGTCAATTTCTCCGCCTACAGTATATACTTTTCGACGTTCGCCGATTTTATCGAACAATGATTGAATATTATCACCCACTGTTGTCATTTCATAGCGCTGTGCCAATCTTTCAGGATAATGCGTCTCTAAAAACTGAAGTCCATATACTGCGAGCTCCTCCATATTCAATATGGAGTCCTTGATTGCACCTGTTAACGCCAACTTATAACCTACTCGCTGGTCTTCAAACTTCGGCCACAGTACTCCTGGTGTATCCAAAAGCTCCAGTTCTTTCCCGAATTTAATCCATTGTTGCGCTTTGGTTACACCAGGCTTGTTTCCTGTTTTCGCGATGTTTTTCTTCGCTAATCGGTTAATCAGCGTAGATTTTCCGACGTTAGGAATGCCGACAATCATTGCTCGGATTGCTCCAGGACGTATTCCTCGCTGCTTCATGCGGTCAAATTTTGGCTGCAAGATTTCTTTAGCAGCTTTGGTAACTGTTTGGATACCTTTACCTTCAAATGAGTTGATCGCAACAGTGCGTAAACCTTGCTGTTCAAAATAGGCAATCCAACGTTTAGTTTGCACTTCATCCGCTAAGTCCATCTTATTCAAAATAAGCAATCTCGGTTTCTGCTGTGTAACTTCGTCTATCATAGGATTACGTGATGAAAGCGGCAGTCTAGCATCAATTAACTCGAATACTATATCCACTAACTTTAGTTTTTCTGAGACTTCTCGTCTCGCTTTCGCCATATGGCCCGGAAACCATTGAATAGCCATTCGAATCGTCTCCTTTCGTTATTTCACAAGACCGAAGTCTTTAATCGGCCAGAATACCACACTGGTACTGCCGATGACTTCATCGATTGATACTGCACCAATATGTCTAGAATCTTTACTTTTCCGACGGTTATCACCCATTACAAATATGTGATCTTCAGGCACTGTTTCCGCCTCGATTTGCGGCACATCCTGCAGTGTGAAATCTTCCGTCAGCGTACCATCCTGCACTTCCGATTTGTATTGATCGAGGTACGGCTCTTCATATGGTTCATCATTTACATAAAGTACATCATCTCTATACTCCACTGTATCTCCCGGCAGACCAATTACACGTTTAATATAATCTTTCTGCTCAGGTGCATGGAATACTACAATATCAAAACGATGTGGTTCACCAATCGTATAACCGATTTTATTCACGATCATGCGGTCTCCATGTTCCAACGTTGGCATCATGGAAATACCGTCAACGACGATTGGCGTGAATAAAAAGATACGAATAATGGCGGCTAATCCAAACGCTATTAACAATGCTTTAATCCATTCTAATCCTTCACTTCTCGTTTTTTTCTCTTCCATCAATCTAGCCTCCTGCCCTGTCTGGTATTATTGTACAGCCAATTGTCTTTCTGAGCAAAAAGAAAGGAGGCCAAGTACAAGGCCCCCTTCGTTTCTGTTTATCTTATTAGCGGAGTTCTTTAATACGTGCTGCTTTACCACGTAGTTTACGTAGGTAGTACAGCTTCGCACGACGAACTTTACCGCGACGAGTTACTTCAATTTGAGCTAGCTTAGGTGTGTGTAATGGGAATGTACGCTCTACGCCAACACCGTTTGAAATTTTACGTACAGTGAAAGTTTCGCTGATCCCGCCACCGCGACGTTTGATAACAATACCTTCGAATAACTGGATACGCTCACGAGTTCCCTCAATGATCTTCACGTGCAAGCGAAGTGTATCGCCAGGACGGAATGAAGGGTGTTCAGTGCGTAACTGATCTTTTGTAATATCTGCAATTAGTTTTTGCATGTTTTTCTCTCCTTCTTTTCTGATGCTCTTGCACGTTTTGCTTTGCAGCGGAACAACAGTAAAATAGGCGCTCTTAAAAAGCGCTTTATAAATCATAGCACAGGCTAGTTAACGAATCAAGCAAATTTAGTCTCTTTTTTGTACCCATTGCTGATAAAGTTCTTTTTGATGATCTGTTAATGGTGCTTCTTGTAATAATTCGGGACGTCGTTGTGCCGTTCGAAGGAAGGCTTGCTCTTCTCTCCACTTTTCAATCTCGGCATGATTGCCCGACAACAGCACAGGAGGCACTTCAAGGCCGTTGAAAGTTGCTGGGCGAGTGTATTGTGGATGTTCCAGTATTCCCGTTGAAAACGAGTCGTGGACAGCCGACTGGTTGTTACCTAGAACGTCAGGGAGTAACCGTACTACACTATCAATGATGGCCATCGAAGCCACTTCCCCACCCGTCAATACAAAGTCACCGAGTGAGATTTCATCCGTAACCAAATGTTCACGTATTCTCTCATCATATCCTTCATAATGACCACAGATGAAAACTAGATGTTGCTCTTTCGCAAGTTCTTCTGCTTTCCTCTGCGTGAATCGTTCGCCTTGCGGACACATTAAGATCACGCGAGGCTTACTACTACTTGTTTTAGTGACGGCTTCTACTGCCGCAAAGAGAGGTTCGGGTTTTAATACCATTCCCGCTCCGCCCCCGTATGGGTAATCATCTACTTTTTTATGTTTGTTTGTTGAGTAGTCACGAAAATCCGTGACTTTAAACGATGCAGCTTGTTGTTCTTGTGCTTTTTTCATGATAGAAGAATGAAGTACACCTTCAAACATTTCCGGAAACAAAGAGAGAACGTCGATTTTCATCATGAAAGCAATCCGTCCATTAATTCAATTTTGATGATTTGTTCGTCAATATCGATATCTTTTACAACATCTTCAATATACGGGATATAATGCGGCTTACCTTCAGCAGGCATTACCTCCCACACATCATTGGCACCTGTTTCTATAATTTCTGTAACCGTGCCGATTTCTTCACCTGTTTCTGTCATCACGCGGCAGCCAATGATTTCATGATAATAAAATTCATTTTCCCCGAGTTCTGTCAATTCTTTCTCCGATACCTTGATTACGCCGTCGCGGAACTTCTCGACGTCATTGATATTTGGGTAGCCTTCGAACATAAGTAAATCAAAGTTTTTATGCTTACGATGACTAATCACTTTCACAAACGTAGGTGCTTTGCTTTTCGGCATGAAGATCGCGAGCTCACTTCCCACTTCATATCGTTCATCCGGGAAATCTGTTTTGGACATCACACGAACTTCACCTTTTATACCATGCGTATTCACAATCGTGCCTACATTAAACCATTCCATTATTTCGCCTCCGTTTATGAATAAAAGTATTTATACGTGCAAAAAAGGAAGGAACCGGGGCTCCTTCCTTTTGGATCAATCCAAGATATCCAAATACACTTTTTTGTCGTGGTGGCTGCCTGCTGCTGAGTAAACAATCGTACGGATCGCTTTTGCCACACGACCTTGCTTCCCGATCACTTTACCCATATCCTCCGCATTCACTGATAACTGATAAACGACTCGTTGAGACTGTTCTTCAGATAACACGTTCACGTCGTCCGGGTAATCGACTAACGGTTTTACAATTGTTTCAATCAGCTGCTTCATGTCCACCCCTCCAAATTACTTGCTGTATTTAGCGTTATGGAATTTTTCCATGATACCTTGCTCTGAGAACAAGTTACGAACTGTATCAGATGGTTTAGCTCCATCTTGAAGCCATTTCAAAGCCAATTCTTCGTTGATTTCAACTGTTGCTGGCTTTGTAAGCGGGTTGTATGTACCAACCTGATCGATTTGACGGCCGTCACGTGGTGCACGTGCATCAGCTACTACAATACGATAAAAAGGAGATCTCTTAGCTCCCATACGTTTTAGACGAATTTTAACTGCCATTATTATCTACACCTCCGAATAGTTTCACACAAGATAGTATATTACCAAGTTTTTATTTGTTTGTAAAGGGTTTTTTCTTAACACCCTCTATTTTATTTGAAAAACGCATCAAAACCAGGCATTTTACCTTTCTTCTTACCTTTTTGTTGCATGTTGGTCATTTGCTTAACCATTTTCTTCATTTCCTCAAACTGCTTCAGCAAACGGTTGACTTCCTGGGTAGAAGTTCCAGAACCCGCAGCAATTCTTTTTTTGCGGCTCGCATTAATAATTTCCGGGTTTTCCCGTTCAGCAAGCGTCATAGAATAAATGACTGCTTCCACACGACCCATCTGACTCTCATCCACTTTGGCATTGTCGAGTCCTTTGATTTTGTTCGCACCCGGCATCATTTTCAAAATTTCGTCGAGTGGTCCCATCTTCTTTACTTGTTGCATTTGATCAAGAAAATCATCAAGTGTAAAGCTTTGAGTGCGCAATTTCTGCTCTAACTCTTTCGCTTTATCTTCATCCACGTTTTCCTGCGCTTTTTCAATTAATGACATGACATCGCCCATGCCAAGAATCCGTGAAGCCATACGTTCTGGATGGAATGGTTCAAGCGCATCCATCTTCTCACCCATACCGACAAATTTGATTGGTTTCTCAGTAACGGTACGAATAGATAATGCCGCACCACCACGTGTATCCCCATCAAGTTTTGTCAAAATGACGCCGGTGATTCCAATCGTATCATCGAAACTCTTCGCAACATTGACTGCATCTTGACCTGTCATTGCATCCACTACGAGGAATACTTCATCAGGATTAGTCAGCTCACGAATATCTTTCAATTCCTGCATAAGTGCTTCATCCACATGGAGTCGACCCGCGGTATCAATAATTACAACGTCATTATGCTCACGTTCCGCCTCTTCCATTGCTTGTTTGGCAATTTCAACAGGTGATTGATCGGTTCCCACAGAAAATACAGGTACCGTAATCTGTTTACCTAACGTTTCGAGTTGTTGGATCGCTGCTGGGCGATATACATCCGCTGCCACAAGCAAAGGTTTTTTATTATGTTTTTTACGTAGAACCGTGGCTAATTTACCAGTGGTTGTCGTTTTACCAGCACCCTGCAAACCTACCATCATGATGACCGTAGGCGATTTACGTGCGAACTGAATAGGATTTTGTTCTCCACCCATCAGATTTGTTAATTCGTCTTTTACGATTTTCACTACTTGCTGACCAGGTGTCAAACTTTTCATTACGTCCTGACCCACTGAGCGCTCGCTGACCGTCTTGACAAATTGTTTGACGACTTTCAAGTTAACGTCTGCCTCGATTAGTGCAAAACGCACTTCACGCATCATTTCTTTTACGTCAGCTTCGTTAATTTTACCTTTGCCTGTAATTTTATTCATAGTTCCTTGCAGGCGTTCGGCTAGACCTTCAAATGCCATAGACAATCCCCCCTATTCAAAGTCCTTTAAGGTATGTAGCAATTTCATGAAGCGATTAAAATTTTCACTAGGAGCCATTTCTTCTAACAGCTCTATAATTTCAAGTCGACCTTCATGCTTTTCAAACAGATTGAGTTTCTTCTCGTAATCTTCGAGCATAGCCTCAGTCCGTTTCACATTGTCATACACAGCCTGTCTCGATACGCCATACTGCTCAGCGATTTCACCGAGAGAAAGATCATCCAAATAATATAATTGCATATATAAACGTTGTTTGTCAGTTAATAATGATTGATAAAAATCAAAGAGGAAGTTCACTCTTGTCGTTTTTTCAAGCAAGATCACGACCTCCTTCAGTCACTATTATATAATATCGTGCACTTGTACTACTGTCAAGTATTTTTACTTGTCTTCTGCAGTTTCGTTTTCCTCGTCTTCAGCTTCTTCCATTTCCAATCCGTTTGCAAATAATCCATAGACATATTTCTCCGGATCGAAAGGTTGTAAATCATCGATGCCTTCACCGAGACCTACAAATTTCACCGGAATATCGAGCTTATTACGAATCGCTAGCACAATACCGCCTTTCGCTGTTCCATCTAGTTTCGTCAATACAATCCCTGTGACATTCGTTACTTCGTTAAATGTCTGCGCTTGAATTAATGCATTCTGTCCAGTCGTCGCATCCAACGCTAATAATACTTCGTGAGGAGCGTCTTCAATTTCACGGCCAATGACGCGATGTACTTTTTCTAGCTCATTCATCAAGTTCACTTTATTTTGCAAGCGACCTGCTGTATCACAGATTAAAACATCCACATTACGCTTTTTAGCTGCTTTCACAGCATCAAAAATAACTGCAGCCGGATCCGAACCTTCCGCCTGACGAACGACCTCTACATCCGTACGCTCTCCCCAGACAACAAGTTGTTCAATGGCACCTGCGCGGAATGTATCTCCGGCAGCCAGCATAACGGTTTTTCCTTCTTTTTTAAGGCGGGCAGCCATTTTACCGATCGTTGTGGTTTTCCCCACACCGTTCACACCGACCATCAAAATTACGTTCAGTCTACCTTCTACGATATTCAATTCACTAGAAACTTCTTCACCTGAATTGTAAATTTCTACCAGCTTTTCAGAAATCAACGATTGCATGCCCGTAGTGTCTTTAATGTTTTTGCGTTGCACTTCTTCTTTCAGTAAATCGATCAATTCCATAACCGTTTCGAATCCGACGTCTGCTTGAAGTAATAATTCTTCCAATTCTTCGAAGAATTCTTCATCGACAACGCGGAATCTAAATACCAAATCGTTGACTTTCGATGTAAATGAGTCGCGTGTCTTCGTCAGTCCATCTTTGAACTTCTCTGCTACCGCTTCGTTTGTTCCTGATATTTTATTTTTTATTTTCTTAAAGAAAGACATTCATTCCACTCCTTAGCTACTGATTTCTTCTGGCACTTCAGATAGTTTAACAGAAAGTAATTTCGAGACACCTGATTCCTGCATCGTAATCCCATATAGGACGTCCGCACCTTCCATCGTGCCTTTTCGATGTGTGATCACAATGAATTGTGTCTGATCCGAAACTTTCCTCAAATAATTACTATATCGTACTACATTCGCTTCATCCAGTGCTGCTTCCACTTCATCGAGAATGCAGAATGGCACAGGACGAACTTCTAAAATAGAGAACAGCAAGGAAATAACCGTTAATGCACGTTCCCCGCCAGATAACAGACGTAAATTCTGCAGTTTCTTCCCGGGAGGTCGTGCCATAATATCAATTCCAGTAGTAAGTAAGTTGTTTGGATCCGTTAAAACGAGATCTGCTTCCCCACCACCGAACATATCCTTAAACACACGACGAAAATGACTGCGAATCGCTTCAAATGTCGTCTCGAAGCGACTCTTCATTTCCTGATCCATTTCTGCCATAGCTTCTTGTAATGTATTTTTAGCTTCGATCAAATCATTACGCTGTGATTGTAAAAATTCATGACGCTCTGATACTTCTTGAAATTCTTGAATCGCATTCGGATTGACAGGTCCTATCGTGGCTAGTTGTTGCTTACAATCTTCCACGGTTTTGCGAAGTAGTGGAATATCCAATGCCTCAATCTGTAATTCATTCGGACGCAAGCCGTACTCTTCATCCAAACGATCTCTAACCGTTTCATACTGTGTTTCGAGTCTGGATAACTGAATCCTCATTGTGTTCAAGCGCTCAGAAATAGTGCCTACTTGTTGCCTGATTATTTTTATACGCTGTTCATGATCGTGAACACGTTTAGCTTGTTGAACACGCTTAGCTTTTTCCGTCTCGATCGTTTTTTGCAACTTTTGTTTTGCCTCATTCGCTTGTTGACTTTGCTTCTCTATTTCTTCAGGTGTTAATTCCTTGCCGATTACAAATTCCTGCACATATTGCTGTTCTTCTTGCAACTGGCTTATTGTCAGCTCCAACTCATCTAATTGAGTGACCGTTTCCAACATACTGCTTGAATGGTAGGCATTTTGCTCTTTCAATACAGCGCTTTTTTGTTGTAAGTCATGCAATCTCTTCTGCAGAGACTGTTGTTCTTCGCGCCGGTTCTCTACTAGTCTTTCTAAACTTTCCAGCTTTTCCAACGTCTCTTGAAGTTCATTTTTCAATGCTTCATGACGAGTTTGTAACTCTTGTTTTTTAGTCGATAACTGCTTTTCGGCAGAAGCTGTATCTGTACGTCCAATTTCAATTGTGGATATTTCCATTTCAACGGAACGCATTTCCATTTCAGTCTCCTGTAGAGATGACTGAATAAGAGACTTTTTCTGTTGGTTTTCTTCTAACTTTACGCGCAATTGATCACGAAGATGTAAACTCGCACCAACGAGACTACGTGTTTCAGACGTTTGTGCAGTAGCCTGTTGAATAGATTCATCCATTTGTTGTAATTGATTTGCAAGAGTCTCTAGCTCAGCCTTACGTGAAAACAGCGTGGACTGGCCTTTCGCACCGCCACCTGTCAATGAACCGCCTGCATTTATTATATCCCCGTCAAGCGTCACTATGCGATAGCGATGTCCTATTGATTTCGCTAAACCTGATGCGGCTTCTAAATCACTAGCGATAATCGTCTGACCCAATAAGTTTTTAGCTACCGACTCATATGCCGGAGATGTTTGAATGAGTTCAAATGCTGTACCGATGAAACCTTGTTGTTGCGTGAGTACTTGCCGGCTATTCATAGGAAGTTCACGCGGCTTCAAAATATCCATAGGAAGAAACGTAGCTCGACCGAAATTTTTCGTTTTCAAATAACCGATGGCCTTTCTTGCATCACGCTCAGTCGTGGTAATGATATGTTGCATGGCACCACCGAGTGCGGTTTCAATCGCTTTTGTATAGGCCGGCTCCGTCGTAATGAGTTCCACTACAGCTCCTTCGATCCCCTGAATTCGTTGTTGTTGCTTTGCATGAAGTACTTCTTTGACACCTGAATAGAACCCCGAAAAGTCCTTTTCAAGACTTTCTAGAGCACGAAGTCTTCCTTGCATTTCGGATTGTTTACGCAATGCTTTTTGCAGAAACTGCTGTTGGGTAGATAGACGTTCCTCTTCTTCTGTTAATTGTTGATGACAAGCTCTAGCTGACTTCTCCAGCTCGTCAAGCTGTTGCTGAACAGTATTTTTTTGCTCAATCTTTTCCTGTTGTTCTTTCGCAAGTTGTTGTTTGCGTTCGGAAAGCAAAGTAGTCTGAACCGTAATCTTTTCTGTGGAAGACTTTTCTCCTTGGAGTCGCTCCTCTACATGCTTGATTTCACTACGTACAGTCGCCTCTTCATTGAGACGCTCAATATAGACGGATTTCAACTGTTCAATTTGCTGTTCGGTTTCTTTTAATGAACTGTTTAACATGGCCGTGACTTGCTTACTTTCTTGCGTAACTTCTTCAAGTTCATGCTGTGCAGTTTTCTGCTTCATCTGCATGGTACTAAGTTTGTCTTTAGCTATTCGTTGTGTTTGTTCTGCAGTATGCAACTCGTGCTTAATACGCTCTACTTGCTGCTTCGTATTACGAGTCTTTTCAACGGACAGTAATCTTCTGCCTTCCCACTTTTCAGCTTCTGCTGTCTGTTTAATCAATTCGTTTTGAAATTCATCCAGTTGAAACTCTGCTTTCTTAAGGACTTTCTTGTCAAGATCCAGTTCCTGTTCATATTGTGTGAGGGCCTCGGAAGTCTTTCGCAATTCTGTTTCATCACTTTTCACAACAGCCGCTTTTTCAGAAATCTGCTGTTGTAAAGCGGACGCGTCATGATGGAGTAAACGAACATCAGCATCCCGAAGTTCTAAACGTAGATCAGAAGCTTTACGAGCCAAACCTGCTTCTTTTTCAAGAGGAACGAGTCGATCATCGATTTCTTTTAATATATCCAGTACACGATCCAAATTATCGGTCGTCTCAAATAATTTATGCTCTGCTTGCAGTTTATGTGTTTTATACTTCAATACACCTGCTGCTTCGTCAAAGACATTGCGTCTTTCATCAGCACGACTATTCAATATTTCATCAACCCGACCTTGCGAAATAATGGAGAAGGCCTCTTTCCCCAATCCTGAATCCATAAATAGCGTGGTGATGTCTTTTAACCTGCAAGTCTGACCGTTTAGTAGATACGCACTGTCTCCGGATCGAAAAACCCTTCTAGTTACACTGATTTCAGTGTAATCAAGCGGAAACAGATTTTGTGTATTATCCAATATGAGTGTGACTTCTGCAAAATTAACCGCTTTGCGGGAATCACTACCTGCAAAAATAACGTCTTCCATTTTACTACCGCGCAATGATTTTGCGGATTGTTCACCGAGCACCCAGCGAATCGCATCGATAATATTACTTTTTCCGCTTCCGTTAGGTCCTACGATGGCCGTTACTCCTGGTACGAAATCAACATGAATCTTTTCCGCGAAAGATTTAAAGCCTGCGATTTCCAGCCTTTTCAAAAACACGATTAGTTCTCCCCTTCAGTTGTCTGCATCAATAAATGCTCTATTGCACGACGGGCAGCTTCCTGTTCCGCTTCTTTCTTGGATTTGCCGATTCCTTTTCCAAGTTGTTGTTCATTGAGATTGACTACGGTAACAAACTTTTTCGCATGTGCAGGACCTTTTTCTTCAATGACTTCATATTGAAGGGGTCCGTTATTTTTTTGCTGCACCAATTCTTGCAGACGACTCTTATAATCTGTCACATGCGAAAAAGCTCCGATACTAATTTTCGGAAAAACGATTCGTTTTAGAAACTCTTCAACGACTTCCATGCCCTGATCCAAGTAGAGCGCACCGATATACGCTTCAAATACATCCGCCAGTAATGCAGGACGCATTCTTCCGCCAGTTAGTTCTTCACCCTTGCCCAGAAGAATATAATCTCCAAAGTTCAATTCATTCGAAAACTTAACAAGTGATGGCTCACAAACAATCGCTGCACGAAGTTTCGTCAGTTCCCCTTCGCTTTTTGCCGGTTCTGTACGGAATAAAAATTTAGATACCCCAAGTTCCAATACAGCGTCTCCAAGGAATTCCAATCGTTCATTATCAGAAAATTTCTTTCGGCGATGTTCATTGACATAGGATGAATGGGTAAATGCATTATACAATAAATTCTCATCCTGGAATTGAACACCTAATTCTTGCTGGAGCTTGGTAAATTTCTCGCGTACAGCTTGTGGCAATGTAGGGTGTGATGCGGTTTCTTTCGAAGTTCTTTTATTTTTCATAAACTACTCTGCCTCTCATCTATTAATAGTCTGTACACACTTGTAAAGCGAAAAGAGACGCTTTCTCCTTTTCAGATGAAAGGAAGAAAGTGTCTCACCAAAAAGGTCATTCGCCTACTTTTTCTGTAATGTACGTTACTGCATCTCCGACAGTTGCAATTTTCTCTGCATCGTCATCAGAAATTTCCGTTTCAAACTCATCTTCAAATTCCATAACAAGTTCTACTACATCTAGTGAATCAGCTCCAAGATCCTCACGGAAAGAAGCTTCAGGTTTTACTTCGCTTTCATCGACGCCTAGACGGTCGACAACTACTTTTGTTACACGCTCAAGTACTGTTGACAACATAGTCACCTCCTCTCAAGGCCATAGTCGGCTCATTAGTTACTATTGAATTATAGAGGGTAGTCCCCTCGTTACGCAACCATAAACAGCGCTTTAGGAGAAGTAGTTCATTTACATCACCATGCCGCCGTCTACATTAATGGTCTGACCGGTAATATATTTCGCTTCATCGGATAGTAAGAATGCGACGGCACCCGCTACATCTTCCGCACTTCCAAGCTTGCCTAAAGGAATCGTTGATAATAATTGCTCTTTCATATCATCGCCCAATTCATCTGTCATATCTGTTGTAATGAATCCTGGAGCGACGGCATTCACTAAAATATTACGTGCCGCTAATTCTTTTGCGGTTGTTTTCGTCAAACCAATGACGCCCGCTTTTGCCGCCACATAATTTGCTTGTCCAGCATTTCCTACAACACCTACGACCGAAGCCATATTAACAATTCTTCCTGCACGCTGACGCATCATTTGGCGCGTAACAGCTTTTGTGCATAGGAATACACCTTTTAAGTTAATCGATAATACCTCATCCCACTCGTCTTCCTTCATGCGCATCAATAAATTATCTCGCGTGATGCCAGCGTTATTAACGAGGATATCAATACTACCAAATTGCTTAATCGTCTCATCCATCATGGCTTTCACTTGATCAGCATCAGAGACATTCGCTTGAAAGACAAGTGCTTCTCCACCCGCAGAACGAATTTCCGCTGCGACCGTTTCTGCCCGATCTTGGCTACCGCTATAATTAACGACTACCTTAGCACCTTCCGAAGCTAAGCGTAAAGCGACAGTGCGCCCAATCCCTCTGGATGCCCCTGTAACTACTGCCGTTTTCCCATCGAATCTTCCCATCATGACCATCCTTTCGCTTCTTCAAGCAACTTCTCAAGCGTTTCTTCATCGTATACTGGATATACTTTTGCTGTACGGTCTATTTTACGGATTAATCCGCTCAATACTTTTCCTGGTCCACACTCTATGAAACGAGTAACACCCAATTCAAGTAATCTTTCAATAGACTCTTCCCAGCGTACAGGTGAGTACAATTGTTCAACAAGTAATTTTTTTATTTCATCCTGCTTCGTTACTTCATCTGCTGTAACGTTTGCAATGATAGGAATTTTTGCATCCTTCATATCGATGCCTTCAAGCGTCTTTTGTAATTCTCCTGCCGCTGGTTGCATGAGGACAGAGTGGAAGGGTCCACTTACATTCAATGGTAATGCACGTTTCGCACCCGCTTCCTTCAAGGCTGTACATGCTTTATCCACACCTTCCTTTGCACCCGAAATAACGATTTGGCCAGGGCAGTTTAAGTTGGCTGGTTGTACAGGATGTCCCGACTCCGTAATGTTCGCTGTAATCGACTCCAATACGTCACGATCCATTCCAAGTATGGCCGCCATGGCACCTTTACCTGCTGGTACGGCTTCATTCATATACAGACCTCTTTTATGAACAGCCACTACTGCATCTTCAAATGAAAGAACTTTGGATTCAACAAGAGCTGTATACTCACCTAGACTATGTCCTGCTGTATAGTCTGGCATAATGCCTTCTTCTTCCAAACGTGCTGCGATCATCGCACCCACCGTAAGTAGAGCCGGTTGAGCATTATAGGTCAACGTCAATTCATCTTGAGGGCCTTCGAGCATCAATGTGCTCAGTTCAAAACCAAGAGCTTCATCAGCTTTTTGCATGAATTCCTTACATGCCTCGTTCTTCTCTGTGAATACTTTCCCCATCCCTACAGCTTGTGAGCCTTGTCCCGGAAAAACAAATGCCAGTTTACTCAAGATTCCTCTTCCTCTCCGATTGTTTTTTTAATCGTTTCGCATACTTGATATTGTACCATGGTTCTTGCTTGGCGAACTGCATTAAAAAGCGCGTTGGCATTTGATGAACCATGCGCTTTGATGACCGGATGGTTCAAGCCAAATAAACCCGCTCCGCCATACTCCGAGTAATCCATCTTCTTCTTCAAACCTTTTAGATCATCTTTCACTAAGCCAGCGGCAAGTTTGGTTTTCAATGAAGACATGAACACATCTTTGATCATGGAAAACACATTCATCGCAGTACCTTCAATAGTTTTCAACACCATGTTTCCTGTAAAACCGTCCGTGACAACGACATCTGCCACGCCATTCAACAAATCACGCGACTCCACATTACCGACGAAGTTGATGGGTGCAGCTTGCAACTCTTCATAGGCGTGTTTTGTCAGCTCATTACCTTTTCCAGCTTCTGTTCCAATATTCAATAACCCTACACGGGGCTTGTCGATTCCGCGCACTTTCTCTGCATAGATACTACCCATGACGGCAAATTGTGCTAACTGTGTCGGTTTACTATCTGAGTTCGCTCCTGCATCTAACAACACGAAACCACTGCCGTCAATGGTGGGTAACGTCGGTGCCAGTGCCGGTCTTTGAATACCATCTAAGCGACCTACGATAAAGAGTCCTGCCGACATAAGAGCCCCTGTATTACCAGCTGACACACACGCCTGAGCCTCTCCATCTTTTACCGCTTGCGCCATACGGACCATGGAAGCATCTTTTTTCTTTCGAATCGCACGCACGGGCTCATCATCAGGTTCAATGACTTCAGAGCAGTGTACTACTTGGAGGCGTGGATGTGTTTCGAGGAATGGTGCCATTTTTTGCTCATCACCAAATATATGTATCGTTATGTCATCAAATGCATGAAGGCTCTGCAATACTCCTTTGACAATCTCTCCGGGTGCGTTATCTCCACCCATTGCATCTACTGCAATAATCATATGTAATTACCCGCCTTTTTTTGTTGTACGGTACATCTGAAACTCCCCCGAAAAAACAGGATCACTCTCTACTGTTGACAGGACATCGACGACCGTACTTTTATTTTTCAAGGTTTCCTTGCGCACAGTAGCACGAGACACTACACGATCACCGGCTCTTACTGGCTTTTGAAAGTGCAGTGAAGAACGAACTGTCAAAGCCAAATCATCGTCCAAGACCGCTACAGCCAATGAGTTCGCTTGCGCAAACAAATGATGACCTCTGGCTATGCCATTTCGTTTGAACACATGCACGTCTTGTACATCAAAGATTGAAATTGCTTTATCATCCAATTCCACATCAATAATTTCTCCAAATATTTCTTCTGCTTGCATAGACTTCACTGTACCTAACATTTGTTGTGACGCTACGGATTTCAACCGCTCTCGCAATTCCGGAATATGACATTCTAATCGATCCAGCCGGACGGTTTGAATACTCACAGAAAAATGCCTGGCAATGTCTTCATCTGTTAGAAAAGGATCTTCTTTAAGCAGCGTTACAAGTAATTGTTGCCTCTCCTGTTTCGGAACTCTCAATTACTACACCCCTCCAGATTAGCACTTGGTATTAATACTAAGTATATAAAGAGGTAAATCAGATTGCAAGAGGTTATCTTATATACTACGTTACACATCTATCAATCTATACGCTTATCAGTGAGTGCGCCTGACTGCTCTAGACGTTCGCGTAATGTGGCATATTCATCACTTGTCCAAAACGCATCTGAATTCAACAAGCGTTCCGCATCCTCACGCGCTATAGAGAGTGCTTTAAAATCATGAATCAAGTCTGCCATTTTGAATTCTGGCATTCCACTTTGCTTCTTGCCAAAAATATCCCCTGATCCGCGTAGCTCCAAATCTTTTTCAGCTAAAATAAATCCATCGTTCGTTTCTGTCATCGACTGCATCCGCATCTTTCCTTCTTCTGTAGACGGATTAGCGAGCAATACACAATATGACTGATCGGATCCTCGTCCTACACGTCCCCTTAATTGGTGTAACTGAGCTAGACCGAATCTTGTTGCATCATAAATCAGCATGAAAGTTGCGTTCGGCACATTGACGCCTACTTCTACAACTGTAGTGGAAACAAGGACATTTGACTGTCCTTCACTGAATTCCCGCATGACCTGATCTTTTTCAGCTGAAGGCAATCGACCGTGCATCAAACCTACCGTATACCGACCAGCGAAATAGTTACTCAATTCTGCATGTACTTCCACTGCGTTTTGGACATCCAACTTATCGGATTCTTCGATCAATGGACAAATGACATACGCCTGCCTTCCTGCACGTAACTCTTTCTCCATCTTCTGTAACACAGGTATTAAGGATTCTTCTTTTAACCAATGGGTTTCAATTTCTTTCCGTCCTGCCGGTAATTCGTCTAAAACCGAAACATCCATTTCACCAAATACCGTAATGGCTAGCGTTCTAGGAATAGGGGTCGCAGTCATGAATAATACATCCGGGTTTAAACCTTTATCACGCAAGACACGACGTTGTTGCACTCCGAAACGGTGTTGTTCATCCGTCACGACAAAGCCCAGTTTATGAAATTGTACTTCAGGTTGGATGAGCGCGTGCGTTCCGATGAGCAAGTCAATCTCCCCGACTTCTAACCGTTCCAGTAACTCTCTTCTCGCTTTCGCTTTTGTAGATCCAGCTAGAAATGCGACAGTCACACCAAACGGTTCGAACCAGTTGGCTAATAACTCGGCATGTTGTTCAGCCAATATTTCTGTTGGCGCCATCAATGCTCCCTGGAATCCTGCTGTCACCGCTGCATACAGAGCGATGGCTGCCACAGCTGTCTTGCCTGATCCCACATCCCCTTGCAGTAAACGGTTCATACGGAGTGGTGATTTCAACTCTGCACATAATTCATTCACCACACGTTTTTGCGCATTCGTTAATTCAAACGGCAACGTATGGATGAACTTTTTCAGCAAATCCAAGTCATATTGAATAACAAGTCCTTTTTCTTGCTCTTTACGCAGTTTTTTCATCCCTTGAATTTTTAACTGAAACAGTAATAATTCTTCATAAACAAAACGTCTACGAGCATGCTTGACGTCTTCAGTCTTAGTCGGGAAATGAACCATCTCTAAAGCTTGTGTAATAGACGGCAACTTGTAGACTTCGAGCATTTCCTGCGGCAGTGTCTCTTCTATAACACCAGCCGTTAAATCTATCACAGTGCGCATATAGCGCCGAAACGTTTTTTGATGCATAATTCCTTTCAAACTATAAACCGGTTCAAAATCAGTTTGCTCACCGGTATGTAGACGATTCACCGTTATTGACTGGCGGCCTCGATCCCATGCGCCAGTAACATTTATTTGCATTCCCGTAACTAGACGGTCTTTTAAATAATGTTGATTGAAAAACACTGCTTTTACTAAATGATGGCCGACCAATAAACGGACTTGCATTCTTGAACGATTTTTTCCAGAATAAAACACGGTCGGTTCGGACTCTACCCGACCTTCCACCGTGACGCGCTCACCATGTGGCGTTTCAGTCAAATCCCTCATACGAAAATCTTCATGGCGGTACGGGAAAGTGTACAACAAATCTTCAATCGTCAAAATTCCCAGTTTTTCAAATTGTTCAGTTGTTGCTTTACCGATTCCTTTTACTGTCCCTACACTATTTTCCAAGATGTTCTCCATGTAAAATTACCTCCTTTCCATATCTAGTTAGAAAACGAGTGTTCTTCTTTTCAGTTTACCATGAAAAGACAGGAAAATAAAAACGTTGCCCCTACTTGCGGGACAACGTGATGTATTTATTCAACAGAGATAATATATGGATAGAGCGGTTGTTTTCCAGCGTATAATTCTATATCTACATGCTCGAATTGCTCTTCAACATATTCACTAACTTTTTCTGCTTCTTCAGAGGTCACGTCTTCACCATAAATGATTGTGACGATCTCATCTGCTTCATCAATCATGGATGAAATAAGGTTCTTTGTCACACTTTCCAAGGAAGAATCGGAACTAGTGATTTTGCCTTGAGCGATTCCCATGAAATCATCTTTATGGATCGTTACACCATCGATCGATGTATCACGAACAGCGTAAGTGACCTGACCAGTTTTTATAGCAGAAGCCGCTTGTAACATTGCTGTGGCATTCTTCTCAACTGTTGCTTCAGGATTAAATGCCAAAATAGCCGCTAAACCTTCCGGAACGGATTTCGTCGCTACAACTGCCGCTTCAATCTCCAACACTTCAGCCGCTTGTTCAGCAGCCATGATAATGTTTTTATTATTCGGCAAGATCAATACTCTTTCTGCACCGATTTCTTGAATCGCTTTAACGATATCCTCCGTTGAAGGATTCATCGTCTGTCCACCTTCAATTACAGCTGATGCTCCAATGCTTTTCAGAAGTTCTGCGATGCCTTCGCCCATCGAAACCGTTACAATCGCGTATTTATGCTGAACCGGTTTCAATGTTGACGTTTCATCCCGATTCATAATATCACTATGTTGCTCACGCATATTATCGATCTTCATCTTCGTTAATGAACCATATTTCTGTCCATAAGACAAAGCATCTCCCGGTTCTTCAGTGTGAATATGTACTTTTACTACTTCATCATCTGAAATGACGAGTAGTGAGTCACCAAGTTCACTTAAATCTTGACGGAATGTGGCTTCATCAAATGGCTGACCATGCAACTTATCCGAATCCAATTTGACCATAAATTCCGTACAGTAGCCAAACTCAATGTCTTCTGAGTTCATGAAACTTTGTATACTGCGGTGATGCTCTGTCATAATTAAGTCATCCATTGAGTGCATCACTACCTTCTCAGGTAAGTCTTCACCTTTTAGGCATGCCAAAAATCCTTCGTATACATATACGAGACCTTGTCCACCACTGTCTACTACTCCTACTTCTTTTAACACAGGTAAAAGATCAGGCGTTCGTTTCAGCGAAGCCTTAGCTTCTTCTACAATAATTTCTAGCAATGCCGTTAAATCTGATGCATCTGCTATATGCTCAACTGCCGCGTTAGCTGCGTCTTTGGCAACGGTCAAAATGGTTCCTTCTACAGGTTTCATAACGGCTTTGTAAGCTGTATCCACACCGTATTGAAGTGCTTCCGCAAATTGCTTAACGTTGACTTCTGCTTCATTTTCAATTTGCTTGCTGAAGCCTCTGAATAACTGGGATAGGATCACACCAGAATTTCCACGAGCACCCATAAGCAACCCTTTTGAAAATGCCTGTGCCGTCAAACCGATATGTTCCTGAGCATTTCTTTCTGTTTCTTTCGCACCGGATGTCATGGATAAATTCATATTCGTTCCCGTATCACCATCTGGCACCGGGAATACATTTAAAGAATCCACATAATCCGCATTTTGATGAAGATGATGCGAACCCATTTCTACCATCTTCGCAAATTGCAATCCATTGATTGAAGTCATTGACTTAAAGGCCTCCTTTTACACGTTCGTTACACGAACTCCCTGAACAAAAATATTTATAGAACTTACTGATAGCCCCAACGTCGTTTTCACTATATATTGCACTTTAGATTGTACTTGATAGGCCACTTCAGTGATTTTCGTGCCGTAGCTCATGATGACGTAGATATCGATATGGAATGCATCGCCCTCGTTACGTACAATTACGCCACGAGAATAGTTTTCCTTGCGAAGAATTTCTGTAAGCCCATCGCGAATTTGATGCTGAGAAGCCATCCCTACAATTCCATAACACTCGACCGCAGCCTCTCCGACTACTTGTGCAATTACGTCATTTGTAATATCAATTGTACCATGCTCATTTTTCAGTTCGATTGACATTCCTCTTCTCCTCCCCCATCTCTAGACACATCATACGTACATTATACGGGAATTCATCAGGAATGAAAGTATTGAAACCGTTAAAATATAGTGTAAAGGAAAAAACCTTGAGAGTATCAAAATAAAATGTTGCATCGATTCGACGCTTATGATAAAGTACTATGGTATGCGAATTGTAACGTGAATCGCTAAATAATTCACGAGGAGGAACTAAAATGGCTAAACAATGTGTTATTACTGGACGTAAAGCTCGTTCTGGAAACACTCGTTCTCACGCTTTGAACTCTAGCAAGCGCACTTGGGGCGCTAACCTTCAAAAAGTTAGAATCCTAATCGACGGCAAACCTAAACGCGTTTGGGTATCTGCAAGAGCTTTAAAATCAGGCAAAGTACAACGAGTATAATGATCTAATGCTGAAAGCGCCGGTAAGCCTCGACAGATGTTGGAGGAATTACCATAAAGGCGCTTTTTTGCCTTTCTGGAAATTCCGAAACAATCCGAGAGGCTGGCGCTTGAAGCTGGATGTAATCGAAAGCTGAAGACGGCGTTTAGCCGCGACAGGCACTGGAGGGCTAGAAAATACAGGCTGTTTTTGCCTGTACTTTCTAGCCTGAAGTGTCCCGAGCCGCTGCCGTCTGAAGCTGATATGATTAAAAGCTGAAAGCGCCGGTTAACCTCGACAGTTGTTCGAGGAATCACCGGTGCTTTTATGCTTATCTAAAATTCAAAAAAACACAAAGCACCTTTTTAGGCGCTTTGTGATTTTTCTTTTTTGCGTTTTTTTGTCTTGGCGGCTTTTGAATTGGCAGCAACAGTCGATTTAGTACGGCTGTCCTTTTGAAAAGCTACTGCGCACTTTCTCACGATGTTACTGACAAACTTCGGAAGCGTGAATGTGTATACTCGCAAATCCCCCAACTCCTTTCAGGAATCTGAACTCCTTACCATTAAGCATATGCCTTCACGGAAAGAGATAGTACAAACATCCGCCACTGTTTCGTTACTTGTAAAACGAGTTACACCCATTTCTAATCGTTCATTCACCGTTTCATATTTGAAGCCTGTCAGCGTCAACCCTGTCACGACGGGGCCAAACGAGAAAAAGGAAGTATACGGAAAGCGTGAATCTTTCTTTACACGTCTCACGCCAGGTAGCATGACACGAATATCATTTGTAGTGTTGTGTATCTTGAATTTCACTTTAGGATTTCCTGCTTGCATACGATACAATAAATGCAAAGCAGACTGTAAGTGATCCAGGCGACCACCCGTCACGCCAGTTAATATAATATAATCGGGTTGATACGCAAGCGCTCGCTGTACAGCCAGTTCTGTGTCTGTCTCATCTTTATCTTCATTCGCACGATGGACAATTTCTACGTTCGAGTTGATCTGTTTAAATTGCTCTTCCGTCACAGAATCAAAGTCGCCAACTGCTTCATTGGGCTGGATCCCTTTTTCCAATAAATACAACGCACCACGGTCTACCCCGATATACACAGTATCTTCTTGATCGTATTCAGCTAAGTCAACTACTTCTTCTATAGGACCTGCTGCACACACGATGGCATACTTCATCTCGCCATCACACTCTCGCCTGCTGATTTAATAGCTTGAAGAGCTTTTGCGCGGTCTTCTTTTCCGTAAATTGCAGAACCTGCAACAAAAATAGTCGCACCTGCTTCCACACAAGGTTTGATGGTTTCTTCGTTAATACCGCCATCAATTTCGATTTCAATAGATAGATTACGCTCTTTGATGATATCAGAGAGTTGTTTCACTTTTGGTAGGACCGAATGGATAAACGACTGTCCGCCAAAACCTGGATTGACTGTCATGAACAATACCATATCAATATCTTCCAGGACATGCATGATATGTTCAACCGGTGTATGAGGATTTAACACAACACCTGGTTTTGCACCTGTCGATTTGATCAATTGCAATGTTCTGTGTAGGTGAGGGCATGCTTCTACGTGTACAGTAATATAATCCGCACCCGCTGACGCAAAGTCCTCAATATAAGCGTCCGGATTTTCAATCATCAAATGGACGTCAAGCGGTAACTCCGTCAATGGACGCAACGCCTCGACGACAATAGGGCCCATTGTAATATTCGGTACGAAATGTCCGTCCATTACATCAATGTGAATTAGTTCGGCTCCCGCTTTTTCTACTTCTTTCACTTCTTCACCAAGCCTTGCAAAGTCTGCTGCTAAAATAGATGGCGCAATTTTTATCATAATCAATACCTCGGCTTTCTATCCATAATTTCTTGCAAGAACAACAAATAATTCTTATAGCGACCTTCTGAAATATTTTCTTCTTCCACCTGTGCTTTAACTGCACAACCAGGTTCTTTCACATGAAGACATCCTCTAAATTTACAACCTGCACCTGCTTCAGAAATCTCCACAAAATAATCCCGCAGTTCTTCTTTTTCGATATGTTCGAAATCCAAAGAACTAAAGCCAGGTGTATCTGCTACCAAACCGCCCGCCACTTCCAGTAACTCTACATGACGTGTAGTATGTTTCCCTCGTCCAAGCGCATCCGAGATCACACCGGTTTTTAGTTGTAGTTCAGGTAGTATCGTATTCAATAACGTGGATTTTCCCACACCTGACTGACCTGCAAGGACAGTGGTTTTACCGCTAAAATACGGACGAAGTGTTTCAAGCAATGAATGTTTATTCTCTACATTGCGCAGAACCGTATATCCGATACGTTGATAATATGCGAGATTTTTTTCATTCTCTTCTAATATTTTGGGATCCGCAATATCTTCTTTAGAAATATACAAAATCGGTTCTAACTGATGTGATTCAATGACCGTTAAGAAACGGTCTAGTAAACGAAGACTCATATTTGGTTCCACAACCGAAAAGACCAGCAACACTTGATCTACATTAGCTATAGGCGGTCTGACTAACTCACTTTTCCTCTGATGAACATCTGTAATCGTCGCATCATTGGCTCCGTCAGGAACATACGTAACGAAGTCCCCCACCAAGGGACTAATTTTCTTTAATCGAAAAACACCACGGCTTTTACATTGAATTAAATCCCCATTATGCTCTACGTAATAAAACCCACTGATTGCTTTACGAATTTGGCCTTCAGCCATCGAACTCCTCCTCTATTCCAAATCTGTATAGTTGAACTTATCTTCCTCTATCACTGTTTGATCACGCATAATTTTGTATCCTCCGCGTTCTCCTTCTCGAAGTTCGATCGTAACCTTGCGTGTCGTATCTTCAGTAATCTCAAACTCCTCGATGGGATCATTCATTGTGTGCGTGCGATCCTGTACATAAATCTGGACTTTCTGAGGAACGAGTTCAGGATGAGGCTTCGGATCTATTTCTGAATCTATTTCTTCTTCCTCATCATCTTCATTTTCATCAACTGATTCTTCGGGATAGTTATATGGAATTGTCACAGTCTTCACTAACAACTTAATCGGCTTGGACGCAGGACCTTTCGAAATCACAACGTCCACCCGTTCCCCTTTTTCCAATTTTTCTCCCTTGGAAGGCTTCTGAGAAATAACATATCCTTTATCGACTTTATCCGAATGTTCTTCCCTGACAATGTGGATCTTCAGGCCGGATTTTTTCGCATACTCTTCTAGTTGTTTAGCGGACATACCCGATAAATCTTCAAGTGATTGCAACTCTTTGCCTTTACTGACAGTGAAGATCAACTCCGTTTCTTCAGGAATGACAGACTGATCTGCTTCAGGTTGTTGGCTCAGAATAGTTCCTTTTGGCTCGTCAGAATAGACTTCAACTGATTCAATGGATAAAAATCCGTAGCCATTTAAAAAGCGTTTGGTCGCTTCAAAGTTACGACCCGTATAATCACTAAGCACCATCGGATCTTTCCCGGAGCTGATAAATAATTTTACGCCGTCTCCCTCTTTACGTTTCTTTCCTGCTTGAGGTACTGTTTTAATTACTTGTCCTACTGTGTATTCATCAGACGTCTCTTCAAAACGCTCATCTATGACAAAGCCCTCTTTTTCAAGTATCTCTGTAGCGACAAGCTCTTCTTCCCCTACAACTTCAGGTACGATGATCTCCTTTGGTTTCATCATCATAACCAATAAAAATGTCAGAAACGCTAGAAGTAAAATGCCACCCACTAATACAAACGGCCATTTCTTCTTTTTCTTTTTCGTAGGTGCTACTGGTTCGGGTTTTGCAGGAGCTATTTTCATAGTATCTTCCGCAACAGTGGATTTCGGAACGTCTTTAATAGCAGGAATAGCCATTGTCTTATCATCATCAAATGGTAAGGCGAATTTACTTTCATTCAAACGCTCAGGAGATAAAACAGTTAGTAAATCATCATACATGTCATCTGTAGTCGCATAGCGATAGGTTGAATCTTTAGCTGTTGCCTTTAAAATGACATTTTCTACGCTCTGAGGTATTTCAGGATACTGATCACGGACAGATGGTGTTTCTTCTTGTAAGTGCTTTAACGCAATCGCTACCGCTGTCTCCGCTGAAAACGGTAATTCCCCTGTCAGTAATTCATAAAATACGATACCGAGTGAATATATATCTGATCGTTTCGTCGCCATACCGCCTCTAGCTTGCTCAGGAGACAGATAATGGACAGTTCCTATAACTGAGTTCGTCTTCGTATGTACCGTAGAATTCAAGGCCATCGCAATTCCAAAGTCTGTTATTTTCACATCGTCCTCGCCGTTCATCAGTACATTTTGAGGTTTAATGTCACGATGAATAATACCGTTATGATGAGCATGTGATATGGCAGATACAAGTTGCTTCATAATAGACACGGCGTGTTCTGCCGATAATGCGCCATGAGTATGAATGTAGTCTTTCAGTGTTTTGCCAGCTATGTATTCCATTACTAAGTAATGAAGTTCATCTTCTTGGCCGACATCAAAAATATTTACTATATGAGGATGTGTTAGGCTCGTAGCGGAAAGTGCCTCCCGCTGAAATCGTTTTTTTAATTCCTCTTCATTGCTAAAATCATAATGCAATACTTTGATCGCTACATCACGGTCGAGAATGATATCGTGCGCCAAGTAAACTCTTGACATACCTCCGTCACCGATCACCCGAATAATTTCGTATCGTTTACCGATTCGCTTTCCAATCATACGGGAGACACCTCAATTTCAGGAATAGCCAGTAGTATTACGGTAATATTGTCTTCTCCACCGCGCTGATTCGCCAAGTCTATAAACTCATTCGCTTTGTTTGCCAATGAATCTTCATTCAATATAATATCAAGCATTTTTTCCTTTTCGATCTTATTGCTTAAACCATCTGTACAAAGTAATAAATACGAGTGTGACAGTAAAGGAAATGTGTAGCGGTCAGGTACAATGGATTTCTCCGAGCCTACCGCTTTCATAATCCAATTACGCTGTGGATGCACTTCAGCTTCCTGTTCCGTAATTTCACCGCTATCAAGCAACACATTCACAAATGAATGGTCTTTCGTAATTTGACGAATCGCTTTGCCTGTCACTTGATAAATCCGGCTGTCTCCTACATGAAAAACAACACAGTGATTATCCAAGATCAGCGCGAGGTCTAGCGTAGTACCCATGCCTTTATACGTGTCATCTTTCTGCGCAGTTGTGTACAAAAACTGGTTAATATCTACTACTGCATCATACAGCAAGTCAATCCAATCTTGCTCCGTTACTACTTCTTTGTCAGCGGACATGAATTGCTCGCCTATCATACGCACTGCAGTGGCGCTAGCATAATCTCCGCCCTTATGGCCGCCCATTCCGTCTGCAATGACTGCGAGGATCGTACGCTTTTCAGAATGTACGAATACGGCGGCGTCATCTTCATTCACCGTACGTTTCCGTCCTGTATCTGAGCGTATTTCATATTCCATAGGCTACCCTCCATTTCAATTGGTCAGGTTAGTTGATTCTTTGTAACGTCGCTACAAAGAAACCGTCACTTTGATAGTCGTGCGGTAATATTTGCAAATGGCGTTGCTCACTGTCACTTTCAAGAATATGAAGTGGAACGAGTGCAAAGTCTGGCTGCTCTTTCAAGAACCATTCAACAATCTCCTCGTTCTCCGATTTATCAATCGTGCATGTACTATAAACTAAGATACCGTCTTTTTTAACCAACTGACAGGCAACTTCGAGTAGTTCTTTTTGAATGACTGTTAGTTTTTCAATATCTTGTATCGTTTTTTTATATTTAATCTCAGGCTTTCTGCGAATGACCCCTAATCCACTACATGGCGCATCTACTAACACTCGGTCAAAAGATTGAGGTTCATAGGTTTTCAATAACTCTCTGCTATCCCCACTATTTGTATGGATGGAAGTCAATCCGAGACGCTCTGCATTTTGATCAATTAAACGTAATTTATGAGGGTGCAGATCATGTGCTTGAATTTCTCCTTCATTTTTCATACGTTCTGCGATATGAGTGGTTTTACCGCCAGGTGCTGCACACATATCCAATACGCGCATACCTGGTTCCACTTGTAATGCGATAGCTGGAAGCATAGAGCTCTCATCCTGAATTGTCAACAAACCTTGTTTAAACACTTCTGTAGAAGCTAGGTTACCTGACTCCACTTGGATACTGCTGTCAGAAAGAGTACCGGCTATTGCAGTAATCCCTTCTTTCTTCAGCAAGCCGATTACTTCACCAATATTGGTTTTTGTTCTATTGATTCGCGCGGTTGTGATCGGAGGTTGATTGTTGACAACTGCCGCAGCCGTAGCTTCTTCCATGCCGTATTGCTCTATCCATCTTCGGATTAACCATTCAGGGTGACTTGTCTCTATAGACAAACGAGTGATAGGATCTTCAATTTCATCTAAAGAAGGTACACCTTCACGCAAAATCGAGCGTAAAATTCCATTGACCATGGATGAAACACCTTTATGTCCACGTTTATTGGCAATTTTTACCGCTTCATTGACAACGGCATGCTCAGGAATTTTAGATAAGTAAATGATTTGATAAACGGATAGTCTAAGTAGCTGACGTACCCATGGTTGTAGCTTCCCTCTAACAAATGGTGCTAAATAATAATCCAGTGTCATTTGTTGTTGTAGTGTACCGTATGTTATTTCCGTCAATAATGCGCGGTCTTTTGGCTGAAGGTCATAGATTTCAATCGTTTTATGAAGCAATAAATTACTATACGCTTGTTCTTCTTCAATTTGCATCAACATGGATAATGCTGCATCACGTACATTGCCACGCCAAATTTTCTTTTTATAATTTGTCATTCAAATTTGTCTCCCACTTGCCATTTTGACCCGATTCCATTTAAGAATACGGTAGCTGTCATTCGTTTTTTCCCAGCTGGTTGTAAATCGGTAATTGCTAGCGCGCCTTCACCTGTTTGCACAATAATACGATCCTTTTCCAGACCAATAATTTCTCCAGGCGTTGCATCCGATATTTGTTCGGTCACCTGTGTCCACCAAATTTTCACTTGATCACCAGCAAATTTTGTGTATGCGACAGGCCAAGGGTGTAACCCCCGAACTTGGTTATAGATCGAACTGGCTGAACTTGTCCAGTCAATTCGTTCCTGCTCTCTTGAGATGTTTCTAGCAAACGTCACTTGCGTCTCATCCTGAACTGTACGCTCATTCGTGCCTGCAATAATGGATGGTAACGTTTCTTTTAATAATGTAGTCCCTGCTATTGATAATTTGGTAAACATCGTTCCCGTATCGTCTGTTTCTTCAATTGGAGTGGTGACTTGTGAAATGATATCACCCGCATCCAGTTTCTCCGCCATGTACATGATCGTGACGCCCGTTTCTTTCTTGCCATCCATGACTGCCTGATGAATTGGTGCGCCACCACGATAGTTAGGTAATAAAGAAGCATGGACATTTATACAACCGAGTTTCGGAGCTTCTAGCAATTCATTCGGAAGCAATTGACCGAATGCGGCTGTCACTATTAGATCCGGCTGTAGGTCGAGAATTTCCTGCAACTCTGCAGAGCCTTTCAGCTTCTCTGGCTGAATGACAGGCAATCCTAAGCGCACCGCTTCTTCCTTTACAGGAGGAGGTGTCAGTACGCGCTTACGGCCCACTGGACGATCCGGTTGAGTCACGACAGCAAGGATTTCATATCCTTCATTATATAGCATCGTCAAAACACCTACAGAAAATTCAGGTGTTCCCATGAAAATGATTTTTGTCATTCGTCATCCTCCTCTTCATCTTCGAATTCAGATGGATCAACGACACGTTGGATCTTCTTATCGAATAATATTCCGTTCAAATGATCGATTTCATGCAGGATTGCTCGTGCTTCATAGCCTTCTGCTTCTAATTCATATAGCTTACCATCACGTTCTTGTGCTTCAATCCGCACATGGAAAGGACGCTCTACTTCTCCGAATAATCCAGGGAAGCTTAAGCAACCTTCAACTTCTACTTCGGATCCTCCTGTGGCCGTGACGACGGGATTGATCATTTCGATAATTTCTTGCTCTTCATCGAAGTCTACAATCGCTACACGAATAGATTTGCCAACTTGGGGAGCTGCAATGCCTACACCATCATGTTCAATCATCGTTTCATGCATATTATCTAGTAAGATACCCAACTCATCGTCAAATACGGTCACTTCTTCACATGGTGTTGTGAGAATAGGTGATGGGTGCGTTACGATTTTTAATATTGTCAAAATAAATTCCTCATTTCTTCGAAGGAAGGTTAAAAGATCGATGTTGGTTCACGGTTAATCGACATGACCAAACCGTCTTTTGCCCAACTTGTTTTGTAGTGTTTCAAAAGTTGCTGCAAAACCGGTATAAGTGCGGGTTCATGTTTGTATTTTATCAAACTTTGATAGCGATATCTATTGTTGAGGCGACTGATAGCAGCGGCTGTCGGTCCAATAATGACTGAACCTTGTGATAGACGCTCCGCGATAAATTCAGTACCTTTATGTGCATAGTCAGCAGCTTTTAATACATCTTCATGACTGAACTGTACAACCGTCACATAATAGTATGGAGGATAACCGAGTTGTCTTCGTCTATCCATTTCCATTTCATAAAAAGGAACATAGTTCTGCGTTTTAGATAATTCAATCGCGTAATGCTCAGGGTCATATGTCTGAATGACCACTTCACCTGGTAGTTGATCACGTCCTGCTCTACCGCTCACCTGCGTCAATAGTTGGAATGTTTTCTCGGCAGCGCGGAAGTCGGCTAAATGAAGGGATGTGTCGGCTGCCAATACGCCTACTAGAGTGATCCGTGGAAAATCCAGTCCCTTGGCTATCATTTGGGTTCCAAGTAAAATGTCTGCTTTACCTTCACCAAAATCATATAGCAAACGTTCATGAGCGCCTTTTGTATTCGTCGTATCAATATCCATTCGAATTACGCGGGCTTCAGGGACTAATTTATATAATTCTTCTTGCGCTTTTTGTGTTCCCGTCCCGAAAAACCGAATATGCTCGCTTGTACATTCCGGACATTCGGAAGGTACTCGCTCTTCATGACCGCAATAATGGCATTTCAAGCTCTCGCTTGCGCGGTGGTATGTCAATGAAATATCGCAATTTGGACATTCGACAACTGTTCCGCAATCACGACAGAGTACGAAGCTCGAAAATCCACGCTTATTAAGCAGTAGGACAATTTGTTCTTTTCGTACCAATCGTTCACGAATTCCTTCAGCAAGCGCTAAAGAAAACATTGAACGATTTCCTGTTTTAAGTTCTTCACGCATATCCACTACTTCAACACTCGGCAATGCTTGATTCTTCGCTCGTTTTGATAGCGTTAATAATGAATATACACCTTTGGAAGCCCGAGCATAAGACTCCAATGAAGGTGTCGCACTTCCTAATATAACCGGACATTGATAGTAATTAGCGCGCCAAATGGCTACATCTCGTGCATGGTATCGTGGTGATTCTTCTTGTTTATAGGTAGTCTCATGTTCTTCATCTAGAATTAGCAATCCCAAATTCGAGAAGGGAGCAAAAACTGCTGAACGTGCACCGATCGCAACTTTCACTTCGCCACGATGGATTCTACGCCATTCATCATATTTTTCGCCAGCGGATAAACCGCTATGCAAGACTGCAACTAATTCTCCAAACCGTCCTTTAAATCGGGCCGTCATTTGCGGTGTCAAGGCGATCTCAGGTACTAACACAATCGCTTCTTTCCCTTGCTTCAACACGTGATCGATAGCCTGTAAGTAAACTTCCGTCTTACCACTACCCGTAATCCCATGAAGTAAAAAAGTTTCCTGGATGTTCTTGTTACTCGACTGTTCAATAGCGGAAAGGGCCACTTGCTGTTCGTCTGTTAGTTGTTCTGGTTTACCGCTATCCTGCATTTTGGGTGATTCTAATTCACGGTACACTTCAACTTGCGATTGTTCTACTATCTCTTTATCTACAAGTGACTTCAAAACAGTAGCTGTCACGCCGGATTCATCCAGGATTTTACTCGCTTCTATGGATTCTGTCGGATGTAGCAACAACCAACGAAGTAGTTCTTGTTGTTTTTTTGCATTTGGATGTACTTCTTCCAACGCCGTTTCCAGTTGTTTCGCATCTGGCACATGAATCATTCGCACTTTTTTCATTTTGGTTTTCTGTTGGATTGCCGTATCAATTTCAACAATCCCCAGTTTATTATATTTCTTTACTTCATTTAATAAATTCGCATCTTGAAGTGCTTTCAATGTGACTTGCTGGCGATTACCCAAAAATGAGCGGAACGCGTCATCAAGCTCTTCCGGTTTGATCACAGTCATGATTTTTTCATATTTGGCACGCATTGCGGCTGGTAACATGACTTGCAGTGCATCGATTTCATAGGCAATTGTTTCCGTTGCCATCCACTTCGACAATGCTAATAATTCTGCAGATAGTACCGGCTCTAAATCTATAATTTCGGCTATCGGTTTGATTTTATTATGATCCAGTTCGCTTTCCTCTTTAATCCCCGTCACATAGCCTGCAACTTTTCGTGGACCAAAAGGAACTTTGACCCGTAACCCTGGCTCCATTACATGTTCCCAATCGATAGGAACCGCATAATCAAATGGCCGGTCAATTGGATAAGCTGCTACATCTACAATGACTTCAGCGATCATGCAGTTTACTACTTTCTTGCTGAAGAATGGTTTCAAATAACTGTTCGGCCAGTTGCACTTTTGGCATAGCAGAAAAAGGAATTGCTTCTCCTTCTCTAGAAAGCAATGTCACAACATTTGTATCACTACCAAAACCGCCACCAGGATCGGTGACATCATTGACGATGATATAATCCAGATTTTTAGATTCTAATTTCTTCTGTCCATAACCAATCGCATCTGTCGTTTCAGCTGCAAAGCCAATTAGTAACTGATTTTCTTTGCGCTTCCCAAGTGTTTTTAAGATGTCGGTCGTCCGTTCCAATTCAAGTACATCATCGCCATCTTTTTTCTTCATTTTCTGGTCATGTATGTTTTTTGGCCGATAATCCGCAACAGCTGCTGATTTTACTACAATGGATGCATCATCATACTGGCTAATTACAGCATCGAACATTTCAGCGGCACTTTCTACATGTATCACATGAACACCTGTCGGAACTGATAGTTCGACCGGTCCGGAAATTAGAACGGTATGAGCACCAAGCTTCTGTGCAGCTTCCGCCATTGCATAGCCCATCTTGCCACTTGAAAAATTGGATACATAGCGGACGGGATCTATACGTTCGCGAGTCGGTCCAGCTGTAATGACAACTTTTTTTCCCCGTAAAGGTTGATAGGACACTTTAGTAAAGTGATGGCTAATTAATTCAGTAATTTTTTCAGGCTCTTCTAAGCGCCCCTTACCTACATAACCGCAAGCTAAAAAACCTTCTGACGGTTCGATAAACTGATAGCCATCCACATGTAATTGATCAATATTACGCATAACAGCGGGATGGGCATACATATGTACATTCATTGCAGGCGCAATCCAAACGTCTGCTTGTGTTGCAAGTAAGATAGTCGTTACCATATTATCTGCAATTCCGTTTGCAAGCTTGCCGATTACGTTAGCTGTAGCGGGCGCCACGACCACCAAATCGGCCCAGTCTGCTAAATCTATATGTGCAATGACGCGGGAATTTTTTTCATCAAATGTATCAAAATATACATCATTGCGTGACATCACTTGAAAGGATAACGGCTGAACAAACTCTTTCGCTGAATCAGTCATCACGACTTTCACATTCGCGCCTGCCTGACTTAATTTGCTGACAAGTGCAACAGCTTTATAAACTGCGATACCACCTGTTACGCAGAGTAAAATATTTTTATTATCGATCTTCATGAAGCTCTCTTCCTTTCCAAAAATAATAAACTCCCTGAGAACGGTTGAATTCCAAGGGAGTTGTTTTTATTTCAAATCAAACTTCGTCTTCATAAATAATTGATTCATCTGCTGCTGCGTTGATCAAGACACCTGCCGCTACTTCTTCAAGGGCTCTACCAACACTTTTTACTGATCGGTATGAATGAAGAGTTTCGTTCTGTTTTTCTTGTAGTTCACGTGCACGCTTAGCTGCCAGTGTAACCAGTGTGTATTTAGAATCGACTTTTCCTTTTAGTGAATCAACTGATGGATATAACATAGTTTATTCTCCCTCCAACATTTGTAAGTATCTCATTTCCACACGTTCTCTTCTGCAATGCTCTGCCGTAACAATCGCATTGATCCGATCACATGCTTTGGAGACCTCGTCGTTCTCTACTACATAATCGTACAGATGCATCATTTCCAGTTCTTCTCTTGCCTTTAATACGCGATCTGCAATGATGTCAGATGCTTCTGTACCTCTTCCGATCAAACGAGTTTCCAGGTCACTTAAACTTGGAGGCGCAAGGAAAATAAACAGACCGTTTGGTACTTTTTCACGCACTTGTGCTGCACCGACTACTTCAATTTCAAGGAATACGTCACGCCCAGCATCGAGTGTTGCGTTGACATAGTCGAGGGGCGTTCCGTAGTAGTTCCCTACATACTCTGCGTATTCGAGAAGCTTTCCTTCTGCGATCATTTCTTCGAATACTTGTTTCGAACGGAAGAAGTAGTCAACGCCGTCGACTTCCCCTTCACGCGGGTTTCTTGTCGTCATGGATATAGAGTATTCGTAATTGGTGTCCGGACTTGAAAATAGTTCTTTTCGTACGGTTCCTTTTCCGACGCCGGATGGACCAGAAAGGACGATTAGGAGTCCTCGATGTTTGTACATGTAATCCCTCTTTGTTATGTATTCATTAGCACATCATACCTGTTACGCACCGTTGATTTGCGCTTCAGGCGGACGCTTTCCAGGGGGCATGGTCTTGAGCCGCTTCCCTCACTTCGTTCAGTCCAGGGTCTCAAGACGCATGCTGCTCCCCTAGGAGTCGCCTTACGCTCCAATCAACTAGTAACGCTTCCTAACATTTAACTTTAACAAGAAAGTCAAGAAAATACTAGAAATTTATCGTTAAACTGAAGAGGCCCATGTGTGCAATCTGTTCATATTATACCATAATCATACGATGAGTGCTAAAATGGAACAAAACGAAATGAAAGAGGAATCCGTATGGCATTTGATGGTTTATTTACGAAAGCAATAGTAAGCGAACTGCAACAACTGAAGACTGGTCGGATTTCGAAGATTCATCAGCCGAATTCACAGGAAATTATTTTTCAAATCCGCGCTAATAATAAAAATCATAAATTATTAGTATCGCTACATCCTTCATTTTCACGATTGCAATTGACTGATGAAGTGTTAACGAATCCTCCTGAGCCACCTTTGTTTTGTATGGTATTACGCAAACAACTTGAAGGCGGAATGATTACTTCGATTGAACAGCATGAGAATGACAGGATTGTGAATATCCACGTCCAGGCTCGAAACGAATTGGGTGATCAAATTGAACGGAAGCTAGTCATTGAAATCATGGGGCGTCACAGTAACTTAATTTTACTAGATGCTTCACGCGATATGATTATTGACAGTATGAAACATTTACCGCCTTCCGTTAACAGTTACCGTACTGTTTTACCTGGACAACCTTATATCCCGGCACCACCACAAGATAAATTGGATCCGTTCAACGTAACCGAAGTAGAATTCAATACAATAGTAGGTGCACTGCAAGAACCGAAAGATGTAGTAAAACAATTTGCAGGCTTTTCTCCAGTAACAGCTGCGGAATTATTATACCGTTTAGAGGACAACGACCTATCATTTACTGTGTGGCGAACATTTCTCGAGAGTTTCAGTCGGGATACAATGAAACCGACTGTCGTAGAAAACGATAGAAAAACTTTGTTTTCCGCCTTAGAATTAACACATGCAAAAGGAACAACACAATCGTTCTCCACTTTAGCTGAATTACTCGACAAAGTTTATTTTGCCAGAGCAGAACGGGAACGTGTAAAATCCCAGGCCGTCGATCTAGAACGTTGGTTGTCAAATGAGATTGCCAAACTGGAAAACAAAACAAAGAAATTGCAAAAAGAACAAGAAACTGCGCAAGACTTGGATACGTTGAAATTGTACGGTGAATTATTAACCGCGAACAGCTACATGCTGCATAAAGGCGATAAAGAAGTGACTGTAGAAAACTATTACGAACAAGGCACAACCGTCACCATTCCACTCGACCCAAGAAAATCACCAATTGATAACGCACAACGCTACTTCTCGCGTTACTCGAAAGCAAAGACAGCACTTATTCGGATTGCGGAACAACTTGAAAAAACCAAGGACGACATCGAATACTTCGAAATGGTCAGACAGCAAGTATACCAAGCTTCTCCAATCGATATAGAAGAAATACGTCAAGAATTAGTAGAACTAGGATTCATGCGTGCCCGTAGAGGGAAAAAGAAAGTAAAACTGAAGAAACCTAAACCGGAGGAATTTGTGTCTTCCACAGGCATTCCGATCTCAGTAGGGAAAAACAACAAACAAAATGACTATTTGACATTCAAATTGGCGGCTCGGGACCACCTATGGCTTCACACAAAAGACATACCTGGCTCACACGTCGTCATTCACGACACCGACCCAGACGCTCAAACAATCGAAGAAGCAGCCGGACTCTCTGCGTACTTCAGTAAAGCCCGTGAATCATCTTCCGTACCAGTTGATTACACACAAATTCGTCACGTCAAAAAGCCTTCAGGCGCAAAACCAGGCTTCGTCATCTACTTTGAACAGAAGACCGTGTTCGTTACACCTGAAGAGGATTTAGTACGTAAGTTACGGAAGTAAAATCAGTGCATATTTAAAATAGCTGACCACTTTCATTGTAAATGAAGTGGTCAGCTATTTTTCTTCTATAAGCAATACTTCAGCTTTCAATAGTGGAAAACGACACCAGTTGATCGTAAGTGGAAGGCGGCTCACGATGGATCAGCTCGACAGGCGAGACAACTGAAGGGAGCTTGCGACCTAGTTGGCTCACCGCGGGCCCATGCCTGGAACGTTGATTAACGTTGCCCTCCCCATACTCACTTACTTATTTACTCACAGCGTACCTAGCTTCAACTTCGTATGCCATTCCATCAATTCATTCATAGACTCTTCCTTAACTGCGCCTTCTTCTTTCGCAACCTCAGCAAGCGCCGCAAAGTTTGTCAAGCTACGATAAGAAAGATTCGCTTCCGCAAACTTCTCATCCGCTTTCTGTAATTCGTATGTAAAGATCGAGACGATTCCGCATACTTCCACGTCTTCAGCAATTAACGCATTCGCTGCATTCAAGCTGCTTCCGCCTGTCGAAATTAAATCCTCAATAATAACCGCCTTCGCATTCGGCTCGATTTTACCCTCGATTTGACGGCTCTTACCATGTGCCTTAGCAGTAGATCGGATATAGACCATCGGCAACTTCAGAATATCCGCAACCCATGCTGCGTGTGGAATACCTGCTGTCGCAGTTCCAGCAATTACTGTAGTTTCAGGATAATGAACGCGGATCAATGCCGCAAGCCCTTCTGCAATTTCTTTACGCCCTACCGGATCTGCCATTGTTAAGCGGTTATCACAGTAGATAGGTGACTCGATTCCTGAAGCCCATATGAACGGCTCTTCTGGATTGATTGCTACTGCTCCTACATTTAATAGGATGTGTGCAACTTCTTTTTCTCTTGTCATGAAGTAATTCCCTCCCACAATGTCTTTACATGTTGATATGCTTCAAGCGGATTATCCGCGCCTGTAATCGCACGGCCCACTACGATATGTGTGGAACCTTCCTGCTTTGCTTTCGCCGGAGTTGCCACTCGCTTCTGATCGTGGACATCACCTTGCGCCAAGCGAATACCAGGTGTTACTTTGAAGAAATCTTTGCCGCACACTTCTTCAATGATTTTAGCTTCCTGTACCGAACAAACCACGCCATCCAACTGTGCGGATGAAGCCAATTTCGCGTACTGCTCCACTGATTCACGAAGCGGTACACTGATTAATTGTTCTTCTTTCACTTGACGGTCGTCCGTTGATGTCAGTTGAGTCACCGCGATTAACGCGGGACGCTGAACGCCTACAGCAGTTCCCGCCTCAAGTCCTTCAAGTGCTGCTTCCATCATCGCTTTGCCGCCAGCCGCATGAACATTGACCATATCCACCTCAAGTGAAGCCAATACTTTCATTGCGGATTTAACCGTATTTGGAATATCATGCAACTTCAAGTCTAAGAAGATGGAATATCCTTCTTCTTTCAATCGGGCAATCATAGCAGGTCCTTCTTTATAATACAGCTCCATTCCTACTTTTACATTGACCGACTGATCGAATGCTTTCAGGAATTCGAATGTCTTTTCAGCTGAATTAAAATCTAACGCAATAATTGGAGAGCGGTTCATATGCGATGACTCCTTCCGACTAATTCAGATATATGATCAATTCCCAGCTCATCCAATCTTGCAGGTAACTGCTCAATAATAGTTGGACATACAAACGGATCTACGAAATTGGCAGTGCCAACTGCTACTGCACTTGCACCGGCAGACATGAAATCTACAACATCTTGTACACACGTAACGCCACCCATTCCAATGATTGGAATAGTAACGACTTGGCTTACTTCGTAGACCATGCGAATTGCGACTGGCTTAATCGCTGGGCCAGACAAGCCCCCCGTTTTATTCGCAATAACCGGTTTACCTGTTCTTTCATCCAGGCGCATGCCGACCAATGTATTAATCATCGTAATGCCATCTGCTCCACCTGCTTCTACCGCCAATGCCATCGCTTTAATATCCGTGACATTTGGTGACAGTTTCACATAAACAGGTACAGAAGAAACTGCTTTGACAGCCGCTGTTAGTTCTTTTGCTATTTCAGGATCTGTGCCAAACAAGATTCCCCCACATTTGACGTTTGGACAAGAGATATTTAATTCGAGCGCATGAACATTTGGCGCTTTTGAAATTTGTTTCGCCACTTCCACGTAATCTGCGGTTTCAGATCCTGCGACGTTCGCAATGATCGGCACATCGAACTTCTCTAACCAAGGTAATTCATTATTCAGCACGCCCTGTAGCCCAGGGTTTTGAAGACCGATAGCATTCAACATACCCGAAGATGTTTCCGCCACACGTGGTGTCGGGTTACCATAACGCGTTTCTTCTGTAGTCGCTTTAATCATGATCGCCCCGAGCTGGGACAAATCGTACAGATTACCGTACTCTTTACCAAAACCGAAACAGCCCGATGCAGGCATAATCGGATTTTTCAATTCAAGTCCTGGCAACGTCATCGCTAATCTATTCATATTTGCACCACCCCTGCTGGAAATACTGGCCCATCCGAACATACTTTGACATATGCCTGATCTGTCGCATTTTCATTCGTATGACAAACGCATGCAAAACAAGCCCCTATACCGCAACCCATACGTTGTTCAAAAGATAGGAATCCTTTTTTATGCACATACGCTTTTTGCACGGCATCAAGCATTGGCATAGGTCCACAACTGTAAAATGTTTCGAAGTCATCAGATATTTCACTCATGACGTTCGTAACAAATCCTCGTGTACCGTTACTGCCATCCACTGTAGCGATATATGTTTCGCCTAAAGCAGCAAATTCTTCTTCATAGAAAACAACTTGATCCGATTCGAAACCAAGTATGTGAATACAGTTCACTCCGTTTGCAGTTAGCTGTTTTGACAGCTCATAGAGTGGAGGCACACCGATCCCGCCACCAATCAAGACGGCTGTTTTACCAGCCGAAGTTTCTTTAACGGGGAAACCGTTGCCTAGAGGTCCTAGTACATTCACCATATCTCCCTCACGTTTTTTGGACAAAAGCGAAGTGCCTCGTCCCTCTGCGCGATAGATGATGGTCATTTCATTTTTCTCAGGATTAATTTCAGCTATTGAAATCGGACGTCGCAATAACGGTTCAAATGAATCCGACACCCTGATGTGGACAAACTGGCCCGGAGAAGTAATTTCTCCGACCAATTTGCCTGTTAACTTCATCTCAAAAATATTTTTCGCTATTTCCTGCTGCGATGCGACGGTCATCAAATCTTGGATGATCATTGAACCACCTGCAGCTTTAGCATTGCATCCGTCTGGAACGTCATGGACTCGATGACAGATAACATAGCTGCTGCTGTATCAATTGAAGTTAAGCAAGGAACACCATTCTCTACTGTTTCGCGGCGAATTCTAAAGCCATCACGTGCCGGTTGTTTCCCTTTAGTCAATGTGTTGATGACCAGTTGCGCTTGGCCTTTTTGGATAACATCGATCAACGTCGGACCATCTGTGCCAATTTTCCCTACTGTTTTCACTTCGATATTTTCTGCTTCAAGTGCTTTAGCAGTACCTTCTGTTGCCATAATGCGATATCCTGTTTCAATGAAACGTTTCGCGATATCTACAATTTCTTCTTTATCTTTATCGGAAACCGTCATTAACACGGTACCGTATTCTTTCACTTCCATTCCAGCGGCTACTAAGCCTTTGTACAACGCCTTTTCCAATGTTATATCTTTCCCCATTACTTCACCTGTTGATTTCATTTCAGGCCCGAGTGTAATGTCTACACGACGAAGCTTCGCGAAAGAGAAGACTGGTACTTTGACATAGACGCCTGCTGGTGCTTGTGCAAGTCCATCAGCATAGCCTTGTTCCAAAATAGATTTACCTAAGATCGCTTGAGTTGCGACATTTGCCATCGGGATATTCGTGATTTTGCTCAAGAATGGTACCGTACGGCTTGAACGTGGGTTCACTTCGATTACATAAACCTGTCCTTCTGAAATAACGAACTGAATATTCATTAACCCACGAATTTTGAGACCAAGTGCTAAACGTTTCGTATAGTCAGCAATCGTTTCGATCATGGACTGTGACAGGTTTTGTGGAGGATAGACCGCAATCGAGTCACCCGAGTGAACGCCTGCACGCTCGATATGCTCCATGATGCCAGGTATTAATACTGTTTCTCCGTCACAAATTGCATCAACTTCGATTTCCGTTCCTGTTAAGTAACGGTCGATCAGTACCGGATGTTCAGGGCTAGCTTTTACCGCGTTTTCCATGTATTGAAGTAATTCCTCTTCATAGTAGACGATTTCCATTGCACGGCCACCTAATACATACGATGGACGGACTAGGACTGGATAGCCAATTTCTGTTGCGATAACGACTGCTTCTGGAACTGATAAAGCGGTCTTTCCAAGTGGCTGTGGTACACCGATTTCATGCAAAGCACTCTCGAACTTATCACGATTTTCCGCACGGTCGATATCATCAAGTGATGTACCAAGAATTTTCACTCCGCGTGCTTCCAATTCATCCGCTAAGTTGATCGCTGTCTGGCCACCAAACTGGACGATAACTCCTTCTGGTTGCTCAAGGTCCACTATATGCATAACATCTTCGATGGTTAACGGTTCGAAGTACAACTTATCAGATATTGAAAAGTCGGTCGAAACTGTTTCAGGATTGTTATTGACGATGATTGCTTCATAACCTGATTGCTGTATAGCCCATACACAGTGTACTGTTGCATAATCGAACTCTACCCCTTGTCCAATGCGGATTGGGCCTGAACCTAGGACGATCACACTCTTCTTATCCGTTCTTACAGATTCATTTTCGTCTTCATACGTACCGTAGAAGTATGGAGTATCGGATTCATATTCACCTGCACACGTATCCACTTTCTTATACACTGGAACCAATCCTTGCTCTTGTCTCCACTCATATACTTCACGATCGGTTGTATTCCAAAGCTTGGCAATCGTAGCATCCGGGAATCCAAGACGTTTTGCTTTATAACCGATTGCTTTATCATATGGATGGTCTTTCAATGTTTCTTCATACCGAACGATATTTTCAAATTTGCGCAAGAAGAATAAATCAATGGCGCTCCATGCATGTAGAGTTTCGATTGTCACACCACGACGCAGTGCTTCTCCGATGAAGAACAATCGCTCATCGCCTGCTTTGCGAATACGTTTTTCGATCCACTCGTCGGACATTTCACTACCACCAGGAAGTGACAAATCGAATTGTCCTGTTTCCAATGAACGAACAGCCTTCATGATGGACTCTTCAAATGTACGGCCCATTGCCATTACTTCACCTGTTGCTTTCATCTGTGTACCCAAGTTACGCTTCGCCGATTCGAACTTATCGAAAGGCCAACGGGGAATTTTCGTTACTACATAGTCCAGTGTCGGCTCGAAGCAAGCATACGTATTACCTGTTACCGGATTCATCATTTCATCTAGCGTCAAACCGACAGCAATTTTTGCTGCAAGTTTCGCGATTGGATAACCCGTTGCTTTGGAAGCTAATGCAGATGATCGACTGACACGCGGATTTACTTCGATAATGTAATAATCAAAGCTATGTGGATCCAGTGCTAACTGTACGTTACAGCCACCTTCGATTTTCAACTCACGAATGATGTTTAATGAAACATTACGTAGCATCTGGTTTTCACGGTCTGTCAATGTTTGGCATGGTGCCGTTACGATAGAGTCACCTGTATGGATACCTACAGCATCCACGTTTTCCATATTACACACGACGATCGCATTATCCGCAGAGTCACGCATTACTTCATATTCGATTTCTTTGAAACCTGCGATGGATTTCTCTAGAAGACACTGTGTAACAGGGCTGTATTTCAAACCACTTGCTACAATTTCTTCTAAGTCTTCATCATTGTGGCATATTCCCCCTCCCGTTCCACCTAGCGTGAACGCAGGTCGGACGATAACGGGATAACCAATCTTATTAACGAACGCGTAGGCCTCATCAATATTATGGATGATATCACTGTCCGGAACAGGTTCACCCATTTCATTCATTAGTGTACGGAATAAATCACGGTCTTCTGCTTTATGGATTGCGTCCAGCTTTGTACCCAAAATCTCAATTCCTAGTTCATCCAGAATCCCTGATTCATGCAATTCAATCGCCATGTTTAAACCAGTTTGTCCACCTAATGTCGCAAGTAGTGCATCCGGTCGTTCTTTACGAATAATACGGCTAACGAATTCAAGTGTGATGGGCTCAATATACACTTTATCTGCCATCTCAGTATCCGTCATAATAGTTGCAGGGTTTGAGTTGATCAGAATAACTCGGTAACCTTCTTCTTTAAGGGATAAACAGGCTTGTGTACCTGCATAGTCAAATTCTGCTGCTTGTCCAATTACAATAGGACCTGAACCGATCACGAGGATGGATTTTATGTCAGTACGTTTAGGCATTAGTATTCTCCTTTCTGTTGCTTGCAGTCATCAATTGAATGAAACGTTCGAATATATAGCTAGAATCTTGTGGTCCTGGTGATGCTTCCGGGTGGAACTGAACAGTGAATGCTTCCAATTTCTCACTTCGAAGCCCTTCAATACAATTGTCATTCAATGCTATATGTGTCACTTCAAGACCTGTTCCCGCTAAAGAGTCTTCAAGTACTTCATATCCATGACTTTGTGATGTCAGATCAGTACGATTCGTATTCAAGTCTTTTACCGGATAATTTCCACCAATATGGCTGTTCTTCATCTTTGCCGTTTTAGCACCGCATGCGAGTGCGAATAATTGATGACCTAGTCCGATACCGAAGATAGGCTTCTTACCCATTAACTCCTTTATTGTTTCAACTGCACCTTCTACGTCTTCAGGATTTCCTGGTCCGTTTGATAATAAAATACCGTCTGGGAACAACGCTAAAATTTCTTTCGCTGATGTATCATGAGGTACGACTATAACGTCGCAGTCCTTCTTATTTAATTCACGCAAAATGCCATGTTTAATGCCATAGTCGATGACGACGACACGCTTGCCTAAGCCCGGGCTTGGATATGGGCGTTTGGTAGATACTTTCGCTACTAAATCCGTTGGCAATTCATATTGTTGAAGTTCTGCAACCGTTGCATCGGTATCGATGTCATCTCCAGCAGCAGTTAATTTACCTCGTAAAGAACCTTTATCACGTAATAGACGTGTTAGTTTGCGAGTATCAATCTCCTGAATTCCTGGTATCCCTTTTAATATAAGCAAGTCTCCTAGTGACATGCCACTACGGAAATTTGAAGGCTCTTCCGCTAATTCTCTAACGACTAAGCCATTGATTGCTAAATCTATGGACTCATAATCATCTCGGTTAATTCCGTAATTACCGATCAGCGGATAGGTCATCACGACAATTTGTCCACAACCCGAAGGATTTGAAATCGTCTCCTGATATCCTGTCATACCGGTTGCAAATACTGCTTCTCCTATTGAAGCACTATTTGCTCCAAATGCTTTCCCTTCAAAAACAGAGCCATCTTCCAATACTAAGTATCTCTTTGTCATCATTGACCATCCTTCCATACGATGTTTCCACCGAAAATTGTCATTACAGGCCATCCGGCGCATTCTACTCCGTCAAATGGTGTGTTCTTACCTTTTGAAACAAATGTAGTACGGTCGATTGTTTGTTGCTTTTCCAGATCAAGTAATACTAAATCTGCTTCAGCACCTACTTCAAGCTTACCGTAAGGCAAGTTAAAGACTTCTGCAGGCTTTACTGTCATCCAGTCAAGAAGTTGTTTGAGCGTCCAGTATCCTGGCTTGACGAAGTTTGTATATAGTAAAGGAAATGCTGTTTCAAATCCTGTGATACCAAATGGTGCTTTTGCAATACCAACTGCTTTTTCATCTGCTGTATGCGGTGCGTGGTCAGTTGCGATACAATCCAATGTGCCGTCCAGTAAGCCTTCACGCAGTGCCTCGCGATCTTCGATGGCACGTAGCGGAGGATTCATCTTCCAGTCCGCATCGTCTCCAGGCACATCATCTTCTGTCAACAACAAGTGATGAGGGCTGACTTCTCCTGTTACATGAATACCAGCTCTTTTTGCGTCGCGGATTACGCGAACCGATTCTTTCGTGCTGACGTGACATACGTGATAATGCGCGCCCGCGGCTTCCGCTAGTAAAATATCACGTGCAATATGTACAGATTCTGCAATGGAAGGAATGCCTGGTAAGCCAAGTTCTTTATTACGTTTTCCTTCGTGCATTGCGCCTCCATAGATTAATGTATTGTCTTCGCAGTGCGCCACTATAGCCATATCGATCTTCGCTGCATCTTGCATCGCTTCGTACATCATACCTGCTTCTTGTACACCTACACCGTCGTCAGTGAACGCGAATGCACCGTGTTCTTTTAATTCAGATAGATTAGTGCGTTCTTTTCCCGCTTCTCTGATCGTGATCGACGCATAAGGGAGTACACGAATTTTAGCATTGGCTTTAATTAATGTGTTGATCTTTTCAAGGTTTTCTTTTGTATCGGGTACTGGACGCGTATTCGGCATTGGACAAATGGTCGTATATCCGCCTTTCGCTGCCGAATGAGTACCTGTTTCAATTGTTTCTTTATGCTCTCCGCCCGGCTCGCGCAAATGTACGTGTACATCGATGAACCCAGGTGATACTAGTAAGCCTTTTCCTTCAATTATTTCAAATCCTTCTGTTGCTAGTTGGTTACCAATTTCCGCAATCTTTCCATCTGCAAGTTTAATATCCGTTTCGACGATCTTGCCTTCTTCGTTTACCATTTGCACTTGTTGAATTAACATGTTCATATTACTTCCGCCCCTTCAATATAAGTTCTAGAACAGCTGCCCGAATGTAGACACCGTTTTCTACTTGTTTAAAAATTCGCGATTGCGGACTTTCTATTAAACAATCCGCTATTTCCACATCACGATTCACTGGAGCTGGATGCATGATGATTGCACCTTTTTTCATTTTAGCTGCCCGTTCTATAGTTAGACCGTATTGCTTGTGATAAGCAGCTTTCGTATAAGCCATCTCTGTATTATGACGTTCGTGCTGTACTCGAAGGAGCATGACAACATCACTCGTTTCAATTACTTCATCCCAGTTGTCGACACTGTCAAATTCTCCTGCCCATTCAGGTGGGCAAAGGAACGTGACCTCAGCTCCCAGCTTCCGCAAAGCTTCTGCATTTGAGCGAGCGACCCGACTGTGGGCGATATCTCCCGCAATCAATACTTTCAGTCCTTCAAAATGACCAAATTCCTCTTGAATCGTGAAGATATCGAGCAAGGATTGTGTCGGATGCTGACCCGATCCATCTCCTGCATTAATGATTGCCACATTTGTTCGTTTTACTAATTCCTCATAGAATCCATCAGCTGGATGGCGGATGATTAACGCATCCAAACCTATTGCCTCCAACGTCCTAATCGTATCATACAAAGATTCTCCTTTTAAGGTGCTCGAGAAACTTGTCTCAAAGGGGATAATTTGCGCGCCTACTTTACGTTCCGCCATCTCAAAACTTGTTTTCGTTCTCGTACTAGGTTCAAAAAACAAGTTGCTGACGGTATATGTTCCAGGCAGTTCTCTGAAGCCCAATCGCTTAAAAATCGCTGCCCGATCGAGTATGAGCATGATTTCTTCCACTGTCAGGTCTTTCATTGAAACTAAATGTTCCATCAGATATTCCTCCTTCACGAAATGCAAGTACGTCATGCACGAAATGTTCGTTGTTTTCTATTCTTCCTTATCCATCAAAGTATCATCTGTTTTACCTGGCAATACTAGGTTCAACAGAACACCGACAATTGCAGCCAGAGCCATACCACCGATTTGGAATGTTTCACTTATGTTGATCGTTGCCCCACCGATTCCGATTACTAGGATGATGGATGCGATCACTAGATTTCGTTGATTATCAAAGTCGATCTTGTGGTCGATGAGCATGCGCATTCCTGATGAAGCGATGATACCAAACAGCAGAATAGATATTCCGCCAAGTACTGCCGTAGGAATCGTAGCAATCAACGCCATAATTTTACCTATGAAGGAGAAGAATATCGCAAATACTGCAGCCCCCATGATCACATACACACTGTAGACTCGCGTAATAGCAAGTACGCCAATGTTTTCTCCGTATGTAGTTTTAGGTGGTCCTCCGACTAGTCCGCTCATAAGTGTTCCCAGTCCATCACCAAGCAACGATCTGTGTAATCCAGGACTTTCAATATAATTCCTGTCTACTACTTTGCCTAGTACAAGCTGGTGTCCAATGTGCTCAGAGATAGTGACTATCGCGATTGGCACCATAATGATTAGCAGTGTCGGTGTTACGACGAATTCGTAATCAACACCCGGGATCAGCATTTCCGGTACTGCAAACCACTTGGCTTCTACTACTTTGCTGAAATCTAGAATACCGATGAAAGCAGAATAGATATACCCAACTACGATGCCAATAAGTACCGGCATCAAGCTGATAATTCCTTTAAAGAACATCAAGCAGAATACTGCAGAAGCAAGTGTTACTAGAGCCGCCGAAAAGTGTAAGCCACTGTAAACATCCGCTCCATCCACATTGATCGTGCTCGCCATATTAATAGCTGTAGGTGCAATTGCCAATCCAATTACCATAATGACGGGTCCCACTACGATAGGTGGTAATAACTTCATAATCCAGTTATAGCCGGTTTTATAAATTAGTAACGATATGATCGCATAGACCAATGCTACGAACATACTACCTATCATTGCGCTACCGATACCGCCCGATTGTGTCGCCATCTGAATCGGTACAATAAAAGCGAATGAAGAGCCTAGATAGGCTGGAACTTGAAACTTCGTCACGATAATAAATACGATCGTTGCGATCCCACTCGTTAAGAGCGCGATAGCTGGGCTTAAGCCTACTAGTTGTGGTACTAAAATTGTTGCGCCAAACATGGCGAACATATGCTGTAAGCTTAGTGCAAGCCAGCGAATAGGTTGCGGCTTTTCATGTACATCCAATACTTTTACGCTCATCTATCATTTCTCCCAGCTGCTTATAATGTACGTGTGTGAATGGTGACTCCATCCGTTCCGTCTTTTTCAATCATACTAACTACTACTCGTTCTTCATTTGAAGTCGGGATGTTCTTTCCGACAAAGTCCGGACGAATCGGTAGTTCTCGATGACCTCGATCTACTAATACAGCCAGCTGTATAGAAGAAGGTCTTCCTAAGTCCATAATGGCATCTAATGCAGCCCGAACCGTCCTACCTGTATAAAGAACATCATCTACTAGGATGACTTTTTGATTCGCTACATCGTGTTCGATATCGACCTGTTGTACGTATGCTTCTCCTTGTTCATTCTTTAATTGAAGGTCATCTCGGTACAATGTGATATCCAATTCACCTGTTTTGATTGGCTTACCTTCAATTATTTCAATCTTATCTGCTAAGCGTTTCGCCAATATAGCACCTCTTGTCTTGATACCAACTAAGATGCATTGATCAATTCCTCGGTTCTTTTCGATAATTTCATGGGCAATACGTGTGACCGCCCGCGTGATAGCTTGTTCATCTAGTATTGCTGCTTTTTCGGCCATATCAATGGTCCCCTTTCTATTTCACCTTTTGTCTATAAAAAAAGCCCTCCAGTCAGAGAAGACTGGAGGGCAGACGTGCAGAAAAAAGCATACATCGATGCTTACCGCAGTAAGCTGTCATGTAATTCCGTGCAACCTTCCCAGCCTCACAGGACTGACGTTAAAGGTATCGCTATTCAATTTCTTAATAGAGTATACATCTCATTACAAGCATTTGTCAACGCTTATTAAGAGCGTAATTCATTTAGTAACTGTTGGAAATTTTCAGGCAACGGAGCAGTGAACTCCATATATTCATCCGTCGTCGGGTGATCAAAACCAATAGTTCCTGCATGCAGTACTTGACCGCCAAAATCGATTGTTTTTCTCTGACCGTATTTTGGGTCTCCTACAAGTGGATACCCGATGTATTTCATATGCACACGAATCTGGTGAGTTCTTCCTGTTTCCAGTCGGCATTCAACCAATGTATATGCGCCAAAACGTTCAAGAACCTTAAAGTGTGTAACAGCATTTTTCCCCTCATCCACAACCGCCATCCGTTGACGATCGCGCTTGTCACGCCCAATTGGTGCATCTATTGTGCCGTTATCATGTGGAATATGTCCGTGAACTAATGCCGTATACACACGATTAACTGACTTAGCGACGAGCTGATTAACTAATGAAACATGTGCTTTATCATTTTTGGCTACCATCAATAACCCGGAAGTATCTTTATCGATACGGTGTACGATACCAGGTCGCATAATACCATTGATGCCTGATAAATCCGTCACTTGATACATTAATCCATTGACTAAAGTTCCACTCACATGACCAGCTGATGGATGAACAACCATCCCCACTGGTTTGTTGACAACCAACACGTCTTGGTCTTCATAAACAATTTCAAGGTTTAGATTTTCAGCTTCTACATCATATTCTTCCATTGCCGGCTGCTCGACAGTGACCTGATCATCCGTCTTAACTTTATAGTTCTGCTTAACTACACTGTTATTTACTTTAATATGTTCCTCTTTTACCCATTGCTGGATTTGCGTGCGTGACCAGTCCGGTTGAAGAGTAGCCAATGCTTTGTCTATTCGACTTCCTTTAAGTTCTTCTGTTATTTCATATTCTAATCTTTCCATTACGACACCTTTTTCTTTTTCTTTTTTTCATCTAACACTACGTGTAGCAAAATCAGTATGACAGCAATCGTCAATGCGGCATCCGCCACATTAAATATCGGAAAATCATAATGTATAACAGGTATCAAGACGCTGATGAAATCTACTACTTCTCCTCTTACTAGTCGATCGATAAAGTTCCCAATCGCACCGCCTAGCAATAACATTAGACTCACACCTAGCAGTCGATCCTTTTTACCTTCTGTATGGAAGAAGTAAATAATAGCTACAACGACTACAATGGTCACAATAAAAAATAGCCACATCTTTCCTTCAAGCATTCCCCATGCAGCTCCACGGTTACGATGAGATAGCAATGCAATATAAGGATCCAGGATAGCAATATGTTCACCTAGCTCCATATTTTTTACGATTAGCCATTTCGTCAACTGATCCAAGCCAATGACCAGTGCAGCGATTGCATAATAAAATATCACTTCATTACCCTCCGTCCAGCTAATTTCTTCTTTAGTTTACCATAAAAACACGTCTTCTATTACGTTTGTTAGTTCCGCTATGCAAAAAAGCCATCATCATCCACGAATGAATGATGATGGCTGTGACATCAAAATTGCTTACGCATAGTTTTCTTTCACAACAGTCGCGCATCGTGTACATAGTGTCGAATGTTCTGCGTCTTCTCCAACTGTTTTGGAGATTGTCCAGCATCGTTCGCATTTTTCACCTTCAGCTGGTTCTACCAAAACCGTTGCATGATCTAATTTCAATGCATTCGATAACTTTTCATCTGTACTCTCTTCAAATTCCGAGACAATGAAGAATTGTGCAAAATCAATATCCTCTGCTTGCAAAATACCACGTTGATCTTCTGGCAACACAACAGTAACTTTTGCCTCCAAAGATTTTCCGATTACTTTCGCGTTTCTTGCTTCTTCCAGAGCTTTCAAGATATCATCTCGGATATCCATCAAGTTATCGAAGCGCTCACGAAGTTTGTCCGCTCCTTCGCCTTTATGATCTGCTTCAGGCATATCCGTCAATTGGACACTATCTTCTTCAACGTACTGAATATTTTTCCACATTTCATCTGCAGTGTGTGGCAAGATTGGCGTGATGAGCTTCACCAGTGTGATCAATGTATCATGCATCACCGACTGCATTGCACGACGATCTGGATGATTCGCAGCTTCGATATAGACTACATCTTTCGCAATATCCAAGTACAGCGAGCTCAATACACCTGTACAGAAATTATTGATTGCGTGGTAGACGGTAGGGAACGCATACTGCTCATAAGCTGTAAGGACTTCCTCAATCAAATCCTGCAACTTCACATAGACGTACTGATCAACTGCACGCATATCATCAAATGCTACACGATCTGTAGCTGGATTAAAGTCAGCTACGTTACCATGCAAGAAACGAATCGTATTACGGATCTTACGATAGACTTCCGAGACTTGCTTAAAGTTTGAATCAGATACACGAACATCGGCTGTATAATCTACAGACGATACCCATAGACGCACGATGTCTGCACCAAGTTGATTGATGACTTTCGAAGGGACGATAACATTCCCTAAAGACTTACTCATCTTACGGCCATTTTTGTCCAGTGTGAAACCATGGCTCAAAATACCTTTGTAAGGTGCAATCCCGTTGATAGCTACGCTAGTTGTCAATGAAGAGTTGAACCAACCGCGATATTGATCGGAACCTTCAAGATACAAGTCTGCCGGGTAACGAAGATCATCACGTTCTTCAAGTACACCTTGATGTGTTGTACCAGAGTCAAACCAGACATCCATAATGTCCGTTTCTTTCGTGAATTCACCATTCGGACTTCCTTCATGAGTGAAGCCCTCTGGCAATAATTCTTTCGCAGAACGTTCGAACCAGATATTTGATCCATTCTCACGGAATAAATCGGCTACATGACTGACCGTTTCATCGGTAAGGATTACTTCTCCATTTTCAGCATAGAATACCGGAATCGGAACGCCCCATACGCGCTGACGGGAAATACACCAGTCGCCACGGTCACGGACCATATTGAATAAACGTGTTTCACCCCAAGATGGCGTGAATGTAGTAGTACGGATTGCGTCGAGTAAATCATTTCTAAATGATTCAATAGAAGCAAACCATTGTGCAGTCGCACGGTAGATGACGGGCTTCTTCGTGCGCCAATCATGCGGGTACGAGTGAGTAAAGAATGACAACTTTTGAAGGGCTCCGACTTCTTCTAGCTTTTCAGTTACCGCTTTATTCGCATCTTCGTAGAACAAGCCTGAGAAAAACGGTGCTTCTTCTGTCATGACACCACGGTCATCAATTGGAGATAATGCATCGATTCCATATTGCTTACTCACATAGAAGTCATCTTCACCGTGACCTGGTGCTGTATGAACACAGCCTGTACCGGCATCTGCTGTAACATGCTCACCTAGCATAACTAATGAATCACGATCATAAATTGGATGGCTCGCAACGATCCGATCAAGGTCTACACCTTGAATTTCTTTTTCGATTGAGTACTCTTCCCATTCCAGTTCATTCGCCAAGAACTCGACTAAGTCTTTCGCTACTATAAATTTCTCATCCTGTACTTTTACTACTGCGTACGTAAATTTAGGATGAACAGAAATCCCCAAGTTCGCTGGAATTGTCCAAGGTGTTGTTGTCCAGATCAGGAACTTCACATCATGATCCAGTACACCTTTCCCATCTTTGATAGGGAAACTTACATATATGGATGGTGATTTTTTATCTTGATACTCGATTTCCGCTTCTGCCAATGCAGTTTCACTCGAAGGAGACCAGTAGACAGGCTTCAACCCTTTATAGATATATCCTTTTTTCGCCATCTCGCCGAACACTTGAATTTGACGTGATTCGAATTCAGGCTTTAGCGTGATATATGGGTTGTCCCAATCTCCGCGAACACCGAGACGCTTGAATTGCGTACGCTGATTATCAATTTGTTGTAGTGCATACTCTTCACACATTTTACGGAATTCAGCCGTGCTCATTTTCTTGCGATCGACTTTTTTATTTACAAGTGCTTGCTCAATCGGCAAACCGTGTGTATCCCAACCCGGTACATAAGGAGCATGGAATCCAGACATCGATTTATAACGAACGATAAAGTCTTTTAATACTTTGTTAAGTGCGTGCCCCATGTGTAAATCACCGTTCGCATAGGGTGGTCCATCATGCAATATGAACCACGGGCGATTTGCAGTACGTTCCTGCACTTGCTGATAGATATTCTTCTCATTCCACTCTTCTTGCATTTTCGGCTCATTATTTGGCAGATTTCCGCGCATAGGGAAATCAGTTTTTGGCATAAGCAATGTATCTTTATATTCCATTATAATTCCTCCTTAAAATATATGTAACTCATTTTTTCTTTAGAAATGAAATCATCTAGCTCCAAGCGCTCTTTCGTTTAAGAAATCAGAAAAACCCCATCCCAAAAAGGGACGAGGCTTATTCTCGCGGTACCACCCTACTTGCAATTGCCCATAGAGCAATTGCCGCTTAGACACTAATAACGGCAGTGTGAGACCGAGAACCAAAATCTACATAAAGGTTCTAGCTCAGGAGTGATTTTCGTTTCTGATTTACCACCGGGCTTACACCGCCCCCGGCTCGCTATAGGTGAAATTAGAAAGTACTCTTTCCGTCAACGCTTCTTCGTTTCATTTTACTTTTCATTATAAAAATGTGTTCGAGTGTTGTCAAGCTTCTTACGGCTTCTTAACTAGTTCTTCATCTAAACTATCTACATTTGGAATATCCAATTCCTTCTCAGCTACATTTTCTACGCTGGATGTATCCAACTCATACTTCAACAGGTCGTCCCAGTCTTCAGTATTGATCATGTCGAGCTGTGCTTCTACCATCATCTTGAAGCGGCTTTTGAATACTTTTGACTGTTTCTTCAACACTTCAACTTCTAGTGCGATCTTTCTAGCCTGCGCGAGTGCATCATTCACAAGACGGTCTGCATTCTTTTCTGCTTCGGAAATGATTAACTTAGATTCTTGAACAGCATTTTTACGAACATCTTCTGCGGCTTCTTGCGCGATTAGAATAGATTTTTGCATCGTTTCTTCTATTAAATTAAAGTGAGTAATCTTTGCTTCATTATCAGAAACCGTTTTTTCAAGCTTTTCATTTTTCTTCAGGACGTTTTCATAGTCTTTCATCAGCTGTTCTAAAAATCCATTTACTTCATCTTCATCATAGCCACGAAATTTCGTATTAAACGTTTTGTTATGTATATCCGTAGGGGTTAAAGCCATAATACGCTTTCTCCTTTCAGTATGCTTACATAGTTTACAGTGTGATTGTGTTTACTACTTGATTAAACACTACTTTTCTTAATTTATCAAGGATTCAATTTAGACAAGTGCACCAATCATCACTCGAATCTTATCTTTCTTTGTGCGCCCTTCGATGCTCATGATTCTAAAGCGACCATACCCTCTAATTGATAGAACATCATATTCCTCTACTTCAAATGCTTGTTGATCAATCATTGCCCAGTTCACTTTTACTTTCTCCGCCTTAATAAGAGAAGAAGCTTTGGCTCTCGAACTGTTCGTTAATGCTGCAATAACTACATCCAGACGCAATGAACTAACAATATGTAATTCTTCCGTCCACTCTTCTTTTACATCAATAAAATCTTCCATATTCAGAACTGGCTCTACAGAAACTTTCACTTTTCCGACTTGCGTAAAATGGACGTGGATATATTCAGACACTTCTTGAGCAACTGCAAATTGTACTGCTTCTTCAGTTAGTTGAATATCTCCAAATCGTGAACGCTCAATTCCAACAGACAGTAGAGACCCAAGTAATTGTGAATGTTTCATTGTAACGAATTTTTGTGGGTAGTTCACCTTATAAATCCTAATTTGAAAATCCTCTTTAGTCGGGGTGTAGTAATCAGGATAGATTAGCACACGCTGGCGTTCTGCATCGTGAAAGCCTCCTTCAGCTGTCAATGTAAGGTCTGAATTCCTCACAATGGATTCTGTTATGAAGCGCTGACGTGGATCCATAAACTCTGTTAGCTTGGGTGCATACGTATCTTCCACGTCTTTCACCCAACTATTCACTTTTTCAATAAATGGTTGTTCTTCTTTTCGAAAATGTTGAAATATCGAATCCATTCTATTCCTTCTCCTTATATAAAAAAATCCTCACCTTGTGAGGATTTCCAATTTCAGTTAAGGTTATACTTAATTTACTAATGCTTGGAAAATCATCAAATAAATCTGACCTATTCCTCTGCTGATTAATTGTAATGACAGCAATGCGACAATCGGGGAAAAATCAATCATACCAAATGGCGGTATGAACTTACGGAAAAACCCTAAATATGGCTCTGCTATTTTTGCTATAAGTTGACCAAATTTTGTTTCTCTAGTAGAAGGAACCCATGACATTAAAATATAAATGACTAACAGAATAGAATATAATTGTAAGGCTCCAGAGATCAATAAATATGAATTGTTTAATAATGCGATCATAATAACATGTACACCTCATTCAAATTGTTCGACTTTCATTAGGCGAAAGTTCTAAGTTGTGTAGCCTATCGTTCTTGTTGTTCAGATAGAAATTCCGTAATTTTACCGGCTACTTCCACGTTGTCGGGTGCACATAGAAATATATCTGCGCCAATTCGTTGAATGTCACCACCGAGGGCATAAACTGTACCACTTAGAAAATCAATAATACGAAATCCCTGATCTCGTTCTATCTGCTGTAAGTTCACTACGACAGAACGGCGATTCTTTAAATGTTCTGCAATGTCCTCTACTTCTGCATAAGAACGCGGCTCGAGTAGAATGACTTTTGATGATTTTTGAAGACTTTGTAAGCTAATCACTGGAGCTTGTGTGGAGGAAGCTTGTTGCTGAGAGGCTTGAAGACGACTATTAACAGCTCGTTTCTTACCTCCTAGCTTCTTCATCTCTTTGCGGGCCATTGCTTGTTCACCTTTAGTTGGTTTACTTTGAGGTTTTGGTTGTTGAACTAAGTCTTCTTCTTGTACCCAAAACATTTTTTCCAATCGTTTTTTGAGGCTCATTCAGTTTCCTCGCTTTCTGATCCGGCCAATGCAGTGCCGATGCGTATATGAGTTGCACCTTCTTCTATTGCGATTGTAAAGTCATTAGACATACCCATGGACAGTTTTGTACACGGTGCATAGGATAATCCTTTCGCTGCGATTTTGTCCCGTAGTTTACGTAAGGAACGGAATGTGTTGCGAACTATAGATTCATCATCTGTATTTGGCGCCATCGTCATGAGTCCTATTACATGAATGTTTTCGTAAGCTGCCAATTGATCAAAGAATACATCTACTTCACCGGGAGTAATGCCCGATTTGGATTCTTCGCCTGAAACATTGACTTGTACAAAACAATCAAGCGGCTTACTTGCCCGCTTATGCACTTCTTTCGCAAGGCTCATACGGTCAAGCGAATGAAGGCAGTCAATAGTGTCGACTAATTCTTTTACTTTGCGTGTCTGCAAGTTACCAATGAAGTGCCAATTTACCGGATCTTCAATCGTTTCTTGCTTTTCTAGCAATCCTTCAAGTCGATTTTCCCCTAAGTCCTTAATCCCAACATCTAGTAAGGATTGCGCTCTAGCGGAAGACACTTGCTTCGTGACAGCTATTAACGTGATATCATCCGAGCTACGATTTACCTTTTCACATGCATCATGTATTTGTTTTTGTATAGTTACTAGTCGTTGTTCTACTTGTTCCATATTATCACTACTTTTCATCATCTTTATTTCATTGTATCAATTAGGACACTATATATCAACGATAAGTCATTTATTGAGCCGTTTATTCTCAATCAAGATAATATCTTTTCCAATCGTCATGACGTCTTTGTACTGGATTTTTTGGACACCTTTTGACTTGCTGTCTGAGAAGAAGGAGCGCTCAAGTTCACCTATATGAAGTTGCGCAATTTCACCTTTTTCGATGTCGATTGTAGCGTCTTGAACAAAACCTATGAACGACCCTTTTTTCAGTTCAATCACTTCTTTTTTCTGCAAGCTGGAAAAACGCATAGTTTCCCCTCCTTCTTTCATACTATGCATAGTGAGTTTTAATGAGAACGTGGGAAATTGCTTTACCAATCAGGAAATATATAGAAGGAGGAAGCATTAGATAAGGTTTTTGATTTGCGTTAGGATGAAATTGCTTTTAGCTTTTATTGTAATTAACACGCTTTTTCACTTTTCTAATTTCAAATACGGTAAAGAGAAATGCTTAATGAGCGGTTATGGAGCAAGTTTGATCGCTTAATGGCTTTTATGAGCGTTCATCCACTGATTATGATCGCTTATGGAGATTAATGAGCGGTTGTGTAGAAACTATGATCACTTAGGCAAATTATTGAGCGCTTGCGTGATAGTTTTGGCATTTAGGCGCGACTAGAACTCACCACATGAATTTCCGAAACAACACAAGAGTGGAGCGCACAGATACGATTCTATCTCGTTGCCCACTCATTCGCTAAAAAAAGAAAAACCGCCCTTCACAAATTAATGTGTGAAGGACAGTCTTATATACATTCAGTCGATATCTAGTATTTCTTCTGTTCAATCCCAAGCCGAATCTGTTCCATCGCATGCTTCTCAATTCTCGAGATTTGTGCCTGTGAAATCCCTAGCTCCTTAGCGATTTCGGTTTGCGTCTGCCCGAGGTAAAATCGTTTGGAGACGATGAGCTGTTGACGTTCGTCCAGTTCGCCCATCTTATCTTTAATGGACACATAGTTCATCCAGCGGTCTTCTGATACTCTTTGGTCATGTAGCTGATCCATCATATAAATCGGGTCACCGCCATCGCTGTTCATTGGCTCATGCAACGACATAGGGTCCTGTATGGCATCTAAGGCGAATAGGATATCTTCTTCCGGTATGCCCGTTATCTTTTCTAGATCTGATATTTTTGGTTCGTGTTGATGTTCGTTGACATATTGTTCTTTTGCTCTGATGGCTTTATACGCGATATCACGTAACGATCGAGATACACGAACAGCATGATGATCACGAAGATGTCGCTTAATTTCTCCAATGATCATCGGCACAGCATAGGTAGAAAACCGGACATTATGTTTTAAATCGAAATTGTCTATGGCTTTCAACAGCCCAATACAACCAACTTGGAATAAATCATCAGCCTGCTCTCCACGATAGTTAAAGCGTTGAACAAGGCTAAGTACGAGACGCAAATTCGCAAATACCAATTCATCTCTGGCAAATTCGTCACCGCTTTGCAAACGGATGAATGTCTCTTTCATCACATCTGCAGTTAATAAAGGCAGCTCGGACGTATTGATCCCACAAATTTCTACTCTTGTACGTACCATTGGCTCTTCCTCCGCATTCTATAGGTGAGTGTACAGAGTAGTCTGTCCTCAACTCTTTAGAATATGCGAATTCACGAATCGCCAATTTCTACCGATAAGTCCAGTTATGAAATGGGCTGATTTAGTCGATCACGTAGCTCAGAGATTATTTTCTTTTCCAATCTAGATATATAAGACTGTGAAATACCAAGAAGATCCGCTACTTCTTTTTGTGTCATTTCATTTGTTCCCATCAGTCCGAATCGTTGTTCCATAATATAACGTTCTCTTTCATCCAAAATGGAAATGGCATCGATCATATATTGTCGCTCCAACTTTTTCTCTACGTCGTCTGTAATAATATCTTCATCTGTACCTAGAATATCCGATAGAAGCAACTCATTACCATCGGCATCTGAATTCAACGGTTCATCGAATGAAATCTCTGAACGAATTCGATTCGTTTTACGCAAGTGCATTAAAATTTCATTTTCAATACAACGAGAAGCGTATGTCGCAAGCTTAATATTTTTATCTGCTTTAAAAGTTTCAATTGCTTTGATCAATCCAATAGTTCCAATACTAATGAGATCTTCAATATTTGTGTTCGTATTATCGAAGCGTCTTGCGATATAGACGACGAGACGTAAATTCTTTTCGATCAATGTATCACGTGCAGCAGGATCTCCCTTCATTAATGCTGCAATCATTTTGGCTTCCTGCTCCTTATCGAGAGGCTTAGGAAGAGATTCATGTCCTCCGATATAAAATATGCCGCCTTTTCGTCTGAAGAATCCTGCAATATATGAAACCCATTTTTTTACTTCTGTCAACATATAGCCGTTCTCCCTTCTTCTTTTAGTACATCCATCGCGCTCATTTGCAAAATAGCTGCTGCACCTTGAGGGTATTGACGCTGTTCTCTCGTCAAGACGATATATCCCACAGGCAATAACTCTCCTTCGAGCGACCAACAATCATACTTGATTCCGACAGCCCATGAAGCTCCCTGAACAGTCTGCAATCGTATTAACCGAAGACTTCTTTGATAAGTAGCAGGGAAACTAGCCAAGTCTGGTGATTGGTCAGGATTCCAGGACTCTAATGCTGAAGCGAAGTCGACTGGCAGCTGTTCTTTAACTGCTTGATAGCCAATAAAATGTACAGGATCTCCTGATAAAGGTTCTACACAATGATTACCCGTATCGATGAATACTTTAAGTGGTATCGATTTTCCCCATAAACTTAATTCTGAATCGAGCGTAAAACTCATTAACTTATTCATCATGCGTGTATCAATCCATTTATGTTTCACAATGTATAACGATAGATAGGTTAGACCAATCGCTACGAATAAAAAGCTCTGATTTACGCTAATACTAATCTGTGCATAGACCAAGGTCAACATTCCCCCCGCGAAGAAAGACGCGATCAGTACAGCGAGGATAGAGTTCTTCCAACTACCGAACGTTTGTCCAAATGCAATATACGTCATTCCTAAGAAAGTCAAAATCATCGCTGGCACAGAATACGGGAACAACGTAATAAAGAAGGCTCCGAGAAATGCTGCACTCCATAACCTCCTCCTGCTCGTTTGATGATTTCCAACTTTATTAGTGAATGATAGGATGGCGTAGTTAAAGAGCATGTTGATTCCTATCATCAGTTCTCCATACATATGCCGGCCTCCTTACAAACAGATTATCACGGCTATAATGAAAATACTGTCGGGCTTTGGATGGTTTCAGAAAAAAACTTCGACATATTTTTAAGTGCGTAGAGTAATCGCTAATATGAAAACACAAAAAAGCTTCCCGTATGAAAAACTCATCTCATGCGGGAAGCTTGTTCTATTTATTATTTACGACGCGTACGATTACGTAAGAACGTTGGGATGTCCAATTGTTCTTCGTGCTGATGCTGATTAACCTGTGGTTGTCTCGGCTCAGATTGTTGCTCGTAACGTGGTTGCTCTTCATATCTGCTTTGTGTCGGTGGTTGCTGTTGAGTAGGTCGTTGTGGACGAGCGCCACCCGTTACACCAGCACCTCTTTGTCTTGACGGAGCTAATTGTTCTTCGTTAAATCCTGTCGCGATAACTGTAACGATGATTTCATCTTTCAAGTCGTCGTTGATGACAGAACCGAAAATCATGTTGACGTTTTCGTCTGATGCAGTGGCAACAATGTCAGCTGCTTCTTGCACTTCAAACAAGCTCAAGTTCGAGCCGCCTGTAATATTCATTAGTACACCTTTTGCTCCATCGATGGATGTTTCAAGCAGTGGACTGGAAATCGCTTTTTTTGCTGCTTCCGCTGCACGATTTTCACCAGTAGACATACCGATACCCATCAACGCAGAACCTTTGTTGTACATGATTGTTTTGACGTCAGCAAAGTCGAGGTTGATCAATCCAGGCACTGCGATTAAATCAGAGATACCTTGTACACCTTGACGCAATACATTGTCAGCTTCTCTGAACGCTTCAAGCATCGGAGTGTTCTTATCTACAATTTCAAGCAATTTGTCATTAGGAATAACAATTAGCGTATCGATTGCTTCTTTCATGCTTGCGATACCGCCAGCTGCTGAAGTAGATCTCTTTCTTCCTTCAAAAGTGAACGGACGTGTAACCACACCTACAGTCAATGCCCCAATATCTTTAGCGATTTGAGCAATAACTGGTGCTGCACCCGTACCAGTTCCGCCTCCCATACCAGCTGTAACGAAGACCATATCCGCTCCACGTAGAGCTTCTTCGATCTGCTCTTTACTTTCCTCAGCTGCTTTTTTACCTACTTCAGGGTTAGCACCTGCGCCTAGTCCTCTAGTAAGCTTCTCACCGATTTGTAGTTTGATTTCAGCCGATGATAATTTCAATGCTTGAGCATCTGTGTTTACCGCGATAAACTCTACGCCTTGCACTCCATGTTCAATCATACGGTTGACCGCATTGTTTCCGCCGCCGCCTACTCCAATAACTTTAATTACCGCTAATGCATCTATGTTCGTCTCAAATTCAAGCATTGATTTTCCTCCTCTAAATTATCTGCAATTCCCCATCCAACACAATGTTTTACTCAAAGAAATTGTCGAATACTTTTTTAGCGCGTTTCATGAATCCTTGACCTTTTTCTTTTTTCGGTTTAACTGGTCTAGCTGAAGCTTCCGCGACTTCATAAATGGATTCTGTTGATTGAGGTGAACCAACTGGCTCTTCTTCATAGCCAAAGAACACATCTTCCATATACGCATAGCGAATCAAGCCAACCGCAGTAGAATACATCGGCTCACGGACACCAATATATTCTGGTGTGTATAATCTAGCTCTTGTTTTAAAGACATCACGAGCTAACTGTAATATTCCATCTAGTTTAGCTGTACCGCCTGTGATCACGATACCGCCAGGCAAGTCACGGATACCTGTTGCATACAAATCTTCGAGAATCAATTCGAACAATTCTTCAAGACGTGAACCGATAACATCAGAGATATAACGCTGGCTGTATTGATCTTTTGCATCTGACCCTACTACCGGCACTTCAAATAATTCCTCATCGGAAGCATCATCATAATAGGCATGGCCATACTGATGTTTAATCATTCTTGCTTGTTCTGTAGGTGTCTTTAAGACGATGGATAAGTCTTTTGTAATATGATCTCCACCAACAGGTAATACAGACGTGCTGATTAAACGATTTTCGGCAAATACCGATACCGTAGTTGACCCTCCGCCAATATCGATAAAGGCAGTTCCATGATACATTTCATCTTCAGATAATGCGAAAGTACCTGCCGCTAATGGTTGCAAATAAATTTCACGAATTTGTAAACCAGCTTTTTCTACACAGCGTAAAATGTTATGTAGTTGAGTTTTGGACGTCGTAATTAACGTGGCGTCCATTTCCAATCTTACTCCCATCATACCACGGGGATCTGTGATTTCATCATAATCATCGACAATAAATTGCTTTGGCACTAAATTGACGAATTCTCTTTCGGGTGGAACATTCATTACTTGTGATGATTTCATAACTCTTTCAAGATCATCATCGGTGATTTCACGATTTTCAGAGTTCACTGCCACAACGCCTTTGACGTTTTGGAATTGGACACCATTTGCCGGGATGCCAAGAACTACTTCTTCAATTTTCAAACCTGTCATTCTTTCAGCCTGTTCAATCGCTTTACGGATTGACTGTACAGTGGCATCAATATCAATAATTGTTCCTTTGCGAATTCCAGCAGATTGTACATTTCCTACACCAATTACATGCAGGGCATTTTGATCCATCTCCCCAATCAAGACTTTAATTGTGGATGATCCTATATCAAGTGATACGTAATGATTTGATTTACTCAATTATTGACACCTCCTTAATGTAACTAGTAACTTCCATTCTATTGTATTATGACTGCTTTGTCTAAATATTTTCAACACCCTCTTCTAAAAACATTTAATATTACGCATTTGTATCGGGATTTTTGTTTCTACTCGTCCATTTTGCAAGCAGGATTCTCCTCATGACCGCGATGTTTTGGAATAATCTTACGCCAAACGCGAAAACTGCTGCCAAGTATAAATCTACACCAAGGTGTACACCGATAAACGCGAGTGCTGCTGCTAATAGTATATTGAAGAAAAATCCGCTGACGAATATTCGATCGTCATACACTTGCTGAAGATAGGCTCTGATTCCACCAAATAGTGTATCAAATGCAGCGAGAATCGCAATAGTTAAATAGTTATCATATACTTGCGGGATTTGTATATCCGAGAGCAAACCTAGTGAAACGCCAAGGAGGAGCCCAAGTAAGGGTAGCCACATATTGTCATTACTCCTTTGTTTGTTCTTTTAAAAATCGATTTTCAAAACCACCCGTCCAGCCTTGTAACGTAATACGTTCCTCTGGTTCACTAATTGTCAAAACGAAGTCGTCCAAATAAAATTCATCTTGGATGGCAGTAGTTAATAATTGATTATACAATTTTTCACTTGCTTCCTTTGAAGGAGAAACGACTTTAATATTGAACGGTGGTGTGGAAACCACTTCCCCACTGACTGTTAGATTGCCATTAATATCCCGAATCCAACTCAACGTAGTGAAGCGCTTGCCGTCAATCTCCAACTCATTTCCTTGTTGTTGATTCACCACATTAATAAACCAAGCCAGCAGTTCAGATGATACTGGCTTTATTTCATAACCGAACGCAATACTTTCTGGGGATGGAGCAACCTCTATTACAAATCCTGGACCAGTGGTCGGCATGAACCCCGCTTGTTTATACAACTTATCCAACGTATCTTGCAACACACTTGCTGCATTTGCTTCGGGTGATGCATTATACGCTACAAGTGTCTGGTCAATCTCTCTGATTTCTTCTAAGAGTTCAGAATGAATTTTCTTTTCACTCGATAATTCTTTACGAATAGCCCATAAATCCCGTGTGTCTCGTGGAGATGCTGTATTCATCGAGTTATATTGTAAAGCCAATACAAATCCCACTATACCGAGAATCAACGTGAATTTCCAGTGTGTTTTTCGCTTCACTCTACCCCCCCACAATCCATCATACTTCGTCACGAATCGCAGGCAGTTGAACTTCCTTCATTTCTTCTAGTGTGACGACAATATTATCTCGCAACAAGCCATCTATGACACTGCCTTTTAAATGTAATGCCGGAGATAGCACTTTCGGATCTCCTACTGCTTCTATAATAAAAGGTGCTGGAAACGTTCTACCATCAACCATAATAACAGGGCCTGTACATTTTATATACGAATTTGAATTAATCCGTTGCCCGTTGATCGTCATTCCTTGCGCACCTGCGATTTTCAATTCATTGATTACACGTAAAACATGACTTTCATGGACGATATAATCATTCGGATTCTGTACTGAAGGATCATATTCCGCATCTTCCAGTGTCACTTTGACCCCCGCACCTTTTGACGGAATATCTCCAAGCAATAACCTTAAATCTCGTGCTTTTTCTACAAGAATCGCATGATTTTTTTCTTTATCGGAGAAGACTTGTTCAAACGACCGCACATCTTTTTGTTTCTCGAGTAATTCATTTGTCAACTCTTTATTTCTTTCTTGCTGATCGATTAGCTCTGCACGATACTGTTCTTCTTGCTGAAATAAATCGGATTGCTCTGGATCTAGCACTTTTTCCTTACTGCCAATTGTTCTATAGGAAAACGCAAGCATGAAGCCCAATACTAGAAATACGATGGACAGCACTAATTGCTTGCCGCGCTTTTCTCTAGTTTTATTCAGTTTCTTGCTCACTCTTTTCCTCCTTATTAATTTCTACTTCTGCCGGTTTGCCTTTTGTTACGTTTGACTCTTCAACAGGCTGCGGGATCTTCACATCTACCGGTACTGGTTCTTTGTAGAAATCTGTATATGTTTTAAAGTACACACCAATTTCGATATCCAACACACCTTTTTCTTCTTTAGGCAATTGCGCAATAATATCGGGATAGTAGGACATTTTATCAGCAAAACCTAAAATTAACGCATGTACTTCATATCCATCACTCATGAATACGTCAATTTTATCTTCTCCTTCATAACGAAGCTCGGAGAGGAGTTCAAAAACTGTACTATCCATCTTTTGTAGTTGTTTGATCATTCGTTCCGTCACATCTGGCTCGGTAAAACCAGATAAGATGGGTGCATGTGAAAGGATATCAGGATCGGTTGCTTCTAAGCGATCACCATTTTCCAACAATAGGTCATATTGAGTTTGATTCTCTATATAAGCAACCGGTTCCCATTCCGTAACATTGATGGAAACATCATTATAAAAATCACGTTTCACTTTAGCTTCTTTCACACCAGGAATTTTTTCAAGATTATTTTCTATATCTTTTGCACGGAACCCCCACAGTGATTGCCCCTTATACAATCCACTCTGACCCTTATAGTACTCACTTTCTTGTAGTACAGTCTCATTAATGGATATCTTCGAAACATCGCTTAATGACGATTGGAAATACAACAAGGCAAGAAGAACAAGGACGAATATCACGACGAGCAGAAGAAAACTCATGTTGGCCCTTCTTCTGCGTTTTTTACGCATGGATGGAATCCGATCTTCAATATCTATTACTTTTTCCACATCCTGTTCTCCCTTCAACCTGCCCTTTTATTCGCAGAGTAGTGTAGAATCGTTCCGACAGCTAGCCACGTAGTCAACAGCGAGGATCCTCCATAACTAATGAAAGGTAACGTCACCCCTGTCACAGGCAGCAAACCTGAGACGACTCCCATATTTAAAAACGTTTGGAAAGTGATCATAGACACCATACCGGTGACAATTAAAAACGAATTCCAGTTGTTCAGCCGTATCGCTATACCGAATGCAGATGCGAATAACAAAATAAACAGCAGCACGATAGATGCGGCACCTATAAACCCAATTTCTTCTGCAATGATCGAAAAGATAAAATCATTTTGAGGTTCAGGCAAGTACAAAAACTTTTGACGACTATTCCCGAAACCATGACCAAATAATCCACCTGGGGCAATTGCGAATAAAGATTGTATACTTTGAAACCCCGTACCGAGAGGATCGTTCCACGGATCAACGTAGGATTTAATTCGATCTAAACGATACGGTGCAGCTAGAATGAGTGCAATAAAAGCACCGAGACCTGAGACGAAAAGAAAAATAAAGAATGACAATGGATAGCCTGCTAAGAAAAGAATAACAAAGGCAGACACTATCATGATGACGGCAGAGCCGAGGTCAGGTTGCAACATGATTAACGTTGCGGGTAATAAAATCCATGCAAAGTGCTGCCATTGCCAGGACTTCTCTTTATGTTTCTTCATACCGCTTGCTAATTTCCCTAGTAATGCAACCTTCACGAATTCAGCCGGTTGCAAACTGATGGGACCGAGAGCGATCCAGCTTTGAGAACCGTTTCGCACCGCTCCAACACCTGGTATCAATACCGCTACCAACATCAAAGTCGAAGCGATATAGCAGTAGGTCCAGAATTTAGGATGAGATGTTAGTGGGCTCTTAACCAGTACATACGCAACAGCTAAGGAAATAACCATGTAAATACCTTGCTTGACGATAAATGGAGAAGAATCTTGATAATGTACTTCTCCCCAATAAGATCCTGCCGATTGCACAAATACTAATCCAATCAGCGACAATAGTAAGGCGGTTGTCAAAAAGATTATTCGGTAGGTTCTTTCCAGCGTTCGCATCCTTCCTCAAGTTATTCAGTCACTTCTTCAGTTTACTTTCCAACTATTGCAATGAATTTACAACTTCATTACGGCCTCGACAAATTGGTCACCACGATTTTCAAAGCTCTCATATTGATCCCAACTTGCACAGCTTGGCGACAATAAAATCACATCGTCTTCACAGCTACATGCGTATGCCTTTTCAACAGCCTCATGCATAGTAGATGCCCGGGTCGCCTCTGTCACACCACAAGACTTCGCAAATTCTGCAAAACGCTCTGCTGTCTCCCCTATCGTCACGACAGCACGGACATTTTTCATATGAGGTCGTAATTCTTCAAATGAATGACCTCTGTCAAGTCCGCCTGCAATCAAGACGATTGGCATCTTAAATGAAGAAAGTGCACTTTTTGTTGCTAATGTATTGGTCGCTTTTGAATCATTGTATATTGTACGGCTATTCGCTTCGCGAACAAATTGCATGCGGTGGCGAACACCAGTGAAAGAACTTAAGACATTTTCTATCGCCGTTTTTTCACACCCTGACAATATGGCTGCAGCTGTTGCTGATAAGATATTTTCTAAATTGTGACGGCCCGGTAATTTGATATGCTTAATTTCTATGAAAGGTTCACCTTGCCAATAAATCCATTCGCCATCCGCTGAAATACCTTCTCTAGCTTTTCCAAGTACAGAGAATGGAATTTTTTCAGATTTGAATGATTCTATTCCTTCTTTGATTAACCTTTGATCCGCATTAAAAATCAAATACTCTTCCGAAGTTTGATTGCGAGCCACTTGCAACTTCGCATCTAAGTATTCTTGCATCGATCCATGGTAATCCAAATGCGCTTCATATAAATTCGTGAAAATCGCTATACGCGGAGTAAAGCTTTCTGTTCCAGCTAACTGAAATGAAGAGGCTTCAAGTACAATCACTTCATTCGCCTGAGCTTTTTCCGCCACTGTACAAGCAACAGTTCCAATATTGCCGGCAATCAACGGATTTTTCTTTGCCATATTGAGCATATGATAAAGCAATGTGGTGGTTGTCGTTTTACCGTTCGAACCCGTAATAGCAATGATCGGTGCTTCACTTAGAATACCTGCTAATTCCACTTCGGTCCAAATCGGGATTTTTCGTTCAACAGCACTAGCAATTAACGAATTGCTATAAGGAATCCCCGGATTTTTCACAATAAAGTCAAAGTTTCGCTCTAGTAAATCAATTGGATGCCCCCCACCAATGACTTCAATTCCTTGAGTTTGTAGCTCTATTGCCTCTTCATTGCCTTCTAGCGACTTAGAGTCATTGACTAACACTTCCGCACCTAGACGATGAAGCAAACCTGCTGCTGCCACTCCACTCTTCGCAAGGCCGACTACAAGTACTTTTTTCCCTATGAATTGTTCTGTATTCTTCATCTACATGACCTCCAAGAAGACTGGAACGAGGGCAGCAAGCAATGCCACACCCCAGAACACAATCACTACTTTCCATTCAGACCAGCCTGATAATTCAAAGTGATGATGAATGGGACTCATTTTAAAGACGCGTTTTCCTGTCATTTTAAAACTAATGACTTGAATAATAACGGAAAGTGTTTCTACTACAAATACAATTCCAATGATCAACAACAATAATTCTTGTTTGATTAATACTGAAATCATAGCGAGCGCGCCGCCTAATGCCAATGAACCTGTGTCTCCCATGAATACTTTCGCTGGTTTGATATTGAATAATAAAAATCCAAGCATCGCACCCGCTACTACGAATGCGAATAACGCGATATCGTTTTGCTCATATACTAACGCCAATACACCGAATGCAGTGAATGCTATAGTCGATGTACCACCAACGAGACCATCCAATCCATCCGTTAAGTTAACTGCGTTAGAAAAACCTACGAGCCAAAAGACCAAAAAGGCCACATAAAATACACCAAGATCTATTCCAAGTTCCGTGAAAGGAATCTTTACCGCAGTTTCGAATGGTCCGAGTTTCAGTAAGAAAAAGGCAACAATCGCAATGATGATCTGTCCAATTAATTTCTGAAGTGATGTCAATCCTAAGTTGCGCTTCGCCACTATGATGATAAAGTCATCTAGGAAGCCGATGATTCCGAAACCGGTCAGCACGATCAATAACACAATCGTATGAGTAGTTAATGTGTCGTTTATGTAAGATAAAGCGAGTGTTGAAATCGATATGGAAAGAAGGAAGATGAGCCCGCCCATTGTGGGCGTGCCCGCTTTCTTCAAATGCGCTTTCGGACCCTCTTCCCGTATGCTTTGACCAAATTTCAACCTTCTAAGTAATGGGATGATGATCACCCCGATAATCGCTGATACAAAAAATGCGACAGTGATTATCGTAACTGTGGTGCCGAGTGTCATGTTAAGTTCTCCTTCTACTATCAATTGCCTGTCAGTGAAGCATTGCTTATTCCGTGTACAAATGAATCGTGTCTTCCACGGTCATCAAAGTATGGGGAGCGGGTAACTGTCGAATCACTTTCTTACCTTTTCCATGCCATTTAACTTTGAACGTGTAATTTTGAGACAGCAATTCTTTTTCATTCATTCCAAGTAAATCGGGTGAACGGAATGTGATCGCGTCTCCCCATCGGTATTCTTTCTCTAACTGCTCTTTTCTTCTTTCAATATTAGCAATCGGAGCAATTTCTTCAATGATACGTCCTACGATTGGTGCAGCGATAACTCCTCCGAATTGAATGGAGTTCTTTGGACTATCGATAGCTAGATAAACGAGTAATTCGGGATCGTCTGCAGGCGCGAAACCAATGAAGGAGACGATATAATCGCCATCTTTATAACGACCATTCTCTACTTTCTGTGCCGTCCCCGTTTTACCACCTATTCGAAGACCATCTGCAAACGCATTACGACCCGATCCGTTAGCTACAACAGATTCAAGCGCATGCCGCACTTTAGCTGATGTTTCTTCACTGATTACTTGTCTTTTTAATTCTGGTTCAAATTCTTTTAACGTCTTACCTTCAGAGTCTTTTATTGACTTCACAATATATGGCTTATAGAGTTTGCCGCCATTAATAGCTGCAGCGACTGCTTGCACTTGTTGGATTGGGGTGACAGAGATTCCTTGCCCGAACGAAGTAGTTGCCTGTTCCACCGGTCCAAATGCTTCTTTGGAAAACAGAATACCTTTCGATTCACCAGCAATGCCTGATTCTGTTGAGCTACCGAAGCCGAATTCACGAATATAACGATCTAATCTTTCACTTCCAAGTCGCTGTCCCATCGTAATGAATCCAGGGTTACATGAATTTTCTACAACTTCCAAAAATGTTTGATCTTTATGACCTTCTCGCTTCCAGCACCGTAACCTAGCGTTTGCAACGACTTTATAACCAGGATCATAAAAATTTTCATTCTCCAAATCGATGACGTCTTCTTCCAAACTAGCTGCCAATGTAAGAATTTTGAATGTGGAACCTGGCTCGTACGTCATCCATACAGGCAAATTCCGATTATAGATAGTGGAATCGGCTGATTGATATTCTCGTGGATCAAAACCTGGTACAGAAGCCAGTGACAATAATTCTCCTGTTTTTGGATTCATGATGATAGCCAGTGCCTGTGTTGCATCATATTTTTCCATTGCTTGGATCAGTTCGCGTTCCACAATTTGATGCATTTTCAGATCGATAGTCAACTCCAAGTTCGAACCATCTTTCCCATGTTCGAAACTATCTTCTACGTGTGGCAATGCAATTCCTTTAGCATCAGTGAACAGTCGTACTTTGTCTCCTGTTCCGTTTAGAATTTCATCATATGCATACTCAATACCTGCCAACCCATCACCATCATAGCCGGTAAAGCCAATCAAACGCGCTAACAGATCATCATATGGATAATGTCGGACGAAATCTACTCCTACATACAAGCCGGCTACTTGTAGTTTAGTAATTTCATCCCCTTGCTCCTTCGTAATATTTTTTCCTTCTGGAGCTAATTTCACCATATATGTTTTTTTGTTCAGCTTTTCTTCCAAAGTTTCTGGTGGCATGTTAAGGATTTTTGCAATTGCAGGTATGTCGCTAGAAATGTCGGGATTTTGAGCCGGCATGAAATACAGTGTAGGTGCTAGTTTATTACCGACAATCAACTTACCACTTCGATCCGTAATATTTCCACGCATAGCACCAAAAGGAATTTCAATGTCCCAATTTTCTTCTGCTTTTTCTTTCAACCATTCATGCTTGATGATTTGGACATGAAATAGTTTTCCTATTACGAGTAGTAGACAGATAAGAAAGCATAAGAAGGCTACACGTAAACGTTTTTTGGACTGCATATCAATAAATGAACGCAATGACTCACTACCTTTTTTCTATTAAGGTATGCTGGGAAATCGCGCGCTATACATTAGCCACCCATGATTTGCTCCTCTTCGTTTTCTTCTTTATCTTCATTACTCTTCTTTTTATTATACTGCTGCCTTGGCGTCCGAAGTTCAACGACAACTGGATCATTCTTGTTTACTGACGTTCCTTCCGTTACGCTTTGTCCAACAACATAACCTTCACCGTTGATTCGAATATCCAGCTTTGAAAGGTTCATAAAAGAAAGTACCATCTTTTTAGACCAACCTGTCATGTCTGGGAATGTTGTATCTCCTTTTGTTTCCAACAAAATCATTGAGTCCTCCGTTAATTTCGTGTCAGCTTTTGGTATTTGTTTAGTTACCTTGCCACCTTCTCCGATTAATACGGTTTGGAAGCCATCCTCTGCTGCCAATGAAGCTGCTGTTTCCGCATCTTCCCCTTCATAATCCCCAACTTTTTTCACAGGTATCAGTTGTTCATCGTCAGGAGCAATGTTCAAATATTTCAAGCTGTTTTCCATAATCGGATTAAAGACTTTCGATACAGGATCGGACCCTTGTTCTCCTGCTTTTAATTTAGGTTGCTGAACGGTTACATAGATTAGAAGCTGCGGGTCATCAATCGGCGCCATTCCAAGGAACGAGTATAGGTAGTTACCGTAGCCAGACATATACCCTTTTCCATCTGTTTTGGGAAGTTCTGCTGTACCGGTTTTACCACCTACTGCGTAATTTTCCAGATGATACTTTTGTGCAGTACCTTTTTCTGAAGTTACTGTTGTTGCAAGAATTTCACGCACTTCTTTAGCAGTTGCTGCGGAAATTGGTGTTCCGCTTTCTTCAGGTTCGTGATTCTCCAGCACTTCATTCGTATTCGGGTCTATGATTTGGTCGATTACATATGGTTTCATCATGACACCGTTATTGGCGATAGCAGAAGCAGCCTGTATCATTTGTAGTGGTGTAACTGTAGAACCTTGCCCATAAGAAGTCGTCAATCGTTCAGCAGGATAATTATCTAGTACAACGCCCGACGCTTCATTCGGCAAATCAATCCCAGTTTTTTTACCAAAGCCAAATTTGTGAACGTACTCAATGAATTTCTGATCACCGATTCTTTCCAGTAAGTATGCCATTCCCACGTTAGAGGAACGTTGTAAACCTTCCATAAAAGTAATCGTTCCCCAACCTTCCACGTTCACATCACGTATCACTCTGTCGTAGATCCGGTAAGATCCAGATCTGAAGTAATCATCTGGCTCCCATTTATCTTCTTCCACCGCCGCTGCCAATGTGAACATCTTCATTGGAGAACCTGGTTCAATAGTCTGCTCGACTGCATCATTCAACCAGTTTTCTGTTAAACCTTCTCGTGTCATCGGATTAAACGTCGGTCGCTGACTCATTGCTAGGATTTCACCCGTTTTAGGATTCGACACAAGAACAAGCATTTTCTTCGGAGAATACTCTTCTTCTACTTGATCCATCGCTTCTTCAACGAAATTACTGATCGTCTTATCCAATGTAAGTTTAATCGTCTGACCGTCCTGTGGTTCTTCAATTTGTTTGCTTGCAGTGGGCAATAAATATCCCCAACCATCAGATTGATAATTCACTTTTCCATCTACACCTGTTAGTTGCTTGTTATACGTTTTTTCAAGCCCCATTTTCCCTTTGGTGACGGTTAGATTGTTTTCCATTTCTTCTTTTTGGGCAAAGCCCACTAAGTAAGAAGCGAAGCGACCGTTAGGATAGAATCGTTTTTTACCTTCTACAAACAAAACACCCGATAATTTTTTTCTATCGAGTTCTTCCTTCATCTTCATCATCGTTTCGCGGTTCAGATCTTTTCCCGCACGACCAAACTCAATTTGCCATGTGCCTTCTCTAGCATTTTTCATTTTATCGTAAATTTCACGTTCTTTTAAAGGTAAATACTTGGCCAGTACTTTAGCCGTCCCCTTATAATCCACCACATGATATTTTCTTTTGCTGTTTTTACTAGCAGCTTCATTAAGGACAGCAACTACATTATAACTTAATGTATCCGATGCAATCGGTTCATCGTTTCGATCTACAATTGCCCCACGGTTTGCTTGTAAAACTGCATGTTTTTCATATTGGTTAGAAGCGATCTTCGCTAATTCCTTACCATCTACTTGGCCCGTCATCTGAATAAAAAGAATTCTGCCGAATAATATGAAAAAGAGCCCTCCGAATACTACAAACATTAGAAAGGCTCCCCATTGAAAGCGAAACTTCTTCATCGTCCAGGTACGACCTTTACGTTACCTTCGTTAAGGTTCAAACCATTCTCTTGTGCTTTTTTCCAAATACGTTCGTAAGTGGATTTGTCACTCACTTGAATGGACAATTCATTATTCTGTTTTGCAGTATTTTCAATTTCAGTATTCATCAACTGCACTTCTTTATTTACAGTGTTTATATCAGAATGTGTCTGTAAAAGCATGGAAGATGATCCGATTGTAAATGCTGCAAATAAAGTGAACAATATCTTTTCACCCTTAGAAAAACGCTTTTTTACACGGCGGACAACCTGCGGCTGATTTTGGTCAGTATGTTGTTCGATCTCCGGTGTATATGGCGTATTTAAGTTCCGTTGTTCTAGTCCCATGGCTCAATTCCCCTTTTCTATTTTCTCTCTATAATTCGTAATTTCGCTGATCTGGCACGTTTATTATGCTCTATTTCTTCATCTGTAGGGATGATCGGCTTTCGCGTAATAAGACGGAAATCCGGATCCATGCCCTCAGGTATAATAGGTAAGTTTGGCGGCAACTCCGGCATGGAAGAAGCCTCCTTAAAAATCGTTTTACATAAGCGGTCTTCAAGCGAATGGAAGGTAATTACGCTAATCCGACCATCCTCACGTAATAACGTAAGGGCATCGGTTATAGATTGTTCAGCTGCTCCTAGCTCATCATTTACCGCAATTCGTATAGCCTGGAAAACACGTTTCGCAGGATGGCCTCCAGTTCTTCTGGCAGCTGCTGGTATTCCTGTTTTAATAATCTCAGCTAGTTCTCCTGTTGTACGTATAGGCGCATCAGCGCGTGCTTCTTCAATTTTACGAACGATTTGCTTAGAGAACTTTTCTTCACCATAGCGGAAGAATATTCTGACCAAATCTGAATATGACCATTCATTGACTACTTCATAAGCCGTCAATGGCGCAGATGTATCCATACGCATGTCCAGTGGAGCGTCATGATGGTAACTGAAGCCACGCTCAGGTGTATCCAATTGCGGAGATGAAACTCCAAGGTCATATAAAATCCCATCTACATGAGAGATTCCCAATTTTGCTAATTCATTTTTCAAGTCTTTAAAGTTTGCATGGACAAAGTGTACTTGTGCTGTATAGTTCGATAGTTTTTTTTGCGCCGCTTCAATAGCTGTCATATCTTGGTCGAAGCAGATTAGTTGTCCCTCAGATGAAAGGAGTTTAATAATTTCTTCACTGTGACCTGCACCACCAAGTGTGCAATCCACGTAAATGCCATCTTCTTTTACATTTAAGCCTTCGACGGCTTCATGAAGTAATACTGTTGTGTGGTTAAACATGGTTATTCCGCCTGCTTTCAAAATTCAAAATCAATAAGGTTTTCTGCAATGTCATTGAATGATTCCTCAGATTCCTCGTAATACGCTTCCCAGAGTTCTGCAGACCAGATCTCAATCCGGCTGGATACACCGATAATCATACAGTCCTTTTCAATCTTCGCGAATTGTAGTAAGTTTGCAGGTATATTTACTCTCCCCTGCTTATCTAGACTGGCTTCGCTTGCTCCTGAGAAGAAAAAACGAGTGAATGCACGAGCATCTTTTTTTGTAACCGGCAACGCTTTCAATTTTTCTTCAAGCTTTTGCCATTCATCCAGTGGATATCCAAACAAGCAATTATCCAGTCCACGGGTTAAAATAAAGCCTTCTGCTAATAGCTCCCGAAATTTCGAAGGAACGATCAGTCGACCTTTCATATCAATTGAATGCTGATACTCACCCATGAACATATAATTCACCCCACTGTATGAAATAATGTACCACATCCCCCCACTTTCCTCCACCCACTATGCTGTTTTTCTTCGCATAATTTTTAAAATGTGTCAATAGTACTTCTTTCTGATTTACATTCCTGCCCGTATCCCGAAAAAACTACTTTTTTCGCAATTTTCATTCGTTATCACCATTGAATAACGTTTAGTTTCAATTGAGACTTGTTTAGTGTGTGAGATAGGCCGGAAGCTCCAATTAGAGATGCTTAAGGTATGCAGAGAAAGCGGGGTGGGCAACAAACCACATACTAGAATTAGTATGGGACACAGTGTTGTATTTAAACTTATTTAAGTTCAAGTTTAGATTTAGTTCATCCACAAAAAGATATCAGCCATTACTTCAATTCACCACACGAAGTGACTATATTTTTTACACAGGAACTGAAACGTAAGAAGTGCGGCACTAAGAGGATCTACTCTCTCCGAATCCCCCGGAATATGACTTTTCTAAATTGACAACCCCACTACAACAAATTCACATTCTTTTACACGCATACTAAACCCGCCATTCATAGAACGAATGACGGGTTTAAGTGGTTTCTTATAAATAGACTAGTTGATGTGATCCATTAAACGTATAAGGTTGTTTCAGTAACTCATCAATCAATCCTTCACCGAACTGGTTCAAGTAAAAGTATGGCGAGTAGAGACGCTCTTGCAGGGAACCTTCCGGAAATAGCTGTTCCGAAATAACGTGATAGCGCTCGTATTGTACGTGATGCTTCAGTAAAATGGATTGCTCTTTTTTCTTCTGTAAATAATCAAACTGACTCTTATGGAATTGTAAATTTTTATCGAGAAGTTGTAGTAGTCCTGGATCTGACGTTTCGAGATGCGACTGCAACTGTTCATACTGCGTTTGTAATTGACTCTGGGTTTCCGTCAACAAACGATCGAATTGCTCATCTCGTTGTTGTTCTAGCCACTTTTCCAGAAGTTCCGGTAATTCGTGATTCATTACTTGGGTCATTGTAATTTCCGTCAGCTTTAGCGCTTCCTGGACTTGTCTGTTGACCAACGTAATAGAAAGCCTTGGTACAATTACCGGCATATTGATACCCATGAGATGAAAAGCTTCTTTCAATAAAGACCAATAGGCAATTTCACCAGGTCCGCCGACAAATGCCAATACAGGAAATACGAGATCTTGCATAATAGGTCTTGTGGCTACGTTGTTACTTAGCAACCAAGGCTCATTTTTTGCAAGTTGATGCATTTCTTGTGCTGTAAAACTGATCCCCGCTTGTTCATTGACGAATTTCCCATCTTTTCTTCGGAGTAGTACCCTCCCCGTGTCATGAACATAAAATAGATTAGCGTCTTGCTCATCCGATTCAATTGGCTTTGCATACCCATCTGCTTGAAGCAGTTGTTCTGTATAGTAAATGCTCTTCGCCATTGCTTCAGTGTTCTCAATCATCTTTGAGAAGTAAGGCGATTCCAGTTGGCGCAATGGTTTATAAGCTGCATCCATAAATAACAATCCATGCGCAGTAAATAGTTCATTCATCAGTGAAGTGAAGAAATCTGTGAAATTCTGTTGTTGCTCTACAGTTTGCAGCACATCATTCAACAATTTTTGCGTATAAGATGTCTCTCCATAGCTTTTAAAAATCTTTTTAATATACGCGGTCATTTCTTTTTGATCATAACGTGTGTCTGAAGCCATCGTTTTTAAAATGGTCTGTTGTTTAAACTGCCGCTTGATCGCTTTTCCTGCCTTCGCAGTGTATGTATGATTGATTTCGTTAATATCATGATCTTCTCCAGCAACCCAAAAAACAGGAACTACAGGTTTCTCTAGTATTTCTCGTTGTTTTTGTGCCAATAAAATCACGGATATAGCTTTGTGAACAGAATATAAAGGACCTGTCAAAATCCCTGCTTGCTGCCCGCCAATAACTACTAACGCGTCTTCTGAAAGCTCTTGTATATACTGAGCAGCCAAATTGGATATTCCAAATGGCTTCATATAACTTTCTACCGCAGCAGCTAGCTGTTCTCTCTGAAAAGATCGTTGCTGTAATTCTTCCGCTCTTTCTTCATACCCTACTGGTGTCATTTCATATTCAAAATATCTATGGAAAAATTGTGGGTCATGACGATACGATTCCATCAATTTATTCTTCTTCGGTAACTCCATTGTGTCCAAGTCCATTCCACAAACCCCTTTATGTACTATACTACCGCAAGTATATCATCTGATCCAATTAGGTTGAATTCATACGCTTACGAGGACCCTTTAGTTCAAGTAGCGGATGATCTGCACCGTAATTCCAATAATGAACAGTAAAAAGTATGCTACTGTTAAGAGTAGAAAATACGCTCGCCATGTTCTGCGTAACACCCAAGATGACCGAAACTCTTTTTCCCTAGACCGTTCTATAACTGCAAATCCGATAGCAATTAAACACACTACTCCGATTAACAAAATGGGTAGCCAAACATCCCAAATCGCACGAATCAAAATCAAAACGGTCAGTACCATAAACGGCGTAGTCCAATCTACCGCCCATCCAATTCTCTTTTTTTTAGGTAACCCTATTTTCTTCGCAACAATAATTAATACTACTAAAATTATAAAAGGGAACAATAATAACGCTCCAAGTATATTCGTCAACATCCGCCACATTCACTCCTGTTTATTCCAAGCAGTGCAGTCTCAAGCATTTGTAAAAAAGGAGCTGTGCCACCTTTTTGATTAATTTCCTTCAACACTGCTGTCAAAATAGTCTCGATTTCCATGTTCCGTCCTTTTATTCTATCTACAAGCATAGAAGATTGATTATCGGCTGTTTTTCGGCAAACTTCTTCTATATCACTATAGCTCAATAAATCACTATACTCTTTAAAGTTACTGAGCAACTCTTCACACAACTGGCGGAATAACACATGGAAGTGAGGGTTTTCTAACAACAGTCCATTCCTGATTTCCAATAATGCCGTTAGTGGGTTGATCGCACAATTGATCAGTACTTTACGAAACAATAACTGTTCAGCATTTTGTTGCGTAGTAATCGGAAAGTTTTGTGGGTCTATGTCTTGCATCCACTGTATGATCGGAGCAATCCGGTCATTTTCGACGATGTTAATAGGTCCAATACCGTTATGTGAAACTGTTCGGTCATCTATTCTTGCAGCACCATGCTCGACTGTCGCGAACGACACATACCCAAGTGAATGTTGCTTAATTAGCGACAGATGTCCAATTCCATTTTGAATGAACAATAAATCCGGTTGTACCGGTAGAGCGCTGATTTCAGACAATACAACGGGTAACGCATCATACTTCACAGCAATAATCCATAACGCATCTGTTGGCAACTCTTCAATATGTATGGTTGAATCTACTTCATATGTAAAGTTTTCTGGCCTTCTCACCAGACCACTACGTAAATGCCCTGCTTGTTCCTCTCGTCTTACCCAAAAGGTTACATTTGCCTGATGTTGAGCTAAATAGGACCCAATTAATAATCCTATAGATCCCGCTCCTACCACTACAAATCGCATAGCTTTCCTCCTTAAAAAAGAGACCCAGTGAAGGCGTCTCTGTTGATATGTTTTATTATACAGGATAGACAGGATGTTTTCTCGAAGAATTCATAATTTTTTTCGTTTCATAGTATCCGAATCTCTCAGCAAGCACTGACCGTAGATTATGAGGCGCAACCACTTCATCAATGATAAGATCTGAGGCCATCTTATAGATATCGATTTCCTCTTTATATTCTTGCTGCTTATTTTTAATAAATGCAGTTCTCTCTTTTGGATCCGCAATGGCTTCAATTTTATTCGAGTATACCGCATTGACAGCTGCTTCAGGACCCATTACAGCGATTTGTGCAGTCGGCAACGCAATACAGACATCTGGCTCAAAAGCAGGACCTGCCATCGCGTACAAACCTGCCCCGTAAGCTTTACGAACAACGACTGAAATTTTCGGTACGGTGGCGGAACTCATCGCCATAATTAACTTAGCACCATGCCGAATAATTCCTTGCCGCTCCACTTTCGTCCCAATCATGAACCCTGGCACATCTGCCAGGAACAGCAACGGAATGGAGAAAGCATCACATAATGTAATGAACTTCGTTACCTTGTCCGCTGAATCCACAAACAGCACGCCACCTTTTACTTTGGGCTGATTCGCTATAACCCCTACAGGCCGTCCGTCAATGCGTGCAAGAGTAGTAATAACCTCCGGTGCAAATAACTTCTTAATTTCGAATAGACTATTGTCATCTACTAATTGATCGATAGCCTCATACATATTGAATGGCGCATTTTGGTTCTCGGGAATAATTTCCTCCAATGAACGTCCTTCCTTCACCGCACGAGGTTCTGCAAATTTCGCAGGCCCTTCAAAATTTCCAGGGAAGTAAGAGAGATATTTGCGAGCTTCTACAATTGCTTGCTCCTCAGTATCTACTAGCACGTCACCACAACCACTTACAGTACAATGCATGCGGGCGCCACCCATTTCTTCTAGCGTTACCTTCTCACCTATGACTTTTTCAGCCATCCGTGGTGAACCTAAGTACATCGAGGCATTGCCTTCCACCATAATGACAATGTCACAGAAGGCTGGAATATAGGCACCGCCTGCTGCAGATGGCCCAAATAGAAGGCACAGTTGTGGGATGACACCCGATAAACGCACTTGATTATGGAATATACGACCGGCCCCACGACGATTCGGGAACATGTCTAGCTGATCTGTAATACGCGCTCCAGCGGAATCCACTAAATAAAGTAATGGTACACGAAGCTTTTCAGCAGTTTCTTGAATACGGATAATCTTCTCTACTGTTCTTGCACCCCAGGAACCCGCCTTAACTGTAGAATCGTTAGCCATGACACAAACTGTTTGACCATCGATTTTCCCGGTAGCTGTAACGACGCCATCTGCAGGTAGATCTTTCGTTTCACAGTTTGCAAATTTTCCATCTTCTACATAGTTACCCTCATCAAATAAAAGGCGTAACCGCTCTCTAACGAATAACTTAGCTTGTTGTTCTAATTTCTTATGATATTTTTCTGCACCACCCGCCATAACACGAGCGGTGATTTCTTGAAGTTTTTCATTATACGCAGTCTTTGTCGATTCGTTTGTCAATGAACTCCCCACCTTTCGTTACGATTGAATGGTAACTAACACTTCATCTTCATCTACAAAATCGCCTTCAGCACCGTGGATCTTATTCACCGTTCCATCCACTTCAGCTTCTAGCGGAATCTCCATCTTCATGGATTCCAAAATGACGACAACTTGTCCCTTCGTCACTGCGTCTCCTTCTTTCACTTCAATCTGGAAGATTGTACCTGCCATAGTTGCTTTTACTTCTTGCATATCATCACTCCTCATTTTCTAAGTACTAGCAATTATTGAAAATAACTTCTTTATAGATAGTGTATCTTAATCATGAAACCGTTTACAAGTGAATTCTAAACAGTCCCGACAATGTATGCTTGTCGGGACTGGAACTTTACTTACTTTTTGTTAAAAACCTTTGAACTGCTTCATGATGTGCATCACTTTCCCAAAGAACGGAACAGACGCGAGCTTCTTCTTGCATAGCGTGCTCAAGCCCGTTTGTTTTCCATTTCCTAGTGGCGATGGATTTATACGCACGATGTACATTTCTATGTACGTTAAGCTTTGGAGCTAGAAACTGATCAAGCGCTACTTCGGTATCCCCCTCATATACTTCAGTTGCCCAGCCAAGCTCTAATAATTGTTCAGGTGAATGAATGCTCGCTCTACTCGTAAACTGCAGCAAACGATCATGTGGACCATTTTTCTCGAATAATAATGTAGCTCCTCCCCACCCAGCCGTTATGGCCAGTGTACCTTGAATGAATCCGGCCCTTGCATGTGATGCAACCAAACGGTAATCACAAGCTGTTGCCAATTCACAGCCTCCGCCAACTGCTGCTCCATTTACTAGCGCTATTGTAGGCATCGGTAGTGTAGCGATCCGATATAAAATACTAGCCCCCCTGCTAAGCATTGGAAAAGCATCCTCTGCTGTGTGAAAGCCGTGAAAATCACTTAGATCTCCGCCTGAACAAAATGCCAGGTCACCTTCTCCTGTAATAACAGCAAAAGAAATTTCAGGATCATCCTCAATTTGATCTAGAAAGGATTCAAGCCCTTCCATGACATCATAATTTACCGCGTTTCGCATTGCAGGACGATTAATTGTAAAATAAGCTATGGATTGATCGATCTTTATAGAATAAGACAAAGAAATTCCCCCTTTTCCATTTAGCATACCATTTTTGCACAAAACAAAAAAGACTACCTTGAGCCATGGTCTCAAGGTAGTCTTTATTTCGTTGTGTAGAATCTAAATTATTCGCCTACAACGTCTTTTCCTTTGTAGTGTCCGCATGATTTGCAAACGTGGTGTGCCAATTTCATTTCGCCACAGTTGTCGCAAGTAGTCATACCTGGCGCTTCAATTTTGAAATGAGTTCGACGCATATTTTTCTTCGTTTTAGAAGTTCTTCTCTTTGGTACTGCCATTGGGGGGCACCTCCTTATAAGGGTTTACTCTTTATCGGTTTCAAAAAAATTAGCCAATCCCGCTAAGCGAGGATCCACTTTTTCTCCTGCTTCTTGTCGTTGCGCTTCCAATTCCTCATCGGTTGTATAGGACCAACCTTTGCCTTCCACCTGCTGCATCTCATCTGCATTTTCACAGAGTACTTGCATCGGGATTTCAAGCAAAATCAGTTCTTCCAATACAGGAGTAAAATCAATTATTTCCTCATCAACCGGATGAATTTCATCATCCGTCTGAAGTGTCCCCTCGTCCCAGCTGAATTGCTCAACTGTTTCAATGGAGAATGGATAATCGACGTCTTCCCACGTACGTGCACAAGGCAAAGTCATTGAACCTTCTAGCCGAAGCTGGCATGTTAACTTTTTCTCACCAATTGTACATGTTCCACTTACTCGAACAGGCTGAATTGCCCTAATTTCTTCATTCCGATTTTTCACGGAATCCAAATTCACTGCTTCGTCAAACAGTAGCGGGCCTTGCCTATGTTTCCGTAATTGATGAATGGACCATTTCATGTCTATCACCTCAAGACAACAATGTTGATTATAGTATTTAAAATAAGGGATGTCAAGATATTTTCTTGTCACCCTAATAAGTTTAACGTTATAATTCATTATACGCAAGTACAGAGGAGGATTCCATTGTTAGCTACTGGTATTGTCGTCGAATATAATCCTTTCCATAATGGCCATTTGTTCCATCTCAATGAAGCTAAAAGACTTACAGACGCAGATGTCATCATCGCGGTAATGAGTGGACATTTTCTTCAGCGCGGTGAACCTGCAATTGTTGATAAATGGACGCGGGCCCACATGGCTCTGGCCGGTGGTGCAGATCTCGTCATCGAGTTACCCTATGCTTTTGCCACCGCCCATGCACCTCAATTCGCGAGAGGAGCTGTTCAAATCTTAGACGCCCTTCAATGCGAGTATATTTGTTTCGGCAGTGAAGAAGGTCACATCGCACCATTTGTGCATAGTTTGGACACAATGAACACACATAAGAAACTTTACGAAGAAAAAATTAAGTGTTCGATGCAAGAAGGTCTAAGTTACCCGAATGCATTGCGGATTGCTTATGATGAAATTTCACGCACTACTGATGAACCACTCGCTGATTTATCAGAACCGAATAACATTCTAGGTTTTCATTATATGCAAGCCATAAAAGAAATTCGGTCGAACATGATGCCTGTCACGCTCGAGCGAAAAGGCACACATTATCATGATGAGGCATTACCTGAGGATTCTATTGCTAGCGCTACAGGAATACGAAAAGAACTGTTTGCAACCGATGTCGCGCACGTTCAATCTTTCATGCCTTCATCTTCCTATGAGCTACTTCATCAACAGCCTCATCAAAGCTGGGATCATCTCTACCCATTTCTTCGGTACATGATTCTTCGTGAAGGACCTGAACAATTGGCATCCATTGCAGATATCACGGAAGGAATTGAATTTTCTTTATGGCGCGCTGCAAAAGAACACGCCACTTTCCAAGAGTTCATGAAAGCTGTGAAATCCAAACGTTACACATGGACACGAATACAACGAATGTTAGTACATGTATTGACCGGTTATCAAAAATCAACCCGTGCACAAATTACCAGTCCGTCTTATTTACGGTTACTTGGAATGTCTAAAAATGGAAGGAGCTTTTTACGCTCAGTGAAAAAAGAAGTGACTTTGCCAGTTGTAAGTCGTGCAGGTTCACACAAGGACCCTTCACTACTGATGGATATTAAAAGTACAGACATTTATATGTGTGGTATGCAAAGAGAGCCAGGTCTAGATTTTAAAACACCACCCATTTTGTTGTGATACTTTACTTTTCTTCTAGCTTTTCCAAGTAACTTAATGCATCATCAATCGTTTTCACCGGGACAACTTTCATTTTTGTACCGATTTTATCCGCAGTTGCTTTCGCTTCATCATAATTTGAGAGAAGCTGCGGATTCTTCTTTTTCACTTCTTCCGGTAATTCATCTTCCGGCGCGAAGAAGATTTCGATACCTTCACGATCAGCTGCCATGATTTTGAAATCAATTCCACCGATCCGTCCCACTGAGCCATCTTCAAGCATCTCGCCAGTTCCTGCAATATTATAGCCTTTTGTTAAATCGACATCCACCAGGCGGTTCATCAATTCCAGCGTGAACATCAAGCCTGCTGAAGGCCCACCGATTTCTTCTGTACGGATATCTACCTTTGGTTCTGTTTCCAATTTGACCTGCTCTTCAAACTCTATTCCAAGGCCTACTCGACCATCCGTCTCCGGAAGTTCTTTTAATTCTACTGGAACATCCACCTTCCGTTCTCCACGTTCCACTTGTAAATGTACATTCTGACCTTTTGACATACCACTAATCTCTTGCATAAATGCATCTGTTGAAGCGAGCTTTTGTTGATCGATCGATTGAATGACATCCCCTACTTTAAGCTTGCCTGCTGACGCTCCTGCCGGTAATACACCCGCCACAAAGACGCCCGTGAACTTTCTATTGATTGGCAACCCTGCCTTATCAAACGCTACTGATATGGCATGTGTTTTAGAATCAGCCATTAGTTTTATCTGACGCACTCCATACTCTTCATCACTTTCACCATGCCTTCTCACTTGGGTAGCCGGCATTAGCTTCATTTTATCTGAGAACTTTGACCAAGCATACGTTACAGGTGTTGCCTTGCCAATTGCAATGGTCATTAAACTAAATGTTCCTACGTCGTCCGTATCCCCGCCAACTACTTCTACGAGTGGTGCCAAATCATAAGCTCCGCCTGGTCGAGAAATATACATATCTAACGGATAAAGTGCTAAAACAACTACTACTAGCAGGATTACCGCGGCTATCGCCCATTTACGCATTTTCATAAAAGCTCACCTCCATTAATAGCCTGTACGAATACTACATATATATTACGGTAGATGTTCTTGTATTTCAAAAATTAGGAAGGAGTGCGACAGATGCCTTTTATTTACAATCCTGCCGTATCGAACAATGAGTAACGTACTCTTCATCTGGGCGCTAATTGTTTTATTTATTTTGCAGCCAGATGTCGCACATGAAGGAGCCGTTTCGGGTGCCCAATTATTCACTCATGCGTTACTTCCCTATTTGCTACCATATATTATATTAACGCAGTGGTTATTGAAAATGCCTAGCAAGCAAGGCACTAGTCAATGGAGTCGTTACATAAAAGCTTATGTGCTCGGTTCGTTTGGAGGTTTTCCGGTAGGTGCCGTGACCGTTAGTGAAATGAAAAAGAATGGAGAGATTTCTGCAGCTGAAAGTAGTTTGCTTGTTGCTTCTTGTCATGCACCAGGACCTATGTTCATTATTGGCTTTGTTGGTAACGAATTATTCGGTAGTACTACAAGTGGTTGGAAATTGTTGATTGCCATTCATCTAGCTAATATCGTATTTTTCGTATTGGCTATGTCGCTTCTGGGTAGCCGATATCAGCAGACAGCTATACCCATCATCCCTCAACAAGATCATAAAACATCTCCTTTGCTGCGCTCGATCAAGGATAGTTCATCCGTTATATTGTTAGTGGCCACCACGGTCATCTTCTTCTCGTCTCTCGGTAATGTGCTTTCGCATTCCATATCTTCCGTCATCACTGTGGATATGGGAGTGACAAAAACTTTATTGCTTGCTGTCTTCGAGATGACTTCAGGCGTCCAGTCTGCTACCGAGCATTTTGCCGGAGATGCGATGTATCCAATGCTCATCGCGGCCATTCTATCAATTAACGGTATGAGCATCCACATGCAAGTCATGACGATCGCCAAGAGCGCTGGCATACGAATACTCCCCTATGTAATTGCAAGGGTCTGGAACACGTTACTCGTCCCTGTATTGTTCATTTGGATTTATTGAGCAAGTATCAAAAAAGGATGCCCTTCAAGGACATCCTTTTGCATATTTACATTACCATCCTTGCTATTCAAACTTTCTCTTCAGTGCTACATTGACATGTGGTGGTACGAGCGTGGAGACATCTCCGCCATAACGTGCCACTTCTTTAACGATACTTGAGCTGAGGAATGAATATTGACTTTTTGTCATCACAAAGAACGTTTCAATACTTTCGTCCAGTACCCGGTTCATCGATGTGATTTGCATTTCATACTCAAAATCTGAAATAGCGCGTAAGCCACGAACGATAACGGATGCGTTAATTTCTTGTGCGTAATCAATCAACAGTCCTGAAGACGTGTCAATCTTGACATTGTCATACTTTGATGTAGCTTCATGAATAAGTGCAACACGTTCCTCCACTGTAAACAATGGTTTTTTGGAAGAATTATTCATTACGGCAACATGCACTTCCTGGAATGTTTTTGCTGCTCTTCCTATAATATCTAAATGTCCATTCGTCACCGGATCGAAACTTCCCGGTACGATTGCGATTTGTGTCATCCTGTTAGCCTCTTTTCTTGTAAATCGTAATAGCAGTACTTCCATAAATAGCAGAACTGATTTGACTATATGTATCGTAATGTTCGGGCAAGTCTATATGTTTATCATGTTCACAAATGATGGTTGCATTTTCTGCTACTACCCCTTGTGCTATTACGTCTTTAATTACATCATAGTATTCGACCGTTGCATAGGGAGGATCTACAAATAGCAGATCAATAGAAACTTCTTTAGACTTAAGAACTGCAGCAGCCTGGCGTGCATCTCTCTTTTCAATCAGCAGACATTCTTCCATGCGGCACTTTTCTGCATTCGCTTTAATAATAGCGCACGCTTTAGGATTCTTTTCGAATACAATCGCCTGTTCCATTCCTCTTGATAACGCCTCAATCGCAATGGAGCCACTGCCACCAAATAACTCGACAACAGTTCCTCCATCGAAATAAGGACCGATTTTGTTGAAAACAGACTCTTTTACTTTGTCTGATGTCGGACGCGTAGACGTGCCTGGCAAGGATTTCAAAGACGTACCTTTTCTCGAACCGGAAATGACTCTCACTCTTTTCCCATCTCCTTTATCATCTTTTCAATTTGTTCGATAGAAATGGTTTCATCCGACTTATCTATTACTACAAAGAAGATTCGGCGCAACCAATTTTCATCAAAATACAACTTTTTATTAATTGAGGTATAAGGCTTTTCTGTATAATCAAATTTGCTACCATTCATCACGTAGAAAGGCTCTAATTTAGAAAAACGATAGGTGCGATTTGGACCGTCGAAATAAATTGACTGCTCGTTTGAACGCATTGAATAGCCCATCTTCGACAATAACTCTTCTGCTGGATAAAAACTTGTATCTTCCTTTACTATTACCTTCACTTCTGGAACTTCTTCTCCATCAAGCAATACAGTCCGTGGATCAAGTAGCAGAAATGGATAGTTATATCGCTGTTCCTTCATTGTCATATGAAAATACTGCGTGTCGAATGCAAGTATTTTTGACAACGACTGATCCAAATCGGATGACGAAAGTTTTTTACCTATTTTCTCTTGGACGTTTTGGCGAAATGTTTGATATTGCTCTGCCGAGATCGATTTTTTCAAACGAGTAAACGCTGCTTGTTCCGCTTTCGTTCCTACTGGAGCATCTCCAAGTATAGATGCAATCATACTGCTCATAGATGGTTCGTCCGCTTGTAAAATGAAACGTGAATGGACACTCATCCTGGCTACTTGTTTTATTACTTTCGATATATTGCCCGTTTTCTCCACAATAAAACGCTCTGCATACAGCGGCCGATTACCTGAAGCTAGCACTACGCTCACATGATTTCCACCGATGGCTTCCAGCATTTTAACTAGCTGGTCATTATACTTTTTATCGATACCTTCGCCGAAAATTGTCAGCTTGTTTGAAGAGTATGCAAGCGGCACATCCTCTGGTTGCCAATACAGTTCATTAACAAATCCTACGCCACGGTATAAACGGTAGGTAATACGCTCCTTGTTTTCCTTTCCTACACGTTCTAACCCCGTTACCCACATGCCACCAACACTTTGCTCATCAGTCACATGGAGGACAGTCGTCAATGGTTTTGCACCCTGAAGAACCACAAACGGCTTCTTAAATAGTTTACGTCCGGTAAGGGGTGTTTTCTTCGGCAATTTATAGACAACAGATTGTTGATCACGTTCTCCTTCTTCGAATGCCACATTAGAATCATTTAGTCGAGCACATGAAGAGGAATCCTCTGCTTCGCATCCACGCTCTACGCTTTCTTCTGGCCAAATAATCTCGTGTCTACCTTCCGACAAGTTATAAAAGTGGTGACGAATGTACAATCCATCTGCCCGATTGATGACTTCAATTTCCTGACGAAACGTACCTGAAACCGCGTCTTCTCCATTTGCATTGACCGATTGGCTGTAATGCAAATAAACGAGTCCACCGTTTACTGCCGCCAAAAGAAATACAAGCCTTATAATAACTTTCAACATACAACACCTCATCGCATGGTATGATGGACACGAACCATTACTAATTGCCTGAAAGGAAGCGCTTGATTATGATCCAACAACGTTTTATCGAACTAGGGGAAGGCTATAGCGACATCTACGAATTACTCGAGTTAATGTCTACGAACTCCCATCGAATTTACAGAGCCTATATTTTTTCATCTAAACATGATTCTAAAGAACAATTGTCGTTGGCAGTTTCTTTTTCTCCTGCAACTGAAAATAATCATTTCATGCCGATCTATATTTGCAGAGAAGGAATTCGCTATTCTGCAGACAAACCATCCAAACGTTATGACTTGTTTGTTAAGCATGCAGAGTCGCTGAATAAAAAGCCTGTCAGAGTGGAAATAAAACATTCATCTGAATTTGCTGAGAATGAGCTATTTTACCAATATATTACTGGGATCTTACGCTTAAATCACTTGTTGCCGCCGCTAAATTAATAAGCGGCAGCAAATTACAAGCCTGTTTTATAATCATATTCTTTTGCTTTATCGGGCTTTGCATTTTCATATATCGTGCTGACGAAGGGCCGCTGTGAAGGCAATACTTTCCGTACAGCCGACAAACGCTCCAACTTAGTGATCGTTGTTTCCACGTCTTCCATATCACAGTAAAGCACAACGTATTTCATTCGCTTTGAAATATAATGAACATGCCCAAATTTGCGCAGTGATTTTGCTTGTTTTAAATGATGGAGATAGACAATTATGCCTTGTCGATCAATCATGATTCTCCCCCTCTTTCTTACTCCATACAATACCATAGGTGAGAAAAGTCCTGCAACCTTGCACAGAAATTGTTTGCATGGACATAAGTGAAATTAAGCTGATCTTTCATCTTTGTTTGTACACCTTCTCTGGAATAGGTTACACTTAAGAAGACATTTATCTGAATTCAATCGGTCTATTCTTTTATAAGACGACTGGATACAAGTATTTTCTGTTCAGTTGAAGTATAAACATTGGCTAAACAAAAAAGTGAGGACTTACTATAATTATTGAGGAGGTTTTAGATTGGGAAGGAAAACAAATGTTGCATTAACTGTAGGCGCTGCAAGTGTGGCTGCATGGGCGGCTTCAAAAGTGATAGCAAAACCAGAACCTCGCACCGAAAAGAAAGCGCTTCGTTTTTCGGAAATAGCTGTTTTAACTGACGCACAACGATGCCAAGATACAGCAGTGAATTCACTTACCGCTTATACGAAAATAGCTGATTTAGGTGTTCACGGCTTCACGGTCGATGTACGACTTACGAAAGATGAAGAAATTCTTTTAGTGCCAACCCAAGAACTTGTGCTTCCCGATGAAATTGCCGACTATACATTAGATGAAATCCATATCGAATCTAGATACGATCATGATCTTGATACACTGAACGGAGATCTATCTGTCGTGTCATTACGTGAACTGTTGCACAAGTTCCCGCAACTCTTACTTGTAGTCTCTATGAGTGATTGCCCTACAACATATGAAGGAAGTTTAATCCCTTCCAAATTGTGGCGTTTACTAAAAGAGACGGATGCTATAGAACGCGTTGTAGTAACGAGCCAATATGATGAACAAATTGATCGTTTTAATCTATATGCGCAGAATTCTGTTGCTTTAGGTGCCGGTAGTGAGGAAATTAAAAAAGCATACGTCGCTTACACGAGTAAATTTGGTCACCTGTACCGCCCCAACGCAGATCTATTCTGCCTGTCCGAAAAACTCGGTGTGTTTCCGCTTGCTTCAGAAGGCTTCGTTCGCTTCTTACACGATCTCAATATAACTGTATTTTATGAGTTGGATGAGACGGACGAGCTTCCAAAACATGCTAAATTAGACGTTGACGGTTTTATAACAAATCACCCAAAACAATTATTGACGTTCTTCAATGAAAACTAAAGATACAAAGAGTCTAGTTGGTTTATCGAGGGTCCACTAGACACGCGCACAACTGGTACTTCGATTCAGGTGATCTTCTCCTTTGCGAAAATACCTTTATTTAAAAAGTAACCCCCTGCAGAATTATATCTGCAGGGGGTTACTTGTAATTATGAAATACTTTATGCTGAACAAGAACAGCTGCCACCTGAGCCGCAACCTCCGCCGCAAGAACTGTTAGAGAAAGTCCCATCGCCAGCTGGTACTTTCACAGCCTCTGAAACGGACTGGCCAATTAGGATACCTATTTCGTCCAACAAATCCTGCACGTCGTTTTCCGCCAGGCGCAAGGCAGCCACTTCATCTTGTAAATCAAGTTCACGCTTTTGAAGACGAATTTCCTTCATGATTACTCTATAATCTGGATGATAGCGACCAAAGCGCTGCACGTCCTCGTATTGTTCTTTCATTTTAGTGAAATCTATGATCTTTTTTCGTAGATCAGCGTTTGAATATACACGGTCACGTGCGTCTTGATAGGTTTTCACCACTTCAGAACACAGCAGCATCTCGGAAAGTTCTTCCGCCATATCGATGACTCGCATCCACTCATCTGTCATCATCACCAATTGCCGCACCTCCTATCACAACTATCATAACAAAAAACTGGCGTCTCGACTATTCATTAAGATTTTTACTTTTTGGCATTTCTATAACTAAACGATTTTTTCACTTCTTCCATATCGCAAAAATGCATCTTCTGATTCTCTATTTGCTGTATTTGTTCATGTCCTTTACCTGCAATGAGTACAATCTCTCCTGGTTGTGCTTGTGTGACAGCGTAGCGGATTGCTTGGTGACGATCGATGAAGACTTCGACAGGTGTTGCAAATCCTACCATGCCCGACAAAATATCCACAATAATTTGAGACGGCTCTTCTGTTCTCGGATTATCTGAAGTCAAAATTACATGTGAACTGTAGTGAGCAGCTACTGCACCCATTTGCGGCCGTTTCTCACGGTCTCTTTCCCCTCCACATCCAAATACAGTAATCAGCCGTTTTGTGGACTCTGACAATGCCTCCAACACCGCTTGCAAGGCATCGGGCGTGTGCGCATAATCTACATATACTTCAACCCCTGCCTCTTCGTACTTCTCTAGGCGTCCAGTCGGAAGTCGCAGAGCATGCAAATGAGGTTTTATCGCTCGTAATGAATAACCGAGCGCCATTAGAGCCCCTATAGCCGCTCTTGCATTCATTTCATTATGGTGACCTAGATTAGGGAGTAGTACCTTTGGTTGCTGCTTGCCATTAATATGTCGTCTGCTGAAATAAATGGGTGGTTCAGACAACCCTTCTCCTATAACACGACAAGTTTCGTCATCTTCATTGATCACTAGCTGATCAGCCAATGGAATTAGTAGCTTTTTTGCATCGATGTATCGCTGTCTACCTCCATGTTCAGCGTAGTGATCCATTCCAATATTTAAAAAAACACCTACAGTTAACGGACAGTGCGCTAAACGATTAGTGGATAACCCAATCGAAGATGCTTCGAGAACAATATGGGTCACCTGTTGCTCCATGCATCTGCGTAAAATAGGATGAAATTGTTCAGCTGGTATCGTCGTCATGGAATTTTGAATCGTCTCCGTCAGCTTCCCGTCAATATAAAGACCTGTCGTTCCTATAACAGCTGTTTTATGCCCGAGCTCTTTTAACAACTGTCCGATAAAGTGACTCACTGTTGTTTTACCGTTTGTTCCCGTAACGCCGATGATGAGTAATTCCTCAGCTGGATTATCTGAAAACTTCGCGCTTCCATATGAAATAAATAATGAACTATCGGGAATTAGAACAACCGTAACTTCCACCGGTATGCTTGTTAGGTCTATGTTATCCCGATCGATCACTAGTGTTTTGGCTCCGTTTGATATCGCCTCTTCAATAAATGTCGTTCCATCAGACACAACTCCTTTCTTTGCTACAAATACATAATCTTTCTTGACCCTCTTAGAAGATTCCGTAATTCCATCAATTGTTCGTCGAATTGAGCCTTGTAATATAGTGCATGGCCAATCCTTAAGTAATTCAGATAATAGCAAGGTTTCTCGCCCCTTCCCGAACATTTTATTCTTCAGAGAATATAATGAAACGAAGCATAAAGTATTCTATGAAAGGCATAAGAAGAATGTCACGAAGAAAGTTGGGATTCTATGATTATCCAGAAATTTGGAGGAATTGCCATGCAGAATCAACAACAACGAGCAAAGTGTATTCAGCATATTCGACAGGCCTTGTCGAAACACCGCGCCGTCATCGTTGTAGTCTCTGCAATGGGTAGAGAAGGCGACGCCTATTCCACAGACGATTTGCTTACCCTTACGGACTCCTTCTCGAAATCCAGCGAAGCGAGAGATTTGGCTGCTTCATGCGGTGAATTAATCGCTGCAGCCGTAATATCTGCAGAATTATCTACGGAAGGGATAGACAACACGATTATCTATGGACAAAATACAGGCATTCGGACATCGGGAGAATTCTGCAATGCAACGATTGATAAAATTAATAGTACACATATCGTCAATACACTTCAAACTCACTCATGTATCATCGTCCCTGGATTTCAAGGGATGAATATACAAGGAAAGTTTATGACTCTTGGTAGAGGTGGCAGTGATTTGACAGCAATCGCATTAGCTTCTGCATTGCACGCCCGCCATGTAGAGTTTTTCAAAGATGTACCCGGTGTCATGTCTGCAGATCCTCATACTACTTCTAACTATAAGCGATTCGATCGGCTCACATTTGATGAATTCCTCCCATTACTAAAATGTAATCGACCCGTTATTCAGGAAAAAGCAGCGGTTTATGCAAAGCAAAAAGCGATGCCCCTTCATATACGAGGCATCGCATCAAACGAGGAAGGTACATGGATTCTCCCTTAGTCGTCATGTATGGAATTTTCTGATTCAGTCTGCGCTATAAAAGACTGGGTGTAGTATTTATTATAAACACCAATGCCGGTATGCGTGAAGTTCGGATTCAGCAAGACATCCCGGTGTTTTGGAGAATTTAACCAGCCATGCACAGTTTCAATTGCATCGATATAATTAAATGCAATGTTTTCGCCTGCCTTGCCTGGAGTTAGTCCAACATCTTTTAAACGCTCGGCAAACACTTCTACAGGTCCTTCCTCATGAGAACTATATTTACGGAATATCATTTCCTGGCTATGCTTTCTTGAAAGTGTGGCCAGCTTATCACTATATGATAAAAGAGGTAGTTGATGTTCTTCACGCACTTGGTTAGTCAATTCAAACGTCTGTCGCTCCATCGCACGATCTACTTCAGTCTGAACAGTTGATGTTGGTTTTGGCGCTTCGATCATTTCTCCAAGATAGGTCATATCATAGGGTTGGTGTTTCACTAAAGTACTCGGGTTAATGAATCGCACACCTTCAATCCCGCCATCTACTTGATCTATATATAATTGCACAAATAAATTCTCATATGGTATCAGGATACGGTTTTTAATATCGTCGCTATTTAATGAAAATGTATAAATATTTTCTTGAATCGTTACATCAATCTCTGATTCAATCGGTGTAAAGCGGTGAATCTCCTGTACATTTTGTCCGATTTTAAACGGTGCTACATCTGATGCGCCATCAGCAGTATATATTTGATTCACTTTCCCATTCAAAACCCCCGCCATAAAACGTGGTTCTTCCGTATATACCCACCATTCATACTGAAAACTCGATGGTTCAATCCTAGAAGGTTTGCCAAATTGCTCTTCAATCTTATCGACTTTCTGTCCGACAAGTACTGACATGCCTTCTTCAGGTCTCGGCATACCTTCCCCACCGATCGACGGACCTTTTTCAGGCACTGCAATCGGCGAGCCATGTTGTACTGGTGACTCCAGCGGTAGATTTTCACTTACTTTATCAGTCATGAAATAATAGACTCCCATTACAATCAAAAGCAAAACAAGAATCTTCCATCCTACTCTCCACATGTTATCTCCCTTTCCACTTTATATGCTACTCTTATAATAGTATGACGTATCGGTAGAAATCATCTCGACTGAATATTTAGTCAAGATGAACATCTAGTCAAAATGGTAACTTTCTTATATTGTACAGAAGACACACACTATAGTCATCTATATAAGCCGGGAAAGAAAGCGTTGACACAATGTTGTCATTGCAAGTAAAATCGATTTGTTTTATGATATAATAGTATACGTATTCGTCAGGACGAACATAGAGGGGGATATACAGATGTATGTTGAAAATATTGGTCTTAAAGGCCTTGTAGCAGATTTACGAGTAATGGAAGAAATTATGAATAAGAACAATCTTGAAATTGACGGTCAATGGGATTATGAGCGTGTAACTTTCGACAAGAAGTATATTGTTAAAGAAGGTACATACTATTTGCGCGTTTTCGGTGAACTCGTTGAAGGCGACATCGATGGTAGAAAAGCTACAGTTCGTCTAAAGCAACCAGTTCTAGGAAAGCACTACTACCCACACGGTGTGGAGTATGGCGAAGAAGAAAACTTCCCTGCTAGCTTAGTTAAAGACTGTGAACTAACGTTAAAGAAAGTATATGATGAGTTAAAGCAATATAGTTTGTAATGATATGAAAAAGCCGAAGAGCTAAATGTTCTTCGGCTTTTCTACTATTACTCCACTAATTTGGTTATAATAAAAACAGTATCTACGTGGAGGACGATGACTTTTGAAATTTCTTACAAAACGAAATATCATGATTGCATTCAGTATCATCATACTATTGGTCATTATATTCTTTATTTTACCCGTTTCCATTCCCATTATTTTGGCGTTGCTAACGGCACTTTTTTTAGATCCACTTGTAAAATGGGTAGAGATACGATTTAAATGGAAACGTAAAGTTTCGGTCATTGTGAATTTTATTGTCTTTGTTGGAATCAGTGTGCTATTACTTTTCTATACCGTCACCACACTGATCGGTAAAATAGTTCATTTCACAAAAGAAATTCCGAACTACTTAAATTCCCTCTCAAGTGTATGGATTAACACACAAAGCAAACTATTTCAGTACACGGTAGGCATGCCTGAAGATATTTTGGCTATGCTCGAGAACGAATTCAATGAAATTATTGAATCCATTCGTATTTCGATTATCACACTTTTGAGTTATGATCGAATTTTGGCTTTGATTTCGGATATTCCAAATTTCCTTGTCAGCTTTATTGTGTTCATGATCGCACTATTTTTGTTCATGTTGGAATTGCCCAACTTGAAAAAGACTTTTTATTTTCATTTAACAGAAGCCACTGCAGAAAAAGTACACTATATGATGAGCAGATTACGGTTTGTCATACTAGGATTCGTCAAAGCTCAAATGCTTGTCAGTTTAATCATTCTAGCCGTTTCCTTTATCGGCTTATTAATGATTATCCCTAAATATGCTGTAGTTATGGCTTTGGTGATCTGGATTATTGATATCATTCCGATACTCGGTTCCATCATTATTTTGGCACCTTGGTCGATCTATCAGTATATTTCAGGCGATATCGCAATGGGTACAAAATTAGCAATTTTAGCCGTAATACTATTAGTTATCAGAAGAACTATCGAGCCAAAAGTAATGGGCTCCCAAATTGGCTTGTCTCCATTGCCTACTTTGATTGCGATGTTCATCGGTTTGAAACTATTTGGCATCCTCGGTTTCTTCATTGGACCAATGCTCGTCATACTCTTTAATACCGCAAGAGAAGCAGGCATCATTAAACTGAATTTCAAAATTTAATACTAAAAGGGATTCCTCAGTGAAGGAATCCCTTTTAGTATGCATAGCGTACAATAATACGAATTGGCTAGATAAAAAACTGAAGCCACTCCCTTTAGGGTGTGACTTCAGTTTTTACGCGAAATATTAAACACCAAGAATCGCTTTAAATACAGAAGTAGTTTCTCCACCTTTATAAAAGACATACAGCAACAAGTATACAGCGACTCCTGTAATGGCTGTGAAGAACCAGATGATACTTGTGACAGGACCGATTTTACGATGCCGTGCCAGATTGTTCTTCAAGCCTACATGAATCGTAATAACTCCAAAGAAGGCCCCTGTCGTTGCTAATATGATGTGGAAAACTAAAAATACTGTGTAATAAATTTTCAAGTCATCAGGTCCACCAAAAGCTGTATTGCCTATAAATACCGTTCTAGAGATATAAATGATAAAGAACAGTACTGCAGACACAACTGCTGCGATCATCGTTTTTTGGTGCGCTTCTATTTTTCTTTGTCGTATCAAATTCCAACCAATCGCAACCAAAATAGCAGATAAGATGATGAAAAACGTACTGATAGTCGGTAATAGTGGTAGTCACATCCGACACTAACTCCTCTTAGATCAATCAGCCATGCATAGTTAAGTTCTGGCGTTTGAGTAAATCTTGTCTAGTAATTTCGTCCGCATTATCTTTTTCATACTGTGACCAGCTTAAGAAAATACGTCCAATAATAACTACATAAACGAGTTCTTGGATGACTTTCATCAATATACCGCCTAATTGCTGATCATAGAGCGTAGGCATATTTGTAAATAGCTCAGGTCCAGAGATGCCAAGGCCTGACAGTCCAGCTAGAGTTCCGCTTGGCACACAGAGCGCCATCGCTTGCAGCCATGCTTCACCACTGCTGTATGTTTCGTACACAGGTACGTCCACGAAGATGATTAACGAACAAGCGGGTGTAATGAGCAAAGCGCTCAATATTACATAACCGATTTTTTTCAAACCATGTAATTGTGGTTGTCCTTTTACTGTATTCACTACAGGCCACCAGAGAAAAATAGCGGAGAAGAAAAGTGTGATGGTGAAAATAGTGTGTAATGGCAAACTTAACTTCACCTGATCTAATATGAGTGGATAGTGATACATCGAGAACATGAATGTAAATACTAACAAACTAATGAGCGGCTTAGTCAAAACCATGAATATTTTTTTGAAAATCGTCCGTGATAATAGCTTTTCCCATACCCAGTTCGGTATCCCGATGATGAAAAATGGTGCTACAATTAAAAGCAATATAGCCATTTGAGCCATATGAACGGAAAATAATATATGACCGATTAAATCCATTGGTGAACCTTTGACAATATACAGCAACACCATGGATGATAAAAAGTAAACAGCTTGTTGTTTAGTCAACGGTCGTGACCCTTCGAAACGATCTCGCCATTTAACTGTTATGAGATAATATAGAACGATTCCAAGTGCTATCGCTATTAAAAAATAAGGACTCCATAAAGCCCTAAACCCAAATATACTTAACGGCAAAACAACCACTCTCCTTTAATAATCCATTCGTTGAATCTATTCTGTGTATAGTGCCGAAGTATTCACTATATATTCCACCACAGCACAAAATTAACGAAAGTCTTTCCTACTGCCTATTATACGAGCTTACAACGCATAACTCAATGTACGAACTTTGACAATTTTACCTAAAAGTGAATAGAAAAAGAGCTTATGGAAGAATCCATAAGCTCTTTTGTTGCTTACCACCAAACGATTGTTACAAATGTAAGTGGGAGCAAGAACCCTAACATTGCACCTGTAAACATAAACATTTGTGGAATACCGTGTCCTTTTTCATTCATATGCATGAAGTAGTATAGTTGAAGTCCAACTTGTACAGCTGCAAAAAGGAATAATGTAGGAATGATAAAGAATTTTGAGAAACCAGGAACGTCATTGAGATGAGCAAACACCATAGAAAACGATACAAGTGTTAAGAAAATCATCAAAGAAAACATCGCTACTTGGCTGCGCATTGATTCTTTTGCTCGACGTTGAGACAGTGACTGTTCAGCAGGTGATCTTTTAATCATTTGAACTTCTGACATCAACCAATCACTCCCATCAAGTAAACTACAGTAAAGATGAATACCCATACTACGTCAATAAAGTGCCAGTATAGAGAAAATGTATAATACTTAGTTGCGTTATACAAGTTCAATCCACGCTTAGAGTTACGGAAGATCAACAAAGTGATCCATACCAAACCAACTGCCACGTGGAATCCGTGAGTTCCTACTAAAGTATAGAACGCGGAACTGAATGCACTATTACTGAACGTAAATCCTAATTGAACGTAATGAGAGAACTCATACACTTCTAACATCAAGAATCCAAGTCCTAATAAAGCGGTAATCCCTAACCAAAGTTGCATTTTTTTGAAATTAAAACTCTTCAAATGATACATCGCGTATACACTTGTTAGTGAAGATGTTAAAAGAAGCATTGTCATAACAAATACTAACGGTAATGTGTATAGTTCTTGCGTTGTGAAACCAAAGCCACTTGGACCTTTGTTTTTCAAAGCCATATACGTTGCGAACAACGTAGCGAAGAGAATTGTCTCTCCACCAAGGAATAGCCAGAAACCAACGAATTTATTCTTTGCTTCCAAAGTAGCTCTCTCAGGATGAGCAGGCCATGTTTCAGGGGTGAATTTTGTATTCAAATCCATTAGTTACGCCCCCTTTTAATATTTTCTTGATCCTGCAAGATTTGCTCTTTTGTTACGTAGTAACCAAGATCATCTTTCAATGAACGCATTGCCATTGTTATGAATGTGAAAGCAAGACCAAAGATCAATACTCCTAGTCCCCATGAAGTTTCTTGATGGAACATTGCACCGAATCCGGCAATGAATAATCCAAGAGTCATCAACATTGGGATAATTGAACCGTTCGGCATATGAATGTCCGTAATTGGTTCAGCTGGTGTAATCATTTCCTTACTACCTTCCATCTTCTCAATCCACAAAGTGTCTAAACCACGAACTAATGGAGTTGCTGGGAAGTTATAGAAAGGTGGTGGAGATGGAATCGCCCACTCAAGTGTACGTCCGTCGCCCCAAGGATCGTTTCCAACACGCTCATTTTTAATAGTTGTCATAATGATGTTGATCACCATTACTGTAAAACCAATTGCCATTAATAGCGCACCGATTGTACTTACGAAGTTCGCAAGGTTCCAACCTTGTCCATCCATAAATGTCCAAACACGACGTGGCATTCCCCAGAAACCTAACCAGTGCTGAATTAGGAATGTCAAGTGGAAACCGACAAAGAAGAATACGAAAGTAATTTTACCTAATAATTCATTCAACATAGTACCGAACATTTTTGGCCACCAGTAGTGAAGGCCTGCAAAAATAGCTAGTACTACCCCACCTACAATTACGTAGTGGAAGTGAGCTACGATGAAATAAGAATCGTGTAGCTGATAATCAAGTGGTGCTGCCCCTTGCATTACACCTGTTACTCCACCCATTACGAATGAAGGAATAAAACCTAAAGCATAAAGCATTGGAGTCGTAACTTTAATACTACCGCCCCAAATTGTCAGCAACCAGTTAAAGATTTTAACACCTGTAGGTACAGCAATCGCCATAGTAGCTACCGCAAATATTGCGTTCGCTGTCGGTCCAAGTCCAACTGTAAACATATGGTGAGCCCATACCATGAATCCTAGGAAACCGATTAGCACTGTCGCAAATACCATCGCTGTGTAACCGAACAGACGCTTCCGAGCAAATACAGAGAATACTTCAGAGAAAATACCGAATGCAGGTAAAATTAAGATATATACTTCAGGGTGTCCGAAGATCCAGAAAATATGCTCCCAGATAATCGTGTTTCCACCCATCGTATGATCAAAGAAGTTACCACCAAACATACGGTCAAATGTCAGGAAGAACAATCCAATTGTCAACGGAGGGAATGCGAATAGAATCATCGCTGACGCAACAAACGTAGTCCATGTAAATAAAGGCATACGCATATACGTCATCCCCGGAGCGCGCATGTTAATGATTGTTACTAGGAAGTTAATCCCCGCCATTAACGTACCGCCACCCGCGATTTGTAAACCAATTGCATAGAAATCAATACCATGTCCTGGTGAATGAAGTGATAATGACGCATAAGACGTCCATCCAGCATCTGGAACCTCTCCAAATAACCACGAAATGTTAAGGAATAATCCACCAAATGCGAACATCCAAAAACCTAATGAGTTGATGAATGGGAACGCAACGTCACGTGCTCCAATTTGTAGAGGCATGATCGCGTTCATAAAACCAAAGAGCATAGGCATTGCTGCCAAGAAAATCATGGTTGTTCCGTGCATTGTAATTAAGTCATTAAAAAGCCCTGCGCTTACGAGATCGTTGTTTGGTGTGATCAATTGAAGACGAATGATCATCGCTTCAATACCACCTAGAACGAAGAAGAATAATCCCCCGAGGAGATACAGAATTCCGATCTTCTTATGGTCGACTGTTGTCAGCCAATCCCATAGCGTTGCGCCAAAGCCACTTTTTTGAGCAACTGAACTCACTGTGTTACCTCCTATTCAATTTCCGCTTGAAAATTATTTTGCAACTTTTAAGCCCATCAAGTATTCAGCTAATGCATCCAAGTCTTCATCAGAAATTTGATCTTTACTGAATGAAGGCATCGTATTGCCAGGTTTATGTTTCTGTGTATCACGAATCCAGTCTTTCAGATTCTCTTCATCGTGTTCAAGGAAACCTGCTACACGATTACGATCACCGAATGTAGCCAAGTTCGGTCCTTGTGCACCAGACTCACCTACACCCGAAACTGCGTGACAACCGATACAGCTTTGAGAGAAGACTTCTTCGCCGTCAGCATTAGCAACAACAGGTTCTTCTGCTGTTTCTTGCATAGCTGCTACCCAGCTGTCAAATTGATCTCTCGGTAATGTTTTTACTTTAAAGTCCATCAATGCGTGAGAAGGTCCACATAGCTCAGCACATTTTCCGTAGAAAACGCCGTCTTTCAAGCCTTCAGATTCTTTCTCAAATGACAGATAAAATTTATTCACGTTTTCAACGTTCGTATCTAGCTTACCGCCAACTGACGGAATCCAGAATGAGTGCTTTACGTCCGCTGCAATCAAGTTGAAATAAACTTTTTCATCAGTAGGTACTACTAGTTCCTGAGCAGTCACAATACCTAGATCAGGATACTCGAACTCCCACCAATATAACTTTGCAGTAACGTCTACTACTAAGTTTTCAGCGTTACCATCATCATCTACTGCTTCCATTGCTTTCACATCACCTAATTTATACGTGTAGTGAACGGTAGGAATAGCAAGAATCAAAAGTAATACTATTGGAATGAATGTCCAAAGCAGCTCAAGTGTGTGACTTCCTTCCACTTGCTCTGGTATGTGATCTTCACCCAACTTCGAACGTCTGAAGCGGAATAATGCAACAGTGTAAATAATTACTACTACAATGATAACCAGTAACATAATTCCGGATGCTAATAGCAACAACTTGAACTGGTCATTAGCGACTTGTCCTGCTGGTTGGAAGGTTGAAATTTCTTCATTACCACAACCTGCCATGAACAAAGCGAAAACCGCTAGTAAAGAAAAGAGACGCCACTTTTTGAGTCCTTTAATCATCGCTAACTAATACCTCTCTTTCTAAAAAAATGTTTTTCTACTATGGAGAACTGAGTGCCCCTTTATGATGAATTCCTGTTTTAAAGAAAGAATTCCGATACGTTAGATGAATATAGAGAAAATAATCATGGATACAAACAAGATTGTCATATAATTTAAAGAATATACAAACATCCCCGTTGCCCACTTCAAATCTTCTTTGGCTTTAAATCCTTTAATAGCTAAATAAAGCCACCCAACATTCAACAGTGTTGCAAATACTATAAATCCGGTACCGAGCTGTGGTAACAAGAAAGGTAGTGGAAATAGTAACAATACCCACATGAGCATCGACTTTTTCGTCCGCTCAAATCCTTTTACTACTGGTAACATCGGAATGTTAGCCGCCCGATACTCTTCTGTTCTACGCATAGCCAACGCATAGAAATGCGGTGGTTGCCATATGAACATGATGAAAAACAATGCCCATGCTCCCATTGGCAGTGTAGGATCAACAGCTGCCCATCCGATTAGGGGTGGAATTGCTCCTGAAAGACTTCCTACTACGGTATTGCTTACGTGCTTACGTTTAGACCACATGGAATACAAAACAACATAAGCGAATACACCCAAGATGCCAAGCCAACCTGCCATAGGTGAAGCAGAGAATAATAATACTTCTCCAGCCACTAGGAATGTAACGGCTAACGTCATCACAGCGGGAGCTTTAAATCTACCTGTTACTGTCGGTCTCGATTTCGTTCTCGACATGACGGGATCAATATCGCGATCAATCAAGTTATTCATAGCACCTGAAGATGCAATGATCAATCCAGTACCCAGAATCGCAAATACCAGTAGATCGAAGTTATGGAGAAAACTTATACCAGTGAATTGAAATGCCAAAAAAAGACCGGTGAACGTAGTGATCAAATTCGAGTTGACAATTCCTATCTTGATCAGCGCCAAAAAGTCTTTCCACAAGGTAATTGTCTCTACTTTTGGATCTGCAACTGTCGAAAGCGTTCGACCGTTTGACATAATAACCCTCCTTTCATAGTTTTCAGCAAAGACCCTATCACCTACTATATCTAAAATCGTCCGAAATTTCCAGACCATTTCTCAATTTATAGCGGTTTGTGCAACCTTTGTGTCTTTATCCTTCACCTTCTATATAGTAATGCATTTCTGACTCTCATTTGTGAAGTTAAAGAGACTATTTTATGAACAATTTGTGAAAAGCCTTATACATCAGTGGTTTATTGCCTTCATGCATTGTGTTTCCTTCAGTTTTTCGTTATCATAAAGTTTGCAATAGATGCTTGGATTCTACAGAAACCCTTGAAATTCAACTATATATCTCTATATAAGTATTTCTGGAATTCGGGCAAAAATTTACGTAAATCGACCTTATAATGGTCAATTCAATAGAAGAAGGTGTTTCGTACTTGCGATACAACAGATATTTAAAATGGTTTGGTGTAGCTTCCACGATCGGAATGCTCGCGATCTTACTTGGTGGAGCACTAGTTACCAAAACCGACAGCGGTATGGGGTGTGGAAGACATTGGCCAGGGTGTAATGGACAACTCATTCCAGACGTCATCACAGCAGAAGTATTAATTGAATTCTCACACCGGTTAGTTACAGGTTCGGTAGGTATTTTCATCGTCATATTGGCTGTATGGTCATGGAAAGCACTTGGTCATGTCCGCGAAACAAAGTTTTTAGCTTTTATGGCAGTATTTTTCTTAATTCTCCAAGCTTTGATTGGAGCAGCGCAAGTATTGTGGGGACAAGGTGATTTTATACTGGCCTTGCACTTTGGGATTTCACTTATATCCTTTGCGTCCGTCTTCCTACTGACTTTATTGGTTTTTGAAGTAGACCAGAAGTTTGACGCAGATAAAATACGTATAGAGAAATCATTACGTTTCCACACTATTGGCGTAACCATTTACTCATACGTTGTGATCTATACCGGTGCTCTTGTTCGTCATACTAACTCAGGTCTTGTATGTTCTGACTGGCCTTTGTGCCGTAACAACGAATTCAGTTTACCGAACAATATGTATGAGTGGATCCAGATGGGTCACCGTTTAGCTGCAGCATTGATTGTCGTATGGATTGGGTTCATCGCTATCAAAGCCATTAAACAGTATAGTGATCAACGTGTGATTTACTGGGGTTGGATTACAGCATTTGGTCTAGTACTTGCACAAGCAACAACAGGGATGATTGTTGTACTGACTAAATTAAATCTCTACTTTGCATTGTTGCATTCATTATTCATCACTTTACTATTTGGTTTGTTAACATATCTAGTTCTTCTAGTATCTCGCAGCCGACTGAAGAAGTAACACAAGAGCGCGTAGTAGCTATTTACAGGCTGTTGTTCATTTTTGTATACAAATGTAGCAAAAAACAGCTTCCACTGTCCTAACGACATGTGGAAGCTGTTTTTTTAATGTTCTAATTCAATTAATAAGTCTCCTGACGAGATAGAATCTCCAGGACCTACATAGATCGCTTTCACAACTCCTGCAAAAGGAGCTTGAATCGTTGTTTCCATTTTCATAGCCTCTGTAATCAACAAGTGTTCGCCGCGTTTCACTTTCGCGCCAACAGATACTGCAACTTGTAAAACAGTTCCTGGCATAGTGGCTGCAATATGCGTTTCATTTGAAAGGTCAGCTTTTTGCTTTGCATCATCTTTTGTTTCCACTTGTAAATCTTGGATAATGATCTCACGTGACTGTCCGTTTAACTCGAAATACAGCGTGCGTGTTCCGTCCGGATTGGGTTCACCGATTGACACCAATTTGACGATAAGTGTTTTTCCGAACTCAATCTCTATCTCGATTTCTTCACCTAATCGTAAGCCATACAAGAACTCTGGCGTATTGATGACAGAAACATCATCAAACTGTTTTCTCGTTTCGATGTATTCTTCGAAGACTTTCGGATATAGAACGTAAGCGAGCGCATCGTGCATAGTAGCAGGCTTTGCCATTTTTTCCGTCAACTTCTTAAGGACCTCTGAGAAGTTAACTGGTGCCAATAACTCACCAGGACGTACAGTGATCGCTTTGCGACCTTTTAATATTACCTCTTGTAATTCTTTCGGGAAACCGCCATAAGGCTGGCCGATTGAACCTTCGAAAAACTCAATAACGGATTCTGGGAAATCAATAGATTGTCCTTTTTCAATAACCGTATGCTCGTCCAATTCGTTTTGTACCATGAACAACGCCATATCCCCTACTACTTTTGAAGAAGGTGTCACTTTAACAATATCTCCAAAGAGGAAATTCACGCGAGAGTACATTTTCTTCACTTCTTCCCAGCGCTCTCCAAGCCCGACAGCTTTGGACTGCTGTTGCAAGTTAGAATATTGACCACCCGGCATCTCATGTACATAGATTTCCGAATGAGGACTGTTCATACCACTCTCAAATGGTTTGTAGTATTTTCGCACGTCTTCCCAGTAGTGCGATAATTTTTCTAATGACTCTGTATTTGCACGGACATGACGTTCATTATTTTGCATTGCATACGCAAGTGAATTGGCAGAAGGCTGTGAAGTCATACCCGCCATGGAACCAATTGCTGTATCGACAATGTCTACTCCTGCTTCTATCGCTTTGGCATACATATAAATACCATTACCGCTCGTATCATGTGTATGCAAATGAATTGGCAGACTTGTTGACGCTTTCAATTCTGAAACTAAACGATAAGCTGCTTCAGGCTTTAACAATCCTGCCATATCTTTGATTGCCAGCATATGAGCTCCAACTGATTCGAGCTCTTTAGCCATCTCTTTGTAGTAATTGACAGTATATTTCGCACGATTGTCGTCCAGAATATCTCCCGTATAACAAATCGTCGCTTCTGCAATCTTTCCTGTTGAACGTGTTTCATCAATTGCTACTTCCATACCTTTGATCCAGTTCAAGCTGTCGAAAATACGGAATACGTCAATACCTGACGCAGCCGACTCTTTAATGAATTCACGGATGACATTATCAGGATAGTTTGTATAACCAACCGCATTAGCACCTCTAAAGAGCATTTGGAACAAGACATTAGGTACTTGCTTGCGTAATTTCTCTAATCGGTCCCACGGGCTTTCTTTCAAGAAGCGGTACGCTACATCGAATGTCGCGCCTCCCCACATCTCGAATGAGAAGAGATCTGGTAATAGATGCGCACTTTCTGTTGCAATTTGCGTTAACTCTTTTGTTCTCATACGCGTAGCCAGTAAAGACTGATGTGCATCCCGGAACGTAGTATCTGTCAACAGTACATCTTCTTGCTTTAACACCCATTCGACTAAGCCATCCGCACCTTGCTCATCCAGAATCTGTTTTGTACCTTTTTGTATCGGCGCATTATAATCAATTTTTGGAATACGTACCGGGTGCAAAACTGGACGTGTCGGATCATCAATACCAGGGAATCCGTTTATCGTAACATTTCCAAGATACGATAAAGCTTTCGTTCCTCTATCTTGCTTTTTGGCAAATGTAAATAGTTCTGGCGTTTCATCGATAAAGCTCGTATTGTAATTGCCCGATAAAAAGTTTTCATGGCATACGACATTTTCAAGGAAAGGTATATTCGTTTTAATTCCCCGAATTCTGAATTCCTTCAAATTTCTGTGCATTTTGCTTGCAGCATCCCTAAAAGTTGGAGCCCAAGTTGAAACTTTCACTAGTAATGAGTCATAGTAAGGACTAATAACAGAACCTTGATACGCATTGCCGGTATCCAAACGAACACCAAACCCGCCACTCGAACGATAGACCATTACTTTGCCTGTATCAGGCATGAAATCATTCAACGGATCTTCCGTTGTAACACGTGATTGAATAGCATAACCAAATAACGGAATATCTTGTTGCTTTGGTATGTTCACCTGTTCAGAATGAAGAGTTTCACCTGCTGCGATTAGTACTTGTGACTGAACGATATCAATTCCTGTAATCATTTCAGTGATTGTGTGTTCCACTTGAATACGCGGATTGACTTCGATGAAATAGAAGGAGTCGTCAGCTACTAAAAACTCTACTGTACCCGCATTGATATATGATACATTTTTTGATAGTTTAACAGCAGCATTGCAAATCTCATGGCGTAACTCTTCTGTCAATGATATAGAAGGAGCAATCTCCACTACCTTTTGATGGCGACGCTGAATAGAACAATCACGTTCGTACAGATGGACTATTTCTCCATATGTATCACCTAATATTTGCACTTCTATGTGTTTTGGGTTCGTAATGTATTTTTCGACATAGACTTCATCAGAACCAAATGCAGATTTCGCTTCAGATTTCGCCCGATTATAAGCCTCTTGCACTTCTTCCGGTGATTCGACGATTCGCATACCTCGTCCTCCGCCACCTAATGAAGCTTTAATAATGATCGGATAGCTATGCTGTTCACCAAATGCTGCAACTTGTTCTACGGAGGTAACCGGTCCATCACTACCTGGTATCACCGGGATATCAGCCAGTATTGCTTGTTCTCTAGCCTTTACTTTATCGCCAAACATTTCTAAATGGCTTGAAGTTGGACCAATAAAGATAATCCCCTCTTCTTCCAGACGTGCAGCAAACTGAGCATTTTCCGCTAAAAACCCGTAGCCTGGATGGATCGCATCGACATCCGCTTTTTTGGCGATGTCGATAATTCCTTCAATATCCAAGTATGCATCGATAGGTTTCTTGCCTTCACCCACTATAAATGACTGATCTGCTTTGTAGCGATGTAGTGATGCACGATCTTCAGCTGAATAAATACCAACTGTCGCTATGCCTAATTCTGTACACGCTCTAAATACACGAATTGCAATCTCGCCGCGGTTCGCGACTAGCACTTTCCTAATCTCTCTTCTCTCCACCAACATATCAATCCCCTCAACTTGTTCTCTCATACTTCACAAACATTGAAACGTTCATCAGTATGCCTAGCGCAATTGACAAGAACACAACAGATGTACCACCATAACTAATAAATGGCAACGTAACTCCTGTTAACGGTATCAATCCTGTCAATCCCCCTAAGTTTACCAATGTTTGAATAGCAATCAAGCTACCTACGCCAGCTGCGAGCATTCTTGCATGAGCGTCTTTTGTACGCAATGCAACAGTAAACGCTCTCATCACGATGAAAAAGAGACCTCCAAGAACAAGTGTTGTTCCGAGCAATCCAGTTTCTTCAGAGATTACTGCCATAATAACATCAGTATGGGGCTCAGGTAAATAGCCAAGTTTCTGAATACTGTTTCCTAAGCCTACTCCTTTGAGCCCTCCAGCACCAATTGCAATGTATCCATTGACTATTTGTAGACCTGAACCTTGTATGTATTCAAAGGGATCTGTAAAGGCGAGAAAGCGCCCCATACGTGAAGCAGTCATGACTGTATCCCACTTAATCCACAGTACAATACCGATCAATACGCCAAGTAAAGCAAAGAAACGGCTGATGATCAAATAGTTTTTCACTTTCATCCCGCTTGCCATGATGACCGATATAGCAACAAGAAATAAAATCATCGTCGCTCCAAAATCCGGTTCCAACAGAACTAATAAAAGAGATGCTGTTAAAACAGAAAACGTCGGAAAAATAGTAGTTTTAATTTCATCCAATGTTCCTCCGTAGTATTTATTCGCAAATACACCCGAGAAATATACGATAAACGCAATTTTTGCTACTTCTGTTGGTTGCAAATTCCCTATTCCAAACGGTAAGGAAAGCCAACTTTTAGCTCCTACAGCGTCACCAAATCCGATGAACTTGACAAGGATTAATAAAGTAAACATGATAATTAGCGTGCCATATAAGAACTTTTTATTTCGATAGTGTCTGTAAGGAATTATGGACACCATTAGAAATGCCGGAATAGCAATAGCTAAGTTCATTAATTGTTTTTTAAAGAAATGGGATGGTTCAAAATTATAAATATTCATGGCCCATACCATGCTTGCACTGTAAATCATAATTAATCCAAATAAACAAAGCAGTAAATATACGATAAATAATGGATAGTCAAAATTGCGTAAAATTCGATTCATATAAGTCTTCATTTTCTTTAAACCTCATCGTCCTAAATAAAAAACTCAAACCGTTGGAGTAGTTTGAGTCTTCCATTTATTTATTTGTATACAGTTCGTGTAAAACATTTAACTCTTTTTCCAAAACAGAGATTATTTCACGGCCCTTGTCATGCTCCACTAGACCAAGCTTAACAGCAAAATCAATCTCACGAGATAGTCCGTACATTTGCGTATCGAGTACTTCCTCATATAGTGGACATTGCGGCATCGTTAAATTATCCATTTGAACTTTAATCAGCTTTGCAATTTTCTCCGCATCGATTTGCAGTTGTTTCATGGCTTGTTCTTTGTACGTATCTTGAACTTCTATATCCATGGAGACGCCCCCATTATTCATTATTCCCGCAAGGTGTTAATGTCTAAATTGTATCTTTTGCTCTTGCAAAATGCAAGTGTTACCCAATGAAAAAATTGAACTGAAATGAATTCCTTTTCACTTCTTCTATGAAAAGGTATACTAAAACTAGTGACTATGTATTGAGGAGGATATATTTTGGAGCTTATTATACCAATTACGGGAAATGTGAAACATGCAATAACTTTAGATCCTACTGTTTGGATATTTGATGATCGACGTATCGATCTGGATGAATTCTTCTCAGAGGGTTTTGTCGAAAAGGATGAAATGGAAGAGTATAAAGAAAAAATGGGTAAGCACTGGTCCAGAGAAATTATGGAAGGCGCTACTTATCCACCCACTTTAAAAAGTGAAAAAAGATTTGAAAAAGATAAAATGTTATCAAGCAGCTTCGGTATTGTATTAAAACCATTCATACACAATGCTGTACCATCAGCAAACGCAACCACGTTTACTCTCATTACTAAAGATGAAAAATACACATATCCACTTGAGGAAGCAAGCAACATTATTTTCAAATTCAGTCATAAGGGTAAGCCTCTTCGTGAAGACGGCCCTGTACATGTTCTGTTTAAAGACGGATCGAATCAAGATTCACCGATTCGTTATGTTCTGGCTATCCAAGTAGATTGAAGGAGAAATTCCAATGCGCGTAAAATGTGTCATATGTGACCAAAACGATCAATTAGAAGATAACAATCCACTAGCCAAAAAATTACGAAACCGCCCCATACATACGTATATGTGTCCAACATGTAAAGAGCGGATCAGTAACTTGACAGAAAAACGAATTGCGACTGGTAACTTTGTTTTCTACCGTAGTTCAGATCTTACCGAAAAGGATTTTTAATCTATTAAAAAGACTCCGTTACTGAGTAACGGAGTCTTTTTTATGTTCATTCATTCGTCGAACACGATAGATAATGAGAATGGCAGCAGCCACGAACAGTCCTTCTACGATTGGAAGGAAGAAAGCTAAGAATGTTAGTATTATACATCCAATAAATAAGAATGTATAAATGATCACATTTCGACCAAAACTGATCTTTCTCGCAAATCCAAGCTTATACACAATAGCAGACATGATGAAAACGAGTGCAAACAGAATATAGCCGGCTGACGTGAAATTGGGTGAATACTCATAAATTATGCGAGCGGTTCCCGACAACCGATTGTAGACCATTTCTGAATCCTCTACTCTCATTCCATACATTCCCTTCTATTTCTATTATTCGCCAAGTTTCTTCTTTTTATTTATACGTTCGCGTTCACTCTTGTCTAGAACTTTTTTACGCAAACGAATAGTTTGTGGTGTAACTTCACAGTACTCGTCATCGCCAATATATTGCAATGCTTCTTCAAGCGACAAAATACGAGGTTTCTTCGTTGTGACTGTTTGATCTTTCGTAGCTGAACGAACGTTAGTAGCATGCTTGATTTTCGTCAAGTTGATCGTCAAGTCGCTATCACGGTTACTTTCCCCTACTACCATACCTGCGTAAATCTCCGCGCCTGTTTCTACAAACATTGTTCCACGGTCTTCTAGCTGCATTACACCGTAACCAGTAACTGTACCGTTCTCCATGGAAACAAGTACACCGTGACGTCTGCCACCAATCTTACCTGTAGTGATCGGCTTATAGCTGTCAAACGTATGGTTCAGAATACCATATCCGCGTGTTAACGTAAGGAATTCTGTTGTATATCCAATCAATCCACGAGCAGGAACAAGGAAGATCAAACGTACTTGTCCATTTCCGTTATTGATCATATCCAACATTTCACCTTTACGTTCACCAATTGATTCAATAATAGAACCCGTGTGTTCTTCTGGCACATCAATCTGTACGCGTTCAAAAGGCTCGCAGCGCTTGCCATCGATTTCGCGGATGATTACTTGCGGCTTAGAAACTTGAAGCTCGAAACCTTCACGACGCATGTTTTCGATAAGAATCGACAAGTGAAGCTCACCACGACCGGATACAATCCACTCGTCTGGTGAATCTGTTTGTTCTACACGCAATGAAACATCAGTCTCAAGCTGTTGATCCAAACGTTCTTGTATCTTGCGCGCAGTTACCCATTTCCCTTCACGACCTGCAAAAGGACTGTTATTCACTAGGAAACGCATTTGTAACGTAGGCTCATCGATATGAAGTTCAGGCAGAGCTTCCTGGTGATCAGTCGGACAAACTGTTTCGCCGACATCAATGTCACCCATTCCCGAAACGGCTACTAGGTCACCTGCGTATGCTTCTTCAACTTCAACTCTCTTCAAGCCTAGGAAACCGTATAATTTGGTTACACGTAAAGTCTTTACAGATCCATCACGCTTAAGAACTGCGACTTGTTCTCCAACTTTCATCGTTCCACGGAAAATACGTCCAATTCCGATACGACCAACGTAATCGTTATAGTCAAGTAGTGATACTTGGAACTGAAGCGGCTCATCACGATTATCGATCGGTGATGGAATGTTTTCAAGAATTGATTCATATAGAACACGTAAAGTGTCTTCTTGTGTTTCAGGATCAGGAGAAAGACTTGCTGTACCATTGAATCCGGAAGCAAATACAACCGGGAATTCCAATTGCTCATCGTTTGCATCTAGCTCGATGAATAATTCAAGTACTTCGTCTACTACTTCTTCTGGTCTTGCAAATTCACGGTCAATTTTATTTACAACAACAATTGGCTTCAGGTTTGTTTCTAGAGCCTTTTTCAATACAAATCGTGTTTGTGGCATACATCCTTCAAACGCGTCAACAACTAGAATTACGCCGTCCACCATACGCAAGATTCTTTCTACTTCGCCACCAAAGTCAGCGTGTCCTGGTGTATCCAAGATGTTGATTTTTGTGTCATTATATTCAATAGCTGTGTTTTTAGCTAGAATCGTAATTCCTCGTTCACGCTCTAGTTCGTTTGAATCCATTGCGCGGTCATCTACGTGCTCATTCGACCGGAAAATACCGGATTGTTTAAGTAATTGGTCGACCAATGTCGTTTTACCATGGTCTACGTGGGCAATAATTGCAATATTTCTAAGATCAGTACGTTCGTTTGTCATTTTTTCACTCCGTTTATCTTTATTTCAGATGTTCAACTGTGTTATTATAGCACAAGATAGTCCAATTAAATAATATTTTAATTTATATGGAGGGATTTTTTTGAAAGACATTAAGTGGATTTTCGTAATGTATTCACTCGGCGCCGTACTTTCCATGTCCGCAATTGGTATTGGAGTAGGTATGCGTAGCATATTAGTTGTCGTTCTCGCAATTGTCGCTCTACTTTTAATAATGGGTAATGGATTTAAAACAAAAGCACGTATGCGTAGAGAAGGCACGCTATAAATAACTCAAAGGGACTGTACATTAAACCGTGTAGGTTTAACAAACAGCCCCTTTTTTATTTTAGTCGGATATATTTTGATAAAATTTCTTCATGTAGTCCTGGACGTGTGACAATAAATGTGTCAGATCCAAGGAGGTGCGGTGTCACACCTTCTAAATTTGTTGCTACAGCTCCTACTTCTTGCGCAATGACGATTCCACCAGCTATATCCCAAGGTGCTAGCCGCATAGAAATATACGCGTCAATCCTTCCAGACGATACATACGCTAGTTCAATCGCTGCCGAACCATATGAACGCGTCCCGCGGCAACGTGTGACGAGCTCAATAATCTTTTCATTTTCCACTCGATGGTTGGGAGCAACCCAACTAGCATTGATACCAATAATCGCATCTTCAAGTGGTGTGATTTCCAACTGCGGGAGACGCTCATCATTGAAATAAGCACCTTCATCCTTTGCAGCATGGTATAACTCATCCCGCATTACATCATATATGTAGCCCAGCATCCCCACGCCGTCTACATAAATCCCCAATGAAATCGCAAAGTTTCTTCTTTGATGGATAAAATTCATCGTTCCATCAATTGGATCCAGGAACCAAACTACTCCGTCAAGCGAAGTGATCTTATCTCCAAATCCCTCTTCTGAAACCATTTTATGCTCTGGAAAATCTTGTTTTACCCGTTCAACAAAAAAGCTTTCAACTTCTCTATCGATATTGGTAACTAAATCATTAGCATCTGCCTTTGAATCGATGTCAATTGTACTAAAAAAAGACACGCGTATTTTGTGGCCAGCCTCTTTGATTAACGATTTCGCATATCGATCTATCGCATTAAGATTCATTCTGCCACCTCTTCCCATTCCGACTATCGCTAGTATAACACAGAGGCAACGGAACAAAAGAGATAACAGTTACAGCATATTAAGTAAAAAGACACCCCGTCACATTTTCTTCAATTCTGAAGTAAATGGGGATGTCTTTGATTAAGCCATACTTACATCGAAAAAACATTAAGTGTCTCCAATTCATTGTGAATTTCCATCAAACGCAGTTTACTTTTATCTACTTGAACTGTGTCTTCGTCTTGTAGTGCATCGTATAGAGTAGCTAATTCATAATCCAATTCCAATTGTAAAGTTCTCACGTATTCTCTCTCAACATCTTCTTTTCGGATAAAATGAACGACCTGTTTCATAAGTAGCACCCCTTTTAGGTAATATTTGACCTCAACCGCCTTAATAGTAAGATATGCAAAAATTCCGACTTTTAGTGGTTAGAAGCCTTGTTATTTTAAATTATTCCCCGTTTACTGATAAGATAAACGTTGTCACTAGAAACTGGAGGAGATTTTCTTGATTCAGCCTTATTGGTCATCAAATGATTTTGATGTTTTTAACATTGATGGCTTAGATCATCGCATGAAAGCTTTGCAGGAAAAGATACAGCCGAAGTTCATAGAATTAGGTAATCATTTTGCACACCGCCTTTCCGCACACGGTACGGGTGAGTTTTTTCCTCATGTCGCAAAACACGCAAGACGAACTGTCAATCCGCCACGAGATAGCTGGGTGGCATTCGCTCCTGCTAAGCGAGGCTATAAAGCGTTACCTCACTTTCAGATTGGCTTATGGGGCACTCATTTATTCATCGTACTAACAATTATTTATGAAAATCCCGATAAAAAAGGGATTGCTGAGCGATTGGAGAAAGATATAAACGTAATGTCTTCGTTACCGAACGATTTTGTGGTGTCCGGAGATCATATGAAACCTGAAGCTGAGCGTATAAGCGAAGTGGGTACAGAAGGACTTGAGAAGTTACTGGATCGTCTACAAACTGTGAAAAAAGCAGAGTTTTTAGTCGGCCGTCACCTGTCAAGAGATGAGGCATCCAAAATGAGTGAAGAGCAATTTTATGAGTATGCAGAGGATACGTTCACGAAGTTATTGCCTGTTTATGATGTAGTTATTCATTCCTTTGACTGAAAATCAACATGGTAAATAAGACCACACCGTTGATCAACGTTCTAGGCGAATGTTACCTTTTACGATCGACTAATATGGAATTCTGGAGAAAAGAGTCCATGTAAAAGTGAGATTAAAAATAAGAGGTTGGGACAGAACAGAAAAAACGTAAGGGGGAATGTAAGTCCTTTACGCTTTTTTCTGTTCTTATCAGTAAATATTTTTTTAGAGTATCAGAGTGTACCGGAACGGAGAAAGGCCGACTCCTGAGGGATCAGCGTGCGTCTTGAGACCCTGGACAGGTGCCTTAATTTCTGCAAAGTACACAGAAATACGGCAGGGAAACGGGTTGAGATAGTTATGTCCCAGCCTCTTGTTAACGCCTTTTCATACTCCGAATCACTTTTTTCATATCTTGCTCCACACGCGTCGACTCTGTGATTTTCTGTAACGCTTTATTATACGTAAACAAATCCAATGAATTCTCCTTAGCCAAATAATCCATTGTTTTATCAGGGAGCTTTACAAAACAAATAGACAACGCCCAAGCAACCGCCATTTTGACGTAGTATCCTTCATGTTGCACACGATCTAGTAAACCGAGTACCCTATCGATATAGTCGGGCTCACTATAATAAATAAGTAGCATGACAATTCCGAAGCGCAGTTCATACTCTTTATCAGAATCCATATATGGTTGGAGGAATGACCAAACACGTTCTTTATTGTGCTTGGTCACTTTTAACCCCGAACAAAAACTATCGCAAACGGACCAATTATCTATTTTCGGGACAAATTTCGCTACATACATCAAAAGCTCTTCCAAGTCCGCTTTCACGTAACCTATGACCAAGCCTTGTAACATCACTTCTTCAAAATACTGATCTTTCGCCGTCTGTAGATACGCCCGCCAATCATCTTTCGCAATCTCTTTTGCGAGTTTACGGAGCTCTGGCATACGCACTCCAAGTATATGATCGACATTCGGAATGAGTGCTGATGAAAACTTCTGATAGTCGGAATCAATTCGTTCAACTAGTTGTCTTCTAATGGTCTTGTGCATATCGTATCACCTTTTAGTTTATATTTATTTTTTCGGCTCAATAGTAGGTAGTTTTTTATCAACTAGCTTAGGGGAAAATGGTGTGATTGTGCAAAAACAATTGATGTTGACTATGATACAGCTTTTGGTCTTCTTGAGGGAGTACAATTCTTCACAGGAGTCCACTGGATTTCCTTCCAAATCGACTGGCTCTAGTAAGGTTAAAGTTGCACAGCATGTATCTATATCGAGCTTTTCCAATCTAAAATACGGGGTCTTTATACAGTGATAATGGGCGCTGAATGGTTTGTGTAATTCACAATCATGAAGTGTAAAGGGGATCGTATCGTAGAGAGGAAACGAACAGACATATTGAAATCCATGACAAAATTTCCCCATCAATTCTTGCTCTTCCAACAATTTTTTCATCTCCACACACATCACACTTGGTTTATTCATTTATACCCTTCCCTTCTTATATACCTATCTACTATATATATGACAACGCTGAAAGATGGGTTAGGTGCGGTCAAGCATTAATTAGAAATTATTGGAATACACATTAGGTAGTTTTATTCTGTTTCGCAACATACACTGCATAAGGAAGTAGGTTCTTTGCTACTTCAAAAACAATTTCGTCATTTCCCGGTCTCCAATTCACTTCGAATATCCAGAGCTTATTATTTTCATCGACACCAATATCAATCCCGAGCTCATCAAATTTCACATCGAATGTACTTTCAAATTCATTAGTGAATCGGTCAGCAAACTTTTCTAAAGTCTGCCTCATATTCCTTCGTTCATCGCCAAATTCTCTTTCTAAAAACGACCTCAATACCCCCATACTACCACCACGTGAAATATTACTAGTCACTCGATCCATTGTGCCGATCCGAGGATAAATAAGCGAAATCATCCATTTCCCCTCCCCGTCCTTTTGAACATGTAGTCTAAAATCATACGGATTTCCTTCTTTTGTTCGGCAGGATATATATGGCTGGACTAAATAGTCTGTCTCACTGATTATGTCATGAAGATCGGAAATAAGTTGTTTTCGATTAGTGGCTGTCTTCTCTGTGTCAACTATCTTATGAAACTGCTCGCCATCTTGCTCGATAAACCAAATCCCCCTTCCTTGACTGCCGGATACTGGTTTAATCATCACTTTTTTATATTTCGTCAATGCTTTCAACACAACATCAGGTTGCTCGACCCGTACGGATGGAATTAAATAATCCTCAAATTCTGGCATTTTACTGATCCTTCTATAAACACTCATCTTATTGCCGACAGAGTGTGAAGTAAAAGGGATTATATCACTTAATTTTGTGTATACGTCGATTTCCTCATCGGTTTTCATCGCACATGCATTGTAAATGACGTCTGGAAACAATAAGTCTTTTTGAATCCACTCGCCCTGTTCATATACATAACCTGAAATTACTTTCTTCTTAAAATTCACGTTACGTGGTGAAAAATAGTAAAAATTTACTCCTTCCATTTTAGCAACAGCTGCCCAAGCGAAAGCTTTCTTTACTTTGCTCGGGTGTTTCTTTGAATGCAACATCCCCACTGTAATCATCTGCGCTCACTCCTCATCAGTTTCTATATAGAACTTAATATTCTTCGCTGCTTGCAAGGCGTTTCGTTTCGCTTTTGATGATGAATCACCGGAAGCTATGACATAGCCATATCGATTTCCCATCGAAATAGGTGGTGTCATGAATGTGCCTTTTCGCGGCTTCACGTAGACCTCCCGCACTCCTTCATGCTTCATTGCATTATTTTTTCCTGTTACTTTCAATAACGTGCCATAAGCATTCACGGTAATATAGTGCGTATAAATATGATTTTCGTGCCTTCTTTTCAAATTTACTTCTTCACCTATAAATAGCTTCAATGTTTCTTCCATTAAATTAATTCCATACGCCTCTTCTATCATGCGATTCATGGCACCACCCGATATTCTCGGATTCAACTCAATCAACTTCCAGGTATCCCTGACATATCGTAGTTCAAGGTGACAAGCTACATTTTTCGCTCCAAGATCCTTGCAAATGGATTCCACTGTTTTAAAAAGCTTGGCATCTAAGCTTTTCTCTAATGATAGTTGAATATCATAACCTGTAATGATGAACTTCAGATCTTTTTTAATATCCTGTTTTATCACCGCAATTAAATGAAGCTTCCCGTTCACCACTACTAATTCAACTAAATACTGCGGGCCATCCAAATACTCTTCGATCACAATTTGCTGGGCAGGATGGACTTTCAACATACTCTTCATAACACGCGTCATTTCCTCTTGATTATCAACTAGATACACATCTCTTGATGCCTTTGAAAGTGGCGACTTGATAATGAGAGGGAATATCTCTTGCTCGCTGATGAATTGCTTCAAATCTGTCGACGGTTCATAAATGATGAATTTTGGTGTCGCTTCGTTTTTAGCTAATGCGGTTCTAGTTAACACTTTATCCTCCATTTTCAGATAAGCATCAACGGAAATTTTTGAATAACAAAATTCATTCGCAAGATGGGCAGCCATCGATACAAATGGATCTACGAAACTGAAAATTCCTCTCAACTTCATTCCCGACTTCTGTAATTCATGAATCTGTTGTCGAATTATCTCTTCTGTTATGCCGTCAACGTGAATCATTTGTGTAACTTCCGGAAATTCATCTCTTTGTTCGAGATACTTCTTATTCTGGGTTAACAACACCGTGGCATAGCCTATCCTTTCTGCAGCCTTTATGGCCTCCCTGCTCGAACCACTCTTCGTGGTTTCCACAAACAAAATAGTATCCATTTCACACTCTCCTTAGCTAAAGCCTGTTGATCATTTGTATGGGTTAATGAAAATACAAACAAAACAGTCACTTAATCTGGCGTTCTTCTATTCATATGAAAGGTTACAGCTAGTCAGATAGGCCTCGAACATGCGTAAGTATAGTTTTTATGCCTGTGAAACTTTGAATAAAAATAGTAAATTAAGCAAATGATCATTGAATTGTTCAGATTAGTAAGTATAATAGTATAATGTCCTGTAGAATAGTTTAAATATTCTAATCAGTAGAACTACTTTCAACAAAACTAATTCACCATTAAGGGGAGATCAACTATGACAGCGACTACTGAAAAAATCGTCCAGTCTTTACAAGAAGTTTTAACCAATGAACAAGTGACCATTAATGAAACCGTGCGTGAACTTCACGGCAAAGATGAATCCTACCATACAATGAAATTACCTGATATCGTCGTATTCCCTTCTTGTACGGAAGATGTAAGCAAGATTATGCGCGTATCAAAGGAGCTAAACGTAGCTGTCATTCCATTCGGACTTGGCTCGAGCCTAGAAGGTAGTGTCATTCCGGATAATGGTGGAATCACCATCGACTTTTCAAACATGAACGCCATTCTAGACGTACGTGCAGAAGATTTCCTCGTGACTGTACAGCCAGGTGTCACGCGGACTCAATTAAATAAAGAATTGAAGAAACATGGTTTGTTCTTCTCTGTTGATCCAGGGGCAGACGCGACACTTGGGGGCATGGCAGCAACGAATGCTAGCGGCACGACTTCCGTCAAATACGGCGTGATGCGTGATCAAGTACGTGACCTTGAAGTAGTAACAGCAGACGGAACAGTCATACATACGGGAAATAAAGCGGCTAAGTCTGCATCTGGTCTTCATTTGAACGGATTATTCGTTGGTTCGGAAGGAACTCTAGGGTGCTTCACCGAGCTGACATTGCGCGTCTATGGTATTCCTGAATTTACAACTGCAGCTCGTGCTTCTTTCCCGACTGTCAAGGATGCAGTAGAAGCAGTTGTTTCGATCTTACAAGCAGGTGTTCCAATCGCACGTGTTGAATTAGTCGATGAATCCTCGATGCGTCAAGTAAATATATTCAGCGAAACGAATTATCAAGAACAGCCGACACTATTCCTTGAGTTTCATGGCAATGAAGCGGGACTTCAACAAGACGTCGAATTTACGAAAGAAATCGTGGCGGATCACCACTGTGAACATATCGAATTCGAAACAGACAATGCGGAACGAAATCGCCTGTGGGAAGCACGCCACAATCTGGCATACGCTTATATCCACGGGAATCCTGGTAAAAAATTAATGGTTACAGACGTCTGTCTGCCGATTTCAGAACTAGCAGAAGCTGTCAATCATGCGCGCGAGGTAGTCGAGTCGCTTGACATGCCTGGAGGAATTGTCGGCCATGTAGGCGATGGCAACTTCCACGTCTTGCTGATGATGGATATGAATGATCCAGCAGAACTAGCGAAAGCCGATGAATTAAATGAAAAGATCGTTCACTACGCACTTGAACGTGGCGGTACTTGCACAGGAGAGCACGGCGTCGGAATTGGCAAACAGAAATACCAGCAGCAAGAACATGGTCCTGCACTTCTCGTTATGCAGAAAATTAAACAGGCTCTTGATCCTGATAACTTGCTCAATCCAAATAAAATTTTTCACGTTGAATCCGAGGTGATCGAACTATGAAAGCACTCGAAGCAATCGGCTCTATCGCAGGAAAGTACTTTGCCTTTTGGGTCATCCTAGTCGCCTTGATCGCGTTCATGTTCCCTACTCCTTTTCTCGGATTAGGTGCATACATTACGATTTTACTCGGCGTTGTCATGTTTGGAATGGGACTGACGTTACGAGCAGTGGACTTCAAAATCATTTTGACAAATCCGCTCCCCGTAATCATTGGTGTAGCGGCACAGTTTGTCGTTATGCCGTTGGTTGCATTCGGTCTTGCCTATTTATTGAAGCTGCCACCTGAACTAGCAGCCGGTTTGGTATTGCTTGGATCCGTTCCAGGGGGTACTGCTTCAAACGTTATGGTCTATCTAGCAAAAGGAAATCTCGCATTATCAGTGGCGATGACATCCCTTTCTACTTTATTGGCACCACTTGTCACGCCACTAGTATTACTATGGTTAGCTGGCCAATGGTTGCCAGTCGATGCGTTATCGATGTTCAAATCGATTGTACAAGTCATCATTATTCCGATTGCACTAGGTTTACTCATTCAACGATTCTTCCCTAGGGCGGTTGCCAAAAGTGTATCCATCGTCCCGATCATTTCGGTTGTCGCGATCCTTATTATTGTTGCTGCGGTCACTTCTGCAAATGCAGGCAACGTCGTGAGCTCAGGTTTCATCGTATTTATCGCTGTGTTCTTGCATAACGGTATCGGATTACTTCTCGGTTATTTGATTGCACTTGGACTTGGATTGAACGAAAACGACAGACGGGCCATTTCACTCGAAGTCGGCATGCAAAACTCAGGTCTTGGTGTAGCACTCGCTACTGCTCACTTCGGTCCACTTGCCGCACTGCCAAGCGTATGGGGTGCGATCTGGCATAATATCTCTGGTCCAATACTTGCAACGATCTGGTCGAAGAAGCCGACTACGAATGTCGAAGAACAGAAAGTCCTGATTCAAGCAAAGGCAAATTTATAATAAGAAGAAAACGTCAGACCTCGATATCGTTGTCGAAGTTTGGCGTTTTATATATAAAAAAGTAGATTAAAATATTTTATTATGATTATTTGCAAATTTAATTGTTTACTATTCTCCTAGTGTGCTATCGTTAGTTTTGGAGATTTACAAAGAATAGTAATTGTAGATATGGAGAGATTAGCGTGAAGAAGAAATGGCTCGTTGCATCTTTGGCCTTTGTTTGGATTATAGGTGGCGTAATATTATGGAACGACTGGAATGGCAGAGAACGTGCATTATCTGACAATGCAGATAGAAAAGCCCCAAAAGTTACTGCACATGATCCGTCTAAAAACATGACTGAAGTAGAACCAGAACATAAACTAGAAGAAACGATTATCAATACGGCGACAATCGGTATGGTTGGCGATGTATTATTGCATAATCCAATTTACACGTATCCTAACTTTGATTTTGCATTCGAAGCAGTAAAAGAGAAAATGGCAAGTATTGATTTTCTCTTGGCGAACCAGGAATCTATGCCTGGCGGTGCCGAACTTGGATTATCTACCTATCCAAAATTCAACAGTCCAAAACACATACTACCCGCTTTACAAAATGTTGGCGTTGACATGGTTACATTCGCCAACAATCATACATTTGATAAAGGTGAAATAGGCGTGCACAAAGCGATTGAACATGCGCAAGAATACGGCATGCAGTATGTAGGCGCGTATGAATCATTTAAAGACCGCAAGACTCAACGGATTGTCGAAGTCAACGGTATCAAAATCGGAGTGCTCGCCTATACGTACGGCACAAATGTAGAACTAGACTTGCGTGGTAAAGAATACTTAGTTAACTACATCGATCGTGAACGGATGGAAAATGAAATTCAGCAAATGAAACCTATGGTAGATGTTACAATCGTATCTCTGCACTGGGGTCCTGAGTATCAATTGGAGACGTCCGATGATCAAGCAGAACTTGCGCAATTCGTTTCGGATGCGGGTGCTGATGTGCTGTTTGGACATCACCCACATGTCTTACAACGCTACGGAGAAGTGGGTAATACCAAAGTGTTCTTCTCACTAGGTAATTTCTATTCTGCCCAACCGTTCGACTATACGAACTTCGGTGGAATCGCAAGACTATCTGTAACGAAAGAACAAACAGGTAATCAAAAGACTGTAACTATCGAAGATCCACACTTCTTACCGACTGGCGTCATTAAAGATCAAGAGAACCGATTTAAAGTTGTCCCTCTTCATGAAGCCAATTCAACCATTCATTACAATGAAGAATGGGTGGAAAACCATGTCGGTGTACCGAAATGGTAAACAGATAAAACACATAACGCCTTTCTAATCACTCGATTAGAAAGGCGTTATGTGTTTTATTGAATAACATTTTATTATTTACCTAACACTGTCTTAACATCTTCTATCAACAATTCATTTTCGGTCGCTGTTAAGCCATCGTATCTTTTCACAATTTCACCATCAGGATTAACTAAATAAAAATAATAGCTGTGCGCACGTTGATCTAATGCTCCACTTTCCAATATAGAAAGGAATGTGTTTCTAGACAATTCTTGAATGGTTTTAAAATCATAGCCCGTCAAAAAACTCATCGTACTAAGATCCGCTCCAAAATCTGCAGCATAATTCCTTAATACATCTGGTGTATCATTTTCAGGATCTATACCGAACGAGACAATACGGGGTTCCAAACCTTCTTCTTTTAATCTTTCTTGAACATCGACCATATTAGCGGTCGTTCTTGGGCATACTGTAATGCAGTTTGTATAGGAGAAGTAGGCAATCCACCAGTCACCCTTTAAATCCTTCAAGCCAAGCGGTTCGTTATCCTGTGTAGTGAATTCAAAATCTGGGATTGTTTCAGACATATTCGTTTCAATCTTCTTATTGCAGCCGCTTAGAATAAGAATTGTCGTAAATAAAATAACCGCAATTTTTACTTTCATTAAGATCCTCCCTTTTTTAGTATGTCGCAATAAATAAAGTGATGTTCTACAACTAACTTCTGTCTATTATTGCTCATTTTTCATTCATTGATCTCATGTCTTGAATGATTGTATCATTTTTATTCCAACTTATCGTACTTGACCTGTTTAGTCGAATCAAATACATACCGACACTGTATCACAATCTACTACTTCTTCACTTACAATATCAAAAAAAACTCAATAAAAAATGACAATTGAATATCTTGTTGTCTAAATATGATAAATAAGGGTAAGAATAAATAGTACGCTTTATGTGAAACTCACAATGTTCAGTAAAAAAGCTTTTACTTATAAGGAGGGGTTAGAGTGGCAGATCAACAACCACCCAAAGACGTAAATGGGAAGTCGCAACACGAGCAAGATATGGGTCGAAGAAATTTTCTGAAAAACACTGGACTTGTAGCGGGTGGACTCGTCGGTGGATCTCTTTTCGGAGGTTTAATTTCTGGCGGTTTGGATAAGAAAAATGAGAATACACCTCAAAACGATAGCAACAAAGGTATCGAAGTAACACAAGCTCGTCAATTCTTCACGCGTCATCAAGATTTCAAAGTATTAAATGCAGCGACAGAAATAGTCTTCCCTGAGGACGAACTCGGTCCTGGTGCCATTAAGTTAGGAGTACCCTATTATATCGACAAACAACTAGCTGGACGCTGGGGCGTTAATGCATACGATTATCGACACGCTCCATACGCTATTGATTTAAAGGAAGTCGATCAAACGGCAGGACCAGGCGGTGAACAATCGATTTTGGATCGCGGCATGATCTTCTTGCTTGGACTACGTAAAATAGACGAAGAAAGTCAAAAGCGTTTCGACGTCACTTTTGACCAAGCAACCGAGGAGCAACAAATCGAAATCATGACGGACGTCGAGGCAAACAACGTGCAGATGAGAGGTGTAAAAGCTTCTGAGTTTTTCATTTTGTTAAAACAAGCGACATTAGAAGGCGCTTATTGCGATCCATTGTACGGAGGCAATATTAATATGGAAGGCTGGAAAATGAAAGAGTTTCCGGGCGCAGTGGCTTCCTACGCTAATTATATTGAATCAGACGAATTTGCAAAACTGGATCCCGTCAGTCTAAGAGATTACCAAGGGCACTAAAATAGAAACGGTGAGGAGGATATGCAATGGTAAAAAAACTAAAAAAAGTAGATGCAGTCATCGTGGGTTCAGGGTGGGTCGGTGGAATTGCGGCGGCTGAACTAACAAAAGCTGGATATAATGTGGTCATATTAGAACGAGGTAAAAATAAAAAGCATGAAGACTTTATCGGTACGAAAGACGAATTACGCTATTCTAAACGCTATGAACTCATGCAAGAATTGAATAAAGACACGATTACTTCACGTAACTCCATAAACAAAGAAGCCATACCGGTTCGGAATAATATGAACGCACGTCTCGGAAACCATACAGGAGGTGCAGGTGTTCACTGGAACGGAATGTCTTTCCGTTGGATGCCGTATGATTTCGAAATATATAGTAAGACTGTAGAGCGTTACGGTAAAGATAAAATCCCGAAAGAATCGACGATGCAAGATTGGGGCATTACATACGATGAGCTCGAGCCGTATTTTGATCAATATGAAAAAACAGCAGCCATCTCAGGTGAAGAAAACCCACTTGGTGCTCCACGGTCCGATAAGTATCCGAATCCACCAATGAAGGATACGCCGAATATTCGTCTGTTCACCAAGGCAGCAAAAGCACTCGGTTACCATCCATATCGCATCCCATCCGCTAATGCTTCACAAACGTACACCAATCCAGACGGTGAAACGATCAACGGTTGCGTATACTGTGCCTTTTGCGAAGAATATGGTTGTGACTTTGGAGCGAAAGCAGATCCGATCGGTACGGTGCTCAAGACGGCACATAAAACGGGTAAGATGGAGATTCGTAATGACGCGTTCGTTAATCGAGTAAGCCACGACGGAAAGAAAGCGAACGGGTTAGTCTATACCGATACAACGACTGGTGAAGAATTCGAACAACCAGCAGATATCGTAGTACTTGCAGGTTTCGTCTTTACGAACACAAAGCTGTTGTTACATTCTAAAATTGGACAGCCCTACGACCCAAAAACAGGACAAGGTATGATCGGCAAGAACTTCACAGGTCACTTCAACAACTTGTCAACGTATATCGGTGCACGTGGATTCTTTGAAGATAAAAAATTCAACAACTTCATGGGTGCTGGCGGAATGGGTTCTTCAATTGGCGACTTCAGTGGAGACAATGAAGATCATACAAACCTCAACTACTTGCATGGCTATGAAGTACACTACAGTCAGCTTGGTTCACGACCTATTGCCAATAATGCAGTTCCATATGATACACCTGGTTGGGGTAAAGAATTTAAAAAGAATTCAATAAAATATTATAACCGCAACCTATTCATCACAGCACAGTCTGGCTTCTTGCCAAACAAGAATTCGTATATGGATTTGGATCCAACATATAAAGACGCACTAGGTAATCCACTTCTTCGTGTCACGGTGGAATATGCAAAACAAGACATCGAACGTGCGAAAGCAGGAGTTGCACGTTGTGAAGAGATCATGAAAGAAATGGGCGCAGACAAAATGAATGTCGATGTAGTAAAAGACGATACTGTATTCGACCATAAATTCTATACGGATCACTTCTTCGGTGGTGCGATCATGGGAGCTTCTCCTGAAAACTCCGTAGTCAACACCTACTCTCAAATGTGGGACATGGAAAACCTATTTGTTGTAGGCGGATCTTCATTCCCTCATACAGGTAACTACAACCCAACCGTTACGATTGGCGCATTCGCATATCGTGCAGCTGAAGGAATGATTAAGTTCTTAAAAGAAGGCGGCAATGTGGCGGTTACACCACTTGAAAAGAACGCTTAATTTTGGATAAATAAATATGCCATCACCTTATCTGAATGGACAAGGCGATGGCATATCTTTATGTCTGAATAAATCTTTGCTCAATCATCTCACTTAATATGCAATGTAACGTCTTCCCTCAAACTAGAAAGGATCGGTGAACGTTCAATTGCAATAGCCGCGATCTCTGCCAGTTGTCCTTTATTCGTAGTAGACTCAGCAGATAACACGATCATCGGCTTCATAATACCGCTATTGCCGCTTTTAATCCCTAGAAATGGCGCTTTATCGCATACTCCAGTGAATACAATTTCCGCTCTGTCTACAGTCACTCCCTGATTATACGCTTCTAAATGGAATGTAACCCCGAAACTAGTAGTGGCCGCAGCGATTAATAATTCAATCGGCATGACTTGTTTTTCTCCTGGCTTTGCAATACCTTCCAGATTAATCTCCTGCAGATCTTTCGTTTCGAGGAACATCATTTCCCCTACTACATACTGGCAAGTCCCCTGCCATTCACTGATTGCGAGTGACGGATCTTGCTCTATCAATTTCTTCATTTCATTCATAATTTTTGTAGTACTCATTTTCAATGCCTCCAGATTATTCTTATGGTGTCTATTATACATGTACAACGTCTATTTGCTAATTAGAGGCGTATTTCCGTTGCCACACACTTTTCTCATGGGACAACTCATTTCTATTTCCAGCGTTAAGTACAGTACCTAAACTCATGATGTTTTGATCGTTAACCAATATCCTCTCTACCTATAGTATTACCCCCACCAAGACTGTAGCTTATCTCATGTGTCATAGACGTCTCCCCCTTTGCACACTATATAGAGTCAAAAAGAAAAAAGAATACAGGGTGTGGAAATATTTTTTCCACACCTATTAATTTTTTTGTAGTTTGTTTAAGTTCTTAGGTTATTGCTAGTAACAAAACTGTCCCATAGAGTAGAACAAAACCCTCCCTTGAGGCGACTATTTTTACCCACTCGTCGTTCCTATATGAACAGTCATACATCCTATTTTGCTAGTTGATAATTTTATCAATAAAAACAGTAGACAAATTTCATTAAAAGTTTGTCTACTGTTTAAATTTTTCTTTATTTTTTTATACTTTATTTTTCAAACATACTCTCAATCAGATCTTCCATATCCTCTGCAGCATGCAGTTCTTTCGACTGAAGGGCATCCAGCTCACCGCTCTCCATCGCTTCCACGCTAAATTTCTCCGTCTTCTCTTCTACACAGTTGACGAATACTGTATAGGCTTCTTTCAGTTCATTGCCTTCCGTTTCAAACGCATTCGGTACTTCCAATGCATACATATCGGCCAGAATCTGCTTGAACTCTACTACTTTCTGCAACCATTGTTCTTTCATTGCTGGTATATCCAGCTCTTGTTTTGAAATGAATTCTTCGGAAATGCCTTCATACTCTTCTGACGCTATGATCAAGCGTTCGTGTAATCCAATGATTTTCTGTAAGTAATCTTTTCTGCTAAGTGCCATCGTATCATCTCCTTGTATGAGTATACATATTTAGTATTTCATCATGTAACTCCCAATGCAAGCAGAAGCGTATGAAGAATCTCTCTTACTTCTTGAAGATGAACTTCTTTCACTCACGATCCCTAGAACAGACTTCGTATCCAAAATATAGTTCCTGCGCGACGTAGAGTAGAACAGTCTTTTTATCTTTCAGTTAGACTCTACATAAACCGTTATGTATAAACACCAGACCGACCCTATATAGCGAGCGGTTGGTTGACGGCTTATGCAAAACAGCTGCCGGTCTGGTATCTTTCTATTTCTTACTTCGATCATGCTTCCATTGTTCTTACGTAATCAAACCAGGCTGGCTCTATAAGCGAGCGGTTGGTTGACGGCTTGTGCTGAACAGGTGCCATCCTGGTTTGCGTGATAGTTTTGGCATCACCTCCTTTACAGCATATACTCCATTATTTTTCCACTATCCATTGTCCAGAGCTTGTATCCCTTCCCATAGTGAACACTTGCTCCACGACACCTTCACGTCCATATTGATAACGTATTTCCACTTTGTCATCGGCAACCGGAATAGCCTTACGATAGGCTGCTTCAAGGAATAGCTCTCCAATTCGGCTCGATTGTGCGAATACCGAGGACTCAGGTAGTTTCTCCAATCCCGTAAGCTGATCATATAAATATAGGTCAAAGTACTGTTCAGGTGTATAGTCGCTCTTAAGTTGATCTGTCAGATAATCTATATAGATCGATTCGGTTTTTTCTTCGGTTGCCACGCCAATCAGTTTGCCGTAAATCTTGTGTACAGGCGTAACAGTCGCCCCTTGTACAGAATCTTTTGCCGGGAAATGGTTCAATAATAAATATTCACGGGCGTTCAATAGCTGATCATATCCTCCAGCAATTGTGACGTTTTGATCCTTATACTGATCCATCAATTCGGATGATAACTGGTTACCGTTGACATTCAACTTGCCATCTTTCAATACCACACGATCTCCAGGGACTGCAACGACTTCATAATAGACACCTGTATACGTCGGTAAGTGACTATTCGTATTCGTAAATGTCCGTACGATGTCGCCTGGTTTATAAACAGAGGCATCGTACAGATCCGCCTTACGTTCTATAACTGGGTGATACGTATCTGTGCTCCACTGGAGTGAAAAGGATTCATCATCTACGTACAAAAGACCGTCCACTTTCTTCACTACAGGTAATGAAGAAAATTCTTCGTAATCAATAGTAGATAACTGATCCTTCTTTTGTAAGGCAGAAATTAAAGCCATATCGTCAAGTGGATCATAAGGCGTACCCGGACCTTGATCAGAAGATAGCTGATTGTCTGAAACTAGATTAAACACTAGCAACAAGGCGACTACCGGCAGTGCCGCCGTGACTAGCAACGCTTGCCAAGAAAACTGTCGCCTTCGCGAAGGTTGAAGGTTTTCATGTACCCGCTGTTTGATTCGTCGTTCCTGTTCCGTTGTATCTCCCATCATCTGGTCCAGTTTTCTTTTAAAATCATTCATAGGTTTCTACCTCCTCTTCCGCAAAAAAATTCTTGAGTTGCAACTTGGCTCTGCGTAATCTCGTCTTGACAGTATTTTCATTGAGCTCAAGAAATTCTGCGATCTCTGCAACCGATTGCTCGTCATAATAATATAAAAGTAATGGCTCACGGTATTTCAATGGCAGCTGGAATAAATGCTTTTCAAGTGAAGCAAGTTGCTCTTGTTCCAACAATTGTTGCTCTGAGCTTTTGGTCAATACAAAAATCGTTTCGAACACTACGTCTTTTTTGTGCTTCCAGGAGCGCAAATAATCTTTTGCGCGATTAGCAGTCATTTTGGTTAAATACGTTTTCATAGAAGCTTCATTACGAAACTGATCACGTTTCTGGAAATACGTAACGAAGACTTCTTGCACAACGTCTTCCGCGGTCGACCAGTTTTTCACGTATAAATAAGCGATGCGTACTAAATAACGCGAATGCTCATTCATGATTTGATCCATTTCATTCATTTGGGCTAATCACTCTCTTCTATGGCCATCTCATGTCTCCGTCAACATACGTTGCAAAATCCTTAAATGACCTTTTTTCTGTCATGCCAAAGCGGTTCACTTCATAATTAGACAATTCCATATTGGCATAACCTTCGACTGTTGTATAGCCGATCAATAATCCTACTTCTTTAGCCGCCGCAATGAACTCTTCATTATATTGTCCATACGGGTAGGCAATAGAAACAGCTGAAGGTACGTGTTGTAAATTTGTCTGCAAGTCTTCGATAATTTCTTCTTCCGTATGTTCGAATACTAAACCTGCTCCACTTTCTACACCTAGTTCATGCAGTGCACATGTATGGGCTTCGAACTGAAATACATCTTTCATTTCATTTAAGTCTTCCGCATTCAAATACTTCAGTAGTCCTCCACCATCAAATGCCGGACCGTCTTTTTCTCTATCGATACGGGCAGAAATAATATGTTGTGGCGATGTAAAGCCATATTGTTTCAAGACGGGATATGCATATTCTTTGGATGACAATAAACCATCATCGAATGTAATAACCAATGCTTTCTCCGGCACAATGAGTCGGCCCTCCAAGTAATCATACAACTGTTGTGAGGTCAATGTCGTAAATTGTTCATCTGCCAAATACGCCATTTGTTTTTCAAAGCTTTCGAGTGAAATCGTGCTCATCTCCGTCTTCATTTGTTTACGAGGTAATACTTGATGATAGAGCAGTACTGGTACCCCTTCATCCATCTTTACAGTCGACTTATGGATATACCCTGTCCGCTCACCCACTTTGATGAGATACCAGTCCTTTTCTTCCTGTATAACAGGGTAGCGATAGCCTTTTCTTAATTGGATCAAGACATCACTTTTACGGTTTGCTTCTGTATACACAGGTGTTTGTTGGGCAGTTTTCACAGCGCCCAGTCGTTCGCTATGTACAGGAACTTTCATCACGTTCTTTTCTACCTTTGCCTGACCTTTACGAATGAAAGCTGGCATCTTGCCTACTCGAATTTCGTAATATTCCTCATCTTCTCCTATGAGCGCAACCGCTTGATTGGCTTGCAGTTCACCGATTCGGATAAGGTTCTCTTGCTTCATATAAATGGGTTGGTCGTTTGTTAGCGTCAATACCTGTTCAAATTCTTTCTCTGTAATGAACGGTTTACTTTGTATAGTTTCTGCAAAAGCTGTAGCTGATTGCTCATGGAACAATGGTACTTCATTTAAATTCCACTTAGCTTCATTTCCCATTATAAATAACAGTAAGCTTGCAAGTACTAGCACACAGCTATATATTTTCTTCATGTGAATCCCCCTATTGTCATTTGCGCACCCTACAGACGGAGGATTCCAGAAAAAGTTTCAAAAGTTTTTTAAAAGTTTTTTGGAGATGATAGTTCTTAGTCAGAACACGATTAACTTTTCTTGAATTCCTTTACTTTTTCACAATAAAAAGCACTCCTTCGCTCGTAGAAGAACGAAAGAATGCTAACCACTCGATTAATTCACTTTACGACCTGTTTTCCCTACCTGATCCCAGTAATCGTCGCGAATTTGTACTTTCAAGATCTTTCCTGACGCTGTTTTTGGAAGTTCTTCCACAAACGTCACGCCTGTCACCGCTTTAAAATGCGCTAAATTCGACCTCGTGAAGTCCATAATATCTTGCTCAGTCGCTACTGAACCGCTCCGCAATACGATTACGCATGCGGCGTTTCTCCCCACTTCTCATGCGGCACGGCAATGACCGCAGCGTCTAGAACAGCAGGATGGTCATAAAGCACACCTTCGATTTCAATAGAAGAAATGTTTTCACCGCCACTGATGACGATGTCTTTCTTGCGGTCGACGATATTGACGTAGCCGTGCTCATCAATCGTCCCCATATCCCCCGTCATCATATAACCATCACGCAACACTTCGTCAGTCGCCTCTTTATTCTTCCAGTAGCCTTTCATGACACCATGACTACGGACTGTGATTTCACCTGTCTGCTGACCATTCTTGGCTACTTCTTCTCCATAGTCGTCAACTAAACGGACATCTACACCAATCATCGAATAGCCTGCTTTGGCTTTTAACTGAAGCTGCTCTTCATCTGTTAAATGTTGGACAGTTGAGCGAATCGTAGAGAACAAACTTAATGGTGAAGTTTCCGTCATACCGTATACTTGAATAAACTCCCAACCAAGTTCTTTTTCGACCCGTGAAATGAATGACGGTGGCGGAGCGGAGCCTGCAACAATTACTCGAATCTTATTATTGAACGTCGGCTTATGCTCTTCGCAATACTGGAAAATCAAATTCAATACAGCCGGTGCCATATGCAAGATCGTGACTTTATACTTCTGAATCGCTTCGATAATAGTCTGCGGTGACGTTTTGCGTAAGCAAACTTGAGAAGCTCCGTTCGCCGTATAATAAAATGGTGATCCCCATCCGTTCACATGGAACATCGGAAGCACATGCAGCAGAACATCGTCATCGGTCACACGCAAATGATGCATGGCACTCATAGCATGCAAATAGTTGTTCCGGTGCGTTAGCATAACCCCTTTCGGATTACCTGTCGTGCCACTCGTATAAAGTAAACTGCACACATCATCCTCTTGCACATCTGCCCGGTCAAACGATTCCGTAGAGAATGATTCAAGCCACACGTCATAATCTACCGTGTCCTCGTCATCCTGCTTATGATGAACAATAATTTTCTCTACCGTATCGAGCGAGTGCTCAATTGGTTTAATAAGATGATATAAATCCTGATCAACAAATAATAACTTCGACTCGCTATGATTTAAAATGAATACATAATCCTCAGGCTTCAATCGTGTATTTAACGGCACCATGACGCCGCCTACTTGATAGAGTCCATAAAATCCTTCAAGCATTTCAATAGAATTTCCACATAAATACGCTACATGATTTCCTTTTTCAATACCCAAGTCACATAACCCGCGTGACAACTGATTCACTCGACCGTTTAACTGCTCGTATGTAAAAGAACGACCTTCTTCTCCAAAAATCGCTTCCTTCCCCCCATACAACGTAACAGCACGATCTAGAAATTGCGTCAAAACTAATGGAACATTCATCTGCATACCTCCTCATTCTGTTCTATTACAATTGTATAGTAAACGCTTCCACTTTACTATATTTTCTAATACTTTAAAATTATTATAATCAATATTTTAGTAGAAACATTCTTCTACCGGTATTTTCATCTATATAATCTGTAGGATGTTTCAAGTTAACCTTACAAAAAAGGCATTCATTTACTCTATATCAGAGTAAAGAATGCCTGTTTACTTGCATGAACAAAAACTCTACTTCCCTAAAACCTTCTTCACATCCGCCACCAGCAAATTATTGTCCGTATCGCTCATACCGTTATACTGCTTGACGATCTCTCCGTCAGGATTAATTAAATAAAAGAAAAAACTATGCGATCGCTGGTCAAGTGCTCCCTTTTCCAGTAAAGCTTTAAACGTATGAATCGATAGATCTTGAATTTCTTCAAAATCATAACCCGTTAAAAACGTCATCGTCTCTAGGTCAACACCATAGTCCTTTGCATATTCTCGTAAAACTTCTGGTGTATCATTTTCCGGATCAATGCTGAATGAAATAATACGAGGTGTTAAACCGTCATTTTTTAATTCTTCCTGAATACCGACCATATTAGCCGTCGTTCTCGGACAAACGGTCGTACAGTGCGTATAAGAGAAATAGGCAATCCACCAATCGCCTGTCAAATCATCCAAGCCCAGTGTATTCTCGTCTTGTGTAGTGTAGTCGAAATCTGGTATCTTCTCTGACATATTCGTTTCGATTGTATTATTACAGGCACTCAGAAAAAGAGCGACTGCCAAAAGTATGAGGACGGATCGTATAGTCATAGGCATCTTTCCTCGCTTTAATATATATGAAAGAAAGGAGAGAGGTTGTGATCCCTCTCTCCTCTTGTCAAATTATGCTTTTGCTGTTTCCTCTATTTTAACCAACTGGCCTCCACCGTTCTCTAAGAACTTAATCATACCTTCTGCGGCACGATACGCTAGAGCGCCAACTGTTGCTGTAGGATTGGAGCTACCCATAAGTGGGAATGAAGAAGCCCCCACTACGAATAAATTATCCATATCCCATACTTGTGAATAGTTATTTACAGCAGATGTTTCAGGATTGTCTCCCATCACTACACCGCCACCTGTATGGTCAGATAATGACGTCTTATCAAATTCCGTTTCCTCTGTAATTTCAGGAACATTTATATGATCCGCACCCATTTGCTCCAGTAACTCTTTTCCTCTTTGGTGGGCATATCTGACAATGTTGCGGTCTTGATCATGGAACTTGCTCGTGACACGCAGTAATGGATCGCCGAATATATCCGTATACGTCGGATCCAAGTCCATATAGTTTTCGCGCCAAGCGAGGGCACCGTTTTGTTGCTGAACGTCTATCCGACGGTTCGCATAGAAAATGGACTTGTCCTTGAACTCTTTCCCCCAAGATGGAACACCTGCCGGAACATGGTTATTCGTAATCGGTCGATCTCCTCTTTGAGACGTACGCAAACAGAAACCATGCAAGAAATCGAGTTTCGTATGATCGAGTTGCTCCACGTTGAAATCGTCCATCGTCACGCCAAGTGCGCCGGTACCTGCATAGCGGTTGAATTTCTTCTCATCAAAGAATCCACGTACACGCGTATGCGTCAAGTTCCGTTGGTGAGCAGTCAAGTGGCTTCCAATCACGCCTGTTCCGTCTTTCGGATTGTATGGCTTGCTGATTTCGGATAACAGCATGAGACGAGTATTGGTGAAGGTAAAGCCGGCCACAACGACAATATCTGCCGGTTGAATGAACTCTTCTCCTGTTTCCGTATCTACATATTTAATACCAACCGCTTTTCCGTTTTCATGTACAATCCGAACCGCATACGAATTATTGCGCAACTCATAATTACCGCTTTTATGTGCTGTAGCTAAAACCGTAGCAATTGGATCCGCTTTCGCCCCAAAGTCACAGCCAAACGCTTCACAAAACGCACAGTACACACATCCGTTGATCGTCTCTCCGTCCGGATTCGTATACGTCTCGGATATGTTAGCAGAAGCTATACGGTACGGATGATAGCCTAGTTCTTTTGCCGCTTTCGTAAAGGTACGAATGATATCCGTTTCTTTCATTGGGGGTGTCGGGTAATCATCCGAACGCTGACCCGGTCGCAATGGATCCGGTTCACCAGAAATACCAGCTGTTTTTTCAAACTGGTCGTAATACTTCTCTAGTTCATCATATGTAATACCCCAATCTTGGAGTTGCATATCTTTTGGAATGATTTTTTCTCCATACTTTTCTACCGTCTTCGTATGCATTTCGAAATCCGTTGGAAGCCAACGATATACCATGCCGTTCCAGTGAACACCTGAACCACCAGTAGCTGTACCATTAATCGCATTCGTATCGTTACTTCGGTTAGGAGTCGCCGTCTCATCCAGCGTATTGCGGATTGTCAACGTTTCTTTGTTCAACTCTTGGAACATGAGTTTCCGCACATCGTAGCGAAGTTCATCTTTTGCACCGACGAAATCTTCTCGCTTCTGCGCTTTCCCTCTTTCTAATCCAACTACCTTATATCCTTTTTTCGTTAATTCAGCTGCTGCAATACCGCCTGCCCAGCCTGAACCTACGACGACTGCATCTACTTTATCTAATGTTTTTACCATTCTGTTCTCCCCTTTCCTATAAATTATTTAGGTTGATAGTCTGTCAGGCTCACTTGATCCATTTTCACGAACTGATCTTCTTCTATCATATGGGCATATGATGCGATAGCACCTGGATATTCTTTCATTTTCCAACCTTTCATATCTCGATTGCCTCCATATAACGGATCACAATACGCGCCTTCAAGTGTAGTAGAACGCAATAAATTAAAGAATCCTTTCGAACTAATGCCTTTGACTTCCACTTTGTCATCTGCAAAGTCCGTCATGATTTCTAATTGCTGATCTTCCGTCGCTTTAACGAAATTCGTATCAAATCGTTTTTGACTCTCGGCATCCATGGTACGTAACCCATTAATGAAAATCTGCCCGCGATCAAGACTAGAGTCAGAGGCTGCTGCTTTAGAACCTATAAAAGGACCTTGTCTGTAATCGCCTACATTGGATCCATAAGGACCTGCCAACTGTTTATCGATATAATAAGGAACGCCTAATTCAATCGCTCCTGGACCGTTATCATCCTCAGGGAAGATTCGCTCAACGGCCTGCTCCAAAATAGCAAAATCGGCAATACGCGTGAAGTACATACGCGCTTCTTCATATCGCTTTTCTTTACCGCTTCCTTTATCCGCAGCGGTATTCGAGTTAGTATCATTTTTAGAACGATTGCTAAACAGACCGCCGAGTAACGCACCACCGGCTACACCTCCGACAGCAATTCCTGTGTTTTTGACGAAACTGCGGCGTCCCGGATCGGAAACTTCATTTGTATTCTTCGGGTTGTTCGAATTATTATCAGCCATTAGCTTGTCCTCCTTTTTTATGTAAATAAGTCAACACTATACTAGCGATGCATACTGGAATATACTTGCAACCATTAGAATGGTATATGTGTATGCAATGAAGAGATCATTATGTATTTGTTCGCAATGCTAGTAGAAAAAAGAATATTCAACTCTCCAGTAAGTTGTAAGAATAATACTTTATTAAGGAAATGTACTGTTCCATGCACAGTGTACGACCTTTATCTGTATTTTTCAAACTATTAAACTTTACCCTGTTATTAGAGAAAATAACACTATGATTAGGTCGAGTGTAATTATTTTTTAAAACGTAACATCTCTGCCCCTTGTTCTCATACACTATAATGAGGTGAAAAATATGGCGAGAGTAAAATACAGAGATTCAGATGTCTCATTAATGGCTAGAATGATGAGAGCCGAAGCCGAAGCCGAAGGAAATCAAGGAATGTTATATGTCGGAAATGTCATCGTGAATCGTGCAATTGCCGATTGTCTGGACTTTAATGATGTACGGTCCATATATGATGTGATTTTCCAAATACAAGGGAATAATTATTCATTTGAAGCGGTACAAAAAGGAAACTTGTTCTATCAACGAGCGCGAGAATCTGAAAAAAGATTAGCTGAACGAACTCTCACTAACTGGCGACAACATCCCGCTCACTATGCACTATGGTACTTCAATCCATATGCACCCTGCCCCCCTACTTGGTATGGTCAGCCATTTACCGGGCAATATAAAAACCACTGTTTCTATGAACCGCAACCCGGAACGTGCGATAGTGTGTATATGGGTTGAAATACAAAAAGCACTCGATTCCTCATATGACAGGAGATCGAGTGCTTTTATTGATTTCACTAGGTATTATACAGCTAGCCTCATACATTTTTATACATCAAACACTACACTATGCATAGGCTTCGCCGTTTTCATTTACTTCAAAAAACTTACCGAAAATTCTGTCGAAGATTAGTGTATTATGATAATCTTATAGATGTGTACTATACGCACCCATTATACTGTAGGAGGAATTTTTATGATATTCGGTACGCTGAAAGATCGAAAAGTTGGAGAGTATAGAGTAATTGCTACACCGCTAGAAGTCGGTACAATAAAAGCCGATGGTCACAAGGTATTGGTTGAACGGGATGCAGGAATCATGGCTGGATTCAGTAATGAGGAATATGTAAAGCAAGGTGCTGAAATTGTTGAAACAGCAGAAGAAATCTATGAAAGATCTGATGTGTTAGCAAAAGTTAAAGAAATAGAAGAGTCAGAGTATGACTTATTGAGAGAGAATCAAATCATTTATACATGCATCCATCCCGCAGCACACGAGCAACAAGTGCAAGCTATTTTAGACAGTAAGTGTATTGCGTTTACCGCAGAAGATTCACATCGTTACGGATCCGTTAACTGTGAAGCAGCGGGCAAACAAGGTGCTTTAATGGGTTTGCAGTCTATGATGACTATCAACGGCGGAAAAGGCAAATTCGTTAGTGGACTTGCAGGTGCTCCTGGTATGAAGGTTTTAATTCTCGGAGGAGGACTAGTTGGTAAATCTGCTTTACAAGTTCTTCATTCATTAGGTGCATGGTGTACAGTTATGGATATAAATTTCAAAACATTGCGTGAAATTGGTCAATTGTATAATGAAACCGTAAATACTCAACTCTCTACTAAGCAAAACATCGCCAATTTACTTCCTGAAATCGATATGGTGATTAACTGTGTCAAATGGCCAAAAGGAAATACAGATTATTTAATTGACCGCGAAATGCTTCACTTAATGGAGAAAGGTTCAGTCATCGTCGATATTAGTAACGATACAGATGGTGCAATCGAATCTTTCCGTGAAACGACTCATGAAGATCCTACGTATATCGAAAGTGGTATCGTACACTACTGCGTCAGCAATATACCAGGAGCTATCGCAAGTTCTACTTCCACGGCTTATGCAGCTTCAGTATTAGGTCATTTACGATCCATTTTAAATTCAGGCGTTCAAGAAGCTTGTATCAAAGACGGCTACTTAAGACGTAGTCTCACAGCTTATAAAGGTTTCCTAACACATGAGGAAACAAGCGCGGTGCAAAATCGCCCATGGATTAAACCTGAAGTCGTTTTACATATTGAAAGTGAAAAACTCGATCCCGCACCTCCTGCTACTTCATCCAGATCAACTAACTTTATTAAAATTTAATAGAAAATGGGGTATGCATAGATGACGCTCTACACATTATTAGTTGACTTAACATTTGCCAGTATACTTATATTCATAAGTATGTTTTTACGTTCTAGAGTGAAGTTTTTGCAGCGTAATTTCATTCCCGCAAGTTTATTAGCAGGATTTTTAGGTCTAGCACTTGGACCAGGATTTCTAAATCTCTTGCCTTTCTCAGGTGATATTGGATCATATGCAGGCGTCATTATTATATTTGTCTTTGCCTCAATAGGAATCAACGGGTTTTCTTTCTCGACAGGCAATATGAAGAAAGATTTAAATCGAATGGGTGCTTATGCGTCATATAAAATCCTAGTCATGTGTATTCTGATTGCGGTTCCTGTCATATTCTCCATATTATTCATCTCCAGCTGGATGCCTGATATCAATTACGGTTTCGGACTGTTGCTAGCTGCAGGATTCTACGGCGGCCATGGTACAGCAGCTGCTGTAGGGACTACATTTGAAAATTTAGGTTTTGCCGCAGCTACAGATTTAGGAATGACAGCGGCTACAATTGGAATCTTAGCAGGAATTTTCGGCGGATTGCTTTTCATTAAAATTGCTACAAAAAAAGGATATACTCATTATGTAAAGGACTTTTCAAAGATTTCAGAAGATATGAGATCAGGTTTAGTGAAGTCTACTAACCGAACTTCAATGGGTGACGACACCATTTCACCTGTCGCATTGGATCCGTTAGCATTTCATCTTGCTTTGATCCTCATTCCATCCGGCTTAGGCTATTTACTAAATGATTTTATTGCTCGCACTTGGGGACTCGACTTCCCTACCTTTACCATCGCATTTATTGTAGCGTTGATTATGTATATAGTATTAGGTAGAGGTAAAAAAGGAGTTTATAAATACGTAGATGAAAGAGTGATAGGTCGACTAGGTAGCTCAGCGACCGATTATCTTGTATTTTTCGGAGTTGCATCGATCAAACTACCTGTTATCGTGGAGTACGCCTTACCACTCGGTCTCTTAATGGTCTCAGGTATCCTGATTGTCACATTGTTACTATGGTTAGCCGGACCTGCAATGAACTATGAAAGTTGGTTCGAACGTTCCATATTTATTTATGGCTATGCGACAGGTGTTTTTGCAATTGGCTTAACTTTATTGCGCATTATCGACCCTGAAAATAAATCGAAGACATTAACAGATACAGCGATTGTCGGTCCACTCAACACGCCAATTGAGCTATTCGCCTGGTCTGCAGGGCCTGCTATGCTTTTGGGTGGACAGCATTGGACCTTCGCAGGTATTTATATCGCAATTTCGATCGTCTGTATAATCGTATCGTTCAAATTTAAATGGTGGTATTGGAAAGTGCCACTTAATACACGACCAGAAGCTTCTACACATGTTAACGAGTAAATTAAATGCGTACGTTTCGGAATAACAGCTCAATATGAAGATTCACTACTCCTTTTTAACTGTAATATCCGACTAAGCACGCCCTCATATTCATTTGAATTTTCTGTATAAAAATGATACACTTTACCTATCAGAACTATTACACACAAAGAGTAACTACCTACACTTAATCCAAGCTGAGGTGGTTACTTTTTTCTATTACATATATTATGGGATAAAACTGGAGGTACGATAAGTGCAAATTATTACATCTCACGTCAATACCGACTTTGACGCACTTGCTTCGATGATCGCAGCCAAAAAACTGTATCCAGACGCACAGCTAATTATTTCAGATAAGCTGGAAAGCCGCGTACAACGTTTTTTAAATATTTATCGAGACGTCTTCGACTTTGTTCCGAGCGCTCATGTGGACTGGGAACAAGTCACGGAAATGATTATCGTCGACGTTGCATCTTTATCTAGAATAGGCAAACTTCCTGACGATTTCGATGCATCTAAGCGAAAAATTATCGTCTATGATCATCACCAAAAAAGTGAAAACGATGTGCAGTATGATGAAGGCCTCGTGGAATTAACTGGCGCTGCAGTTACGCTACTTATTGAGGAAATACGTAAACAGAATATAGCTATCTCCAGTTTTGAAGCGTCATTATTTGGACTTGGTCTGTATACAGACACAGGGAATTTTACATATGCAAATACGACCGTGCGGGATATGAAGGCAGCTGCCTATTTACTTGAACAGGGAATGAGCCTAGAAATGGTCGGTAGTTTCGCGGAGGAGACGTTAACATCCGAACAGCAAGATTTATTGGATCAGCTGCTTACACATACAGAAATTCATGAAGTCGACGGTCTGGAAATTGCGATAAGTACGCATGAGTTGGATCATTTTGTGAACGGCCTTGCCTTGATTACAACAAAGGTCTTAGGGGTTAAAGGAACGGATGCGGTGATAACCGTCGTGAAAATGAAGAATTCCGTGTTCATAGTGGGTCGGGCAAACTCAGAACGCATCACATTGCAACCCATTCTAAAAAAACTTGGTGGTGGCGGTCATCAACACGCCGGTTCCGCTACGGTGAAAAAAGGAGATAAAGAAGCGATTCTTGAAGACATCAATAGCAGTTTGGAAACAATACTGCGGCCAGCGATTACCGCAAAAGAGTTGATGACCTCTCCCGTTAAAACACTGACACCCGATACAACGATCGAAGAAGCGGGGCGTCGCATGTATCGCTACGGACACTCGGGCTACCCGGTTGTCGAAAATAAAAAACTAGTCGGCATTATTACTAGACGAGATCTCGATAAAGGGAATCATCATGGACTCGGACATGCGCCTGTAAAAGCGTATATGACGACTAAAATGTATACCATTGAGCCTGATACATCACTCGAAGAAATCCAAGAGCTTGTCATTAAACACAATATCGGTCGCTTGCCTGTCATCGAAGACGGAGAAATCGTTGGCATTGTGACTCGATCGAATATTATCCAAGTTCTCTATAGCGATATGATGGGGGATAAAAAAACAGAAGACACTCCACCTTCCAATGAGATCATTAATAAAATGCAAAAGCAACTGCCAGGAGAAGCTCTCCAGTTGTTGAAAGAAATTGGAGAAACAGCCAGCCGCATCGACATGCCTGTCTATTTAATTGGCGGGATTGTCCGGGATATTTTATTGGACAAGCCGAATTTTGACATCGATATTGTGGCAGAAGGTAATGGAATCGAATTGGCGAATAGCTTGATGGAAACACATGGTGGCGACGTCTTGGAGCATGAAAGCTTTGGCACAGCGACATGGAATACGCCATCCGGTCTGTCGATCGATCTCGTGTCGTCTCGACTCGAATATTACGAACAGCCGGCCGCTTTACCCGAGATTGAGACATCCGTTCTTGAGGATGATTTGCAGCGACGTGATTTCACGATCAACGCCATGGCCATCCGTCTCAATGCCGAAGCGTTCGGTGAATTGATTGATCCGTTTGGTGGACAGAATGATCTACGCGAGAAGAAAATCAAAATACTTCATAATATTAGTTTTGTCGAAGACCCTACTCGGATCTTCCGAGCGGTACGCTTTGAACAACGTTTCTTATTTTCGATGGATGAACAGACGGAAAAATTGGCACTCGAGTCTATCGATAAAGTGATCCATTTATCTCCACAACGCATAAACGAAGAGATGATTCGTTTGTTTACGGAAGGCAGTCCGCAAGAAGTCATCCGACGCCTGTTCGAACTGAATGTTTGGCAACAGTTCGGTGTACATGAAAAAGAGTTGAATGCATCGGTTGCTACGGCTGAACATCTAGAACAGATTTACAACGAACAGGTGCGTAAGATTACGAATTTACAAATCGCTGAAAAACCTAGCTGGTTCAATTACTTTTTACTACCCTTCTATTGTAATTATAGCTTGTATGCCGCAGAAAAATTTACGTTGCGAAAAAACAGAAAAAAGTTATTGGAAGAAATCATGGCGTTGCAACGACATGAACAGTGGAATGAATTCACACAAATTGGCGACTATCATCTATTTTTACACGACTACTCCGATGAAGCTATTTTGTTTATCCTAGTGGCTGATCAAGTGCCACATCAGGAATCCGTTATGGAGTATTTATATCATCGCAACAAACTACAAAACTATTTGAATGGCGGCGATTTAGTCAAAGCGGGACTCAAGCCAGGTCCAACTTTCTCTAAAATCTTGCTACACTTGGAAGTGAGTCAACTTAATGGAGATGTTTCTTCAAAAGAGGAAGCCGATCAGTGGTTGGAAAAACATTTGTGTAATCTATAACTATTCAACTATGGAAAAAGCATTCTTGCGCTCCAGAGAGCAAGAATGCTTTTTAAATACAAGGATATACTATCAGAAAGGTTTCTAGTTCTACATAAGATTAATCACCTAGTTTTTGTTGTTTACCAGGTGCAATATGGAGATCTGAACATTTACCAGCTTTCAGAATAAAGCTGTTAGAATAGCTCGGAAAGTTTGTTTCTAATGTTCGTGCTTCAGTTATGATAGCATCCAAATCTAGATTCGTATGGATTCCCATTTCTTCAAAGCCGTGAACTATATCTTCCGTTGCAATATTCCCACTTGCATTTGGTGCATAAGGACATCCACCTAACCCAGCTAATGCACTGTCAAAATCGACAATTCCTTCTTGGTAACCGGCTACCGCATTCGCAAATGCCATACCTCTTGTATTGTGTAAATGAAGTGAAAATTTGAAGTGTGGAAATTTCTCCTTTAAGCCATGGATGATACGTTTAATACTTTCAGGATTCGCCATACCTGTTGTATCTGCCAATGAAATTTCAGTAATACCATATTGTTCATATCGATCGCATATTTCAATATGACGGTCAATCGGAACATCCCCTTCATAAGGACATCCAAATGCTACTGATATTGAACCACTCACATGTACAGTCGTTCCTTGCGACCTGTCAACGAGCAGATGAAAGTCTCGCATTGCATCAAACGTTTTCGCATTGGCATTATGCAAGCTGTGTGCGTCTGTCGCGGAAAGCATAAGTTTTGCCTTATCCACTTTTGCTTCAATTGCTCTATCCAATCCTCTCAGATTAGGCACTAATGCACGCAATAATACACCTTCAGGACGATCGATTCCACGCAATACTTCATCTGCATCTTTCATTTGTGGTACGGCTTTTGGATGTACAAATGATGTTACCTCTACTTGTGGAAATCCTAAATTAATAATGCGATTAAGAATTTTTATTTTTTCTTCTGTAGGTATGAATTGAGAAATGCTTTGGAAACCATCTCGCGGACTAACTTCAGTAATCCTTACTTCTTTAATGTCGCCCATTAATAGATCGCTCCTTAAATAATCTTTTTGTTCTTCAAATCCTCAATTTCTTCTTCCGTTAAACCTATGATTTCTATTAGTACTTCTTCATTGTTCGCGCCCAAGTCAGGACCAATATTTCGAATAGAACCTGGTGTTTCAGAAAACTTCGGAACAATACCTGGCATTTTCATTTTCCCTAGCCTCGGGTGCTCCACTTCTACAATGTTTTCTCTAGCCTTAAATTGTTGGTCGTTAAAAATATCTTCAATACTATTGATAGGACTAATTGGAACACCAAAATCATCCAAGTGCTTTTGCAGTTCGTCTCGATTTTTCGTCTTTACCCAATCCGCCACAATCCCATTCGTTAGTTCAAAATGCTGTAGACGAACGGCATTTGTATGAAAACGCTCATCTGTTAGCATATCTTTTCGATCCATTGCTTCTGCAAGACGGTCAAATGTACGGTCAGAACTAGTTACTAGAACAACCCAATGACCATCTTTCGTTTGAAAAGTGCCGGCTGGACTTGAATGTCCACTTAGACCTGGGGAACGTTCTTTTATGATACCGTTTTGGTCATAATCCGTTACTAGGAATTCCATCATTCTAAAAACAGTCTCATATAAGCCCATATCTACATACTGTCCAACCCCATCCTCTGTCGCATCACGGTGATATAGCGCCGTAGTAGTAGCAAACGCTACATGAATACCTGTGATGTAATCAACCAATGAAAATGAAGGACTAATCGGCGGACGATCAGTAAAACCATGTAAATATGTAAACCCACTAAATGCAGTAGCAGGAGTACCAAAACCAGCTTTATGTGAGTAAGGTCCTGTTTGTCCATAACCTGTAACACGAATCATAATTAAGTTATCATTCACTTTTTTCAGGTCTTCATATCCTACATTCCAGTTTTCAAGTGTTCCTGGTCGGAAATTTTCTATGACAACATCAGATTTAGCAACCAACTGCTTCAAAATGTTCTGACCTGCTTCATCGTGCAAATCTAAAGTTAATGACTTTTTATTTCTTGCCATCGTTGGCCAACGTAAAGGTTCATCACCCTTAAACGGTCCCATCCCTCGAAGCGTATCACCTTTACCCGGCATTTCAATTTTTATCACTTCCGCACCAAAGTCACCTAGCAATGTTGCTCCATAAGGCGCTGCAATCATTGTGGAAAGATCCAATATACGAATACCATCCAATGGACCCTTTTTTTCTGTTTGATTCTTCATTGCACATACCTCCATTTTTATACTTCTTTCTTTCTCCAGTCCAATCGATCCAACTCAAATAGACTTGTTGTTTCGGTATACCACTTGCCACCCAGACGCCCTACAGCTTGCAAATCCTTCATAGAGATTCTGTCATCATCAATCAATTCGTCCTCCACTGTAATATATTCTACTTTTCCTATTACTAAGCTATGTGGAGATGATCCGATTTCAATTACTTGGTCCAGCGTGCACTCTAAATGAATGGGAGACTCTTTGATAGATGGAGGCTTAACAAAATGAGATCGAATAGGTGTTAACTTAGCACTTTGCATTTCATCGATTTCAGGCTCGTAATCTGGTGAAGTTTCATTCATTTGCTTAACAGTCTTTTCAGTTACTAAATTAATCACAAATTCCTTTGTGTTTTCAATATTGACGATTGTATCTTTCTTCTCGCCTTTTCTTCTTTCAACTGCAAAAATTACTAAAGGAGGCTCTATCGAGACACCAGTGAAAAAGCTGAATGGAGCCGCGTTTACAATTCCTTGGGTGTCTATAGTAGTTACCCATGCAATAGGTCTAGGTACGATACAGCTTGTTAATAGGCGGTATTTGTCACTTTCATTTAACTTACTCATCTCATATAGCATGGACAAACTCCCCCCGTCTGCATAGTTCCTACATTTTTTATTTGTTAAAATTATGTTAGATATAAAGATAATTTAGTAGGTCGTCCATATTGTCTTTATTTTCTATATCAGTAATCCAGTCAATAATTTCATCCTGTCTGGGAGACGAGATGAACGGGCTTGTATTACTTTTAAATTTATCAATAATATCCTGTCTAGTCATCTGGCTTCCTGGCGCGCCATTTGCATTGTCAAGTCGTTGTCTTAACGATTCTCCAGAGTGCAAAGTTACCAATATTTCAACTGGCATAATTGAAGGATAATCCCTGTCAAATTCGTCTGATTGAACTACTTGTATCTTTTTAGCTGTTTCTTTAATTGCTAGTTCATCTAGAATATTTTCATTAAAAACTGTTTGATCAGTCTTTTTTTTATGCAGCCATATTGATAATGCATAGGGGATACTGAATTTTGCGGACAAAGTGTTACCACATTCCCTACTATCAAGAGTAGAAGCTCTCGTGTAGGTAGTGACAGTAACGCTTTTTATATCTGATGGTTGTATATCATGTTCTTTTACAATCATTTTAAAAGCATCCAATGGTGCATGTACATAACGACAAAATGCATGCGTTTTAAAATAATTACGATTGATATCCCAATCAGAATTACTAGAACTATTAAAAGAGGCAAGGTCGAAATCTCTACCAATAACTTGACTGAACACATATTCCATATTATGCTTTGGCGCATAATAGCCTGCTTTCAATAGTGAAGCGACTTTTATACCAGATTCAATTGATTGCCCAACGTAGACATTACGGATGAATGCTCCCTCAATTGCAGCATTCCACATGGTCGGCATTGCAAATGAAGCACTGATATTTAAACCATCCAACATTTCTCTTACCGAAACGTCATCCATAAATAAAATACTCGCTGCAGATCCGGCAACCCCCCAAGTCCCATGTGCATGCGCGTCTGACAATAACGTGGTTGCTCTGCCAAAGCGCGAACATACTTCATAGGATCTTATGAGATTATAGACAAAATCCCTTCCTGAGTATTCCTTTTTTGTTTGTACATACGTAAGCATTGCTGGAACGATATGAGCTGCTGGATGACCTTTACTAAACTGATTACCTTCATCAAGCTCCACAGCGACCGTCGCTACACCATGAATGAAAGCAGCCGAATTTAAATTAACTGTCTTTTTCGTACCAATAATTTGATATGTACCTGGATTCATTGGTTCAACTTCGTCCAGAAGCCGCTCTGTACTTGAATCGTAGACACCTATAATCATTGCACCTATTGTATCGATTAGTACTTTTTTTGCGGATTCCATTGTTGTCTGATCTATATCTTCAAAAGAGTAGTCAGTCACCCTTTGGATAAACATTTCCATAGAATCTCTCCTGAAAAATTATTTAGAGTATGAATAGCCTAGATTTTTAGATATATCTTTTGCAGAATTTATCAGTAAGTTAATGAGGAAACTTTCGCGCTCTTCGGATAAACGCTGGATAGGTCCTGCTAATGTAATGCTACCGATAGTCTCGCCATATACATCAAACAAAGGAGCGGCTATAGCAAAACTCCCTGGTACCCTTTCACCTTTTGTAAAAGTATAACCATGTTCCCGAATTCGTATGAGGTCCTCCCTTAACTTCTTCTGTGGTTTTCCCAGTTCCTTTTCAATTCGAAGTACTTTCTCTTCCATCTCATTATCGGGAAGATTCGCCAAAAGGATTTTTCCTGAAGCACCTAAATGAATAGGATGTCGATCCCCAACTCTGACAAAGTTTCGTACAGCTAACGTACTGTCGATTTTTTCTATACACACTCTACTTAAATCATCAATAATATTTAGCTCAATTGTTTCAGACGATTCTTTCGCCAACTCTTTCATGAAAGGCAATGCAACTGAACGAAAATCTAATTGGCAATTAAAGATACTTCCAAGTCGAAAGAATTCAGCACCTAATGAATAACGGTGATTCTCTGGGTTTTTAGTGATAAATCCACCATTTTCTAACGTATTCAAGATTCTAAAAATCGTACTTTTAGGAATATTGAGGGCTTCTTCTATTTCACTTATAGCTAAACTGGTCCGTTCCATCGTAAACAAGGAAAGGATTTCAAACATTTTATGAAAAGATTTAATCACAGTCACTTTGCCTCCTTACTATTTAATACAGGAAATATATTTACTTAGTAATCCCTAAATAGGATGCCTTCAAGTTCTCATCATTTAATAGATCATTCGCATTTCCTTCTATAACAATCTCACCATTCTCAATCACGTATCCACGATCAGCAAGTCGTAGCGCTTGATTAACATTTTGCTCGACCAACAATATAGTAACGCCGTTTTCTTTTACTTCAGAAATAATATCAAATACTTGTTTTGTGAGCAATGGGGATAACCCTATGGAAGGTTCATCTAAGATCAACAACTTTGGTTCAGCCATTAATGCTCTACCTATGGCTACCATTTGCTGCTGACCACCACTCATTGTACCCACGACTTGTGACTTACGATCTTTTAAGATAGGAAACAATTCATAACAATAATCCAAATTTCTCGTAAGATGTTTTCGCGCATTTGGAATGAATGCACCTAATTCCAAATTTTCTTGCACTGTCATGTCTGTAAATAGTTTTCGGTCTTCAGGTACTTGCACAAGACCACTTTTTACAATTTGTTCAGGTGTCGAATTATGGATAGGTTTCCCGTCAAAGTATATTTCTCCTGACCAAATTGGAAGTATTCCTGAAATAGCCCGCAGGGTAGTTGTTTTCCCAGCGCCATTGGTACCAAGTATACTTACAACTTCACCTTTTTTTACTTCGAAAGAGATGTCACGTAAAATTTTTATATTTCCATAACCCGCCTGTAGGTTTTTTACTTCTATCATACGATTTCCTCCCCAAGGTAAGCTTCTATTACTTTTGGATCCTTCGTCACTTCTTCAGGTTTTCCCTCGGCAATTTTCTCTCCGAGATGCATAACCACTACACGATCTGATAATGCCATAACCGCTGACATCAAGTGTTCAATAAAGAATACTGTAATTCCTTGATTACGAATATCTTTTATTAACTCAATAAATTCATTCACTTCAGATGGATTGAGTCCTGACATAACCTCGTCTAAGAACAGCAACTTTGGCTTTGTCGCAAGTGCCCGTGCCACTTCTACCTTCTTCTGTTCAGCAAAAGTTAAATCTTTCATGACCGTATCTGCTTTATGGGCCATTCCCATATATTCGAGCTGCTTCATAGCTATTTTTTCAGCATCATCGTATTTATGCACTGTATTGAAAGCACCAACGATTACATTTTCTAGTAATGTTAGGTTCCCAAAAGGTTGTACAACCTGGAACGTACGAGCTATCCCTTGTTTACATATATACTCGGGTTTCATTCCGCAAATATCGCCTGTTTCAAACTCAATAATCCCATCTTCAGGTCTATGAAATCCGCAGATTGAGTGAAACAAAGTCGTTTTCCCAGCACCATTTGGACCTATCAAACCAAGTATCTCACCTTCATTCAATGTAAGATCAATATTATTTACTGCAACAAGACCCGAGAATTTTTTGGTTACTTTCTCTAGTTTTAAAAGGACCATATTACGTACCTCTTTTCACTTTTCTTTTTTTGACGCGATCTTGGTACCATCCAACAATTCCTCCTGGCAAGTAGAGAATGACTACAACTAAAATAACTCCATAAGCCATCAAATGAGCTCCTGCAAACCCCCCAAAGAAATGCGCTGTCAATTCTCCCAATGGCACTATAACCAAAGCTCCAATGAAAGGACCGAACACGGTTCCCATTCCACCAATAATTGCGGGTAATAAAATATCTACGGAGACATCATTCCCAAACGTTGTAGATGGTTCGATATATAAGAAATACTGTGCATAAAACGTGCCACCAATAGCTGTAATCGCAGAACTCAAAGCAATTGCTGTCATTTTATTTTTGAATGTATTCACGCCTAATGACTGGGCTGCTTCTTCATTTTCCCTAATAGCGACCAAGTTATAACCCAGTCTGGATTTGCTTATCAAATATACAATTAAGGTAGCTAATATGGTGAATACTAAAATTGTATAGTAGTAACCTGTTCTTGAAGCAAATTGGAACATAAGTGGATCTGGATTGATTGTGATCAAGACACCTAAAGTTTTATTAAAAAACTCTGTGTTTTGAACAAAAATACGTAACATTTCCGCAAAAGCTAATGTTCCTAAAGCAAAATAAGCTCCACGCAGTTTGTATCGGAAAGATAAGAAACCGATGAATAATCCTATAATACAAGCAATAGCTGCTCCTATTAGCATACCAATCCAAGGTGTTATTGCATATTTTGTTAATAAAATTGATGAGGTATAAGCACCTGTTCCAAAAAACGCCGCATGTCCAAATGAGAATTGACCTGAATATCCGCTTAGTATATTCCACGCCTGACTTACAAGTGAATAGTACAAAATAAGTATAGCAATATGCATAATATACTGACTTTCTATAAATAAAGGAAAAACAAGTAATAGGATGAGCGCGGATGCTATAATAATCATGGACTTTTTCATTTAGATTTCCCCCCAAATATCCCATTTGGCCTAAATAGCAATACTAGAATGAAAATCAAATACGTCATTAATTCTTTTAGACTTCCTGGTAAAACAGCTCCGCCAAGCGATTCGGCTACTCCAATTACGAGTCCTCCTATCAATGCACCCAATACATTACCAAGTCCACCTAAAACAACTACAACAAAAGCTTTGAGTATGAAGGCGCTTCCTACATCAGGTGATGTATAGAAAAATGGAGTCATCAATGTACCGGCAATTGCAGCTAAAGCTGATCCTAAGCCAAACGCTATATAATTAATTCTCTTTGTATTAATCCCAATGAGTGCAGCGCCTTGTCTGTTAATAGATGTTGCTCGGATTGCTTTACCTAAAAATGTATGTTTCAAGAACCAAAATAGTAAAGCTGTCAAACCTATTGCAAATAAGAAAGCAATTAGTTTCCCTGTTCCAATATTAATAGATAATAATGAGATTGTCTTTGGCATTCCTTCAACAGTTACACTTCTAAAATCCGGTTTAAATAGAATCAATGCGAAGTTTTCGATAAATAACATAATACCTAATGTAACTAACAACTGGTTATGTTCAGGTGCATCCATCATTTTAGAAAGAATAGTTTTTTGTATAGCTACTCCAACTACAAATAATACAATTGCACTTATTGGAATTGATAAATATGGGTTAAGCCCAGCTATTGCATATAACCAGTATGTAACATACATTCCTAACATCATTAATGCACCTTGTGCAAAGTTAATTATTTTCATTACTCCAAATATAATGGTAAGTCCGATTGCAACTAGACTATAAATACCACCCATCAGTAAGCCATCAATTAGTGACTGAATAAACAATCCACCTGACATTTGTTTTCCTCCTCTTCAAGAAATGTGGAACAAGAGTAGACTCTACTCTTGTTCCTCCATTATCAATTTGCAGGATATACGACTTCTTGTTCTGCAAACTCTTCCGGATATACTACTTTTGATTCATGACCATCTATTTGATTCAATACAGCACGTGCACCAATATTTTGGCCCTTTTCATCAAACTGGATAGCTTCTTGAGGAAGTATATGCTCTTCATAATTTGTTTCTTTTAACGCTTCCATTACTTTTTCACGATCATTTGTACCCGCGCGCTCAATTGCGTCTATTAGAACTTTTGCTGCCATGTAAGAATAAGCTGCATTTGGTCCTAAGTTTTTATTGTATTTTTCTTTGTAAGCTTCTTTTACTTTAGCTGCAGTTTCACTTTTAGGATTAATTGTATAGTTTACGTCCATAATATTCTGGTTTTCAGCTTTCTCATCTGTAATAAAACCAGCGTTACTAAATGCGCCATTTGCTACTCCAATAATTGCTTTTGGAACAAATTTTGTACTTTGTATTCCTTCTACGAGCATTGCACCATCCCTAAGATATGTCGTAGTAATAACTACATCAGGCTTAAGAGAGCTAATCTTATTAATGGTAGAAGAAAGATCTGCACTAGAAGCCGAGTGCGGTAAATCTCCAAGGATTTTCAACCCATAATCGTCTGCGTTTTCTTTGATTGCTTTGGAAATACTTGAACCGAAAACACTATCCTCGTAAACTAGAACAGCTGTTTCAAGAGGTTTATCAGTTTTTTTATTTAAATCCTCGAAGTATTTCAAAAAGTCCTTCGAGAAAGATGTTGCAGCCGGTTGTAACCGGAATGTGTATTTAAAACCGCGCTCTGTAATATCATCTGCTGAACCGATATCCACTATAAACGGAATACCATTACGTTCTGCTTCTTGAGTAGCAGGAAGTGCAACACCACTTGAATATGTTCCAATAATTCCAGCTACTTTTGCTGTGTTGAGTTTCTGTACTTCTGATACTCCTTTTTCAGGCAAACCTTCGTGATCACTTTCCACTAGCTCGATTTTCGCACCATCCATCGATTCGATACCACCAGCTTCATTTGCTTCTTCTACTGCTAGTTTGACTCCATCTAACATTTCCTGACCTTCTAATGCTAAACCACCACTTAATGGATGAAGTGAACCGATTTTCACAACATTTTTCCCTTCATTCCCGCCACCTGCAGTACCACTTTCTTCTCCACAAGCTGCAACAAAAACTAATGATACTGCCATACTTAAAGCTAATAATGTCTTCTTCATTTTGCATCCCCCCTATTTTAACTACATGTTGTTAAATTGATCTTCTAACGTACTTTCCTCTACCACTTTCCATTGTAGGGACACCATCTTTGACGATGACTTCCCCACGACTGATTGTGTATACAGGCCATCCTATTAAATCCATTCCTTCATAGACATTGTAATCGGATAAGGAATGTAATTGATCCATTGTTACAGTTTTACGTTTCTTTAGATCTACAATAGCAAAATCTGCATCTGCACCAACTTCAATTCTGCCTTTATACTCCAAGTTATATGACTCAGCCAGCTGCAACGAAGTAATATCCGCGATGCGCTCCAATGGAATATCACGCTTCTCATATCCTTCTGTCAACATGACCTGAAGAAGTGTGCCCATACTCGGGAACCCAAATTGCGTTTCCCAAACGCCACCTTTGTCACCTAATTTATCTTTTAAATAGTTCGGCACATGGTCTGTTCCTATGGCGTTAATAGTCCCATTGCGAATACCTTCCCATAAACGATTCGAGTCATTTTCCGTATGCACAGGTGGTCCTACTTTAGCTTTCATTCCTATTTCATGATCTTCATTAAATACCAGATAATGCGGACAAGTTTCTACTTTCACTCCCTTCTCATGTAACCATGGTGTCTTTTCGAGAACTTCCATACTTTCAGCAGAACTCAAATGAACTATAAATAGATTTCCGCCCACTACATGATTAATATAGAGAGTACTCAAAAGTGATTCTGCTTCAGCATATCCTGGACTCGTTTTTGACCAAGTTACTAGTCCATCATCTTCACCCGAATCTTTTAATTCTTGGGTCAGCTTTCGATTGACATCCATATTTTCACAGTGTACTGAAAGCATTAGTTTAGAAGAGATTGACTTGAACTTTTCCAAAATTCTTTTTAAATCATAGCTGGATAGATTAATTCCATCTTCAATACTAAATTTACCGTTTAATTGACGCTCATAATTGCGGAAGAACTTAAAAGACGTTAACCCATACGTTTCTACTAATTCTTCTAGCTCATCTAGATGTTGCTCTTTCAAAATCCCAAGACTGTAAGTGAAATCAATATAACTATTTTTCTCGCCGATTTCTTTTACTTTCGGGAAATACTCTAAATAGCTCACTGGCTGTCGGTCATAATTCACTACCGTCGTAACACCACCAACTGCATGTTGTTTAGTATCTTTAAAATCAAATTCAGTTGAGTTATAGATACCTAAATGTTGATGAGCATCAATTAACCCTGGGAAGATATGTAATCCTTGTACATCTATATTTTCTCTTGCTTCCATTGATTGACGTAATTCATATATTCCCACTATTTTCCCGTCGCGAATCCCGATATTTACTTCTTTCAAACCTTGTCTCGGAACAACTGCAGTTCCGTTCTTAATTAACAAATCCAGCATATATATCCTCCTTTACACTTGATAATTAGAGCGATTTCATATAATCCATAATTTTATCTACTTTCTCTACATCACAATACTTCATCCATAAATCTAAGAGACCGGCTTTATGCGATAATTCTATTCTGTCAAATACTGCATCTTCTACAACTGCTACATTAAAGTTATGTGTCACTGCATCAACTGCAGTCGCTCTTACACAGCCACTTGTTGAACCACCTACAATGATTAATGTATCCACGTCCATCTTTATAAGATAGCTGATCAACGGCGTACCAAAGAAAGCGCTTGCATAACTCTTATCTACAACCAAGTCATCCTCGTCTGGCGCTATTTCCATCACAATATCTGATGCTGGATTACCATCTAAATATTTTGTATTATCTCTTTTTGTTTTTGTAGCAAATGAGTCAAATTTAGTTGTTTTCTTTTGGACGTTCCTTGTATATAGAACCGGGATTCCATTTTCTTTTGCAACTTCTTTTAGCTTCTTAATTTTTCGAATCCCTTCCCATGCCAAGCTACCACCACCACTTGGCCATTCTGTCAATTGATCTTGAATAGGCAAATCTGCACCAATATAATTGTGCTGTGCGTCAATAATTACTAATAGTGGCTTCTTTCCTAATCCTCTACTTTTTCCGTATCCACCTTTTTTAATTACTATTCTATCTGTTTCAGTAAGTGCATCTTCCCAAATTCGTGTCATGTTTACTCCATCCCTTTCTTTTGTATCATATGTACTGCATGGTCTCCTGCAATTCTTCCGAATCCGAGTGCCGCAAGAAGTCCGTTTCCTGACATATAGCCGTATGCATGTCTTCCTGAAACTCCTACCGCTGTTCCACCACCAGCATATAGATTTTCTATGACATTGCCTTGCACATTCACTACTTGTGCATGTTCATTAACATTCAGACCGCCTTGAGTATGGAATAGCGCCGGACTTACTTTAATCCCAAATAACTTACCTTTTAATTGTTTAGGAAAGTCTGTTCTTCCAAATTGATCTGGGCTACCTTGCTCGTTTTCTTGAAAAGCATTACATGTTTGTTTTAAGCCTTTTACATTAATACCTAACTTAACTGCCAAATCTTCAATACTATCTGATGACTTGAATGCATCTATTTCATCTAGTTTTTTAAAGTCTTCAATTGTTAAGAGATTCTGATAGATATATTGGTCAATGATGATGTAGCCACTTTGTACTTCTTGTTTTACTACTTCTAAAGCAAATTCGGAATAACCTTGCGCTTCATTTCCAAACCGTTCACCGTCTTGATTGACCATAAAGCCGCCAGACATGATCGTTCCCCATGTTACTAATAAGCCGGTAGCCTCATTTACAGCCGCATGCCCTTGATAGGCAGTCATATTGGAAATGCCTGCTCCAATCTCCAGCGCCATTTCAATTCCTTCCCCGGTATTAGCTTCATAACCAAAATATAATGCATCCGAAATTTCAGGTATAAACTTCTTAACCATTGAAGTATTGCCGCCGAATCCATTAGTTGCCAAAATAACCTTTTTCGCTTTGATACGTTGAATACCATCTGTAGTTTGTACATCTATACCAATCACTTCACCTTTATCACCAAGTATTAACTTTTCCACTTGAGATTTCAGCATTAAATAAATATTATCTTTATCATTTGCCGCTTTTTTTAGTTTTTTCATCAGTTCCAAACCTGACCTAGTTGGTGGTGCATGCATCCTTAAATTTCGTTGACCCGGATATTTAAATTCTGTTACAAGGCTGAACTGCATATCCAGGTTATCGTTCATCCACTCTACCAATGGTCCAGACACTTTACTTAGCGCCAGTGTCAATTCTGGATTGCTTTCCTGATGATTCTTTTTTAATATATCGTCCGCCATTTCCTCTGGCGTTTCTTGAATCCCTATCTCTCTTTGAAATCTTGTACCAGCAGCCGGAATCATTCCTGCGCTGGCGGCTGTATTTCCTAGAATAAAGTCTGTCTTTTCAAAAACCGCTACCTGAAGACCTCTTTCTGCTACTGTCAATGCAGCTACTAGTCCGCATCCTCCAGCTCCCGCAATAGCAACATCAACTTCTGCATCCCACATAATCTTAACCTCATTTCTCATCCTGAAGTAGTTCGGTGAAATAGTTTTATAAACGCATTAAAATCATTAATTTTTTCCAAACTATAGATAGAATCAATAATTTGTTGCGTACGTTCAATTCCTAATAGAGGTAAGACATTTCTTTTGAATTTTTCCAACACTTTCCGTTCAAGATTTTCTTCATCGGGATCTCCAGTTGCTCTTTTCAGAACAATACTTCTCGATTCTTGATCCCAAAACTCTATGTTCATCGCAGTATATCTTTCAGTAGGAAGTAATGCTGTTAGGTCTTCATCCTCCACTACATATACTTTCCGCATTAGATCTTTGATTTGTAGTTTCTTACTGGTTTCATCTATTAAAGGGTTCTGTTTAATTGATAGCTCACTTGCTACAGAGAAAGGAATGGAAAACTTACCTTCAAAATCGTATTGCACTTCTTGTGCTTTTAGCTTAGCTGCCGACTTATAGGTTTTGATGTCGATACGTTTAATATCATCCAATGACGTATTTCCTACTAAACTGAGTGCCGCGTCTATTGAAGAATGACAGAATCTACAATATGGATAAAACTTAAAATAGGTTTTCTCTAAGTAATAGAAGTTTCCCAAATCCTTATCAAGGAAAGCACTTACAAAACCGTCAGCGAGAACTTCTTCAAACAATATCTTAGGTGTAAGATTAGTAGCGCTGAAACCAGCTGTGACCAAGCCCGGCAATAAAACCGTATGTAAATTATTTAGACCGACAATCACATTACGAACTTGGTGCCCTTCCGAAACCGACTGCCATAAGGTTGGCATACTAAGACTAGTACTTAACATAGCCGCTCGAATATACTCTTCGGTATTTTTCCATCCTAATAACTTTCCAACACTGAAACCGTTTGCAAAAATGCCCCAATTACCGTGTGGATGAATGGACTCTTTCTGTTTTACAGCCGCACCCATCCTCGCGCCTATTTCATAATTTACTATAAAAGATTCTAAAAACTCTTTACCAGACCTGTTGTTTTGAGAAGTCAGCGCAAGTAAACCTGAAAAAAAATGACAAGCTGGATGGCCTTTAGCGAATTGATTACCTTCGTCCAACTCTTCAGCTACCAATGCAATACCGTTCAACAGGGCTGCAGTTTTATAGTCTGTAACCTTATCGGTTCCAATCACATATCCTTTTTCAGCGGAAATCGGTGACTGAAAACTTGCAAATGTATTTGAAGCTTTTGACGGTTCAGACTCTCGCGCATTGTTATTACCGGCTACAATCACACCAAGTGAATCTAGGATGATCAGCTTTGCTTTCAAGTTCACATCTTTAGGAATATCATCGAGAGAAAATGAAAAGGCATACTTAGCTACTGTCTGTAAATATTTTAATTCAAACACCTCCTAATTCACAATGTGGAACGCGTTTTAAATATAGTGACATCTTAGCATCTTTTATTTTATAAAGTCAATACAAAGTTCTGACAATTATAAAAATGGTAAAACTATCATATATAAAAATATTTAATCATCTTTTCCAAGTGCTTAATAAATTCTAGTACACATACATAGACTTATAAATTTATTGTTTTTTTAAAAAACATGGGATTTAAATGGGTGTACTTAAAAGTTTAGTGGCAGTTAGCTTACACATATCTAATATAAGATTTATTCACGTTATTCTTTGGTCATTCTCGCTCTTATAAGAAATATATTTCTAAAGATAATTTAATATCTTATTATCAATAAAAATTATTTGACAATTCATACTCCTTTTTATTAGTATATATGTATAAACGAGTTTTTAGAACACGTTCCACAATGTGGAACGAATGAAAGGCGATACATTTTTTAATGTTAAAGTATTAAATTATGATAATACTTACTACTAGAAGGGCGAGGGATTAATTATGGGGAAAACTATTATTCAAAAAATCATTTCCAATCATTCTAAGCAAGAACCAATTGTAGGGGATATAGCTATCGTCGATGTCGATCTAGTGATGGCTACTGACACTACAGGTCCACTAACGATTAAGGCATTTGAAAATATGGGTGGAACCAAAGTATGGGATAATGAAAAGATGGTACTGGTTATCGATCATGCATCCCCTGCTCCAAATGAAGGAATTGCTGTTCTACATGACCTGATTCGCGATTTCGCAGAAAAACAGAACGTGAAACTTTATGATGTCGGTGATGGGATTTGTCATCAGCTGATTATTGATAATCACCACGTAAAGCCAGGACATCTTGTTTTAGGCGCGGATTCACACACATGCACATATGGAGCTGTCGGTGCATTTGCTACCGGCGTTGGTTCTACTGATTTAGCTGGTGCGATGCTGACAGGGCAGACATGGCTTAAAGTTCCAGAAACAATCAAAATTATTCTAAATGGAAAATTACCGGATGGTGTAGTTGCAAAGGATTTAATCCTACATATTGTAGGTAAAATCGGAATTCAAGGTGCAACATATCAAGCGATTGAATTTACAGGCGAAGCAATTGAAATGATGAGCCTAGACAGCCGATTAACAATGTCCAATATGGTCATTGAAATGGGAGCAAAAGCAGGATTTGTCGACTTGAAAGGATTAGAACTTCCATACGAATTTGAAGCAGTCACCCCAGACGTAGATGCGGTGTACTCTCAAGTTTTAGAATTTGATGTTTCACAACTGGAACCACAAATTGCAGTGCCACATTCACCGGATAACGTTAAAGGAATTTCTGAGTTATTGGATATACCGATTCAACAAGCATTTATTGGAAGCTGTACAAATGGAAGACTAGAAGACTTACAGGCAGCCGCTGAAATTTTGAAAGACAAAAAAGTACATCCAAAAGTTCGATTAATCATTGCACCCGCTTCAAGACAAGTGTTCCAAGAAGCACTCGCAGACGGTACAGTAGAAACACTTTCTGCAGCAGGGGCAACATTCCTACCTTCAGGATGCGGACCATGCGTAGGTACGCACCAGGGAATTCCGGGAAATGCTGAAAATGTAGCTTCTTCTACAAACCGTAACTTCCAAGGTAGAATGGGGAATAGGAATTCAAATGTTTATTTAGGATCTCCTGCCTTCGTCGCAATGGCAGCTTTAAATGGAAAAATCGTAAATCCTGCAGCAACTAACTAAGGAGGTATTCATTATTATGAATTTAAAAGGAATAGCACATGTATACGGTGATAATATTGATACAGATCGAATCATTCCTGGCAAATATACGAAAACATTAGATATGCAAAAACTCGCTGATCATGTATTAGAGGATGTAGATCCTGAATTCCACAAAATTGTTCAAGAAGGAGATATTCTAGTTGCCGGAGAAAATTTTGGATGTGGCTCATCTCGCGAACAAGCACCATTGGCCTTGAAGACGGCTGGTATTTCCGTCGTAATTGCTGAATCTTTCGCAAGAATCTTCTTCCGGAACGCTATAAATATCGGCCTGCCTTTAGTTGAACTAAAAGATTTCCAAATTAATAAAGGGGATATGATTGAAGTCAATGTTCAAGAAGGCACCGTGAAAAATCATGCGAATAATAAATCTTATCAGGGTGCAAAAATGCCAGAAGTAATGGTAAATATTCTTAATGAGTCAAGTCTCGTGGAATATTTAAAGAAACATAAATCTTATTCTTAAATGAGATGACCTTTAGAGGGGGAACGTTGTAATTGATTACAGAACGAGATATGCAATTTATCAATGAAGCAGAAAAAGTTGCTGTACATGCTACTTGTAATCTTCTTCACGTTGGCTGTGTCATTGTGAAAGACGGCGCTATTATTTCTTCAGGCTGGAATGCGACGATTCCAGAGTATAAACCTTGTAGCGAGGCTGGGCACATCATGTCTGAGGATGGCCGTTGTATGAGGCAAATTCACGCTGAGACGAATGCAGTATTGAATGTTTCTAATAAGGATGATTTAAAAGGTGCTATTGCTTATGTGACATTGGAACCTTGTGATAACTGCACTAAGATCTTTAATCAATCAGGAATATCGAAAGTATTATTTAAAAGTCGTTTCAAAAATCCTTTTAATACGTATTTTATAAAACCTATGGAATGGATTTGTTTAGAAGACTTAGAAAGCTGATTTGATTGACTAAAAACGATATCTTGATAAGTTCCCCCAAGAACTTGGGGATATCTTTATATCTATTATTACACTCGACACCAACTGTCTTTACTTCTCTTTTCTCTACGTCATCAACACAACAAGATCGCCACTACATACTTACTAAGTATTATGCCGTCATCTCCATGTAAAAGTATTGCAGAAATACACAACCGAAACATATTAAATCTACCGATTGTATAGTCCTGTTTATTCTTCAACTACGCCTTTGAAACTAGCTCTATACAGATTCATAAATTAAGGGGGAATATATACTCCCTCTTAATTTAATACGAAACAAATGCAAACAGCAAAATGGTAAGAATGATACACAATCCATCGTCTATGAACATCATCTCACTATTCACAATAGAAAATATAATTCTTTCAGACTGCATAATCCCCAATAAAAAACACCTAGAAAGTTAAAGGGTCACTTTAACCTTCTAGATGTTCCCCATTTAATATCGGATTGCTTTACTTCGAATCCGCTCTAAATCCTGCTTTATCATAACCGTATTTATCATAACCATTTCTATTGTAGCCTAACTTATTAAAGCCTTTTCGGTCATAGCGGTCTTCATCATAGCCCGACTTATCATACCCTTCATCATCTTGGTTCGTTCCATTTCGGTGGATACCTTGAGGAGTAAAGCCATTGCAGTCGAACCCTTTTGTATCATACTTCGTACCATTCGCATGCTTGCCATCCCGATTAAAACCATATCGATCATAGCCGAATCGGTTGTAGCCTTCTTTATTAAAACCATTTTTATCATAACCTTGCAAATTAAAACCTTTTTTATCATAACCTTGGCGATTTCGGCCATTCTTTCCGAAACCTTCTCGATCGACCCCTGCTTTATTAAAACCATCGCGATTATAGCCTTCACGATCCAAGCCATGTTTATTAAAACCTTGTGCATCATAGCCTTCCGAATCATAGCCAAGCGAATTTAAGCCTGATGCATCGTATCCTGCTCGGTCAAAGCCATCTCGATTGTAACCGTGCTGATCATAACCCGCTGCATCATACGTCTTCTCGCTAATATGTGCACCATCGCGTGTAAAGCCTTCACGATTGTATCCTCTTTTATTGAAACCTTGTGCATCAAAGCCTGCTTGATCAAAGCCGTGATCATCGAACGGACTGTTATTTAGATGAACGCCTTGAAAATCAAAGCCTTTTCCATCATACATCGTGCCGTTCATATGCTTGCGATCACGATTGAATCCTCTTTCGTCATAGCCGAATTTATTATAGCCCTGGCGATTAAAACCATTCTTATCGTAACCTAGCTTATTAAATCCATCCGTTCCATAACCTTGGGCACTCACACCGTATTTATTAAAACCATACTTGTCATAACCTTGCTTGTTGAAACCCGCACGGTTAAAACCATGGATATCATAACCGTCTCTGTTATAGCCATTCTTGTGAAAGCCCTGTCGATTGAAACCATCCGCTTTATAACCTTCTCTGTCATAGCCTTGGACGTTATAACCGCTTTTATTATACCCGTCTGCGTCATAACCATAACGATCATAACCCGTTCGATCAAAGCCGGCTTTATTATAGCCCGTGGCCCTAAATCCTTCTTTGTCATACCCTTGATTATTATAGCCATTTTTGTCAAAGCCCTGTGCATCAAAGCCATACTTATCAAAACCACTGGCATTAAATCCTTGTTCATTAAACCCATGACGGTCATAACCAAACTTATTAAAGCCTCGTCTGTCAAAACCTTCGCTATTATAAATCGTCGTATCTCGTTCTACGTTTTTATCTCTTAACGGATCACCATAGTTCATGTCGTACCTCCGCACAATATGTTATCGAATTCACTCTCTCTATGCATCATACTACAAAAAGAGGGTAAACTCACCAAGTTTTGCAAGGGCTGCAGATGAAGTATGATGAATTGAACGAAACTGGAGCACTTCTATCCGATCACGGACTGAATATTTGGCGTGACGGTAGGTTTACTCTTTAAACATATGCTTCTTATGCCATTTCAAATACGGCTTGTTCTTCTCCGTTCGATTCACTCTCATCTTGCTGTGCAATCCATACTTCTCGTAATCCCCTTCAGGAATTCTATATGAAATATGTATCTTGCCTGTTCCGTCAAACGCAATGAAGCCGTTATGATAGAGCGCATCATGATTGCGACAGAGAAGTATGCCGTTGTTTGGATCGATGCGTTCGTTGTTCGTGCAATCTTTCCATGGTTTAGCGTAGCTAGCTTGCAATAATTCCGGTAACTCGATATCGCATAGCGCGCACTGATCATTCCATAGTTGCATGAGCTCGTTGCGGAAACGCTGATGGCCCATTCGCACTTTTGTTTTCGTTTCCGATTCGGTTTCAGCAAGTACTGGAATGAGGAAATCATGCTCCGTCTTCTGAACAGTGCCCATAACAAACTCCAATTGTTCCTCATCGATTTCGTAAATATTCAAATCCGCAATCAACTCTACTAATTTAATAGTTAGTTCTTCATTGCACGGGAAGAGATAGCCTTGATTTCCATTACCGTTCTCTTGAAACGCAGAATACTTAATCGGCAATAATGGTAGTAGTTCATCTAAACAATCCACAATCGTTAACGGTTGATCGAGTTCGTGATACTCCACTTCCACTAAGTACCCTTTGGCATTCTCACTGTCTGACAACGGAATTATCGATGGCTTTCGTTCCTCACGGTAACTTGACTTCGCCACACTAATTGCGACAATGTCCCCTTTTACATAATGAAAGATGCGATCACCTTCGCATACTTCTTTCATCCGTTCCCAAAAATGATGAACATTGCCTATACTGTCTTGCTGTAATGACCAAAGCACACCCAATTCTTTCTCTTCATCGTATGTACGTCCTTGCATCACGATATAACTTTGCATCGTGCTTCACTCCTTTGCGAACTTACACGCTTCTTCTCTCTTGATTATACCGAAACTAACTATCTTTCAACAGTCGATTGATAAATTGCATGTCGTTATCTTTACTTCACGTTAAGACAGTGACTAACAGACTACACAATTCTAAGACTTTCACGCTAGGAAAACTTGTACTCAGTGCAGTTCGTTCATAACGCCTTACATCCCTTACTCCTATGACAGGCAACTTAATGGAACAGCAATAGCTGTTTATGCAACTAAGCCCCCTCTACATGCAGGTCACTACAAAAGCCATTGTTCGATTTCCAACCCCATGATACGATTCAGCCATGAACAATGAATAGAGGTGATGACCATACGGCTGAAAATTGAAGAATCCAATGAATTTCAGGAAATTGAAATCACCATTAGATGTCCTGAAGTGGATGAGCGCTTATCCCGTCTCATACGTCAGATCAATCAGATGATGTATAGCTTTACAGTTACAAAAGATGACGCTGTGTATTCTATACAATCCAGTGATGTTCTATATATCGAGACAGTAGACAATGCATCCTTTTTATACACACAGGATAACGTCTATGAAAGCGAACTGCGGCTTTATGAATTTGAGAATCAATTGAAAGATACGCGATTTCTGCGGATCAGTAAACATATGATGGTGAATACATCCAAAATTGTAAGTGTTCGTGCGTTATTGAATGGGCGATTTGAAGCAATTTTAGAAAATGGTGAAATGGTAATCGTGAATCGTCATTACGCAAAAATATTTCGAAAGCATTTCCTAGGATGAGGTGAAGCAGTTGAAAAATCTTTTACTCTATATAAGCGGGGCTTGCTTCGCATTTACATTCAGCACGATCGTCTATTCTCTATTCCGGTTTCTTGGAATCTATCCTCCACTGACAGAACACATGACTCTTTCCATGCTAGTCATTTCTATCATTATTACGATTCTTATTTTTCTTTCACATCAATTACCAATAGAGAATCCGATATGGGTGTATGTGCTTGAAGCTAGCTGTGTCATGACTGTGATGATCGTAGCTGGTGCGTTTTTCGACTTATATCCTTTCGGGCTGTATAACGTAGTGACGGCTGTACTGGTGGGGTTTATTGCGTATGGATCTGTTATTGTACTGATTTATTTACACAATAAAGCAGACGAGTTAAAAATAAATCACACGATCTTGCAGAGGAGGAATCAAGATGCAAACGATTATTGAAGTGGAGAATGTGAGTAAATCGTTCGGTCATGTGAATGCTGTTGACGATATGAGTTTCTATGTAACGAAAGGAAGTCTATTTTCATTTCTTGGAACAAACGGCGCCGGTAAATCGACAGTGATATCTATTATTTTAACCGCACTCCAACCAGACAGCGGCTCCGTCACGGTCAACGGATTTACGGTTGGTAAAGAGGATGAAGTAATTCGGAAAGAGATCGGAGTCGTATTCCAAGAAAGCTTGCTAGACCCGCTGTTGTCTGTGCAAGAGAACTTGGAAATACGTGCACAATTATATGGAATGACAACGCAGGAACGGCTAGCAGCCATACAGCGCTGCGCTGAAATTGTAGATATTCATTCCATCTTAAAGCGACGATACGGCAAATTATCTGGCGGCCAGAAGCGAAGAGTCGATATCGCTCGTGCCCTTCTCCATCAACCCAAGATTTTGCTGCTCGATGAACCGACAACAGGACTCGATCCACAAAGTCGTCAGCAAATCTGGAAAATGATCGGACACTTACAAAAAGAGCATGGCATGACCGTTTTTCTGACGACACATTATATAGAAGAGGCCGCCAATTCGGATTTCGTTATCGTCATAAAAGAAGGCCGGATCATTGCCAAAGGAACTCCAGTAGAGTTAAAACAGCAATACTCTGCAGACCGCTTATTTATTACGACGACCGATCACACTGCATTGCGCACACATTTTCAACATGATCAAGTGGAGTTTCAAGAAGAAACGGGTGGATACACAATCGACTTACCGAGTACGATAGCAGCCATTCCTATACTTACTAAATACCAATCGTTTATTTCGTCTTTTGAAGTACGAAAATCTAGCTTGGATGATGTCTTTATCCGTATTCATGATCGAAAGGACGTGTAAATCATGCTGACTTTTGCCAAAAGAAATTTACTGCTCTATTTTCGAGATAAGTCTGCAGTGTTTTTCTCATTGCTAGCTGTCTTCATCTTGATTGCACTCTATGTATTCTTTCTTGGCGATTTGATCGCGGATGGGGTGCCGGACTTTCCAGCGAAGCATTGGCTCCTGTTGTCTTGGATTATCGCGGGTGTAGTCACGGTGACGAGCGTGACTACAACATTAGGAGCATTCAGTGTCATGGTAAATGATCAAGCAACCAATGCCTATAAAGATTTCCGTGTTACGCCCACCAAACAATCCCAACTACTAGGTGGCTATATAATCAGTTCACTCTCCATAGGATTTCTCATGTGCATCATGACCCTTCTCGTAGCAAACGCAATGCTTTTCGCCACTGGTGAGCCTTTACTTTCATTCACACAACTCATTCAATCGGTAGGCGTACTATTTCTAGCGGTTTTGACTGCTGGTTCAATGATTTCTCTACTCGTCATTTTCTTTAAAACCTCTAATGCATTTGCCGCTGCTAGTACATTAATTGGCACATTAATCGGTTTCCTTACCGGCATCTACATTCCAATCGGCACTTTACCTGCCTATTTACAAAGCATGATACAAATTTTCCCGATCTCTCATATCGCCGCTTTGCTTCGCCAAATTCTCATGGACGCTCCAATGACTGAGGCATTCGCTCAAGCACCCGTCGAAATGAAAGAAAGCTTTCAGTTGAACATGGGAGTAGTTTTCAAAGTAAATGGTTGGCAAATCTCTCCTTTAATCAGTGTGATGTATCTACTACTTACCACTATCATTTTCTTTATGCTTTCAGCTAGTGTAATGAAATACGCTAGAAGATAGTGTTCAACTAGTAAAAGAGACGAGGTACAAAAACAATTCGAAATATTTATGCTATGATATGCATAACCAATACCACTCTACTAAAAGAGGTGATTGAATGGATTTCATTGCTTGGACAATTATTGCTTGTGAACTAGGCTTTTGGGTCGTCATTCTTGCCGGTCTCATTACACGATATGTTTTCAACAAAAAACGGCTCGGCTTATTTTTCCTAGCATTAACACCAGTCATCGATTTACTATTGCTAGTCGTCACGGCTACCGATCTTTATAACGGAGCTGTTGCCACACAAGTTCATGCCATTGCGGCGATTTATCTCGGTGTATCCATCGCATTCGGAAAAAGTATGATTCGCTGGGCGGACGAACGCTTCCTTTACTACATCAAGAAGCAAGGCACAAAACCTGCGAAGAAAACTGGATATGTGCATGCGCGCCATTCCGTGAAAGGTGCGCTGCAACATGTACTAGCATTTATCATCGGTGGCGGATTCTTGTTTGCTATGATTTACCTAATTGGAGATGCCAATAAAACAGAAGCGCTATCACAAATGCTGAAGTTATGGGCGCTCATCGTTGGCCTTGATATGGTCGTTTCACTCTCCTACTTCATTTGGCCAAGGGCTGAAAAAGTGAATCGGCATAGGTAACATGCTGTTCTTATGGAGATACGGGTTCGGTAGATGGAATGGATTTTAAAAATGCATGGCATCTGGGGACGCAATTCGTACATGAGTGGATGTCCCTATTTTGTTTTTGAATTAACGCTAAAGAAAACTATCAATAGTTGTCTTTAAATGGTTAGGCAAATAATCAACAACGCATAGATTTATTTCCCCCTGCTAATTACGTTATTAAATGTTTGTTCCTTGATGAATGGAATGGTTCATAGAATAGAGTTTTGAAATAATAAAAAACGTCGATGTGAAAAGGAGTTTTATGCTAAAGTAAATTATAAGAGGTTGGCTTATTAAGCAAACGGACCATTTAACAGAACAATACCGTTTAAGAAAATTGACTCGCTAAGTTAAAGTTTGCTAGTGAAACTTATCACTTAAAGTAACGTAAGTAGGTTTGCTTAATTTAAATTGCTCATTACAGGTAATAACAAAAAAACAGACAGAAAAATATCTGTCTGTTTTTATTTTAAAATGAGTATGATTCACCGTCATCTGGCACTAAAACATTAGATGGGATCCCTTTTTCATTAATAAAGCTTTTTAATTCTTCTCTTGATAATGTCCAATGATTGACAGCTTCCATATGAACCGAAATAATTCTTGCGTCCGGAGCAGCCTTATAGACTTCATAGACATCATCTTTCCCCATTACTAAAGAACCGCCTATTAAGAATTGATTATCTCCAGCATTTACGACAATAATTTCAGGCTTATGTGTGTTAATTACTTCCTGAACGGCATCATACCAAACCGTATCTCCAGCAAGATATAATGTTTTCTCCGATGAGTGTTTAAAAACAACTCCACATACGTAACCAGCAGCTTTTAAGATTTCGCCTCTTCCGTGTTCGCCTTTTGTTTTAGTCAATTGGACATCCTCAAAAACGGTATCCTCTTGCAAAACCTCGACATTATAGAAACCAGCATTGCGTATTTCTGTTGCATCTTCTTCATTTTGGGAGAATAATTTAATGTCCTTTGGCAATGCTTCTACAGCTGCTATATCCCAGTGGTCAGGATGCAGATGAGTGACGATCACTGCGTCAATATCTTGGATAATAGTCTCAACGGATGTTGGCAAGCTTACCAAAGGATTCTTCTGATCTTGTCTTGGTGCATCAGGTAAGCCTACCTCAGGTCCAAAAGCAGGCAAAGTTCCTTTTTCCGCTAACATTGGGTCTATTAAGAACTTTTTACCTGCGTACTGAACAACGAGTGTAGCATTGCGAATAAGTTGTATATTCATATTTAATTAACTCCTTTTTTGAGATTTTCTTTGAACAATCTATAGTCTATACTAGACCCATAGACGGATACATGGATAAAATAAAGTCTTTTGGCCGATTCACTTTATTAATGAAAGGAGTTAAATAAATGTTAGATAATACGGATATAAAAATCCTAGAAGAACTCTCCAAGAACAGTCGAATTACAATGAAAGAATTGGGTGAGAGAGTACATTTGACTGGACCAGCTACTTCAGCTAGGGTGGCAAGATTAGAGGATTTGGGAGTTATTGAGGCTTATACAATTAAAGTTAACCAAGTCAAATTAGGTTTTAATATACATGCATTTATCACGATTATTACAGAGAGCATTTTTCATCAACCTTATCTGTCATTTCTAAAAACGCAAGAGAAATATTTAATAAATAATTATAAAATCAGTGGAGATGGTTGTTACATTCTTGAATGTAAATTTCCATCCACAGAATTAATGAGTCAATTTCTGAAAGAATTAAATAACTATGCAAACTATAAATTATCCATTGTTATAGATAAATAGCAATCCTATAACACAGGATGCAACTTATTATACTTACTACATTAACAGGGCGCGATTGTTTAACATCTTTTATTTGCACTCGCTTAGTTGATCTTCGTTACAGCCCGCGACTCCGAGAGGATCAGCGAGAGCCGTAACGAAGAACGGCTTTTGCGAGTGAAGCGTAGCGGGAGGAGCACGTCTTTGCATTGACAGGTGAAACACCTAGCGAGCGAAGCGAGGAGTATGGTTCACCGCCCGCCCATAGGACACGCGTCCGGCTGAAGCGCAGGTCAACGGGTCGTGACCACTATCGTACCCTTTTATTATCAACACACTAAATTTAATGTCATTGCATAAACAGAGGTGGAGTAAATGAAGTTTCTAAGAAAACTTATGATCGCCATACTTTCCGCCATCGTATTTTCTTTATCGTTAGCTTTTTACGAATACACCCCCTCAGCGCAACAACAAGCTGACGTTGGGTATTTCCCTTATGACGCACTATTCGTACTATATTTCCTTTATTCCATACCCACTTATATAATTGGAGGAATAACGTATTCGCATTATGTAGATATATATTTCGAAAAAATCAAGTTTCGTAATGAAGTTCAGAAATATATAATATACTTCCTGATCTATATAGCCGGAGGATTATTAATTGTAGGGATCCTGTTATTCATTTCGTTACTAATTGATGGAGAAGTCTCGAGCTTACTAATATCCAATGTTTTCATACTTGGTGTTTGTGCCTCTTTATTATTTTTCCATATTTCGTTACTTTTCAATAAAGTGTTAAAAATAATGGCGAGATGAAAGGGATTGTTGTTTTGTATAATCGATGGACGTTACCCAACTCCTAGCAAACAACGCAACAATTCCAAAAATCTCTCCATCTCTTCATCTGACGGTTCATTCATTGTCGCCACTTGCAACCAATTACGCTCTTGTAAGTAACTACTTTCATAATGTGTGCGGTAGCCATTCAGAAGTAAATCGTCACCGAGACGCTTAGAGCTTTTCTCTTCCGGTAGTACGAACGTCAGAATACCTGGATTTGCACACTCTTTCGGCGCCAACACCTCTACCCCCAACTCTTCAACGCCTTCACGCAAGCGATCTTCGCAATAGCGAATACGCTGATAACGTTGTTGCGGATCCAACAATATATTTTCAAGTGACTGATGTAACGCAACTACTATATTAGACGACTGTGTATACGGAATTCCTTCATATTTCTCATATTGACCGAGATCCAAATAGCGCGGAATCGTTTCATCCGGCTCTATCGCATCTTGATGGAATACTAGACCAAGCCCGGCGTACGAAGCCAGTCCTTTACCGCTAACAGAAGAAGCGAAATCGACGTCATGGAAATTCACTGGCACCGTTCCGACTGAACTCGCACAGTCCACTGCAATTCGGACAGCACGTGCGCGACAAAGTGCTGTAATCTCTTCTAAATCATGTAAGACACCAGTCGACGTTTCACAATGAACCATCCACAGCCAACTATATTCTTGAGAATCCAATTGCTCTGCCAATTGATCGATGGATAACGCTTCTCCCCATTCTTGCTCCAAGCAATCAAAAGCTAAACCAAAACGCTTCGCATGATCACATAACCGCTGACTAAATTCTCCATTGACTATAATGAGTCCACGTCCCCCTATTCTAGATAGCTGAGCCGCCACCGCATCATTCGCAAGCGTCCCTGTTCCTTGTAACAACTGTACGTAGTTTGCTCCGGTTAAGTCGAGCAATTGACGTTTTACAGTGGCAAATAATCTTGCATATTCAGCCGAACGATGAGAAAACGCTTCATTAGCAAAAGCCGCTTTTACACTTTCAGCAATTTTCGGTGGACCAGGCAGAAAGTTCACGGTCGGTGCAACAAGACGTTTCGCTGCACTTTTTTCATACGTGGCGAACGACGATATCATTGGCACATATTTCGCTTCCTCCGTACCGACCGGATCGGCAAATGGCTGAAAGCCCATATGATCATAAAGCTTCAGCTCACGCACCGTACCCGAAATCACAGCTGCATCATATCCTGCATGCTTGCACCAATTCACTAGCCCCTGCATTAAACCAAAAAACGCACGACCACGACGATGCGCTCGATCCACTACAAGCAATCTGATTTCCACAGGATGTTGTGGCTTTTGTTCAAGCCACTCCTCAATCGGACCGATCTTTTTATCCAATGAAAACGGACGAGCCGAACGCAATGCCAACATCCCGACTATTTCATTTTCTTTCAAACAAACGATATATGTATTCTCCTCATGAAACGGATCGACCAACAAACGCTGTTCATTGGATGCATGCTGCGGAATATCTTCCACAAACGCCCGATAATTCAACTGATGAATTCGCTCCGTATCTTGCGGAAGTATTGCAAGTCGATAATAATATGTCATATTGATTGCCTCCCTTGCTGGTTAATGAAATAACTACGATGTGTATAGACGATTAGCGCAAACAAACAGACAGCCACGATCCCCGCCCATTCACCGTAACCTATCAATATAGCTGGAACAATTGCTGACAGCCCAAGCACAGCGGCTTTCGTTTTATTACGAATCCACGAGTACAACAGACCCGTAAAAATAAGAATTAACAGCAAGACAAGTGGCTGAAAGACCATCATGCCACCGAGTAAAGAAGCCGCCCCTTTTCCTCCACGAAAGCGATGAAACAGTGGAAAACAATGCCCAAGCATGACCGCAAAAAGCATCAACAAGACGATAGCCGGACTGAATCCAAGTGCACGCGAGACAATGATCGGCAATGCCCCTTTGATCGTATCAAGGAGTAACACAACAAAGAACATCGACTTCCCAAGCACTCTTCCCGCATTACGCGCTCCCGGATTACCACTGCCTTCTACACGCAAATCTAGTCCTAACCTTTTTCCTATATATAGCGCAGGCAATATGCCACCGACTAGGTACCAAAAGATGAAGAAACTTATGAGCTGTATCAAACTTCGGCCTCCAACCATAATTTTTATGCATCCAAGACTTGCCTAGTTAATTTAATTATCTAGCTTGATTATATAGTAAAATATAACATCATCATATATTTTCTCCAATTGATATAAAAAGAGAGCCAAAACAAACGGCTCTCCTCGCATACTCAACTTCAGCTATTCTTCTGATAGTACTTCCGTTGCAACTCTCGCACTTGCTTTGCATATTCTTCTACCGGCCCAACGACTTCGATAGCAGGAACCATTTCTTGAATCGGATAACTTTTCACAGGGGCAGGCGTCGTAACACCCATTTCTCTCTTCCACTGCGTTAACTGTTTCGATGAACTAGCATAAACAATCCGTCCCAAACCGACTAAACCATGAGCTGCTGCACACATCGGGCAATGTTCACCTGACGTGAACACGGTCGCCTTCGCTCTGTCATCTGCTTCCATATGATCTGCAGCCCAGCGCGCTAAAGCGAATTCAGGGTGCTGCGTCGGATCGCCACTACTTGTACGATTATGATCTTCAGCTAGCACTTCACCACTCGCTGAAACCAACACCGAACCAAATGGCTGATCTCCTTTATGTAACGCAATTTCTGCTAAATCGACAGATCGTTGTAAATGTTTCATTTCACTTTCTTGTAACATGAAAAAATCCCTCCTTGTTCTTCACTTCCCTTTATAACACTTCGTATAACATACATACACCATTATGTTTCTATTTCTTTCTATCTACTTCTCCACTAGGAACTACTAATCATATTCTCACTTATCTAGTTTACATAGAAGATAGGCGGGTACCAAATAAGCACAACGCTAAAAGGATGTGATGGTATGAAAGCAGTAACATTTCAAGGAAAGAAATCAATGGTCACGAAAGAAGTGAAAGCTCCAAGTATCCAAGAAAATAGTGATGTAATCGTACGCATTACGACAAGCGGTATTTGTGGATCGGATTTGCATCTGTACCACGGCGGGATTGTGCCCGAACAAGATTATGTAGTCGGACATGAGCCGATGGGAATTGTCGAAGAAGTAGGTTCTGAAGTAAAAACATTAAAGAAAGGCGACCGAGTCGTCATTCCGTTTAATATAGGGTGCGGTGAATGCTTCTTCTGTCAACATGAAATGGAAAGTCAATGTGATGAATCCAATCCGCACGGAGAAGTTGGAGGACTGTTCGGATTTGCTGAGCCGAACGGAAACTTCCCAGGTGGCCAAGCCGAGTATTTACGTGTTCCATACGCAGACTTCACTTCATTTAAAGTTCCAGAAAACAGTGAGCTAGATGACGAGCATCTCGCCTTACTATCTGATGTCATTCCTACAGCTTATTGGAGTATCATTCATAGCGGGTTGAAAAAAGGCGATACCGCAATTATTCTCGGCTCCGGCCCTATTGGATTAATGGCACAAAAATTTGCTTGGATGCAAGGTGCTAAACGAGTCATTGCAGTAGACCATGTCGATTATCGTTTGAAGCATGCGGAAAAGACGAATAAAGTAGAAACGTATAATTTTAAAGAACATGATGAGATTGGAAAATTATTGCATGAAGAAACGAAAGGCGGCGCAGACGTCGTCATTGATTGTGTAGGTATGGATGGAACCGTGCAACCAGGGGAAACATTTGGTTCTAGTGGAGATAATCAATTCGGAACGATCAGCCCGATCGTCACAGCTTCACAAGTCGTACGGAAGTTTGGTACAGTTCAATTAACAGGCGTTTATGCGACAGATGCAAACAACTTCCCACTTGGCGATTTCTTCACACGCAACGTTTCCTTGAGTATGGGCCAAGCACCTGTCATTCACTTAATGCCTGAGCTATTTAAAAAGATCGAAGCAAAAGAATTCAATCCGACAGATATTATTACACACAAAGTAAAATTGGAAGACGCAGCAGATGCTTATTCCATTTTTGATAAGAAAGAAGACGGTTGTATCAAAGTATTGATTCAGCCTTAATATAAAAAACGCGATGAGTTGTTCATCGCGTTTTTTTGTACCCTAATATGCTGATCCATCCTACTCGCCTGCTTTGTTTCATAGTCCCATATTCTTCGCGATAATCACTTTCATAATTTCATTCGTTCCGGCGTAAATCGAATTGACTGCCACATCGCGATACCTTCTAGCGATTTCGTATTCTTCCATATAGCCATAGCCACCATGAAATTGCATACACTGAATCGCCACATCTTGCGCCAAATCACTAGTCCACCATTTCGCCATCGATACTTCATCTACGACGTTTTTCCCTTGCATATGCTCGATAATTAATCGATCAACGAATGTTTGACCAATGGTTGCCTTCGTTTGCATCTCAGCCATGTTAAACTGCGTGTTTTGGAAATCACCGATCCGCTTGCCGAAAGCCTGACGCTCTTTCACATACGCTAACGTTATATCGATCATTTTCTGCACAGAAGCTACACTTTGAATGGAGCACATCAAGCGTTCTTGCTGCAGTTTCTCCATCAAATAGTAGAACCCTTTCCCTTCCTCGCCCAGAAGGTTTTCTGCAGGAACCGATACATCTTCAAAAATCAATTCACTCGTATCATTCGCATGCTGTCCTACTTTATTGAGCTTCTTCCCTCTTGTAAACCCTGGCATTCCTTCTTCCATTACGAGCAAGCTAATGCCTTTATGAGCAGGTGATGCGGTAGGATCCGTTTTACAGACCACAATGACGAAGTCGGCAGAAAAGCCATTCGTGATGAACGTCTTTTCCCCATTAATAATGTAACGGTCTCCTTTCTTTATTGCAGTCGTCCGCACTGCAGCGAGATCGGAACCTGTGCCTGGCTCCGTCATCGCAATGGCACTTATCATATCTCCAGTTACAGCTTTCGTAAGCCAACGTTCTTTCTGTTCGTTCGAACCAAAGGATTGTATATAAGGAATGACAATATCATTATGAAGTCCAATTCCACCGATACCGCTTGCCACTTTTTCAAACTCTTCACTAATAACGACAGCATAGCCGAAATCAGCACCTATACCGCCATACTTTTCTTCAACTGACGGTGCGATTAATCCTTGGGCGGCAGCTTTCTTCCAGAATGATCGAGGCACTTGCTGTTCTTTCTCCCACTCATCTATATACGGTATGGCTTCCTTCTGTAAAAACTTCTGCACTGATTTCCGGAGCTGTTCATGCTCATCCGTCATAAATGGTCTCTTCATGCATCTGTCACTCCTTTACTCCCCATTAAGAAAGCTTCTATTTTTATACGTGAGGATTAACAGGTCGATTAGAAACCAGTGCTTCCCGAATACGATATTTCAACACTTTTCCTGACGCGTTCCTAGGTATTTCTTGTTCCTCGATAAATTCAACTGGTACTTTATAATCCGCTAAATGGCCTTTGCAGAATGCTTTCAACTCTGCATAGTCGAGCTTTTCATTTTTCTTCGCTACCACAATCGCGACTACTTTCTCTCCCCACACTGGATCCGGCAAGCCAACTACCGTCGAGTCTAGCAATTGAGGGTGTCTATACAGCGCCTGTTCTACTTCTGTCGAATAAATATTCTCTCCTCCAGAAACGATCATATCTTTCATTCTGTCTACTAATGTAACGAATCCGTCTTCATCGATTGTCGCCAAATCCCCGGTATAAAGCCAGCCGTTTCGGATCGCTTTCGCAGTTTCCTCTGGCTTATTATAATACCCCTTCATAACCATCTCGCTTTGGATAATAAATTCCCCCACTTCACCAGGGAGTATATCCTCACCATGATCATCCACAACGCGTATTTCCGTATTCAGTGAAGCTTTCCCGCCAGTACCGATCTTTTCTTTATGATCTGCTGGTAGAAGAAAAGCACCGCCACCTGGTCCACCTTCTGTCTGACCACACATATTGTAAAACTGATCTGTGCTGAAAAGCTTCATAGTTTGTTCTAACAAAGCGACAGGCATCGGTGCTGCGCCATACCCACATCGTGTAACAGATGAAAGATCGTATTGCTCTTTGTCTGGAACTTGTAGCAAGAAATTATACATTGTCGGTACACCAAAGAAGAAGCTAATTTTATACCGATCGATAGCTTGTAATACTTTTTGAGGTTCGAAGTTTTGATGGACGACTTGTGTGCAGCCTAAATAAATTCCTGGTACAAGAAATAAATTTAATTGTGCAGAATGAAACAGCGGTGCGGCATGAAGCAATATGTCATCGGGATTAATTCTGAGGATTAAAGAGGTGTTAAAAGCTACGTGAAGTACGCGGTGATGATCAAATAACGCGCCTTTAGGATAGCCAGTAGTACCGGATGTATATAATATTTCTGCATCATCCGCTTCATCGACAGAGATTTCGGGATCATCTGTACGGTCTTGTAATACATCTTGATAAGGGACTTGGCCACTTATTGCTGTAGCACCCGTTGTGACTTTCAAATCGATCTTGTGATTCTTCGTTGTTGCTTGATCAATTAATGAAGCATACTCTTCATCAAACAACACAACACTTGCATCACTGTCATCCAAAATATATGACACTTCAGTAGCGGTTAAGCGAAAATTCACAGGTACCGTAATAGCTCCTGCTTTCAAAATGGCATAGTAGACGATAATAAATACATCTGAGTTCTTCATCATGAGCGCTACTTTGTCACCTTTTTTCACGCCATGTTGAATGAGTCCATGTGATAGTTTATTCACCTCTTGATTCAGCTCGCGATACGTAAAACTTCGATCCTCATAAATAATTGCTGTTTTCTCAGGTATTCTGCGTGCATTACGGGAAAGTGATAGGCCGATATCCATTATAATTGTCCCCTTTCTCTCACTAGACTCATTGACATACAGTTTCTATTTTCGTGACACGAAATATTTCCCCTTCAATACCAATGGCAACATTATACGAATCGAGTTCTTATTACTACTCACCGAGTACCGCAGCTGTATGCTCACCTAGCGAAGGAGCTGGACTTTGAATTTTGCCCGGCGTTCTCGACAACTTAATAGGCGTTGCGATATGCGTCACGGGTCCAATTTCTGAATCCTCTACTTCCTGGATCATCCCACGGGCCTTCACTTGCGGATCCTCTAGTACGTCATCGAACGACAGAACCGGTGTTACACAGGCCGCGACCTGATCGAATATTTCCATCCATTGTGCGCTCGTCTTCTGCAATAAAATCGCAGTAATCTCTTCTTTCATCTGCAACTGGACGTCTACCGGATCATGCAATTTCCCTGCGAATTCTTCTTTTCCTATGACTTTGCAAAACGCACGCCAAAATTTCAATTCAAATGCGCCAACAGCCAACCATTTATGGTCTTTCGTTTCATACACAGCATAAGATGCACGCTTGCCACTTAAATCCAGTTCACCCCTTTGCGGCTGTTGTCCTGTCGCAAGAAACCCAGGGAAGAATGTGGGCATCCAGGAGAGCACACCATCCATCATCGATATATCGACCATTTGTCCTTTACCGGTCTTCTGCTTTTCAAACAATGCCAGCATGATTCCCATTGCTGCCGGATACGCACCTCCTCCTATATCTGCAATTTGCGTGGCAGGAATTTGTGGCGCACCATGTCGTTCCCCCATCACATCGAGTAGCCCCGCATAACCAATGTAATTCAAATCATGACCGGGTTGAGTAGCATATGGACCGTCTTGTCCGTAACCCGTGATCGCACAATACACAAGCCCTGGATTGATTTCGCTCAATATTTCATAATCCAACCCGAGCCGTTTCATGACGCCCGGCCGGAATGATTCAATCACAACATCCGCACCTTTCACAAGCTGCTTAAAACGCTCTTTGTCTCCCACATCTTTTAAATTAAGACAAATACTCTTTTTACCACGGTTCAATGAATGAAAAAGCGCACTCACTTCCCCTACCTTAGGCAATTCCGCCCGCGCATAGTCTCCTATGCTAGGCTCTTCCACTTTGATCACCTCTGCACCAAAATCTGCGAGAAGCATCGAACAGTATGGACCCGGTAACAAGCGGGATAAATCCAGTACCCGTATAGAATCTAGTGGCATTGAAATCTCTCCTCATATCTTCATTCATTATTAGTAATTAATCTAATCGTTCCAATATCGTCGCATTCGCCATGCCGTGCCCTTCACACATCGTCTGCAGTCCGTAACGGCCGCCCGTTCTTTCAAGTTCACTCATCATTGTGATCATCAAGCGACCGCCACTTGCGCCAAGCGGATGACCTAGAGCGATTGCCCCGCCATTTGGATTTAGCTTCTTTAGATCGGCACCTGTTTCTTTCAACCAGGCAATCGTCACAACAGAAAAGGCTTCATTGACTTCAAATATATCAATATCATCGAGTGTTAGTTCCGACTTTTCTAAAGCCTTTTGGGTAGCCGGTATAGGTCCCGTCAGCATGAGTGTCGGATCGGAGCCTACCACTACCCGAGTAAGTACTTTAAACTTTGGCTTCAATCCGAGTTCTTCTGCCTTTTCGCGGGACATTAACAGAATCGCATTTGCCCCGTCGCTAATTTGACTGGAGTTTCCAGCCGTCACATCACCGTTTTTCCTAAAGGGAGTTTTTAACGAACTCAGCTTCTCCATCGTCGTATCTTCTCTCGGCCCCTCATCATCCTTCACAATCATGTTCGTGCCGTCAGGAAGTGTTACCTCAATCGGCATGATCTCTTTATCAAACCGACCTTCCTTTCGTGCAATGACAGCTTTCTCATTGCTTTCGAGTGAGTAGCGGTCCATTTCTTCTCTTGAGATCTCCCATTTCTCAGCAATTCTTTCCGCTGACTCGCCTTGGTGAACCATTTCGTATTTTGACGTGATTTCTTCACTAAACTTGACATCTAGTCGACTACTCCCCATTGGCACCCGAGACATGCTTTCGACGCCCCCTGCCACCACCACATCCATATCACCGCTAATAATAGCTTGCGCTGCGAAATGTACAGCTTGCTGGCTTGACCCACATTGTCTGTCCACTGTCGTTCCGGGTACTTCAACTGGATATCCCGCCTGCAAAGCGGCAACCCGAGCGATATCAATAGATTGTTCCCCTACTTGCGATACACACCCGAAGATGACATCCTCTACTAGCCCCGCATCAATTCCCGCTCGTTTGATCACTTCCGCCAGCGGCTTGGCTGCTAAATCTTCCGCCCGCACCGTACTCAATACACCATTTCTTTTTCCTACTGGTGTTCTAACCCATTCCACAATTACTGCTTCTCTCATATTAAACCCCTCTTTCCTACATTCATTTGTAAACCCTTACATTTCATTGAATACGTTTTTTATTCTCTATACACATTTATTACTTAGGCTGCATACGGACTGCTCCATCTAGGCGTATAACTTCCCCGTTCAGCATCGTATTTTCGCAAATACTTTTCACCAATTGTGCGTATTCTTTCGGATAGCCGAGCCGTGAAGGAAAAGGTACCATCGCTCCGAGAGATTCCTTAGCTTTCTCAGGCAATGAAGCGAACATCGGTGTTTCAAACAAGCCCGGTGCGATTGTCATCACGCGAATACCTTCAGAAGCCAAATCTCTCGCAAGGGGCAACGTCATACTCACGATCCCGCCTTTAGATGCCGCATACGCCACTTGACCAATCTGTCCGTCAAACGCGGCAACAGACGCCGTATTCACAATGAATCCTTTTTCGCCTTGATTATTTGGTTCATTTTTCGTCATATGCTCGACAGCGAGACGAATCGTATTAAACGTCCCGATTAAATTAATTTGAATGACCTTACTGAAGTTTTCCAGATCATGCGCACCTTTTCTGCCGCTATATGTTTTCTCCGCCACAGCGATGCCTGCACAATTCACGACTGCATTGATTTTGCCAAAAGTACTCACCGCATGCTCCAACGCCGCTTGAACACTTTCCGCGCTGGTGACATCCGTCTTGACGTATAATACGCAATCTCCGAGCTCCTTTACCAATTCATTCCCACGGTCTTCTTGTAAATCCAAAATCGTTACGTTTCCTCCTGCCGCAATAATCTCTCTTGCTGTAGCTTCCCCAAGTCCCGAAGCGCCTCCTGTAATAACCGCTGACACGTGATCCATGTTCATATTTACTTCGCTCCCTTTCTACCCACATTGATATATAGTCCTACACTAGGATTTTCAATAAATAATTAGCAATAGAATTAGCCAATTCGTCTATACTTTTACTACCTTCCGGAGAATACCAGATCACCGCATTATTCATGGCTCCTAGAATTATATGATTCACAATCTTCATATCTACTTGTACAAAACTTCCGTCCTCTATCCCTTGTTGAATAAGTCTGTTCATACAATCACTGTATTTATTTGTAAGGTGGAGGATCTCTTGTAAATACTCTCCTTCAAACACTTGATCCGGTTTAACTCCTATAAAGAAATCCGTTCTTTCTGTCATGACATTTTCCATGTGAACGACCATAGCCTTCCGCAACTTCTCTACAGACGTGAGTTCTTCTGCCAATACATCTTGGAGTTGCTCCATACTTTCTTCCAAAAGTAGTTTATGACTCTCATACACCAGTGATTCTTTATCTTTGAAATAATAGTAAACGGAACCCTTGGTCATGAGTAACTTCGCTGCAATATCTTCCATCGTCGTGGCATGATATCCCTTTTCCGCAATAACACTCATAGCAGATTTCCGGATCTCTTCTTTTTTCTTTTCTACTTTCTTCTCTCGTAACGACACGACATTCTCACTTCCTTCACACTGCCAGTTTCCAACTTACACATATTATGAATTTTCTGAATTTGAATGTCAAGTCAAATTTTAACGTTGGAGTATACTTGGAGGTGCCAGGTCCCGAAACAATTCTGAATTGTTTCTAAGTTGTGTCGGGACCTGGTACCTCAAGAAAGTTGCTTTCTCTAAGATTCTACAAGTCTCTATTCAGTCATACAATTGGAGTGTTATTATTATCAGATTAATCACTCAAAAGAGGATTTTACTAGAATATTTGTGATAAGATGATTAGTACTAGTACTACAAAAAGGAGCGTGCAAGATGAATAAATATCAGAAACGCACTGTTTATATTTCAATTATCGCACTTGCTTTCTTCTTAGTATTATCTCTACTCACACAGCAATGGGGTTTCTTTTTGTGGAGTTTATTACCTGTTTTTATCGTGTTGATGACGACGTTTTCCACAAATATCGACAGAAGAAACAAAAGGTGATGAAAGATTTTTGTCCAAAGGTGCGTTTTATAAAAAATGCCGTTATTAGCCAAATTGGAGATTATTCAAATGAAAAATGTCAGATGCTTTAGCTAATTAAAAATCATGCGGAAATCTGGCAATACCTAGTAAGCTGTTTATACCTAATCACATACTCATGAATTTCTCTTGATTTGTTTTGAGATCCCTTTTCGACTAAAAGGATCCTGCCCTTCATTTAAAGGCAGTGTACATTCCCTCAGTCTAAAAAGGAGTTGATTTCATGAATAAATATAAATATGGTCAGTTAAAAAGTTACAATCAAGTTCTCCTAATTTCCGCAGTCCTACTCGTTGCATGTAATTTACGTGCCGCCATCACATCTGTAGGACCTATTATCGGTCTACTACGCGAAAGTCTGTCTCTATCTAATGGGAGCATAGGTATTTTAACGAGCTTACCGTTAATTGCCTTTGCGGTCATGTCCCCTATCGTCCCCAAGATTAGTACTAAATTCACCAATGAAACTACACTCATTGCGGGGATGTGTATTCTCACTATTGGGATCGTCATTCGGTCCATCCCATTCATTTCATTACTTTTTATTGGCACGATTTTAATCGGCGTGGGAATTGCTATTTCAAACGTGTTACTTCCCGGTATCATTAAAGAACGTTTTCCAAATCAAGTGCCACTGATGACGAGTGTATACACGACGACAATGAGTTTATTTGCTGCTTTAGCTTCCGGAGTTAGTATTCCTTTAGCTGTCGGTGCTGGGCTAGGGTGGGAATTTGCATTAGGTATCTGGATTGTACCTGCGCTTGTAGGTATTGGAATTTGGGTGTATTTCGTTAAACAACGAAAATCCGCCGACGAAGTGAACATGTATTATGTGAAGGCTGATGATAGTAAAATGTGGCGGTCGCCGCTCGCATGGCAAGTAGCTACCTTTCTTGGATTACAAGCTTTTTCATATAACGCGCTAATGACATGGCTACCGGAAATTTTAATCGATTACGGTGTAACGAGTGGGTCTGCTGGTTGGATGCTGTCATTTAACCAATTAATCGGACTACCTGCCAGTCTACTGGTACCGATCATTGCAGGTAAATTCACATCACAACGAGGCATTATTTTAATCCTATGTACGTTGGCATTCGGTGGGTATATCGGGCTTCTATTCGGTGAGAGTTATGATGTCATGATTTGGAGTGTTGGATTGATAGGAGTTGCCTATGGTGGATTATTCCCTCTTTCCTTAGCTTTTCTAGCTATGCGTACAACTACCGCAATGCAAGCAGCAAAGTTATCGGGAATGGCGCAAGCAATCGGCTATTCACTTGCTGCAATAGGGCCCGTTTTATTAGGATCACTCGTTGACAAGACGGGTACTTGGGCATTTTCTTTATCCATATTATTATTTGTTACGGTATTAACTCTGATTGTTGGATTTGGCGCTGGTAGAAATCGAGTTATATAAGTGGCAGGTCGCGACACGATTCCACATAAGTGCCAGGTCCCGAAACAATTCTGAATTGCTCTTGAATTGTGTGGGGACCTGGTACCTCAGTAAAGTTGTGTAGGGTCCTGGTACCTCAATAAAACGCTTCAGGCACTACTTGCAAATCAATCCCCCAAAGTAGAGGTAATAGGAAGTAGGCAGCTAATATAATCAGTATGAGCACAAACACATTAATGATAAATCCGACCCGTACCATCTCTCCTAAACGGAGCTTATTCGTTCCGAAAATGATGGCGTTAGGAGGTGTGCCGACTGGTAACATGAAAGCACAGTTTGCAGCCATTGCAGCTGGTACCATTAAAGCATATGGATGTATATGCATAGACAATGCAAGTGCTGCCAATACAGGAAGAATCATTGTTGCTGTTGCCGTATTGGATGTGAACTCCGTCAATGCGAGGACGAGTAAAGAGGAGGCAGCAATAATGACGATCATATGCAACCCTTCCAAAGCCGTCAATTGTGATCCAATCCATTCAGAAAGTCCCGTCTCTCGAAAACCTGCCGCAATGGCAAGTCCTCCTCCAAATAATAGCAATACTCCCCATGGAATTTCTTTTGAATCTTCCCATGCTAGAATGCGTTTGCCAAATTTCTTGGAAGTTGGTATAGCAAACAGCAATGCCGCTGCTACTACCGCAATCATGCCGTCTTTTAATCCTGGGAGAATGTTAATCCAAAGAAATTCACGCGTGATCCACATAAACGCTGCAAAAGCGAAGACAGCACTCACCGCTTTTTCTTCGAACGACGTTTTCCCTAATACTTTTCGTTCTTCGGTAATAACTTCTTTTCCACCGGGAAGACCTTTGATATTCATCTTAAACGCAAAACGTCCAAGATACATCCACGTTGAAAACAAGAGCACAATGACAATCGGTACAGCAACAAGCATCCAGCCTGCAAAGGAAATTTCGACATCGAATAACTCCTTAACTTGTGCCGCTAGAATAATATTGGGCGGTGTACCTATAAGTGTACCGAGTCCACCAATCGTTCCTGCATAACCAATTCCGAAAATAAGTGCCTTTTCAAACTTCGGCAATTCCTCTTCTTCCGGAGTGCCTTTTAACGCAGCAGCTACCTGGGCTGTAATCGCCAATCCCATAGGAATCATCATCATGACCGCAGCTGTATTCGATACCCACATTGATAAGAATGCTGTAGCAGTCATGAAGCCAAGCAAGATTCTTTGAGTTCCTGTACCGATGAAAGCGATGATGGCCAATGCCAGTCGTTTATGCAAGTTCCATTTCTCCATTGCTGTAGCAATGAAAAACCCACCTAAAAACAAGTATATAATATCATTGCCGTAGGAAGATGTTACCGCATCAGCTTCCATAGCACCTGTCACTGGTAAAAGAAAAATTGGAAGCAGCGATGTAACCGGGATTGGAATTGCTTCTGTAATCCACCATGTCGCTACCCATAGCGTGACAGCCAGTACCGATTTGGCTTCCGCATTCATCCCTTCAGGAGATAAAAAGAACATCATGATGATAAATAATAGCGGGCCCAGAATAAGACCTACTAATTGTACAGTAGAATAGGACAGACTTTTATCCGAATCCTGATTAGGGGGTTCGGGTGAAAACTGTTTTTCTTCTGAAGTTACATGATGATTGGCTGTCGTTAGTTTTTTCTTATGTGAAAAGAAATTGAGTAAATCTTTCGCCTGGTAATGTGAACGCCATAATTTCTGCCAGGTATTTGATGCTATTTCCTTCATTGTCATCCCTCCGAAAACGCTTTCATAATAGTTCAACTATAAGAGCGAATATACAGAAAATATATATTATGTAATCAAACAAATACTTTTGTAACTAAAATAAGCAACGCAAGCAGCTGCGAATGTATGTCGCCAAACTGCCTGGAAGCTTATTAGTACAACTTGTATATTAATTAATTAGCAACGACTGAAGGATATCTGCTTGATCAGGCAACAGTTGGTAATTTGTTAGCGGACGACCTGTTCCCTGATAAACTATATTGCTATCAATTAGTTTATGTTCAACTAGATAATGTAAATACTTTCGTGTAGATACGCTTGAAACTCCGACGGTTTCTGCGAGTTCTGCTGTAGAAAATGAAGTTCCTTGCCATCTGATGATCTGCTCCGCAATACGTGTGAATGTTGTTTTCGTCAAACCTTTTGGCAATTCAAATGTTTTAGTATTTTTTCTATCAGCCGTATGAAGTAAATTATCAATTTCATCCTGGCTAATCTCTTCATGCTGATTCATCAAATGAAATTGCTTTTTAAATTGCAGCAAAGCATTTTGAAAGCGTTCAAAAGTAAATGGCTTTATTAGGTAATCAACAGCTCCATACCGAAGAGCTTGTTGCACAGACTCTTTATCATTGGCAGCTGTAATTAGAATAACATCTAGCGAGTCGCCCTCATTTCGAAGCTCCTTTAACAGATCAAGTCCGGTCGCTCCTTTCATATAGACATCGAGCAAAATAAGGTCCACTTTTGACAATTCAAGAAATTTTCGACCTTCTGTTACATTTTTTGCAAAACCAGCAACCGAGAAACCTTGAATACTTTCCAAATAAATTCCGTTGAATTTCGCTACCATTGGATCATCTTCAATGATTAATACTTGAATCATAATTCCTCACCTTTGTATGGAACACTTACAATAAATTGTGTCCCTTTTCCTTTCGTAGAAGATACAGACCAAATGCCACCTAATTCTTCCAGTGCGACTTTAGCCAGGTACAACCCATACCCGCGGCCTTTACCTTTTGAGGACATCCCCTGCGCAAATACTTCTTCAAAATTCTCTACAAGGATTCCAGGTCCATTATCGTGTACGCTAAATTCTAATCGAGACTCTTCATAATTAAGTGTCAATTCAATCCCTCCATCGACTCGATCACTCACCGCATCGCACGCATTGTCTAGTAAGTTCCCTAGTATCGTGATGATCTTATCCATATGCTCTACCTTTTTTAATGGAGGTAGCGGATGATCTCCATTTAACTTAAGTTGTATCCCCGAGTCGCGTAAATCGCTTAACTTACCCATTAAATAGCCCGCAATGACGGGATCTTTAACTAATCTTGAAACGATGCCTGTTTCCGTTTGGTAAGCATCTGAAATATAGGCCGTATATTCTTTTAACTCATCATAGGATTTCGTATGAACCATCGCCATAATAATATGCAGTTTATTCATAAATTCATGCGTTTGATGTCTCAATGTTTCGGCGTACACCCTAGCTCCAGATAGCTGTTCCACCAGCGAGGTTAATTCGGATTTATCGCGAAATATAGCAAGTGCTCCGACTAAGCGATCGTTTGAAATGACAGGTACTTGGGTGACTACGACATCCAGTCCATTTAATTTCAGCTCTTGGTCATACTGAGGCTTTTTATGCTCGAGCATCTGCTGAAGCGGTAGCGAAGGAACAAAGGACTGAATAAGCTTTCCAACAGGGTTACCTTCCACGCCTGCTTTATGAAAAAGCGTGATCGCCGCTTGATTCACTAAGACAATTTCCGCCTTGTCATTAATGGCAACAATGCCATCGCTGACCGCTTCAAGCATCGACTCTCTCTCGCGAAGTTGTTGAGCGATTTCTCTCGGTTCAAGTCCAAATAGAGTACGCTTCACTTTTCTTGCTAATAAAACAGCTCCTAATAAGCCGATCAGTAAACCAAATCCAATCCCGATAAAACTTGCATTAATGCTAGCTAAAACACTAGTACGGACATTATCCATCATAATACCAACAGCAACTACACCAATAATTTGACCTTCAGCCTTAATCGGTACAAACGCTCTCATCGACTTACCCAATGTTCCTGTAGCCATAGACGTGTACCGCTTTCCCTCAAACGCCTCGTCTTCGTCAGCGCCTACAAAGTACTCCCCGATGCGTTCAGCTACTGGATGGGACTGGCGGATACGTTCATTATTCATTACTACGATGTATTCAACTTGCGTGTCGTTTTGTACAGATTTAGTAAACGTCTGGATATCTTCAATTGGTCCCTTTCCCGTCAAGCCATCAATCACCGGCTGTGCATGGCTGATAGTAATGGCTATATTCATCGCCTTTTCCGATTGAGACTCCCTTGCTTGATCAGCTGCATTGCTACCTATTAAAGAACCGGCTACTGAAAGAGAAACTAGAACAACCATACACACCAGAGCCGTCAACCATACTTGCATACTAACCGGCTTTTTATTTTGTCTTTTCATTTTTTCACCTATGTATTGTTTAAATTAAGTTCCACTATAGTAATCATATAGCAAAAAGAGAAGCGTGTGTAGCGCTTCTCTTGTAATAGGTGCCAGGTCCCAAAACAATTCTGAATTGTTCTTGAATTGATTGGGGACCTGGTACCCAATCAAGCCGTGTCCATACCCAACCCCTAAAACTCCCGCCCCCACAAAGGCATAAACCACTTAACCCCCCGTCGATTAACAGGAAGCACCTTCATATCCGCAAGCAAATGGCTAATATACCCAGCAAGCCCTGCAGCAACTAGACCGTCAATCGGCCACTGCGCATACACATGCTTCAAAATATACGCATAGAACACAATACCGAGTATAGAATGCGTATAGGACCTATGCGGCAAGAACGACGCAATAATAATATAACTACCAGCAAGTAAAATACCGAGCGACTGATCAAGGACAAAGCCGAGAAGCATGACAAGAATACCTGTGATGGTGAGCATCCGTCGTTGTGTGATGATACGCGACACAATAAGCAGTAGAAGTCCGATACCGCCATACACATAAATATCTTGGCTCAGTCCCTCTGTAAATACTTGATAGATGAGTGTCAGCAAGATCACGATGCCGGCAGTCTCCATAAGCCATTTGCTTACTTTCTTACTAAGTGTAATGCTATTGCTCGCGAGCCCATTCGTGTCAAGATCCGGAACAACGCCGGATATTCCGCCGACCGTCGCGCCAATTAACGCAGTCTTGATATCCGGCTGCACAGCGTATCCCGCAATAGCACCGACCGCTGTACCGATAAATAGATGTGAAGTGCCTTTCATATGTAAACCTCTCTAGCTGTATAGTGTACGGTCGAATCAAGAACATATATTCGTTCCGTCATTTCTAGTATAACGATTGCCGAATGAAATAGGAAACATTCCGTTACGATAAAAAACGACTGAGTATGATCCCAGTCGTTTCAAATTCACTTAGAAGAAATATAATCCGATACTAATAATAATCCCACTCACTACAAGTACGAAAATACAAAAGCCCATAATATCCTTCGCACGAAGTCCTGCGATCGCAAGTGCCGGCAACGCCCAGAACGGCTGAATCATGTTCGTCCATGCATCGCCCCATGCAATCGCCATAGCGGTTTTCGAATAGCTAACGCCGAGTGTTTGCGCAGCATCCAACATAATAGGAGCTTGCACTGCCCACTGGCCGCCACCGGATGGCACGAAAAAGTTCACCAGACCTGCTGCAAAGAACGTGAACAATGGAAACGTACTTTCCGTCGAAATGGAAACAAACCATTCGGACATCACACCAGCCAATCCTGAAGCAACCATCATGCCCATAATACCCGCATAGAACGGGAATTGAATGATGATGCCCCCAGCTGTTTTAACCGCCGTCGTAACAGCGGCAAGAAAACGTTTCGGCGTACCATGGAAAATCACGCCTAGAATGAGGAAAATAAAATTCACAATGTTTAAGTTTAAATCGAACCCTTTGGTAATGAAATGCTGAATGAGATAAATGAGACCAAGTGCGCCAATCAGCATAGAAATAATCACACTGTTTTCAAGTTTGCTAGCCGGCGTGTGATCTGTATCTTTCTCCACTTCGATATGTTCTTCTAAAAGCTTCGGATCCACCGTAACGGTATCTTCTGGCTTAGGCATCATGAAGCGATTCAACATCGGAATGGCAATGAGTAGCGCCACGACAATGATCATATTATACGTTGAGAAAATCGTTTCAGATGTATGAACGACACCCATAATGTCAGCGAATGGATGATCTTCAGTCGCGATTGACAGTGGAATCGATCCACCAAGACCTCCATGCCAAATAATCATACCGGAATAAGCACTTGCAATTAATAGGCGGTAATCAACATTTGGTACTTTCTTTGCGATTTCCTTCGCAAAAAGAGCACCAATAACCAGACCGAAGCCCCAGTTAATCCAACAAGCAATCAATGCTACAACAGAAACGAGTATAATTGCGGAACCAGGTGACTTTGCCACACCTGCAAGCGTGCTTAGCAACTTCTTGAATACTGGGCTAATCGCCAAAACATAACCTGCAACTAGAACAATGACCATTTGCATTGTAAATGATAAAAGCCCCCAGAAGCCATCTCCCCAATGCACGACCATGTCGAGCGGACCCGAATCTGTGAATCCAAGACCGAGCCCGAATACAACCAATGTCAAAATAGCAACGAAAATATACGGGTCCGGTAAATATCGCTCCATTAACGTGTTGGACCATCTAGTTAACAGTTTCATACTACATCCCCCCTGTGTTTTCTCGTACAGACTATTTGGTAGATTGATTAGATAAAGTCTTTGCCATTAGCGTATCTTTTCACCATTGACAACTAAAAGTGGATAGTAATATGTTATAAAATGAATTTTTACTATAGTCAGGATGTTTCGCCTAGAGAAGCTTTAAGACGATTTAATTTGTATGAGCACCTGGTACGTTAACTCCATACTTCTAATTCTCCTTACAATGAAGGGCTGCGATATGACCAAATGTCATCCCAGGTCCAATTGTTGCGCCAGGTCCCGGGTACGATTCGCCCATGACGGCAGCCGAGCAATTGCCACATGCGTACAGTCCTTCAATTGGCATTCCGTCCTGTTTCAGTACGCGGGCGTGAGTGTCGATGACGACGCCACCTTTCGTTCCAATATCACCCGGATAGATCTTCAATGCGTAGTAAGGTCCTTTGTTGAGCGCATCGAGGTTCGGGTTTTTCAATGTGGGATCGCCGTAGTACTGATCGTGCTTCGTTTCGCCCCGATGGAAATCAAGATCCTTTCCTGTCTCCGCAAATCCATTGAACCGCTCCACCGTCTTCACTAGATTTCCTTTTGGTATCGCCAATTGCTCTTCCAATCCTGCAATCGTTTCGCTTTTTAGAACCACATTATTTTCATAGTATTCTTTAGGGAAATCTTGTCCTGGGAACAATCCCGCGAAGAGATGACGTTTCTTTGCTTTATGATCTAGGATGATCCACGAATGGATTGCCTTACCGCCTGTTTTTTCATGGTGCGCATACATAGTATCCACAAATTCATGGTATGGCGTGGGCTCATTAATATAGCGGTTGCCATCTTGGTCTGTGATAATCATAGACGGGATGGCCCGGTCCGCCACTAAGAAGAACGGCTTGCCTGTATGATCAATGATCGACGGTGCGCCCCAAACCTTATCCATGAAGCCAAGTTTCGCGCCAAGCATCTGGGCGGGATCCAATAAATCCCCCGTTTGCCCTTGCGGAGAGGATGTCCATGTTTTATCCGTCGGTGCTGGAAGATACTTCTCACGAAACGACTGTTTCTGGGAGAATCCGCCTGACGCAAAAATGACGCCTTTCGATGCTTTCACACGTGTTTCTTTGCCATCTTTCATAATCTTAATACCGGTAATTGAATCGTCTTCGATAATAAAATCGATGAACGGGCTATCTAGCCAAAGCTCGCCGCCAAGCTCTTTGTATGTTATCGCAAGTCTACCGATCAGCGCTTGGCCCAAAGCTGAATAATTGGCTTTCAAAACCAAGTGCTTAACCAAACGCCAGCCGAGCGTCAAGCTTCTCTTCTTTCCTTTCCATGTTCTAGTAATCATATTGATATGACGGAAATCCTGTCCTGTCATGACAAACCCTTTCGTATCCATCGCGGGTTTCTTCATCTGCCCTCGCCAACCGCCCAGCTTGTTTAGATTAAAGACTGTAGGCTCGATGGAACGCCCCCCACCTTTACCACCTTCTAAGTGAGGATAATAGTCTGAGTAGTCTTTGGCGTACGTAAACCGCATATGTTCGGACGTGTCATGGAGATAATCCATCATGTCGACGCCTTTCTTCAAATAGGTCTCTTTCATCTCATCCGACGTTTTGTCACCGACCGTTGCATCCAAATACATCTTCGCTTCCTGAAAACTGTCCTGTACTCCACCTTCTACCAAATATCGGTTATTCGGAATCCAAACCCCACCTCCCGAAAGTGCCGACGCCCCTCCAAATACTTTCTCCTTTTCAATTAGGACCGTCTTCAAGCCTTCTTTCTTTCCCGTGATCGCGGCCGAAAATCCCGACGCTCCTGAACCAACGACAATTACATCATATTCATAATCCCACTCCATAAAAATCCCCCTTTTTATAATTACCAATGCTTATATATAGGCAACCTGCCGTTCTACTAGTCTAGTCGAAGCTGGCTGCCCTTCAGCCTGCATTTAAATTGTATGCATGGATAGGACGTATTATTTTGTATTTATTGTTAAAAATATACTATCCCCTCCATGTCGCGGATGAAACGCAATAATGATTATAGTAAAAGATGTACATATAAACTTCTCAAAGAGGAAATTAAAACAATTACCTCTTCTTTATACATTCCTGAATTGTTTTTAAATTGTGTGGGGACCTGGTACCTCCCTACCCCTTACAGTTGATTTCCCCACCATTTGAGCGTATGTTGTTCAATAGAAAACGCAGAACTCAACCTCTTCAATTGAATGGGCAGTCGTAATATGTATATAACCTAAAAAGTACATTGACAAAAAAGGAGTGTTTTTCATGGTAGGAATTATGGAAGGTAAAGCAGGATTAGTAACAGGATCGGGTTCAGGCATCGGTAGAGCCACTGCTATTGCATTAGCAAAAGCGGGTGCTAAGGTGATGATCTCTGACGTAAGTGAAGAGGCAGGGCAAGAAACCGTACAACTGATCCAAGATCTTGGCGGGGAAGCAGCCTTTTTTAAATGTGATGTAAGTGACGAAGAGCAAGTGATCGGACTTGTCAATAAAACAGTTGAAACATTCGGCAAGCTAGACTTTGCACATAACAACGCAGGCATTAACAAAGGGTTAAAGCCTATTGGAGAAATGGATTCGAAGGACTGGGATATTACGCTACAAGTAAATCTGTATGGCACGTTTTACTGCATTAAGCATGAAGTAAACGCTATGCTAAAAACGGGTGGCGGTGCAATCGTCAATACAGCATCCGGTGCGGGCATTGAAGGCTCACCGAACATGGCGCCATACACTGCATCTAAACACGCCATTGCGGGTCTTACAAAATCAGTAGCATTGGAATATGGCCAACAAGGCATCACGATTAATTCTATTGCACCAGGCGCAACGATTACACCGGCAATTGAAAGCTGGTCCAAAACTTCGCCAGAACAATACCAAGGCGTACTGGCTTCCCTTCCAGCCGGAAGAATGTCTACCGCAGAAGAACAAGCAAACGCTGTGGTATTCCTATGCTCAGACCTTGCGAGATCAATTAGCGGTGTGACACTTGCGGTGGATGGCGGGTATACTGCGGGTAAAATGCAACAATGATGTATGTGGATTATAAAAAGAGTGGATCAGGTATCAAGCCTGATCCACTCTTTTTATTGTCTTAAAGAATGTACATATTGACTTCTCAAGCAGGAAACTAAAACTATCGCCTACCTACTCTCCATACAGTCATGAATTGTACCCAAATTGTGTGGGGACCTGGTACCCATCTTATGAAAGCGACTTCCGATGAACTAAACTCCATGACTCCGCATCGTTCAACTCATTTATATTCATTTCGAGATTCCCGCCTAAATAAACCGTCTCCCCCTGGATCGCCACAACCATCGCCTGAAGAACTGGATCTTTTGTGTTGCATTGGTACACGTCGCCGATTTTAGGTTGATGCGCTTGAGGTACACTGACCTTCGACTTTTCTTCTACTTGTGCCTTATTATATTGAGCATCTGGAATTTCCATATCAATAATATTCGCACCGTCTTCAAGCCCCGGCATCATCACCCAATACTCGTTATGTTTAATACCATTGGATTTATTACTAATGACGCCATGACGTTCAATGGAAGATACCATTTCAATTGCATGTAGATGGTGATGATCTAAAGAATCCGGCTGAGGATTAATGATTAAAATATAATCGCCTACTTTTGCCTTCTCATCTTTGTGCAATGTATACCGTTTATGATTCACGACAAAACTGTCCAGATGTTTGGGTTTATACAAATTAATTTCTTTAGCCGTAGCCAGCTGTTGTTCAAAGTCTTCGAGTCGGATCAAGTGAACGGACTGCTTAAAAAAAGCTTTTACAGAATAGACTTTATGCAGCTTATTTTGATAATAAACGAATTGGCCTTTTCTAACATTTAAGAGATTCAATATCATTCACACCTTGTTAAGTATTTTCCGCAGTCTACTGACTTTTCATGCAGAATATACCTTAATCATATCAACAATTATTGGTTTACGATATTAAATTGAATTATCTATGAAAAGATTTCGTTAAAGGATACGATGACGAAATACAAAAAACTCCCCACAATACATGCTGAGAGTTTTCCAAGGGTTATTAGGAGAATCAAGTATTAGTTGCCACTTATTCATCCGCTTGTTTTTTCTTCTTTTCCAAATATGCCGTACGTATTTTTTCGAGTTGCTGCTTTTTATCAAATTGGGCCGGCTTGTTTTTTTCATGATACTTTGCCACGGATGCCTTACCTTTACTATCCAATTGATACTTCCCCATTGTATTCACCTACTATTCCTGTCGTCTCGGAAGATTTTCTTGCTTTATTAGTATACCCTAAAACTTGCGTATAGTAGTGAATTATATGTGGACCTGGCACCTATTTCACCACCGGCTCCATCACCGTCAATGTACGATTCACCGTATTCATATTCACACGCGACCCAATAGGTATGGTGGCTTTATAGCGGCCATGTGCGGTCGCTAGGTTGGTCATTAAAGGTTTGCCTAGCGGAACTAGAAATTCATTGATCAAATCCACATAACTTTTTCCGTAGGCAGAATCACAGTTCGTACATTGTCCCATGATGATGCCTGCACAATCGTCAAATTTCCCTGCCATCTCTAAGTGTTTTACGTATCGATACACCGTATTAATCGGTTCATGTGTTTCTTCCAAAACAAGAATTCTACCTTCTGTATTGATTTCATAGGATGTGCCTAACGTGCCTACGAATGACGTGAGATTTCCGCCTACAATCGGTCCTGTGACGTTTCCTGGAACCAATCCGATCAGTGGAACTTCAGGCGGGTTCATAATTTGCCAAGGTGCCGTGACGTTTGAAGTCGCCGTAAAGAATTGATTGAAATTATATGGAGGGGTTCCTGAAGTAAAGTCTAGCAATAACAAACTTTGAAAACTGATAAGGTCCGCATATTCAAACAACACATTTAATAAAATCGTGATGTCGCTGTATCCCGAGACAATTTTAGGGTTTTGTTTAATGACGTTAAAATCAAGGAACGGTAAAATACCTGCTACCCCGACTCCCCCACGAGTAGGTAAAATCCATTTCACTTCCGGATTGGTAAACATCATCATTAAATCCGAAGCTCTTTGCTGAGGAGTAGCCGCAAGAAAGCCATTAGCGCCATACACATGTTCACCCACCACAACTTTATATCCCATCGTTTGCAACATCCGAATCCCTTCCGTAATGCGATTAGCTGCGAGCGGACTCCCAAGCGTTACAATCCCTACTGTGTCACCCATTTTTAATTGCTGCGGTTTTGTAGCCATGAACTAGTAGCTCCTTTCCCCTTGTAAGTAGCACCAACATATTCTCTTGTATTAGCATATGTTGGGGGGGCTTTTTTGGGCACTGACAGACGAACGGCACGAACGGTACCAGGTCCCCACACAATTCCGGCACAATTCAGAATAGTTTCCGATTTGTGTGGGGACCTGGTACCGCAAAAAAAGCACAAAAAACTCCGCCAGTTTACATAAACCTGCGGAGTTTTTTAGAGTTTATAGATGAATAGTTTTGCACACAAGTATCTGAAAATCAGTTACCTACGATATCTAAACACCACGTGAAATTTTCCCAAGCCGAATTCCAGCCGCTGAAAAGCTCGTGTGAATCATCCCAACGAACCTCAAATTTCTTATGACCGTCTACCTCTATCAAATACAACGCCAACGTAGCGTCTTTCTTAGCTATCGCTAACATCATACCATTTTGAAGTTCTTCTTCAGTAAACGGTACATCTGAAACCGATCTCAACTGTGCTTGCTCGAATACTTGCTTGTTACCGATTCTATAATTCATACAGACCCTCCACTAAAACTTTTATTCTTTATATTCCTTCATACCTCTTCCGTAATGTTATAGAAGTACAGATGTACATTTTATACTTATTTACTAGTGAAATCAAAGATGAAGTGTATTGGATTAATTCAATATACTTCAGAAACGGTACCAGGTCCGCACACAACTCTAATTCAATTCAGAATTGTTTCTGATTTGTGTTGGGACCTGGTACCGTTTCTGATTTCAAAAGAAAAAGAAGCCAAAGATCGACAATCGACCACTTCGGCTTCTTAAAACAGCATTCTTTATTCGATTAACTTCTTTGGTTTAATAAGAAACATACAGACAGCGATTAGTACAAAGGCCATTAATGCCAAAAAGGGTATCGTAACAAATCCAAACCAATTGATGTACTCGGCATTACAAGGCACTCCGCTTACGCACGGCTTGATCCCTCCAAAACCCGGTATCTTCTGTTCCAAATAGTGCATGAAGGAGATGCTTCCTCCAATAAGAGCTAGCGGAAGCACAAACTTTTTAACAGTAGTGTCATTCTGAAAAGTTGCAATCCCCAATAGTAATGTAAGTGGGTACATCAGTATGCGCTGATACCAACATAACTCACATGGAATATAGCCTTTAATCTCGCTGAAATACAGGCTCCCAAACATAGCAACTAGCGAAACCACCCAAGCCACATATAAAAGGTATCCCTGTGGTTTGGATTGGTTTTCTTTATACTTCATCAGTCTTCATCCTTCTTCGCTTGCTCGATTGCGGCCTTAATCGCTTCGTAATCAAATGGATCCTCCATCACTTTTCCGTTTATAGTAATAGTTGGAGTCATGGAAACACCAACTTCTCTTACTAAATCTTCGTCGTGTTTAACACTCTCCATAGTCGCTTGTTGTTCCATATCTTCTTTTAATAGAGCCTGATCAATCTCAGGGAAGCCACTCGCAATTTCAAGAATTTTTTCAGGAGTTATCCACTCCGCATCATGATTCTCAGCTGGCTGTGCATCAAACAATGCGTGATGGAAATCCCAATACATACTCGGGTGACGCTCCAAAACGGATTCAGCGGCAATCGACCCTAACGTCGATTCTTCACCGTGGAATAATACATTCACGAATGCAAATTGAACTGTACCTGCTTCGATATAATCAGTAACTAATTTCGGATAAATCATTTCACCCCACGCTTTACATGCAGGACATTTGAAATCACCAAATTCAACTATCGTAACAGGAGCATCTTCATCCCCAAGTGAAGGTTGCCCGGTAATATCAATTTTCTTTATATCCGTTGGCGCGGATTCTTCTTTATTGCTGAATACAACGACTGCAGCCAGTATAGCGACTGCTAATAGTGTTAAAATAACTACAAATTTCATAGTAGAATTTTTATTCTGTTTCATCAAATACCTCTTCTCTTATCATTATTATTGCATGCTAGACATGATTCCAAAATAAAGCGATAGGACACTGAATATTCCCATGAAAAACGGGACAATTGCGGGCGTCTTTTTCATGAAGCTAAATACGATTAGCCCCATGAAGATCATCGCGACTACAAAAAATAGAATGTTTAGTGTGTTAAAACCAAATGGCAAACTCATTGAAGGTTCAATAACCCCTGAATAGAAATACTCGAAGCTTGCTGAAGGACCGCTGCCTGCAAGAGTGGTCTCGATACTATGCGGTGGTTCCTGCTGTCCTAAGACGCCAGTCGAAACGAACGTAAAGAATAGAAGCACGCTTTCGAACTTCAACCACGGTATTGGATTCATTTGCTCTTGCATTTTCAATTTACGTTTAATCCAAAATCCGTTGATAAAAGCGAAAAACAGAACAGGGATGATAGTCAAATGCTTCACCAATAAGGCTTGTCCATAGGGCAGCATCCATGCATCGCCATACTCATTTACATCAATCACCAATGTCATAAGAAATAATCCCGTTCCTACAATCGTAAGAAAACAAGCGATTGCCACTGGGGTAAACCATCTTAAATATGAAAGCCAATTCTCTTGGTTTTTTGAACACCAACCGACGATCAGGAGGATCCCAATCCAAACAGTCACTGCTAGAAAATGTAACGAATGAACAATAAACCCACTCCATTCGGTAAGCGACGCTCCATGACTTGCCCATCCCAATGCTAGGAGCAGGACGAAGGTGAAAGCTAATGAAATACCGGAAAGTACTTTGCTATTCAAGACTGAAAACAAGGAGACAAATAAATAAAAGAATACTGCAACTATAATGGTGACTATCCATGCCTTTCCTACTTCAAACCCCGTAAGCACATTTTGCATCGTCAACATTAGACCGATGTCTTCATAAAGAAACAAGATGACTCTAATCAGGGGGGCGATCGAAAAGAACACGACGCCTAGTATGGACAATTGAAGTAGCCTCTTCGAAATACGGATTTCAGGTTTCAACCGTTTCGGAATGAATTGAATGATCAATGCGCCCATCAATAGGGAGAAACATAGATACAATAAACTTTCTGAAATATAAATCCAAATCATTTATGTTTGCCTTCTTCCTATGATCCAGCCGAAAAATCCGCCAGCAATCGTTAATAAAACGACCAGGATGATAACTAAGACATCATTCGAAGCTATTTTTGATTGAACTTCAATTGACTGCTCCACTTTTTCTTCTACTCGTTCTTCACTGGGCTGAACAGGTGTTTGTTGGGCTTCTTCTGACACGATCGGATCCTTTGATTCGTCTTCATTGACAACGAATGAATACGTTCCTTGTATCGGATGACCATCCGCCCCGATAATCTTCCAGTCCACAGTATATGTACCAGGGACTAACGGAGACAAAAAAACAGCAGTCATGACATGATCATTCACGTTAATAGTACTGACGGTGACTTCCTCATTCGCCTCGTTAAATACTTTCACCGTACTTGTGGCTTCAATTTTTGTATTAAAATCCAATGTGATTTCATGAATTTCTTCAAAAACCACTTCACCATCAGCTGGGGTAGCACTAGTTAAACCAGTATGTGCGATACGGTATTTGTTGAGATGATGAATAACAAAATGGTCATCATGACAATATTTTTCCTCATATCTTCCCCCTTCACTTCCTTTCATTCATATAAAAGTCATGCCTCCTTTTAAATCCCTGTAAGCATGAGGTGCGTACTATATACTGTCCGCTTCTTTAACTATTGACTTTTGAGAAAGCTCTTAGGTTCCGACTCTTCAAAAACAAATGACAACGATATAGATCTTGTAATTCCACTCTAAAATAACCTTTTCATTATGTACTAACCTGATGTTGCGTTGAACACAAACAGTGGCCCCCATACAGGATTCACTTTAATTTGACATACATATTAGTCATTGCTAATGTGATAATAACAAAACATATTAGTCATGTCTAATATAAGGAGTGATATATATGATACAAGAAAACTTAGAACTTAAAGTGAAGTTTTTGCGTGCATTTGGCGACAAAACTAGGGTTCAAATATTGGAATGCATCAAATACGAGGAAAAGACTGTCTCACAAATTGTGGAAAGTATAGAAGGTAATCAGTCAAATATCTCGCAACACTTAGCTTGTCTAAGAGGTTGTGGGATTATTGTAGGAAGGCAAGAAGGTAAATATGTCTACTATGGACTACGAAATCAACAAATTAAAGAGTTATTAGACACATTTGATCATGTGTTGACTCAAATTGAAAACAATGTTGCTTGCTGTGATAATCATATAAGTTAAGGACGTGCATAGATTGGAAAATACATGCTGTTCTACCAATGTAGAACCTGAAAATCTAGAGAAACAAACATCCTGCTGCAGTAGCAATCAAGTACAAGAAAGTGAAAAATCGACATGTTGCAGCACTAACGCTAGAAAGACGGAAGTGCAAGATGCTAGTTGTTGCAGTGCATCGAATACTGTAGAAGAAAGTACGGAAACATCGAATTGTTGCAGTAATACAGAAAAACCGATAGATCTAGTTAACGTGAACTTGGATCAGGGAATCAAAGAGGAATTTCGGGTATATGGAATGGATTGCCCTGCTTGCGCGGTGACCATTGAAAAGAACTTAAGCACTCTCCAACACATCAATGGAGTGAATGTGAATTATAGTTCTGGCAAAATGCAAATCAACGCGACTCAAGAACTTGATGAAGAGTTAATTCAAAAACAAATGAAAAAGCTCGGTTTCGAAGTCGAACCTAACAAAGTAAATCACAACGTACAGAATTATTTTATTGAGGGCATGGATTGTGGATCTTGTGCGCTAACAATCGAAAACCATTTGAATCATCTTCCCGCTGTTAAACACGTGAGGGTGAATTTCTCAACAGGTAAAATGAAAATTGAACATGAAAATAGCCCCGAAGAAATTATGAACGAAGTAGCGAAAGCTGGATTTAAAGCATCACCTATTTCTACGAATAAGCAGACGCCTTCCTCCACACATTCTCGTAAGCAGAATGAAGCGGTCATTTTTTCAGGTATCCTCATCGCACTAGCATTCATCGGATCGTATACAGGAGTTTCTCCTTATGTAACGACATTCATGTACATCGTGGCCATGATCGTCAGTGGCTTTAAGCCGGTGAAAAGTGCATACTATGCGATTAGAAGCCGTTCGTTGGACATGAATGTTCTGATGTCTGCAGCAGCAATCGGCGCCGCTATATTAGGCGAGTGGCTTGAAGGCGCCACCGTGGTTTGGCTGTTTTCTTTAGGTCTCACCCTACAAAATCGAGCCATCGAAAAGACACGAAAATCCATTCGGGGACTTATGGAGTTAACGCCGCCTGAAGCTTGGGTGAAAGTTGGACAAGAATTCATCAAAAAGCCTGTTGAAGAGGTGTCTGTTAATGACATCATCGTCGTCAAACCGGGAGACAGAATCCCATTGGATGGGGAAATCATCGATGGTGAATCCAGTGTCAATCAAGCCGCGATTACAGGAGAATCTATACCGGTTGATAAAGCTATAGGCAGTTTCGTATACGCAGGCTCTATCAATGAACACGGCTCACTCACCGTTAAAGTGACTAAACTAATTGAAGATACAACCATCTCAAAAATCATCCACTTAGTTGAAGAAGCCCAAGAGAAAAAGGCGCCTACGGAAGCATTTATCGATAAGTTCGCGCGTATTTACACACCCATCGTATTCATACTGGCTCTCTTGGTGATGGTCGTTCCACCGGTATTGACGTTCGGTACTTGGGAGGAATGGATCTATAAAGGATTAATGCTCTTAGTCATTGCATGTCCTTGTGCACTCGTTATATCCACTCCAGTTGCAATCGTTACAGCACTTGGAAATGCTGCTAAAAATGGGGTGCTCATCAAAGGTGGAACCTTCTTAGAAAACGCTGGATCTATTGATGCCATTACCTTTGACAAAACAGGTACACTGACAGAAGGTAAACCGAAAGTTACGGATGTCGTAACCTTTCATGATTCCGAGGAAAATATGTTATCGATCGCTCGAACGTTAGAAGAGCACTCTACTCATCCAATCGCTAAAACGATAGTAGATTACACGAAAGAACAAAACATTCAAGCGATGAAAGGTACGCAGTTTAAAAACTTGGTTGGAAAAGGCATCCAAGCAACAATTGAAGAGACACCTTACTTTGCCGGAAACAGAAAGTTATTTGAAGAGATCGGTGCTCCTCTCCATGAGTATTCACAGCAGATTTCCAGCCTGCAAAATGAAGGGAAAACCATCATTATAATAGGATCCGGTCAGAAGGTTTTAGGCATCATTGGCGTTTCGGATACCATTCGAGAAACAACAAAACTATCGGTAAAAAACCTGAAAAAAATCGGTGTTCAACAAGTCGTTATGCTGACGGGAGATAATGAAGGAACAGCAAAAGCCATCTCTTCCGAAGCTGGCATGAACCGATATTATGCTGAACTATTACCGGAAGAAAAAGTGCATACGATAAAACAATTGCAAGAAGAAGGATATCGCGTGGCCATGGTTGGAGACGGAATCAACGATGCCCCTGCATTAGCAACGGCTGACCTTGGTATAGCTATGGGGGGTGCGGGTACCGACACAGCAATGGACACTGCAGATATCATATTGATGGCTGACAACTTAGAGAAACTCCCACACACCATAAACCTCAGCCGAAAAGCATTGTCGATTATCAAACAAAACATTTGGTTTTCATTAATCGTAAAAGCAGTAGCTCTAGTCTTGATCTTCCCAGGATGGTTGACGTTATGGATTGCGGTATTAAGTGATACCGGTGCTGCGCTGATTGTGATTTTGAATGCGCTTCGGCTTTTGAAGGTTAAGGGTTAGGAGGAACGGTAGGAACGGTACCAGGTCCCCACACAACTCCAGAACAATTCAGAATCGTTTCCAAATTGTGTGGGGACCTGGTACATTCCGTTGGTACATTCCGTCACTCTTTGAATAACAGCACTTTACTGTTCGGGTACGTCGGGAACTGATTCATTGGAATCATCCAATCTTGCTCGGGTACAGTAAATTTGTATTGATTCACTAAGTGGTCAGAAAAGACACGTAAGCTATGAAGTGTAATTCATTCCCCCGCACAACGGTGCATTTCTCTAAACTTCCCGCCACCTTGTGCAATCATTTCATACTCTTCTTCATACGAAATATCTTTCGCTCTTCCTATAAATCGTCTGCTATCAAATTTTTCCGGAGAAGCGATAGTACGCTCGTCGTGGTTACTACCGTAAAGATCCAATACAACCCAACTATCTTTAGGAATCAAGTATCCATCAACTTCAACGTCACTCATCGCAATCGCCGGCAGCATCGGGAAAAATGGATAGTAACGACGCAGTTCTTGAATAAACGAATCTTGCAATTCATCAAAATCACTGTGTAACTCGTCATAAATTTCTCTTTTCGCAAAGAGCGCATGTCCCATTAACGCCACCCAAATGGTCAACGCGACAGTCGGACGAATAATATTTAATAATTCCACCGCTGCTACTTCCACAGGTAATAGTTCTCCATCGAGATCCGTCGCATGGGCAAAAGCATACAAAGCCAGATGTTCTTTTCCCGGCACCGGATGCTCTCGTGCTTCTTTTATAAGATTCTCAGCCCACTTTTCGGACTCATTTCGACCCGTGATCCCTTTTATGTGATCTACAGGCGACGTAACGGCGCCACTAATCATAGAGATTTGATTTCTCGCCAGTTTTTCCAATGTTTCCGAATCAAATTGTTCCAAGTTGATCCCAGACTATTCAGAAATAGAATGAAACAATACTCTATTAGCGAGATCAAACAACTCAAATTCACCGTGCTGTTTGTCTAACTCCTCAGATACATTCTTCGCTAATAATTCATGATACTCTTCCATTCGCTCCGGAGAAATTAAATCCATGAAGTAGTTCTTTCGATGACCGTGTTCTTCACCATCTAAAGTCTGCACGCCACCTTCACCGAATAATGTTTTCAACACGGGTTTCGGCATGGCGCCTTCACGTGTAAAGTTTTCCGGATCGTAAAACTTACGGGCCGCCGCTTCCCCGTATATAACCGTTACTTCTTTCCTTAAGAATTCAGCTTTCACTACTGGCGCATCCACTTCTTCGCGAAGTTATCCTAACAGATTATATCCTTTATTGATTAGTTCTTTCACATCCGTTAATTTAACTTTGGTTTCCGGTAATTTTTTCATGATCTTTCACTCTTGTTTTATATTCATTTTAAGTATTTTTTTATCATGGATTAAGGCTCTATTGCCTGATATACAGTTTGGTAAATATATTAAAGATGCCAGGTACATACACTATTGTAGATCCATGAAAAAGGACTTTTTATTTGTGTAGAGGACTGAAATCTAATTAAATCTTGAATAAATTTTACTAATATGTTAAGCTGTTAATTCAGACGACTTTCTTAATTTATTAAGGAGTGCCGTCTATTTTTTTAATTACTACAGGAGGTACTTATGCTGAAGTTTGAAAATGTGACTAAAACGTACGATGGCGGATTTCAAGCTGTGAAATCTGTCAACTTCGAAATTGCTGAAGGTGAACTACTTGTTCTAATAGGACCGAGTGGTTCAGGTAAGTCTACTACTATGAAAATGATTAACCGGATTATCCCACACACAAGTGGAAAAATTTCTATCAACGGCAAAGATATCAAATCTTACAACGCTGCTGATCTTCGCAGAAATATCGGTTACGTCATTCAACAAGTCGGGCTCTTCCCTCATTACACGATCGAAAAAAATATTTCAATTGTACCGCAACTAAAAAATTGGAACGAAAACAAAACGAGAACACGCGTACTCGATCTACTTGAAATGGTCGGACTCGATCCGAAAATTTATGCTTCGCGGTATCCAAAAGAATTATCAGGTGGACAACAACAACGTGTCGGTATTGCGAGAGCGCTTGCAGCGAATCCAGATGTCATTTTGATGGATGAACCGTTCAGTGCATTGGATCCCATTACACGCGAGCAGTTGCAAGAAGAATTACTAAAGCTACATAAACAGTTAAAGAAGACCATTGTCTTTGTTACACACGACATGGACGAAGCATTAAAGATGGGCGACCGGATTGCCATTATGAAAGACGGCAATTTACTTCAGTTAGACACTCCAGAGAAACTACTACATGAACCCGCTCACGGCTTTGTAGAAGAGTTTATGGGTAAGCATCGAATTATCCAAAACCCTGAACTTATGCCTGTTACAGAAATTATGGCAGAGAAGGTCGTCACGACCCGTTCAAACACTTCTCCAGAACGAGCCATTTCGCTTATACGTCAACGAAAAATCACCGATCTGCTCGTGGTAGATGATCATAAGAAGCTACTTGGAATTGTTTCCGCCTACGATTTAATCAAACAAATTGACGGCATCAAAACCATTGATGAAGTGATGAAACCAGCTGTCCCTTTTTTACTCGATACAGCAACAGCGAAAGATGCCATTATTATGATGGACTCCTCACCGTTTGGCATGATCCCTATTGTGGATGAACAACATATCCTAGTAGGACTCGTCAACCGTGGCTCCTTACTCTCTGCCATGTCTAGTCAATGGACAGATCAGGAGGCCGATCTAGATGAATAATTTAAATATATGGCAACAACTTGTAGAACAAACCAAATTGAGATGGCCAGAAGTACTCCAGGCAACATCCATCCATATTCAACTCGTCTTCTTCTCGATGATCCTTGCCGTAGTCATTGCGGTAACGCTCGGAATTCTTATTACACGCGTACCTAAACTGAAAACTGGAGTCCTCGGTGCGGCAGGCATTATGCAAACCATCCCGAGTTTAGCTGTACTTGGTTTCATGATTCCAATTTTCGGAATTGGCGTTAAAACAGCCATCGCTGCATTATTTCTTTACTCTTTACTCCCTATTATGCGAAACACGTACACGGGGATTAAAGACGTCGATCCAGCCACAATTGAAGCCGCAAAAGGTATGGGTATGACAAGTACGCAAATTTTATTTAAAGTAGAATTGCCTCTTGCCATCCCTATTATTATGGCCGGAATTCGAACAGCTGCGGTCATTAATGTCGGTAACGCGACACTAGCTGCATTCATTGGAGCAGGTGGACTCGGTGACTTCATTTTCCTCGGTATCACACGTGGAATTGATGGATTGATCTTACTTGGGGCTATTCCAGCGGCGATCCTTGCGATTGCTCTTGAAACGTTCTTTAGCGCCGTTGAACGTTGGACGACGCCGAAAGGATTGAGATGATTTGAAAAACAAACTCACACTTTTGCTCGTCACGACCTTACTGGCTAGCCTACTATCAGGATGTATATTCAATGAAAAAGATTCACTCAGACTCGGTTCTCGAAACAATACGGAAAGTATAATTTTGTCTAATATCATGGGACAATTAATTGAAGATCGCTTAGGTGTAGATATTATTTACAAAGAAAACCTAGGCGGCTCATCCGTCGTCTGGAACGCCATGACCAATGACCATATCGATGTCATCCCGGACTATACAGGAACCATCGTCGTGACGTATTACCAAGAAGAGCCTGGCACAGCTGAAGAAACATTAGCTGCAACTAAACGACTGGTTGCTGGTGACAACATCACTGCACTCGGTACGTTCGGATTCAATAACACGTACACACTGGCACTTGACGAGGCGAAAGCTGAAGAGCTTGGTCTAGTGACGTTTAGCGATTTCGCTAAAGTGTCCAAAGACTTTACATTGGGTGCCGTATTCGAATTTATCGACCGACCAGACGGATTACCTGGTTTCGAAAAGGAATATGACATCCAGTTTAAAGACGTCAAAGGCATGGATCACGGCATGATGTATCGTGCGATCGGCGCAAACGAAGTAAATGTCATCAACTCCTACACGACGGATGGACAGCTCGCGATTGCGAACCTCCGAGTGCTAGAAGATGACAAATCATACTTCCCTCCCTACCACGCACTGCCGTTAGTACGAGATGAAACACTCAAAGAATACCCAGAACTCGAAGAAATACTCGGCCTTCTCGAAGGTAAAATCGATGAAGAAACGATGCAAGTCATGAACGGAAAAGTCGATAATGACGGCATCATGGTTGAACTCGTCGCCAAGGAATTCTTGGAGGATAGTGGGTTAATTGAAGAGAAATGAATGGAAACAGCGCACCCTCGTATGTATGGCGAGGGTGCGCTGTTTTTTTCGTAGATGGTACCAGTGTAGAAGGTGCCAGGTACACACACAATTTCAGTACAATTCAGAATAGTTTCCGAATTGTGTCGGGACCTGGTACCGTATCCAACGTTCTACTTCTCCAAATAATGCTTCAATGAATCTAAGTCCTTCGCACATGCTTTCTTAAATGTTCCTGCCATCATCTTTCCAAACAATTTCAAAACGCCAGTTAAACCATTAATCTCACCATTTAATGTAACTTCGGATTGGGAACCTATCGGCACAATTGTGTATGCAAACACATATTCACCTTTACCGGTTGTCCCTTTTGTACCATCACAACGAAGCACAATTTTATTCGGTTCATTCATTTCTACAACCTCAAAGTGTTCGGAAGCTTCTTTTCCATACATTTTCCTTGTTTCCTTCCACTCGCTTCCTACTCGCATAGAACCCGCATCTAATCGTTCAATTCTTACTAAACCTTGCATCCAATTCTTTGCAGCATCTAAGTCGAGTAATCCTTTATACGTTTCTTCTATTGGTGCGTCAATCGTTCTTTTCACTTCAAAATGAATACTCAAATATTTTCCTCCCCAAATTTATAGTAGTAGCTGTAGTCAGCGAAGTACTTTTTGAATGTTTCGACCCGAATAAATTTTATACTAAATAAAACAGTATGTTCCAATTGGATATTCTGCATCATCGGTGTTGGTCGAACAGAATTTTATTACCATCGGGATCCTCAATAGATAAACTTGCAGGACCTTCGCTTGTTTCATCTGCTTCTGACAACAACTTAATACCTTTTTCTTTTAGCTGTCTTTGAATAGCTCTTATGTCTGTGAATGAATCTAGATTTTGAGCATTTTCATCCCAACCTGGATTAAACGTCAGAATGTTCTCTTCAAACATTCCCTGAAATAGCCCGATAACAGTACCTTCATTCTTCATAATAACCCAATTTTGATTCATGTCTCCACCAAATACTTTAAATCCAAGTTTTTCGTAGAATAGTTTTGATTTCACAATGTCTTTTACAGTTAAACTTACAGAGAATGCGCCTAATTTCATATTTCCTCCTCATGAAAAATTACTGTTTAGAAAATCAGTTACTTTAAATGTATCAAATCATAAACTTCCCTTAATTGCGTGATCCTCATTTAGACTCATAGCGTCTTTAATTAGCAAAGTAATAGCTTCTGTCTGAATTTCTTCCAACCTTTTTATTCTTATATGTCTCATTGTTTTTCCTGTACCTTGCAATAATTTATTTTCATCTTTTTCTAGGAGTTCATTTCCTCTATGAAAACCCAAATTCACGTGCTTTTTGGCAGGTTGCAGATAACAAACTAAACCAGTATATGAATAATTGGGCATAGACCATTTAAACTCTTCGGTAAGTTCTTGCGAAGACTCAAAAATTATTTTCCTTAAAGCAGTTGTAATACCTTTAATATCTTTCGGCAATTCTGAAATAAACTGGTCAACCTCTTCAGTATTTCTTTTCTTATTCACCATAAATTTCTCCTTCTAATAATGGTTTCTATTCATATTACTGAAGTAACAGTAAATATATAATTTAATAATAAAAACCGTTCAGACCCCATGGTGTCAGGGGTTTAAACAGTTTTTATCACTCTGTTTTTACAGGTTTCTATTTTTATTTTCCTTTATTCAAATTTAATAATCCGTGTGAAATCAAGATTAATAAGCAGTTTCTTCGTTGTTTAAATTAAATTGCCAAATGACGCCGAATTTGTCCGTGATTTGCCCATAAAGTTTTGCCCAAAAAGTCTCTTGGAGCTCCATTTCAACAGTTCCGCCTTCTTTTAGTCGATCGTATACCTTTTGCAGCTTGTCCTCATCAAAGCTATGATAAGCTAGACTTACGTTATTTCCAACCGTAAAAGGAGAACCTGGGAACGTATCTGAAAACATCACATTGCTTCCTTCAATGTCCAAACGCGTATGCATCACTAAATTTTTGGCTTCCTCGGGAAGAGGATAATCTGGATTGGGAGGATTTTCTCCAAACGTCATAATCTGCGGTTGTTCTGCTTCAAAAACCTTTGCGTAAAATTCAACAGCATCACGGCAATTCCCATTAAACGTCAAATAAACATCAATAGCCATTTCCACCACTCCTCTAAAAATAGTACTTACTCATGCATTATAAATGAAATAAATAACAAAACTTTCCTTCAGCCAATAGCAATTCATTTTTTCAAGAAAACAGGTTATTATTTTGCGTTTTCATCTGGCTGATGAATTCCAAAAATATTTCCCTCAGTATCAAGATAATAGCCTTGCCACGCCATTCCTGGTAGAGCATATTTCGGCATTGCTAAGCTACCGCCACTGGAAAGGATCTTCTCCTCCGTTGAATCGTAATTTGCCACTCCCATCGTACACGCATATCCATTTAGAGCTTGGTTGCGTTCTGGCGGAGGACCTTGACGCTGCATCAACGCACCATTAACACCAGGCTCATCATCATCACCCGTGACGGCTCCGCAATAAGGCATTCCAGCATACTCACTCCAGTCCTGAAATGTCCATCCAAACACTTCCCCATAAAACGTTTTCGCCCGTTCCATATCATCTACATGAATCTCAAAATGGACTAATCTTCCCATTTATATTCCCCCTAGGATTAGCAGAATATTCTTAACTGCTATCTTATTTTAACACATATGAGTTAATTTCCTAATTGTTCTTTTTTAAAAATACACAAAGCGTACATTATTAAACGTACCGTCGGACAGTGTCTCTCTGTAATTAAGATTACTTGTAGACCCAGCATCCATTATATTCATTTAAAATTATCAGCCAGTCCTAGTTCCTTGGATGTTGCACCATATAAAAAGCTGTCAGTAGATTCAAAAGCCGTCTCACTGTACCGCACTTCTTCTCCATTCGTAAAGCGGATCGTCGCGATATACTCACCCGGCTTTTCGATCTTAATATACGTAAAAGGAAGCGAACATAACTGTGTATACTAGAACAGTCAACCAAGCTTGCATACATTTAAATGAATTTCTTGTCTTCACTATTACTGTATATCAAACAGAATCATTTGTAGCGCATCTTTTACTGATATACTATGGGTAACGATTGTTAAGATAATAGGTACCAGGTCCATACACAACTCTAGTTCAATTCAGAATTGTTTCTGAATTGTGTTGGGACCTGGCACCTTATCGATGGATATCGCGTTAATTGAAGAAAAACAAATGGAAACAGCGCCCCCTCTTGTGCAGATGAGGGTGCGCTGTTTTTTAAAAGATGGTACCAAGTGCAATGATAAAGATACCTATGCGTGAAACTTTCACGATTATTTAAACAATCACGTTTGTTTTTCACACAGACACCTTATTTTTAAAGTAATGAAATGATGTAGTGCCATCATTGATTACTCGCCTTTCTGCATTTGGGTTTCATTTAATTGCTGCTTGAGCGAATCCAACTGTCCCTTATGCTGCTGAACCATGTCTAACTCTTCGTTAAATTGCTTTGCATTCCTAAACGCGTTTTCAGCACGCTCGATTGCATTAAACGCATGCTCAATTGCCATTTCTTCCGGATGAGACATCGCTTGTTTCACTGCACGATCTGCTTTCTCTACCGAATTACTAAAAAATGTGCCCGGATGATCCTTTTTCCAACTTGGGCCAGAATCCTTTGCCATATACTTCGCCTCCCATATGTAAAATAGATGATAACAAGCTTAGTATCGCAATTTATAGTGGAAGTATACGCAAGAAGATTCAATTCAGAATAAGAATGGAACCGAGTTTCATTCAGAGTTGCTTCTGATTTGTGTTGGGACCTGGTACTTGCTTCAACGAAAATACTATTCCATTTTCACCTTCACTGGCAATGAATGTTGGACTGAATGCTGCACTCTTCCTGCAACAACTTCACTACCGTTTGAACGCTTCTAAAAACATCCGTGACGGTCATAAGTGGGTCTTCAATACGTATGACGACTGAATGGAACAATTTCTATTTTGGTCGCTGAACTCGGTCATACGGATTACGTATGACTTGGAACAGAAGGCTTACCTGATTTCCACTTCGAAGCACAACAAGACGATAATCCACAACACCATATTTAAAAACACCTTTTGTGTAATATTCATGAGTGCTTAAAAAATCACATTTGTTCTACATAAAGGTACGTTGTTTATCATATTATACTTTTCTTTATTCTTAATACAGACTAAATCTACTAGAAAAGACAATGCTGAATAAAATCTAGGAATATATATTAATTTATTTTCTATGTTGATTGTAACTGTCGCCACAAAATCTTCCCACTACTCGTTGTTGGAAAACTATCTCTGAATTCCACAATACGGGGATACTTGTAACTAGCCATTTGATCTTTAGACCAGTTAATTATCTCTTTAGCAGATACTTTACCTTTATACTCATCTTTTAATATAATGAGTGCTTTAACTGTTTCCCCACGTAGTTCATCAGGATGCTTAACGACACACGCTTGTTGAATCGCTTTATGCTTGTACAAGATAGATTCTACTTCTGTAGGCCAGACCTTATAGCCAGCTGCATTGATCATTCTTTTCACGCGGTCAACAATGAAAAAATATCCTTCTTCATCTACTTTAACAATATCGCCAGTTCTAAAATATATTTTCCCATCTATCTCTATATGGCTCGCTTTGGTTTCTTCAGTTTGACGATAGTACCCTTTAAACATTTGAGGGGCGTTAACAATTAGTTCACCTTCTTCATACAGTTCAACTTCACCGCCAGTCACGGGATCTATGACTCTGGCATCCACGCCAAATGAAGGTATTCCCATACATTGCTTTTTAGGGCGATGGGTGGGGTTAAAATGGGTATGCGACATCATTTCAGTCAACCCGTAGCCCTCAATATATGAAAGACCTAGCCATTGCTCTAATTTCTCACCCACAGCTTGTGGTAATGTAGCACCCCCGCCGCCAACTATTTCAAGAGAGGACGTATCATAATCCGCAATGTTAGGGTTTGCCAGGAAATCGATGAGCATCGTACTGATGTTTATCCAATGCGAAACCTCGAATTTCTCAATTGCTTTTACTGCATACTCACGATCCCATCTTGTAAGGACAACCAGTAAACTGCCTGATAAAATTGGACTTAACGCACTATGCGTTAGTCCTGTAACATGGAATAGAGGTAAACTTACCAATGTCACCATGTCAGGACTCATAGACATCCAATGGTAAGATCCAGTTATATTAGCTTGTATCGTTGCATTTGTATGAATACAACCTTTCGGCAATCCTGTTGTACCTGACGTGTAAGGTATCATTGCCATGTCTTCACTTTCTCCTTTATATAAGGAAAGTGTGACATGTTCCTCTAGCGCTTCTTTCCAAGCTATAGTCTTCGGTAAATCTTTTTTCATTTCTTGCACTTCTTTCGGAATCTCTGCAAGTGCTTTAGATTCATCAATATATTCACCATACGTTGCAGCAATTACTTGCTGCAATGTTGTACTACCTATTAATGGTTCTATTTTTTCATAGAGTTCCTGTCCTATAAATGCACAAGAAATATCTCCGTCCTCTAAAAAAAAGCGAAGGTCTTCAGTCGTGCTCATCGGATTAATTGGAACTACGACTGCTCGTATGCGAAGTATAGCAAACATACTGATCAAAAACTGTGGTGAGTTTTGCATGAATAACAATATCCGGTCACCAGCTTTCACCCTCGCTTTGGACTCTAGATAACCCGCTAATTGCTCGGCTTCATCAAGTATGTTTTGATAGCTTACAGATCCTCCATAGAATTCTATAGCTGTCTTATCTGGGTATTTTTTGGCAGTCATAGTTAAGTTGTCAAAGATAGTAGTCTTAGGAAGGCTCAATGTCTTCGAGAGTCGCGGTGGCCAAAATTTAAAGTGTGCTGTATTTTTCATTAAACCTCTCCTTCTTGGTTTCTTCTACTGACCTAATTAAACTAAGTAGATTATATATTTCAGCTATAACTAAATTCTTGAAACTATTATGTTCTACTCAAGTACTATTAGGCCATCTTTCACGTAAGGCGCAGATCGAATTATACTTTTTTGGCTAACATATTGAATCTCACTACAATGGTCATGTTGTTCGAGTGATGTTCCAACTCGCGATTTTTTTAAAACTTGTTCACTTTCATCTTGATAACTTTCATAAAACCACTTCGCTCCTAATGCGCTATCGGTTAACTCAAGCTGCTCGTTATATTTCATTTGTAAACAAGAAATAAAATAGCCAGCTCCATAAAAGTCTTCTAAACAAAACTGTCCGGCTGAACCTGAACATACTAATAAAAGTGTTTCATCCTCATAGTGTTCAATTACTTTTTCTACAACTACTTCTGTATTAAGCAACGACGCAGTCCAGACCTTTTTGGCACCTGCGGCTTTCCGTATTGCTATGGTACCGTTTGTAGTAGATAAAACTATATGTTTATCTGATACATGTTCAATAAGCAACGTTGGTAGCGGGTCTAGAAACCCTTCAATTGTTTTGCCATTGACTTCTCCAGCTAAAACTGCTTCACCTTCGCAACTTTCAATAAGTCTTAGTGCCTCTTCTTCATTAAGAGCAGGTCTTATAGATTGTGCCCCACGATCAAAACAAGCTGCAATCGTCGAGGTAGCCAATAAAATATCAAAAATAACAACCGACTTAGTAGATGTGATTTTTTCAGTATCTAATTCTTCTTTAGTCATCAGTACATGAACTTTCATGCCTGATCTCGCTTTTTTGATACTTCTACTGCATAATGAATTAAGTTTTCAACAAAAACATTAAAGTTCTCAAATCGTGCATCATTCGTCTGGCCGTTTTCGTAACGATAGTATATTTGTTGACAGATAGCCGCTAATTTAAAATAAGCAAATGCCATATAATAATTAATTGAGCTTACATCTCTTCCACTTTTCTCAGCATAGGATTGAATAAATTCTTCGCGTGTGTAAAAACCATCCATAACCGTAACAGGTGGCTCCCCAAGTCCATTTTTCAGGAAATCCGGGTCGTTATTCTGAATCCAATAACTCATTGCCACCCCCAAGTCAGCTAATGGATCTCCCACCGTAGTCATTTCCCAATCGAATAATCCTGTCATTTCAGAAAAATCTTCTGAGAACATTGCATTATTTAACTTATAATCATAATGGATAATAGTAGGTTGTTGTGAAGTTGGTAAATGATCTACTAGATACTCTTTTATTTCATCTATACCATTAATCTCACTTGTCTTTGCTTTTTCGTAACGAGTGATCCAACCGGTAACTTGCCTTTCCAAGAACCCTTCAGGTTTGACTAAATTCACCAGGTCGGTTTCTCTATAATCGATTTCATGTAAAGCGACAAGTTGATCAACCATCAATTGAGAAATTTTTCTCCCTAACTCTGCATGGTACTTTACATCACTAGGAAACTCCGAATCAAGAACTATTCCTTTACGTCTTTCCATAATAAAAAATGGTGCTCCTACAATTCCAGTATCCTCAGAGAAAAAATAGGGTTTTGGAGCTGCCTGGAATACTTGATTCAAGCTTTTCAAGATAGTATATTCTCTTTTCATGTCATGTGCTTTTGGTGCAACTGGTCCCATTGGCGGCCTTCTAAGAACACCTTCCCAGTCATTCATTTGAAGCAAATACGTTAAATTAGAATGACCAGCGCCGAATTGACGAATAACTAATTCACCTTTCGGTATATTGGTTAAATGATCATCAATAAATGTATGCAGTACATCTAAATTCACTTCTTCTCCACTTCTTACTTCAATCGTATCACTCATTCGATAACCTCCCTTCCAACTCAAGCCGTTAAAAATATAAAGTAACAACAGGTAATCAAATTTCTTTGTTTAGTATTAGAATGCTGTAGCACCGCCATCAACCGTTAAAATATCACCTGTGACATAATCTGATGCATTTGAAGCTAAGAAAAGTGCAGGTCCTTTTAAATCCGAATCACTTCCTAGTCTTCCAAGTGGAGTACCATCCAAGATCGTTTGTTGTCCATGTTCAATAAGTACTTTTGACATTTTAGTTGGAAAGAAACCGGGAGCTATTGCATTTACATTGATTTGATGTTTTCCCCACTTTACTGCCAAATCTTTTGTCATCGTCATCACGGCACCTTTGCTGGTGTTATAGCCGATTGTTTGCATGAAAGGATCCGTACCCCCAAAGCCCGCGATTGATGCGATATTAATGATTTTCCCACCTTTTTGTTCAATCATGACCTTACCTACTTCTTGACTCATTAAAAATGTTCCTGTTACATTAACATTCATAACTTTTTCCCATGCTTCTAATGGCATATCCTCAGATGGTGCCGCCCAACTTGCTCCACTATTGTTCACAAGAATATCTATTCTTCCAAACTTTTGTTTTGTTTTTTGAACTACCTTCTTTACATCTTCAGGGTTTGTCACATCACAGCTTATTGCCAGTGTGTCAACGCCAAGTTCTTGTAACTTCTGACTCATCTCTTCACACGCCGCTCCATCCCTTGAACAGACTACAATATTTGCACCTGCTTCAGCGAAAGACTCCGCAATTTGTGCTCCGAGGCCGCGTCCACCACCCGTCACTATTGCAGTCTTACCTTTTAGAGAAAATAGGTCCATTGTATTCATGATGCACTCCTCCTGTCATAGATGCTTTTTTAATTCTAATCTTGCGACTTGTCTTGCATGTACTTCATCAGGACCGTCTGCAATGCGAAGTGTACGTGCACTAGCATACATATAAGCTAAAGGTGTATCTTCACTAACACCCGCTCCACCGAACGCTTGAATGGCACGATCTATTATCTTGGTAGCCATATTTGGCGCAACAACTTTAATCATCGCAATCTCTGCTTTAGCCACTTTATTCCCTACCGTATCCATCATATAGGCAGCTTTCAACGTCAGCAGTCTCGCTTGTTCAATCTCCATCCGTGATTCCGCGATCCATTGTTGCACAACTCCATGTTCCGCAATCTTTTTTCCAAATGTTTCACGTTCTTGTACACGTTTGCACATTAGCTCCAGTGCTCTCTCAGAAGCACCGATTAGACGCATACAGTGATGAATTCTTCCCGGCCCTAAACGACCTTGTGCAATAGCAAATCCTTTTCCTTCTTCCCACAGCATGTTCTCTGCCGGTACTCTTACATTATCGAAAGTAATTTCCGCATGACCATGAGGAGCATCATCATACCCAAATACCGGGAGCATACGCTCAACTGTCAATCCTTTTGTATTCATTGGTACTAGTATCATGGATTGTTGGTCGTATTTTGAAGCATCTGGATCGCTTTTTCCCATGACAATCATAATTTTACAGCGAGGGTCTCCTGCACCAGAAGTCCACCATTTCTTTCCGTTAATTACATATTCATTACCTTCACGAATGATGCTAGACTGAATATTCGTTGCATCACTTGAACCTACTTCTCTTTCGGTCATCGCAAATGCTGAACGAATCTCACCATTCAATAAGGGTATTAACCATTCTTGCTTTTGTTTATCAGTACCATAGCGCGACAAGACTTCCATATTGCCCGTATCAGGTGCGTTACAATTAAATATTTCAGGAGCTAGGAATGACCGTCCCATTATTTCACAAAGGGGAGCGTATTCTAGATTCGTTAATCCTGCACCATACTCTTCATCAGGCTGAAATAAGTTCCACAATCCTTTAGCTTTTGCTATTTCTTTTAATTCTTCTATAATAGGCGGAACTTCAGTCCAACGATTTTCCTGAGCATCCAGTTGATTTCGAAACACAGCCTCATTTGGATAAATATATTCCTCCATAAAGTTTGTTACTTGCTCTTGTAATTCAATGACACGGTCTGAATAAGAAAAGTTCACTTTGTTTACTCCCTCCAACATACCGATCAATCAGTATGTACATAATGTTTTCATTTGTGATTGTATAGCTTGATATTGATACTGTTTCTACACTTGATTTATCTATGTTTATATCCTCTCTCCGACATAAACTTTCCTAAATTTTCTCTTCTTGGGTTTTCCAAGAATCGCGTCATGGACTCCGACCAATCCGTGTCTTTTTGATTCGTTTCTCTGCTTTGATAATAAGCTTTTAGCTGAATATCGTATTGAGGAATTAACTCCTCATATTTCTTTTTATTGTAAGCGTTTTCATGAATAACCGCTTCTACCGGAAGTCTCGGCTTAACCTCATTAGATTCATCTGGAACACCTATCGTCAAACCGTATAGAGGAACAACTCCATATGGCAATTCAAGTAGCTCACTAATTTCATAAGGTGCGTTACGCACTCCTCCAATATAACAAATACCAAACCCCATTGATTCAGCGGCAACTACCATATTTTGAGCAAATAAACCCGCATCGGTTACGCCAACTATTGTATTTTCAGCAAGTGAAAACTCTATATCACGCCCTAATAGACTAGCCGCCTTTTTCAATCTGGCATAATCCATACATATTACGAAGACCGCACCGGCACCATTAATTTGCAAAGGATTTTTTGCTAAATCTGCAAGTTTCTTTTTCTTTTCCTCGTCTGTCACATGAATGACTGAATACGTTTGGACAAAATGGGAACTGGCTGCCGCTTGACCCGCACTTACAATATCGAGTACTTGCTTCTGACTTAAAGGAATATCTTTATACTTCCTGACTGATACATGCGATTTCAATAATTCAATCACCACGAAATTTCACCTCCAAGTGTTTCTCTTTTTCTTATTAATGAATTTTTATAATGATCCATCTATACGCATTCTATATAATGTTACTTACGTTACCTCAATTATAAATTTATGAAGTAGAAGTTTATCTTAATTAGTCAGTACATGAATTACATTTTTCGCCGTTTCCATTCCCATGAATGCTAAGGAATCGTACGTATAGGCAGCTGTATGACTGGAAGCGGTAAATCGTTCATGTTTCATTAATTCCTTATTAAATTCCGGTTCATGCTCGAAGACATCCAAAGCAGCGCCTGCAATGAGATTTTCATTCAAAGCAGTCAATAAATCCTCTTCGTTTATAATTCCACCCCTCGCAGTATTGACTATAATTACATTGGGCTTCATTTTCTTGAATGCCTTTAAGTCGAGCAAATGTTGTGTCTCAGGATTCAAGTCAGTATGCACTGCAATATAATCAGACTGTCGATAGATCTCTTCTAACTCGTGATAGGTAAAGCCAAGTGTTTTTGCACTTTCTAGATTTGGAAATTTGTCATAAGCTATGACATTCATACTGAAACCATTCGCTCGTTGAATTACTGCCTGACCAATTCTTCCGGTACCAATAACGCCTAATGTTTTACCTGAAAATCCAAACCCCGGCTTCTTATGCCACTCACCTTTTTTCACTTCTTCTACTGTTTGAGGAATATGTCTAGCCGAAGAGATCAATAGACCGATAGTGTAGTCCGCCACTGCATTTGTACTCGCATTTGGTACATTTTTTACGGCTACTCCTTTACTTTCCGCCAATTCTAGGTCGATATTATCAATACCGATTCCATGTTTAGCAATCACTTTTAGTTTTCTTGCATTTGCAAGCAATTGCTCATCTACTTTTTCAATTCCTACTACAAAAGCATCTGCATCTCTCAAGCTGTCAGCAAATATTTCTCGATCATTTATCTCGTCATCCTTCAAAATGATTACTTCACAATCATTTTGTTGTAGATATATAATCGGTTCGCTAGTTATTTTTCCGAATGTTGGAGAACTGCTTACGACTTTATATGTTGTCATACATGAAAACCACCCTATTATTTAGTAATTACTTCTTCACTCGGTAAATATTTTTCTTCCATGTTACTTACCCTATCCATGCCTAGTTTCTTGACCAGTTCTCCGTGCAGTGTCCGAGGTGTTTCCATTCCCTTAGTAGTCCCCTTGGATCCAATCTCATAAAATGCATTCTCAACTGCCTTATGAGAGGCCGTTACGGAAACTAAGGCGAAATGAGCAATTTTGGGCCCAATCCATTGAATTTCCTTCATGGATAACTCCTCTAACCAACCTACAATGACGAGAGAGACAGGACAGTCCACTGCATCGACGAATTGTTTTACTTCCTCTTTATTACGAAACGCTTTTGAAATAGGCTGGACAATATCCGCGCCTGCTTCTCGGTAGCGTTTCGCTCTCTTAATGGATTCTTCTACATTCGTCGCATCCGTTCTAGCTATAATCAATGTATTAGGATTCGACTTATTTTCAGCAGCTGCTCTAATTTTTCCCACTGCTTCTTCGATTGGCAAGATGTTGTTCGTTTCATCCACGCATATCGGACAGCGTTTCGGACTAATCTGATCTTCAAATATCATCGCCTCTGCACCAGCTTGTTCAAACTCATGCACTGTTTTAATTACATTTATCGCGTTGCCGTAGCCCGTATCTACATCTGCAATAAGGGGCTTGTTGGATACATAAGTCATTCTTCTAACGGTTTCTACATTTTCCGTTCTGGTATACATTTCAATATCCGGCAACCCCAGTAGTTGCGCTGAAATAGCAAATCCACTCGAGAGTAATGCATCAATTCCATCTACATCATTTGCGATTCTGGCACTCAGTGCATCCCCTACTCCAGCAGTTATAATCAAATCTTTTTTATCCATCAATTCTTTTAATGTATATAGTTTTTTTTCTTTAATCATAGTCTATTCCTCCTTATGTCACGAAACGTATGTTTGATCCATCGCTTCTTCACTACTTTGTTGTTTAGTAAAAGTTATCCAAAGTTCTTTAGAGAAGATGTTTTTCATTAGAACAAATACTATTTCAATAGCAATTCCCATAAAGCCTATTGGAACCAAAAACAGGAATGGGTAAATTGGAAATAAAATTCCTCCTGCAGGAAAAGCGAATCCTTCCGCCACTCCGGTGAAGGAGTAATTCAACGTATAGTAAGTAAATAACAACGCAATGATTAGCTCTACTAAGAGCATTAACAACAATAATATCTTCTGAACAAATCGCGGCATTTTCTCTACTACCATCGATATTCGCGGCATTACACCCGTCGAATATGCATAAAGAATAATAGTAAAGGATGCCAGGCTCATGAAATAGTTTTGAACGATTTCATAACTGCCTGCAATGGATTTAGAAGTGACGTTTCTAGATAATACATCTGCAGTGATTAAGAATATCATTCCAAATAAAGCTATTCCTGATAGAAAAATACCTGCTTTTTTGAAGTAACCAAAAACCCTATATGCATTCGTTAACTTGTTCATTAGGATCATCCTTCACGTCAGTTTTAAAATCTGGTTATCCATACAAATTTTGAAGATTGATTCTGACATATATTTAGTAGTTTGTATTATTTTACTGTTGAAGGTAACCAAGTGACCAAACTAGGGAATACAATCATTAATCCACAAACAACAATGGTCAGTATAAGTGCAATCATAATTCCGTATTTGAAGATCGCTTCCGACGAAATGCCGCTTGTAGAAGATACAGCATATACACTCAGTCCTACTGGTGGTGTAATTAAACCTAGTGTACTAATAACTGCAATAAATACACCGAACCACAGAACATCGACATCTGCCGCTTGGATAATAGGCAACACTACAGGTAACGTCATTAATATAACGGCTGCTCCTTCAATAAACATGAAGAGAAGGAAGAACAATACCGATAAAATGCAGAGAATTAATACTGGGTGTCCGAGTAATGGTTCCAATAATAAAGTGATTTTTCTCGGAAGTAAGGAAAGCGATACAAAACGACTAAATATATTCGCACCTATTAATATTAGGATAATCATACCTGTGATCTTTGCCGTCTCACTTACAGAGGATTTGATAAAATTCAAATCTACCTTTCCCAATACTAGAGCAGTTAATAAACCCGCTAAAGCTCCAATGGCTCCTGCTTCAGTCGGAGTAACGATACCCGAGTAAATACCGCCAAATACAACTGTAAAAATAAATAACCCGACAACTACTATAATAAGAGATCTTCTCCAGCCTATCTCTCTTGCTCCAGCAGAAATCTGATCTTCTTCCTTTCGTTGATCTTTAAACATAAACAATAAGCACACAATTAAAGTGAGCATCATAAGTATTCCAGGAACTATTGCTCCAATAAACAATTTACTTATCGGCGTCTCTGTAATTACACCAAAAAGAATTAATATAATACTTGGAGGAATAATTCCTGACAACGAACCGCTTGCTGCAGAAATCGCACCAGCCAAGGCAGGTTTATACCCGTACTTGGTAAGTTCAGGAACTGCTACTTGTCCCAATGAAGCAGACGTAGCAGCACCTGATCCCGATACAGCTCCCAATAGACCTCCAATTACGATAGTCAAGGAACCGAGGACTGCGGGCTTTCCACGCGAAACGTTATATACCATCGCAAAGGCATCCTCGACAACACCTGCCTTCAAGATGAACTGAGCCATAATGATAAAAAGTGGAATGGTCGTCAGCGTATAACTTGAGATTTGAGTAAAGGGGTCATGACTGAGAAAACCTGAAATGATATCAAATCCATCGACATACATTAGACCTAAAATACCAATCGTCAGCAATATCGTATGAATATGGAATCCTGCAATCATGAGTAGGATAAAACCTAATACTATAACCGTTAACAATCCCAAATCATGCATAAGTATTCGCTCCTAACTAATTGGACTTCAGTGTTATAGATATACTTACAGATCTTTAACTGCTTCTGGCACATCTCCGCCCTGCTCAATTACGATATCTCTCCACAGTTTCGCGATTTCTGTACCTGGATCACCTTGTTTATTAAGCAATTCAATGAAGTCAGTCCATGTATCTTCCATTCCTTCAATAAGTAATTCTTTTACTTCTGGGTCCAGATCGTTTAAACTGACAAATTCTCCGCCTTGCTCCTTAGAGTTTGCAATAATTTCTTCGCTTCGATCGACCCAAAGTTCTGCACCATTTTCAACAAGTTCATCAGATGCATCTATCATGATTTTTTGAATATCTTCAGGGAATTCATCCCATTGCTTTTCTGTCATAGCTAGAAGAGAACTAAAATGACCTAAGTTTATATCGTTAACTGTATACTTAAACAATTCTTCAAACCCATATCCTGTCCAGTCTGAAATGAAAAGGAAACTTCCATCTACAGCTCCCCTGCTCATTGCATCATATAAATCAAATGTAGGCATTGTAACAGAGTTTGTACCAATCTTTTTTGCATAAATCTCATGAATACGAGATGGTGTACGTAATTTGGCCTTTTGAACGTCTTTCACACTATCAAACTTTAAACCGGTTGTAGAAATTGAATACTCTTCAGAGATTGTTGCCGGCAGTACTTTTAAAGACTGTGCACCGTATTCTAGCTCTGCAAATGTTTTTCCATCTTGCAATTCTACATCACTGTTAATCAACTCTTTAAAAGCTAAACTTCCAATTATCGGACTGGATTTAGTTAAAGGCAACATTGAAACTTCAGATAGCGGGAAAGTTGAAGGTTCATAAATAGGAAGTAATGGTGCAGCAATATTTACTGTGCCTTGTTTAAGTGCTTCTACTTCGTTTGTAGCTTTTACAAGTTCTTCAGATGTAAAGGTCTCGAATGTAACTCTACCATCAGAATCTTCTTCTACCTTTTTCATCCAAGGTTCATAGAAGCCTACCCACAATCCATGATTTGCGCTAAGTGCTGAAGTAACTCGTAGTTTATAAGTTTCACCATCATTTGAATTTGCTGCTTTTTCTGAATCCTCACCACAAGCTGTCAATAATAATAATGCAAATCCTATAATTACTAAAAACATTTTTGATTTCATTTGACTTCCTCCAATTTCATGAATTTTGGATGTTCAAATCCAGATACAGATCACTTTAGCGTTTTCATTAAATCAAGATGTCAATCTTCTTTCACGCAAATAAGTAATAATATCTCCATACCTGATTAACTCCTTAGTTTTCTCCGGTACTCTTTCACTCTTCAAAGTAATTCCTTTATCAATAAAAGTTAGCTCTTCCGTATTCCAATCGTATTGTAGGCGATCCCAACGATCAGCAACATCTACAACACCTTTACATTCGATAAGCGGAAACCCATTTGTCGATTCCCCACGATAGAATCCAGGTGAGAAGGATTCTGCAATAATTCCTTTAACTCCTAGCGCCCTCAGTGCACGACAAGATGGATAATGTGGATGCCCATACCCAAAGTTTTCTCCACCAATTATCACATCGCCCTCACGAACTTGATTTTTAAAATCTACATCATAATCGCTCATGCACACATCTTTCAATTTTTCAATATCTTGTATTTTCATATTGTTTACTCCTACTACTAAATCGATATCAAAGTTTGGTTCATCGAATATCCAAGCGACTCTACCGTCCAAGTTCTTAATCATATATTCTCCTCCTATAACATAGTCCTAGGATCAGTTATTTTGCCATTTACTGCAGTAGCGGCAATTGTATAGGGACTAGCTGTATATATATCAGCTTTGTTACTTCCCATACGTCCCGGTACGTTTAAAGTCCCAGTTGATACTGACCTTTCTCCATCTGAAAGCGCTCCCATTTGTCCGATACAGAAATCACATGAAGATGCTTGTACCAAGGCTCCAGCTCTTATTAATTTTTGAGTAAGTCCTAGTTCACTCATCTGCAATTGAATTTGCGTTGTAGTTGGCACCGCATTTAAACGAAAACTTTCCGCAACTTGGCGCCCTTCTAGAATTTCTAAAGCTTGTTGGAAATCTTTTATTCGACCGCTAGCACAAGATCCAATATATCCGTGATCAATAGATAGACCCAGGACTTCCGAAATTGGAACTGTATTTGCAGGTGTTGGCGGTATTACAATAACAGGCTCCACTTCATCTAACTTAATAGTATATTCAAGTAAGTATTTTGCATCTCTATCTGGATAAATATCTTCATAATCTTTCACATTATGTGCTTCAAGATATTCATGTGTCACTTCATCTGTTTCCATAACAGCGGACACACCGCCTAGGAACATAGCTAAATTACATAAAGTAAATCGTTCATCCATTTCCAATGATTTAAGACCAGGTCCACCGTACTCAATTACGCTAGAGCGACAACCTGAGGGTCCGATTTGTTTAATAATAGAATGGAATACATCCCGAGAAGTAACTCCTTTGAGCAATTTACCCTCTAAATTGATTCTAACTGTAGGTGGAACAACAAGTGAGACTTGTTCTGTCACAAAAGCCTCTATCATACTATTCCTGATTCCCATCCCAATTGCTCCTAGAGCCCCAATTGTACTAATATGTCCATCAAAATGAACAACAAATTCGCCAGGTTTGATATACCCTTTTTCTGAAATTACTTGATGGCCAATGCCTGCACCTTCATATAATTTAAAACCATATTTTTTAGAAAACCTTCTAGTAATTTGATGTATCTCTTGTTCTTTAGGCGTTCCGGCAGGATAGAAGTGATCTATAAACAGTAAGAATTTTTCAGGATTCTTCACTGTGTGTATATCCAACTCTTCCATTTGCTTTTCGTACTTATCTATATATCCCGGATAATCATATGCAGTGATAATATCTGGAGAAAATAATTTTTCTTCTCCAACCTTCACTCTCGTATTGTAGTTTTTAGAAAATATTTTTTCGGCTATTGTTTGACCCAAAACTACACGTCCCTTCGATTATTTTTAATAAAACATAATTCTTGATTTCATTTACTGAATATAAATGCTACTATAAACGTAAATAGACAGACAATTTAATTCAGTCATTGAATTAAGTCATTGACCCAAGTCAAATACTTAATAGAATAGTACAACTAATCTGAACATTTAGCAACATCTAATTTAACAGGAGGAATTAATATGAATAATAAAACACCGATTAGCCGCGAAAAGAAGGCAAAGAACACAAAAAACAAATTATTCAAAAGTGCTTTAATATTGTTTAAAGACAAGGGAATTGAGAATGTACATATTGAGGAAATTACTGATTTGGCTGGCGTTTCCAAAGGTTCATTCTATACATACTTCAAATCGAAGCATGATGTAATACTTGAGCATTACCAACTCATAGATGAAGTTTATGAGGAAAAGTACAACGAACTAAAAGATGTGAATTATACTCTAACTAATCAATTGCAGGCTATATTACTTTCAGGTTTTTACTTTTGTGATGATATGGGTTTCGACTTTCTATCAGCTGTACTAATTAACCAACTATCTTCTCCTGATGATGAAACATTTATAAATAACACAAACCGGAAATTGTATATAATTGTTAAATCTATAATAAAAGAAGGTATGGAATCTCAGGAATTCAAAAATGAAGAAAACGAAGAATTTTACACAGAAATGATCTTGGTGTGCTATAAAGGATTGTTTTTAGAGTATAGCTTACTCAAAAATTCAACAATTCTATTAAGTGACTTTGGCAAAAAACCAATGGATATGCTGATTAAAGAGATATTAACTAGGTAAAGTAACAAAATACACCGAGGATAGTACTTTCATTAATAGAATTATATTACGTTATAATAAAGGGAATTTGAGCATTGTTGGAAGATGACAAATCATTACTTCCCTCCCTACCACGCACTGCCGTTAGTACGAGATGAAACACTCAAAAAATACCCAGAACTCGAAGAAATACTTGACCTTCTCGAAGGTCAAATTGATGAAGAAACGATGCAAGTCATGAACGGAAAAATTGATAATGACGGCATCATGGTGGAACTCGTCGCCAAGGAATTCTTAGTGGATAGTGGCAAGTGAATGGAAACAGCGCATCCTCTTGTGAGGGTGCGCTGTTTTTTTGCACTGTAAAGGAACTATACGTGAAACTTACATGTGCTCTTCACGCAAGTACCTTATTTTAAGATAACTTATTGCCAGAATCGATTACTCCCCTTTTTTTCATCCGGGTCTCATTCAATTGTTGCCGAATCGAATCCAACTGGCCTTTATGTTCTTCAATCGTATCTAACTCTTCGTTATACTGATTCGCATTCCTAAACGCGTTTTCAGCACGCTCGATTGCATTAAACGCATGCTCGATTGCCATTTATTCCGGATGAGACATTGCTTGTTTCACTGCACGATCTGCTTTCTCTACCGAATTGCCGAAAAATGTGCCAGGATGTTCTTTCTTCCAACTCTGGCCAAGTTTCTTTGCCATACACTTCGCCTCCCGCTTGTGATAATAGGTACCAGGTCCACACACAACTCTAGTTTAATTCAGAATTGTTTATAAATTACGTTGGGACCTGGCACCCTATTCAACAGTATTTATTCTGTTCCCCATTCCGCATGGAAACGTTTTACAGCTTCTGCTCCGGAAACTGTTTTAAGGAAATATTCTTCCGCCCGTTTAGTACGGGCTTTGATGAAGTCGTCCAGACATACATCGGCGCAGTTGCCGTAATCATCGTCTGTCATCGCGCGTAACGTTCGGTAGTCCTTAGTCACTTGTGAGAAATCGCCTTCAAGCCAGCGGTTCAGCATCTCGCCAACGACCGAATCCTCTTTGGTAAACCATTTTAAGTAGAGGATGTTCTGCTTCGCCATTTCGTTGTATTTACCGAACTGTCTTTCGTAAAATTCGATTTCACGCATTTCGCCGTACGGTCCGTCTTTGATGGGATCGGTGATCAGATAATCGGCTGGATAGTGCGTCACTTTCTGCCCCATCATGGTGAGCATTACATGGGCAATTCTGTAATCGGCATCCTGCAGATCCTCGGGCAGATAAGTCGTCAGCTGCCCTGGCAACGGCTTCTCCGGGTTTACCGGATCAAGCGGGTCAACAGGCGGTCCTATTTCTACCGAATTTGTACCATATAAAAAGCTGTCATCCATTTCAAAAGCTGTCACTCTGTAGCGCACTTCGTCTCCATTCGAAAAGCGAACCGTCGCGATATAATCGCCCGGCTTTTCAATCCTAATATACGTAAAATTATATTCATTTTTTTCAATCGTTACGTTGTCAGAGATATTCTCTCCGTCCGTTTTGGCCAGAGCTATATTTTGTACGGGTTTATATTTCGTATTGAGCGATACCAGTGTCGGCAGTGATTCATCCGTCTTTTCTAACGTCAAACGTAGTTTCCTGCCCTCTTTTTTCACATGAACATGATATTTTTGATACTTCATATTCAATTCTGCGTCTCTTCCCCAAATGACAACTCCACCTGTTCCTTCTTTGACCGGAAATAATTGAACTTGACTTAGCGTGTCGTTTTTCCCTTTCACTTTTACTGCACGAAATACGTCCGGATTCACTTGATCATCGATAACCGCCGTCATCGCATGCCATCCTAAGTCGCCCGCTTTCACCGTCACAGCATTCTTCATTACTACCTGCTCCGCCGCCACAAGCATTTTTGAGGCTTGCCCTCTCGTAATCGATGCGTTCGGGCTGAATGTTGTAGGTGAGGTACCCGAAGTGATACCAAGCTTGTAAATAACCAGTACGTCATTTGTAATGCCGACTTCTCCTTTGAACGGATTTTTCACCTCTACATCACGAGGTAAATCAAATGCTTTCACAAGAATCGCCGCCATATTTTTACGCTTAATCGGCTCATCCGGTTTAAAACTACCATCTGGATACCCACCGATAATTCCTTCTTCCGCCATCCTCGCAATCGCTCTATTAAAACCATATGATGCGGGTACATCTTTAAATTTCTGTTCTATTCGATAGGATGTATCCAGACCAATCATCTTCGCAATAATCGCCGCAGCTTGGCCTCGTGTAATCGAATTCCCCGGCTTGAACGTTCCGTCCGGATAACCTCCGATGATGTTACGCGCGGCCAGCTCATTCACCGCATTCGCAAAATGCTTCGACGGCGGCACATCAGAAAACATTTGCTTACCAGCTGCAGCCCCTGAAAGTGGTAAACTGCACGCTAGTAAGAATGCACCAACTATAGCAACTAACTTCTTCATTTCTTTCATCCTCTCTAAACACCCTATTCTCTTAGCTGCGTATAGATGGGAAATTACTAAAAAAGTTTCAAACCTTGAGAGAAAATTCATATCCATAAAAAAATAACCACATCAGCTGACTGAGTGGTTACCTTCTCTACTATTTATGAAGTTTATGAGTAGTCTGTTGTTTTCCTAATGCCTTCTTTATTATAAAACTGGAAAACATAATGAGTAAGTAATTTATTTTATTCCTCTACAGGCACTGTAGCGACCTGTTTCACTTCTTTACTCTTTGTGCCTAGTTTCGGATATCCGATAAGAATCGCAAGAATTGCACAACCACCCATTAAAATCGGATAAAACGAATACGGGATAATACTTACCGGTGAAATCGCTGCAAGTCCGGCCGCTGCAAGCATTTGCCCTCCATAAGGCAAAATTCCTTGCCAACTGCCAGCGAAAGTGTCGAGTAGACTCGCTGACTTTCTTGGATCAATTTCATACTCATCAGCAATACTTTTTGCTAATGGGCCTGTAACAACAATTGAAATTGTATTATTGGCAGTAGCAATTGCTGCCGCACTGACCAATCCTGCGATCCCAAATTCCGCACCTTTTTTCGATTTTATTTTACTGTTTACAGTATACAGAAGATAATCAATCCCGCCATTATACCGAATAACCTCCACCAGACCACCAATCAAGAGTGCAATAATCGCTAAATCTTCCATACTCATTAATCCTTCACCAATCGTTTTTAAGAAGCTGCCAAAACTATAAGACCCGTCAGCCAATCCGACACCACCGGCAAAAATCGTACCGCCAATTAACACGATCAGTACATGCACGCCCGCTAATGCCGCAGCCAATACGGCAATATACGGAAGAATCTTTATTAGTTCATAATGAAAATCCGCACCGATTACAGCTTTATTTCCCCGCGTAATAACACCCAGAATAATCGCTGTTAAAATGGCACCCGGCAATACTATGAAAAAGTTCACTTTGAATTTATCCTTCATTTTTGTATGTTGGGTCCTGACTGCTGCGATGGTTGTGTCTGAAATCATCGATAAATTATCTCCAAACATCGCCCCACCGATCACCGTTGCCATCGTCAGTGCCACCGGGATATCCGTCTGGCTTGCGATACCAATTCCAATTGGCGCCAAAGCTACAACTGTCCCCATTGAAGTTCCCATTGATATTGAAATGAAGCAGCCAATAGCAAACAGCCCTACCATCAATAGATTTGCAGGCAGTAGAGACAATCCTAAATTAACAGTAGAATCTACAGCGCCCATGCCTTTTGCGACCGTCGCAAAAGCACCTGCAAGTATGAAAATAATTGCCATTAACATAATATTGGGATGGCCTGCGCCTTTCGTGAATATACTCACTTTATTCTCGAATTTTTCTTTTCGATTCATTAGTAAAGCAACTGCAGAAGCAATAATCACTGCTACGTTTAGCGGCATATTCGAAAAGTCCTTCGTCAATACACCAGCGCCAATAAAGAGCGCTACAAAAATAATTAATGGTAAAAGTGCAAATGCATTTCCTTTCTTCACTTCTTTTACGGTCATTTCAAATCCCCCCTCAATTCATTTTGTATGATAAGTCTTTTATTCTTCTAAAAACAATTTTTAAATGATCTTTAATTAAAGAATACCAATAAGTCATATCGGAATTATAAATATAATATCCTAGTCATAAGAGACTGTCAATGTAATAATTCACTTTTCTAAATATTAGTAAATATTTATTTACAACACTAGTGAAGTTGTGATAGTTTATATATCAACTACGGAAAGGATGATAACAATGGCATTAGTCGAAAGTTTTTTACTTGATCATACGAAAGTAAAGGCTCCATATGTAAGATTGGCTGGCACAGAACAACATGAAAAAGGGAGTGTATTACAGAAATATGATCTACGTTTTTTACAACCTAATCACGATTCAATCCCTACTTCAGCGATACACACACTAGAACATTTGCTTGCCACATACTTGCGTGATGAACTAGAAGGAATCGTCGATATTTCTCCCATGGGCTGCCGAACAGGTTTTTATATGATTATCTGGAATGAACATGAACCAAAAGATGTTGCTGCGGCACTTACAACAGTACTTAACAAAGTAATTGAAACTGAACATATTCCCGCTGTTTCTGCACTCGAATGCGGAAATTACCGTGATCATTCACTATTCGCGGCACAAGAATATGCTAAATTAGTAGTAGAAGCAGGACTAAGTGACGACCCATTTCGTTCGCTAACTGCTGAAACTGTCTAAACCTTAGCCTAAGATTGAATAACACAAACAGGAGCCACCGCTGAAATCAGCTCAAACTGATATTGCGGTGGCTCCTGTTTTATAATTCTCAAAACTGGCTTGCTGTGGAGAAACTGGCATCGCCCCGTGCAAAAACGGCAAACCAATTCGCGGACCTGTCACACGACCGGAAGCTATCCTACCAATTATCAAAATATACCAGTTTCTGATTTTGTTTACGTGTGTATCACACAACTCAGGCACTATTCTGAATTGCTCTTGAGTTATGTGGTGCACAGGTAGGCTATTTTAACTTGGAACTGGTTTTATATAACCTCTTTTTTTTTGCAATAAAATGGTTTTTCGATATCCTTCAGCACGGATCATTTTACAACGAGTAATGATCTATTCAATATCTGTCAAAATGATTCAAAACCCTGCTCTATCACTTCCTCAAATCAAGCATACTTATTCAAGTACAGGAAACACTACTGACTAGAGAAGAGGTGATATAAACTGAAACGTTTCTGGCTTATTTCTTTCATTGCTTGTATAGGATTACTTTACTTAGTTCTTTTCACCAATCTTAAGGGAGCAGATACGAATCTAGTAAGCACTGCCTCCGCATCTAAAAATGGCAAAGACAGACTGACGACAGAATTAGAATCATTCAGCAAGGCGCATCATATCCCGGCGGTGGATGCAAAGGTCGACAGAGTTTGGAAAGCCATCCCGGGCTACAATGGACTGGAAGTGGATCTGGAAGCCAGTTATAAGAAAATGAAAGCGACTGGCAAATTGGATGAATCAAAAGTCGTGTACAAAGAAACTTCCCCCTCTGTTCATTTGAAAGATGTGGGCCCCCACCCCATTTTCAAAGGAAATCCTGATAAACCGATGGTGTCATTTTTAATTAATGTTGCCTGGGGTAATGAATATATTCCTGAAATTTTGGATGTACTGAAGAAGCATAAAACGAAAGCTTCGTTCTTCTTCGACGGCAGCTGGGTAAGCAAAAATCCCGATTTAGCTAAATTGATTTATAATGATGGGCATGAAATTGGAAACCACGCTTACAGTCATCCCGATTTACAGCAGAAATCAGAGGCTGAAACAATGGAAGAATTAAAAATGACAAATGAGGTCATCATAAAAACACTCGGGATTTCCTCGCCCAAATGGTTCGGTCCGCCAAGCGGCAGTTTCAACCAGCAAACGGTTGAAACCGCAAGTCAGCTGGGAATGCATACGGTTTTATGGACAGTGGATACAGTCGACTGGAAAAAGCCGGCGACTCATGAAATGGTGAACAGAGTCGTATCCAAAGTGGAGAATGGCTCGATGGTTTTAATGCACCCGACTAAACCTGTAGCTGAAGGAATGGAAGATATGATTACACAAATCACAGAAAAGGGTTTTCGTCTGGGCACTGTCAGTGAACTGATGAGTGAAAAACGTGTCAACGGAACAGCATGGAATGATGAATGAGGCGCCTTCGAAACAAACATGTATGTCCGTGCAAAGCAAAAACTCTCCTGACCTAAGCCGGTCGGGAGAGTTTTTTATGTACTCCAAAGGCAGGAATCGAACCTGCGACCGATCGGTTAACAGCCGATTGCTCTACCGCTGAGCTACTTTGGAATGTGAGTTCTTTTGCGTTATATAGTATGGACAGGAATCTTACATATATACATAGTTCATTTAGTAAAGGATCTGGTCCCCAAGCAATTCAGAATAGTCCTGACATTGTTTGAGGACCAAGTCCGTGCACTTATTTTTTCACACGCTTCACCAGTCCGTACAGTTCATTCCCTAAACTGTCCACTCGCTGGATCAAGCCAATATCTTTTGCGTAGTATTCGATCACAGTTTCTTTACTCCACGGGAAGTAACTTTCAACGACCAGCACGTCACGATACTCTGTACCGCGAACTGTTTTCTTTCCGTTTGTAGAGGTAATCCACCCGTTACCGTAACCAACCGGCCCTATCTCATCATGATGATGAATCTGCGTCACCACGAAAGGATGCGGGATATATTGATCGAAATGGGCCCAGTCATCGTATCCTTCCCCGTAGTACGAGGAATCCTGCACAAAGCCGAGGCGCGGAATGTCTTCATATTCCGTCTCATTGGTAATGCGCCAGTAGTCCAGGCCGTTCTCTTCTTTGCCCTCATGATCGTAGCGGTATGTGCTGGAGCCGTCCGTGTAATAGTACATATAACCAGCGTCCGGCATAATATTCATCGTCCTTGCTGTCATCGCCCGGGTCAGGAATGCGGCGAAATGCGCACGGGTGATCAGCTGATTCGGCTTGAATGTCCCGTCCGGATAACCGGTGGCGACGTTATTGGTCGATACCCTCATAATATCTGTATGAAATTCCGAATTTCTTCCCACATCACTGTACGATGGCATATAGTAAGCTTTATTTTGCACCTTCAAATTAAATGCCTTGCTCATCAACCGCGCCATAAATGCACGTGATATGCTGGACTCCGGTTTGAAATTAGCTGCCTTGGAAAATAGTCCCGCCTTGTACGCTGTTGCTATTTCATCGTAATAAGGATGTGTTTTCGGAACGTCCTTATATCCCGGGTCCACTAAATCCGTCATCGGCAACTCTAGTGCCTTGACGAGCATTGCCGCAATATGTTTCTTTGCGATCGGCTCATTCGGCTTGAACCGGCCGTCCGGATACCCGCTGATGATTCCCAGGTCCGCCAGATAATTCACTTCCACATACAGCGAAGAACTGTTCTTCTTCATGTCCTTAAAACTTGCAGCTTCTGCAGACTGCATCGTTCCGGTAACCGCCAGCAGAAAAATCGCACATGCCATCATCCACTTCTTCAACAATCGTTCTACCCCCTTTATGTACTCTTATTTTTGCACACCCTATATGTATATGATGATCGTCACTCCCATATGACAAATTACTAGTTTGTTGATGACTATCTTCCATTTATGGGTTCTCTTATAGAATCCATACCCTTTTTTCTGTCTACGTAAAACAAGACACGAAACTCCTGAGAGTTCTGTGTCTTGTTCAGTTTAGCACCGTTTTTGTAAAGGTACCAGGTTCTCACACAACTCTAGTACAATTCAGAATTGTTTTTGATTTGTGTGGGGACCTGATACTTTATTCTAAAACAGGACGACAAGTTAACGAATTACTAAAGTTGACCTGCCGTCCTAAATGAAAGGATCCTACACGTGAGACATTCATAAATGTTCATACATTCAAGTTTATCTCTCACACCAGTACCCTCCACTCTGCCTCTCTCCCAGAAGTATTAAATTGTTATTTTACATACACTTTGTGTTTTTTGTAGAGCTAGTATTCTCTTGGTCAATTAAATGTTCAAAGTTATCCAAGATCTGAAATAGATATTTTTTACTTTGCTGGCAAGTTTCTTGATTGGCTATTTCTTGAGATGTTTGTATATAGCGATCTTTTTCAAAGGAGTCACCAAATTGATCTAGTATACGCTGTAAATATTCTTTGTCAATTTCGGGGTGAAATTGAACTCCGAGAATAGAACGTCCTATTGTAAATGCTTGATTATGGAATGCTTCATTGCCTGCTTGAAGTACAGCTTCTTCAGGCAGGTCAAATGTATCTTGATGAAATTGAAAAAATGGAATTTCATTCGGCAAGCCTTCCAGCAAAACATGAGACTTGCTGTTTTCATTAAAAGAAATCTGCCACCAACCTATTTCTTTATGCCTCGCTTTTCTTACGGTCTTTCCATAGATATCAGCAAGTAGTTGAGCTCCTAAACATATTCCGAAGATCGGTTTTCCACTGTCCGCCACACTGCGGATCCATTTTTTCTCTTGGATTAACCAGGGATATTTCTGTTCTTCGTACGCACCCGCTTGGCCGCCTAATATAATAAGCATTTCAAAATTTTCGATTAAGGGATACTCTTGCCCGCAGTCCACACGAATAATTTGCATTTCATGACACCGGCTGATCATCCATTCCTTTATAAAACCAGGCGCAACTAGACCTTCGTGCTGTAAGATACAAACCCTCATATTCTAACTGCAACCTTTCTGTAGTCATATTTAAGATGTTAACCCCAACCTGTGTATTCTTCTAATTTGGTATAATCAAAATTGCCTTGCGCTATATCTTCACAAGCAGTTTCCAAAAGTTTCAGAGCTTCTTGTACTTCATCCTTATTGATTATAAGCGGAGGTGTGATCTCCAGTACATTCCCGTGAATTCCTACCGTATATAGAAGTAAACCCAATTCATAAGCCCGGTAACATATCGCTGCAGTCGCTAACGGATCCGGCTGGGTGCTTCTAGAACCAACGATTTCAATTCCTATTGCCAACCCTTTACCTCTTACATCTCCAATGAAATTGTATTTCTTTTTCATTTCTTCAAGACCTGTCAAAAACTGCTTTCCGCGCTCTGTTGCATTACTCATTAAATTTTCTTCTTTAATAATACTTAAATTTTCTATGGCTGCGGCAGTTGAAATAGGATTCCCGCTAGCAGTGAACATATGGCCAGCCGCAACAGCATCCATGATTTCCTTTCGCCCGATAACCGCACTTATAGGTACACCCGCACCAAGAGATTTACCGACCACAATTGCATCAGGAATAATATTATCGTGTTCAAACGCAAACCATTTTCCAGTCCGTCCTAGGCCCACCTTCACTTCATCTAGGATCAGATAGATTCCATGCTGATCGCATATCTCTCTTAGAGCCTGTAAAAAACCTTCAGGTGGCAGTACCATTCCTCCATCACTCTGTATCGCTTCGATAATTACGCCTGCAGTTTCTCCAGGCGGACATACTGTAGCAAATACCTCTTGTAAAAAGTGAATAGCCTGTTCTTTGATATTTTCTTTAATTCCGCTGAATGGCCGGAATTCATTTGGGTACGGAATTTTAACGACATTGCCTCTTCCCTCAAACATTGATTGAGCTGCATGTCCCGAAAGGGAGGAAGCACCCATTGTTTGTCCGTGGTATGAACCGAAGAAAGATATCATTTTTGAACGTCCGGCAGCCACTGGTATAAACTTGCTAATAAATTCATTTGCATCCGAGCCTGAATGTCCAAACCATACTTTTTTCTCAAATGTACCCGGTGAAATACCGATAAGTTCATCTGCCAGCAGAGTCATTGTTTCACTTGGTGCACTCAGTTGGGTAGTGAATGAAAGCTTTTTATATTGATCATATATCACCTTTGCAACTTCTTCTCGGCTATAACCGATGTTTGCTACTGCCCAACCTGCTGTCAAATCTAGATAAGATGTTCCCTCTGTATCAATAATTCTCGTTCCAGATGCACTCTCTACGGAAATAGGATGGAATCGAAGATTAAGTGCTTTTGAAATTACCTTTTTTTCTCTTTCAATAATAGTTTCTGGTTTCATCAAACATATCTCCACCTTCTAAAAAGTAACTTAACTCTTGAGCAACCTTCCGAATCGTTGACAATAGTTAATAAACAGAAGAAAACAACTGTCTTTCCCATTCATTTACTTGATAAAAATGATAGTTCCATTCAGATTTTTTAACTTTAATAAACTCTTCCCAAATATCTCTTCCGATACTATCTGCTAGTATCGTATCTTTTTCAAGATAATAAAGAGCTTCCTTTAGATCCCTTGGTGCATCTTCTACGCCTAATGCTATTAATTCTTCAGCAGATAATGAAGCAATATCTTTTTCAATTGGAAGACCAGGATCCATCTTCTGTCGGATGCCATGCAATCCTGCAGCAATCAATGCGGATGACAACATATACGGGTTACATGTTCCATCAGCACCTCTGTATTCAAATCTTCTTTCTCGGCGGGGTTCAAGAACACGGACGAGAGCAGAACGGTTGCCTACACCATAACAAACATGCGCAGGAGCAAAAGTTCCAGGCAACAGGCGCTTATATGAATTCATAGTAGGCGCCGCTATTGCGGAAAGTGCTTTCGCGTGGTGCAAAATGCCACCGATAAAGTGATAGGCAGTATCGGAAAGCTCTAACCCTCTGCTATCATTAGTTTCTTTAAAAACATTTCGTTCTCCTTCAAATATACTGATATGGACATGCAACCCACTGCCTGCGTATTCTTCAAAAGGTTTCGGCGCCAAAGTCCCCACCATCCCCATATCCCTAGCTAAATGTTTGAATAGCTGACGGAAAGTTACTTGGTTATCAGTCGCTTTTAGGCTTTCATCGTATTTTGTATTGATTTCCAGTTGACCAGGACCATATTCACTTGATATCTGTTCTGTTTCGATCCCAAACTCATACATTATTTCAATAAACTTCTGAACAAATTCTTCCTGAATATCTAATCCATCTGTTGAAAAACATAAGCTGTTATCTGCCGGTACAAGTTTCCCGTCACGCTCTTTCAGCAAGTAGGCTTCCTGTTCGTAGACCATGTTAATCTCGCCGCCGGTTTCTTCTTTGGCTTCCTTCAACAGCCTTTTTAACGCACTTCTGGGACAACCGTGCCAAGGGTTTCCATCTTCATCTACTAAATCAGCATACATACGCGCTGTTTGATTTCTGTGCGGTAGAATTACAAAAGTGTCTGGATCAGGCATAGCAAAGAAATCACCATCATCTGCTCCATATCTTGCATTTTCAATCATCGTATCAAACATATTGAAATTCATAATCGCAGTACTGAAATTAACCCCCGTTTCCATTGCGCTTCTCACTTGACTTTTATGAATAGTGCGGGCACGGATTGTCCCTGCGTAATCTAAAAATTCTACACGTACATATTGGATATTCTCGCGCTCAATTCTATCTAATACTTCTTCTTGCTTCGAGTTCATACTCGTTAGTTTAATTGACGTCATTTCACTCTCTCCTTTTCAGCAATTCTTCGGCAATATTTGTATATAATTCAACCCCGCAAATCAAGACCGTATCGTCGAAGTGAAACTTGGGATGATGCAGATCAAATATTTCTTCATTGTCTTTTTTGATACCTAACCGGAAGTACAGCGACGGTATTTTTTCCGAAAAGTATCCGAAGTCATCAGCACCCATCGAAGGTTCATCCAACTCATAGACTTGAGTATCGCCTAACAAATCAGCAGCAGTTGCCTTAAATACTTCTGTCATACTGAGTGAGTTATTGATTGCTGGAGCACCAATAATATATTCTATCTTTATAGTTGCGTTCCATAGTTTTTCTGCAGCTTCACAAATATCTTCAATTTTTCCTCTGATTAATTGTCTCGTTGCCGCAGAGAATGATCTTGCCGTTCCTTCTATTTCTACCGTATCTGCTATTACATTATTAGCTTCTCCGCCTTGAATTTTACCAATATGAACTAAAGCTGGCTGAGTAGGACTTGTGTGTTTCAATGGAATTTCTTGCACGTCTTGAACTAACTTTGTTGCGATATTGATAGCATCAATACCCAGATGGGGTCTTGCACAATGCCCCCCCTTGCCTTTAATAATAATTTTAAAATCGTCGCACGATGCTGTCATGCTTCCGCTCTTTACACCAACAGTTCCAAACGGTAGGTAAGGCCATAAATGCATACCGACCACGCATCCTACTGAGGGATTTTCAAGTACTCCTTTATCAATGAGCTCCTGTGCAGCTCCATCCAATTCTTCACCAGGCTGGAAAATACAACGCACAGTACCTTGAAGTTCATCTTTTTTTTCATGCAGCAGTTTAGCTGCACCTAATAACATAGCCGTATGCCCATCATGACCGCATGCATGCATTACTCCATTATTACGGGAACGGTAAGAAACATCTGCTTCTTCCTGAATAGGCAGTGCATCAATATCAGCACGCAAGCCTATGGTTTTGCCTGAAGGGTTGCCGGTGATATCAACAAACACCCCTGTTTCCCCAATTTCTTTATAGTTGATCCCCCATCCGGTAAGAATCTTTTTGATTGTTTCAGCAGTTTGATACTCTTTGAAAGACAGCTCGGGATTTTGATGGAGTTCTCTTCGAATGGATATTACTTCATCTTTTAATTGATTCAAATAGTATTTGTTATTCATAATCCAAATCACCTTTCACTGGTTCCGCGCTCTTTTCGCGAAAGGCATTTTTATTAAAGATTTTAAATAGAACAAACAGCACAGTTAGCCAAGCAGCCCCTCTAAGTAACGTCCCAAGATCATTGACGAAGGATCCATAAAGAACAACTACTATACCGATAAACCCTAATACAGGGAATAACGGAAACAAGGGTTGTCTCCATGATAACTTTGCTACTTCGTCTTTGTAGCGTACTCTGTAAATCACACTGGCAACCAATGTAATCCCCCATGAAAACAACCAGGCAATCACAAGCTGATTGGACAACTCTATATATATTAAATCTGGATTAAATTGACCGATAACAATCAATAAAACAGTCGCAGCCCAAATTACTAGAATTGCATTAATGGGCGTGAAAGTCTTAGGGTGTATTTTACCCATGAATTTAGGTAACATACCTTCCCTTGCCTGAGAATAAAAAATACGGGAAGTCGCATAAATAGTTCCCATGAGAATAGTAGTTGCTGCGGCTACCCATGCAGCAGTATTCATAATAAATGCACCTGCGACACCAAAAACTTGACCTGCCGCTACTGTAAATGGCGAACTGTCAATTGACACATTTTGCCAAGGGATGATCCCTTGAAGTACAAAATGGGCAAAAGAATAAATAAATAAGAATGTCAGACTTGACCAGATTAGTCCGCGCGGAAGATCTCGTTCAGGATTAATAGCTTCAGCGCCTGCTGTAACAAGTGTAAGCGCGCCTAAATATGCGTATGTACCTAAAGGAATTGCACTTAAAAATCCGGAAGTTCCATGCGGCATTAGTGGTGTGAAATTACTAAGATTTACATCTTTAAGACCAATAAGCGCAAATACGATCATTATAGCAACCAGGCCCAACACGAGCCAAAGCTGTATCCTGGCTGCAAGCATGGTACCCGCTATATTCATCAAAGCAAATATAGTAATAAACACCAGTGCAAACACCATCGGCCACCAATTAGCAGTTAAACTTGGAAAATACCACATTGTGATTTTTCCAAGCGCTAGTCCTACACTGCCGCCTGCTATAATCCAGCCGATCGCAAAAGTCATTCCTGCAATGAACCCCCAAGATTTCCCCATAATCCGCTCAACCCAGTGTGACATTGCGCCTGCATTAGGCATGGCAACCGCCATTTCCACTAATGCCATAATTAGAAATAACTGTGATAGACCTGCTACTCCATACGAAATAATTGAACTTGGTCCTGCCACAGCAATTCCTTCACCCATCAAAAGAAATATCCCGTCACCGACTACCGCTCCAACTCCTAAAGCCCAAATATGCCAGAATTTCAAGGTCCTTTTCGGCTGAAGATCCAACTGTAAATGATCACTCATAAAATTGCCCCTTTCCTATTGTTTTTTATAATGTGATATTATAAATCTTCTCGAAATTCCTGTAGAGAACCATTTCTCCGATATATTGAGCCTTTTCTACATCCATGTAATCTTTTTCAACCCAAGAATTCAGTACCCGCTCAAAGTTTTCGATAAAAATCTTAACACCCATCCAGTTCATTTCAGGGACTGTAAAAGCATCTGATCCATACATGACCTTATCAAACGGTGCCAATTCAAATACTTGAGACATAATCCGTTCGACTCCATGTGCCGTAAACGGATTTTGCAGGGAAATATCCATATATACATTGGGAAGGATACTGACTATAAAGGCAGCCTCCTCCATCCATGGATAGCCTCCGTGTACAAGATGAACTTTTGTATTTTCATATTTTTTTTGCCGGAAAATATCTAACAAGTAACTTGGACTTGCTTTAGGAAGTACAACTTCTCCATCACCAATGCCGGTATGGATATGCATAAATTTGTCTGCTTCAGTACAACATTCCATCGCAATATGGAAACAGTAGTCTCGCAGCCTTTTCACAGGACTTCTTGTATCGTTTTTAAACGTTTCATATTCTTCTTTCGCTGCAAACTCATCAATGTCTTCAACATCCAAGCCACTTCGGTAAGCAATAATGGTTTTTAATCCTACTACATGATCTTTGCTCAAGTCTTCTTGTAAGCGCTTTCTATAAAGGTTAATAAAATCGTCAAACAATTGATGATTCTCGGAGAGTTCCACCATAAGAGGCTCTATTCTACTTATTTCCCAAACCTTGATATCGCATAATTCCTCGAACTTCTCTCTGTCTATCGGAGGTTGCGGATAGCCAAAATCCATGATAGCCCCCTGCAGGTTTACATCCCTGAAAAGTTTTTGTGTGTAGGAAGAAAAATCTTTTGACTGTTCATTTCTCGCATGGACAATCGCTTCAATTTCCTCATCGCAATTAAGATAACGCGACATTCCCCTTAACAGCCTCTGGATCCACATGTTTGATCCTGGATACGGCTGATGTTGTTCCACTTCACTCAAGTCTGAAAACATCTCCGGAATTACTGATAAGGAAAGGTTCCGTAAAAATCCGACTGGTGATTGGGTTGTTCGATTTTCCGTAAATGGGTGCGCATGCACGTCCACTACTTTTACTCCAGCTAAGTTTACTTTCTTCATTCCATATCTCCTCTCCATTCTACATTCCAAAACAGAAAAATATTTTACGAAAAAATTTTTTCTTATAATTATTTTTCTATTCTAAAAATTATGATATGATTGATTATATTTTCTAAACCTATTAATTTCAATGAAAGAAAAATATTTTTACAAAAGGAGAAAAAAATGAATGAATCCAATTTAACAAATGCAACCCGGATATTGGCACCTTTTCTCTTCGAAGGAATTATAATTATTGATAACCATGGTTTTATTAAAACACTTAATCAATCAGCGATAGATTATTTCCCTGGCGCCACTAAAAGCCAACTGATTAGCAAATCTATACAGAATTATCTTCCTTCTACGAAAATCTCTCAGTTCTTCTTGAATAGAATAGACATGAAGAATATAGATATGTCTATTGGACAAAACCAAGCTTTAGTCAATATACACGCGATTAATAATTCAGAAGCTCTTATAATCTTGCGGCAGGTTACAACTATTAACCGTCAGAATACGGAAATACAAAAGTATCAGCAGTATTTACGTCAGTTTGAAATAATCTTAGACCAATTAGAAGAGGGAATATGTTTCATAGATAATAGCCAAAAAATTGTTCTTTATAATAAAAAGCAAGGGGAATTGGATTCAAGAGAAACAAAAGATGTTCAGGGGAGATACGCTGCCGAGGTTTTCTCGCATAAAATCAATCAAGCTTCCTCAATTTACTCACTCACTAACAATAAGGAAATCGCATCAAGCAACATATTCTTTTCAAATAGTGGAAAGAGATATAGTGTCTATCAGAGAAATATACCTCTTCTGATCGGCAAACAAAAAATCGGAAATATTCTCATTACAAAAGATTTTTCCAAAACTGAAGATTTTATCGAAACTCTTTATGCGCGGCAAACAGAAGTAACACAAGATGATATAAATGAAGAAAAGCAGCATTCATGTTTCTTTTCAGACACTAAAGTACTATCTTCAATACTCACGGAGTTAAAACAACTGGGAAACCCATCTGCTAACCTCATATTTTATGGTGATCGAGGTACAGGAAAAAATGCTTTAGCTCGTTTCTATGCTGAGAACCTTTTAAGTAAGCCTGTATTTATGATCAACTGCGGCCTTCTTTCTCCTCAATCACTGTCCAATATGCTATTTGGTTCTAACAGTAAAGCAGGCTTCTTAGAACTTGCACATAAAGGCACATTAATAATAGATAAGCTGACGTTAATGCCGCTATTTATCCAGGAAAGACTTTTTAATGCGCTTAAAACCAACACGATTATCCGCAATGGGAGTGACGAGGAAATCGAGGTAGACACACAAATTATTTCTCTGCTGAATGAAAAGCCCTGGGAGGCCATTCAGGAACAGCGATTGAACGAAAGCCTCTTCTACGAACTCAGCTCAATCTCATTTCACCTTCCTTCCTTACAGGACCAGCAGACATCAATCATGCAGTACGCAGAGTACTTTCTTAAAATATTTGGAGGTAATAACAGTAATATAAGGCGCTCATTTGCATCGGAAGCTGTCACCTTCTTGAAAAATTATCATTTTCCCGGTAATTTGAGACAATTGAAACATATGATTGAGTGGATGATTAATCGCTTTCCTGACGAATCTGAATTTGAAATAAAACACCTACCAGAATACTTACAAACGGTAGATGCTCGGATAGACGGTATTACAACAGCATCTTACAACCCTAAAATTAATTTGGTAGAAACAGTCGAACAATATGAAAGGCAAATTATCGAAAATACATTAAAACGCTGCAATTACCACTTAACCAATTCGGCTGATCAGCTTGGAATATCCAGACAGAATTTAAACTATAAGATTAAAAAGCATGAAATCGAGTTTGAGAAATAAAATATGTATCCATTGAATCAAAGTACTGTAAATAGTAAAAAACGGAGGTGGACACAAAGTTCCGACTCCGTTTTTTCAGTTGCTGTTACCGCATAGGCATAGTCTAACGGTCATCTGTACAACAAACAAAGGTACCTTGGGATGATGCTTTCTTGATTGTTTAAAAATTCACGATTGTTTCTCACACCTAATTTTAATATTAGGAATAATATTCTTCTACTCTATTACTCGTATCTCATATTTCCGCCAGTCATCAATATCCCCTCTGGTCGCGAGCCCCCCGTGCCGGATCAGTTCCTTCACGCGGTATTCAATCCACGGATCACCCGTATACTGTTCAAGTTCGCCATATACTTGTCCAATGAGACGCAATACGTTGTAATATTCGCCAGGATACACGGATTGTAACTGACGTGCACAATTCATGATAAACGTGTCGTGGCGATCTTCATTTGAGCTCCACAGTTCGTCGAATTCTCAAGTTCGCAAGTAAGACCCATCATACAAAAGTGATTCGCCTTCCTGTTCGATTGCTGCACGTCGAGCTGGGTTCCAATTCCACGGTTCATAATGCGCGTAAAATTCGAGCAACTGTTCAGGTGACAGTTCACTGGAACGCAGTATGTGAATCTCCTCGCTATGCTCTGCGGTTCTGTACAGGGATTCATATGCTTTGGTACTGTTGATTTCACTAATTTCATTTGGCTGACCGCACAAGAGATAGGTGGCAAATCGTAGGCCAGTTTGTTCTGCTGCGTTGTTACCAGCCCAGAAAATGATTGGTAAGTGTGGAAGGATGCTTTTGATGTCCTGTACCGCACTTCGGAATTCTTTCTCTTGTTCTTGGATGTCAGCCCGGAGATGTTCTTGAAGCCAACAAAATCGGTTCTTGATTCCTTCATCTGTATGGAGAGATTCCACCGGACCGATAGACAGGATGTCAGATATCGATATGATTTGCTCCGTTGACTTTAAGGGCTCTTTGCGAAATGCATGTCGTAGGGCTCCCGCAAACGCACGCTCGAAGACGATGTGGATCGTCTGCGGGTACGTTTCATCCGCAGCGAGCAACGACCGCGTAATTTTCCCGAGCGCTTCATCGTCTTGTCGCTCCGCTTGAATGAACAGTTGATCGACAATTGTTTTTGCTTGTTGCGGAGTGAATTGTTTACTGTATTGGTGATTTTCATTCATTTATATTGCACTCCTTTTGCTTGTTTTCAAAGTCCAAAAGTTTATGGTATGCATAATATTAATGTGAAATTTATAAAAGGTATGCATGTAGGATTCTTTCGTGTTTGTTTCTTACACAGGTAACTTATTTCTATTTCATTAGTTTACTTCTTAATCACAGATCTAATAATCTGCGGTCCAAATTTTATAGCCGTACCGACTACTGCTGTTAAAACTACGCCTGTTAATCCATTGATAAACTTTTTATTATTATCATCATGTTGATGTGCATCCTTAGCATGCTGATCTATTCTATCGTAAATTTTTTCTCTTTGTTCTTGACTGAGATCTTCTCTTTTCAATTCATCTTTATAAATTTCAATAATATTCCTTAATAAATCAAACATGTCTTTTGATGAACCAAAATTCGCATCCACTGCTTTTGAAAACATATCTTTTACGTTGGGTGCAAGTTCTATTAATCTTGTTATATCCTCTAATGAAATATCAATTTCTTCATTTACAAATAAATCAAATGCTTTCTCAGCTAGCGTAAATTCTTGCTTATTTATATTGTTTTCTTTACTCATACAATGCCCACCCTTCAAAGTGATTTTTTTCAATCTTATCAGTTAAACACCGAGATTAGAAGGTTTCTCAATTAAAGTTACGTTGTTTTGCAAATTCCAATTAGAAATACAACATGCGTCCTTTCATTTTTTTTTAATAACCATGTATCCTTTTTAGAAATACTCTCTATATGAAGTATGAGGAGCACTAAATGAATACTCCTACAACACTTTACTCGAGGGGGACCACCAGATGAAATTATTAATTAATGAAGATCCGATTCCACTATTACCTTCATTGGCAATGAAAGTAGGACTGAACGCTGCGCTATTCTTGCAACAACTTCACTACCGTTTGAACATTTCAAAAAACGTTCGTGACGGTCATAAATGGGTGTTCAATACATACGACGACTGGATGGAAGAATTTCCGTTTTGGTCGCTAAACACGATTAAACGAATTACGTACGACTTGGAACAAAAAGGGTATCTGATCTCCACTTCCAAGCACAATAAGATGAAAATCGACAACACCAAATGGTACCGAATCGATTATGAAAAGCTGCCATTTTCGTATACGCCAAATGAGATACCGGTCAACCCAAAAGTGGACACTCTACCAGCTCAACATGAAACGTCAATCAACTCACAATTGGACGCTGTGCAAACCCACACTGGGACGACGGCGTATCCCACTATGGGACGGCCTATAACCAAAGAACTTAAGAAGAACAATAATAAAACCATTGTCGAGAAGAATCTCGACGTCGCACATTCTGTGATACAGTACTTGAATGACAAAACCGGTAAACATTTTAAAGCGGAGTCCGCTGCTACCCGTAAATTCATCAACGGCCGAATCAAGGAAGGCTACACACAGGAAGACTTCATCCGCGTCATCGACTTAAAGACCAAGCAGTGGTTGAACCTTCCTAAATTCCATGCGTTCCTAAGACCATCTACTTTGTTTAACGCAACAAACTTCGAAAACTATGTCAATGAGCTAGTCACTACTAAGAAACCAGAAAAAGAACCATACATTCCACCTGTTCTCGATTTCAATCGTGGTGAGGATTTACTATACGGTAATTAACTATTGAAGTAGAGGAGAATAATCTTGGACATATTTTTAGACATGAAAAAGCACCTCTTGAAATGAATACATGGATTGTATCAAGAAGGTGCTGCATTTTAATTTATTAATAGGAGCTTGACTGTTGTTCATTGATCGACACTTCTGGCACGTAGTGGGAAGTATTCCGTAGAATCTAGCACCCCATATAATGTGTTTCAAACAGCTCTATGTCTCTTCACTACTTCCTGATGACAGCGAACTGAATGGCATGAAAATTGGATTGGTACCTTCTTCAAACTCTCGCAATCTTCAAAACTCCGCTCAGCAGATTGAAGATCGCAACGAGCAAAATGCCGTCTACCAGCTTGGTGAAAAATAGCTGAAAGGTATGGAAGTATGATAACGTCGTGTGTTGATTTACCAAGCTAATTAGTTTGGAATACCCGGCATCACTGACAGGCAAAGTGTTTGTCAACAGTAGACTTAAATAAAACGATTCAAATCTGCTCCCGATCTCGATATCCAATACACTTTTGAAAAACAAATCGTATCCAATCCCGAACACCATGCTAGGACCCACTAATGTAATGAGCATCGCAATGAACAGTATCGACACAAACATGATTTTATTCAACAGGCTGTCACTGCCGCTAAACCTTTTAGCCTCTGAAATAATCGTCACTATATTCCTGATGACTACATACAAACTCATTAGCGGAAGAGCCCAGCAAATTGAAATAATTACCCCTTTGGAAGAGTGGACTTCAAAATTGATCAATGCCTCCAGCAACATATAAATAACAAGCATGACACTAATTAATTCAATCCAAGGCAGTAGCACTTTTATGCCTAGTCTTTCGACAAGATCATGCTGAATATCTGTTTTCAATCGTCTTTTTAACCAGACATAAACGACCAGTAAAAATACTATAACCAGACTCACCGCAAATGAAAATTTTAACATCTGGGAAAGCGGGTACGAAAACACGATCAGAATCAAGAACAATACTTTTACGAAGTAATTTGAAAACATTCCTTCCTCCTTACACCAATCGATTATTTATGTAATAGTGATACGCCGTTTTAAATAAAAGTACAATTAAGGTAGTAGGTCTGAACACGAAGTTCGTTCGTTTCAGAGTTCCGTACGATTTACTTCTGGACTAGACATCTCACGAACAATTCTTTACCAGTTAATTAATACTCAATCTCTGAATATCCTCATAGTTTTTCACAATGGCACCGAGCACTAGCAACCCGAACACCGCGATGGCGATCAGCCATCCGGCTACGCTAATCCAGTTGAAGAACCCGAATACAGCTCCTGCTGCCAACAAAACAACTGTGATCACGAACCATGGGATCTTCCAGCCATACAACCGTGTGAGCAACGACATATTCTTCGGCGGATCACACAGCTCTTCATAGAACTTCACATGATGCAGCCGCTCTTCCGAATAAAATAAGTACCGACCGTCCTTCGCCTGCAACAGGAATGTATGCTTATTCACTTTCTTCACAATCTCTAGCGGCTCTTCATCCACTATATGAAAGGATGTCTTCACACTCACCATGGAAAAGAAGCCATAGACAATGAACAGCAGTAAAAACACAAAGATCCCCGCAAGAGTATACGACTGCCCGGCCAACAGTTCCCAGGACACCCCTGAAAGCGGATCGTTCCCTTCTTCGTTCATCCCACTCACCCCGCCAAACACTAGCATGAACAGGGCCGTGCCAGTCAAAGCGGACAGAATCACCCATTGAGCGAAATACACGGTGAACTGCTCACTCACCGTTAAACGTAATTTTTCAATAGGCCTCATATTATACGAATTGAGCGCAATGCGAAAAAAAGGGACCAAAGTGATAATAAGCAGTGCCACTGCCCTCCACGGCCCCTGAATATATTCGATTATCTGCACATTCAATCACTCCTTATTACCGCGTAATGGTTTATACTACCATGAATGCGATATAAGCAGATATCAATTAAAGGTACATGCGTGAAACTTTCAATATTGTTCCTCACATAGGTACCAGATTTTGTTCTTGGCACGATAATGAAGGAAAATTGTTTAGTCCTTGATAGTGGAATACAAAATTGCGTAGGGACCTGGTAACTCTTTTAAAAATAATTCGTCAATTTTATCAATTTCTTGTTTTACTATGGATTTCTATGTATACTAATTTAAAAAGTAACGCATATTTTAAATAAGGGAAGGTGATTCGATGGATTATGAAAAACTCACGAAGTTATTTTATAAGTTAGATGGAGCGCAATTTGAGAAAGAATACGCTAAACGTATCAATAGCTACGGCAGTATGCATACACTCTTGCAGATTCAGTCCTTTAGGAAAGGAAGACTTGATAAGGAGCAATTTGAACTTTTCTATGTCATGACACCTGAACTTATTAAATTAAGTAACAAAGTGTTGCTTAACAGCGGAACTATTCAGTCGTTAATCGGGAAATTACCACAGTTCGCAGCAGAGCCGTATTTCCGTCGTTTAATCATCAATGATGCGCAAAGTAATAATGAAATCGAGGGTGTGCGCAGTACGAAACAGGAACTGAGCGGTGTGCTGAAGCGATTGGATGAGCCTGACCCGAAAAAGAAACGCTTCACTGGCATGATGAAAACTTATCTGCATATTGAAGACATCGGTCCCTTTCACAGTTTGGATGACTTCAGGAAACTATATGACGAATTAGTCGCAGATGAAATTGCCGGTCAGCATGCCCCCGACGGTCGATTGTTCCGGATAGAAGGAGTTGAGGTGACAGACGGCGCAAGAGTGACACACATCGGACTGCAGACAGAAGACCAAATTGAAAAGGCACTGTATCAGCTCATACAGTTTTTACAAGACAGTACCCATCCCGAACTCTTCCGGTATTTAATTGCACACTACGTTTATGAGTACATTCATCCGTTCTATGATGGAAATGGGCGCACGGGCAGACTGTTGGTCGGCAGTTACCTAGCAAAGTATCTGGAGCGTTATTCCGCAGTGACGTTCTCATACACTATCAATAAAGATAAAATAAAATACTACAAGGCACTGGAGCAAGTACCTTCTCCCATGAACCGGGGCGAGTTGACGTTTTATTTGAAAGATATGCTGGAACTGCTGATTGCAGGCCAGGAAAATGTAATAGAAGACTTGATAATTAATGAAGTAAAATTATCGAGAATACATGACTTTTTATTCAGTGGTAAGTGGCAGTCAAGTCCCGATGAACGTTCCATTCTTCTCCACCTACTCGTATTGACAGTATTTAACGCGATTGAGGATATTCAGGTGACACAACTAATGGAAGTATCTGATCTCTCACGTTATAAGGTGAATCAGATCATGGATATGTTGGTAGAGGAAGGCATTGCTGAATTGCATCAGTTGCGACCCAAGTCCTACCGAGTTAATTCCGAGTTTCTGCATGAGACGCTGAAAATAGAGTAGCTAGCCCATAGAATCCTATGGTACCTGCTCTGTCAAAAGTAAAATAAACCTAAAAAACAAAACAGATACTGCACCCACATAAAGCGGACACAGTATCTGTTTTGTTTAATCCAGTTCAAGCACAGCAATCTATCAAATATCTGTAACATAACCGTCTCCGTGTATTTCAATATTCATGATGGAACCTAGTTTACGAATACTAATGTAAAGACCTGTTTCTTGATATAATTCAGAACGTTCCCCACGTTCGAATTCAATCCTAACTATTCCAGCTTTGTCACCCGTAAGTCGGGCAGTAAAATGATTCGTCCCCGGATCTCGAGTAATCGTAGCCAACTGTTCATAGTTTTCCGTCAAGATTGTATGCTTTCCTATATCAAATGTTCCGCGGTCATATGTCGACACATGCTGCTCTTTTAACGTCTCCACTTTATAATAAAATGTACCCTTCGGTTTCACTTCAATTCCATGACGTTCTTTCTCTCCATTCTTCAAATGAACAGTCATAATATATTGACCTGCCTCGTCCATCTTGATACAAGTTCCTCCATAGAGACCTTCGCATGTCACAAGCTCTACATCATCAGACAACTTTTTCCCGTCCATTGTCGTCAGGGAAATACGTTGAATCTCATTTGCACTGAAAGGCATTCTTGCATCTGTCGCTAAATAATCCGTCGTTTCTTCCAAAGTCAACTTCAATTCCCCATCGACTTCTTGAACATGCACATAATACTTTTTATACCTTTCCGTACCCTCACGATAGTTGCTTCTAAAACTGATCGCTCCCTTGCCTTCCTTCATCGGAATCAATTGAACACGATCACCGGTATAGCCGTTTGGTGTATCCTTGCCTTGTAGACGTATAGCTTGGAAAACGCCAGAGTTCATCTCACTCGAGTTGACCCAGGCAATACGCTCCCACCCAAAATCTTCTGCTTTGACCGTAACCATCGGGACGTTAACTTCTTCAGTAGCTTTCATCATTTTAGCTGCCTGCCCTCTAGTGATCGGATTTTTCGGGCTGTATGTCGTCGGCGTAGTGCCTGTCGTGATGCCGAGCTTGTAAAGAATCAAAATATTTTTCTCATGAGACGGATTTTTTGAATCAATGAATGGATTATCCATCTGTTGATAATCATAACGCGGTAAGTCAAATGCTTTTACTAAAATGGAAGCCATCTGTTCACGGGTAATCGGATCATTGGGAGCGTAACTACCGTCTGGATAGCCGCCAATTATATTCGCTTGCGCTAATGCCGCGATTGCCTTGTAGTAGCCATTAGCTGTCTTCACGTCCTTAAAACCGGGATTTTTGACGTTCTTCGTATCTAGTTTCAACAGCTTCGCAATAATTGCAGCCGCCTGTCCCCGCGTGATCGAGTTACTTGGCTTGAACGTACCGTCGGGGTAGCCTCCGATAATAGCACGCGCTGCAAAATCATTCACAGCCTCCGCAAAGTGCTTTGTATCCGGTACATCCGAAAACCGCTGCTCGCTTGCGGCTGTTCCGGATAATGGTAAGCTGCACGCAAGTACAAGTGCACCAAATAGGATAGATAATTTCTTTTTCATTTGTTCTCTCCCTTTCCCTTGTCTGCCGAATTCTTCTTCATTGAAGCACCTTACAGACGCGGAAATCTTGGAATAGTTTCAAAGTTTCTTTAAAGAAAAATGCAACACAAAAACTCCGATAGTTTATATAAACCAACGGAGTTTTTGTAGAGGCAGTCAAGTATTTAAAGAATACGGTTCGCAATCTGTCTTAATTCTAAAAATGCATCTACCAAATGATTTGTTAACTTCTGCGCATGATCTGCTTCATCCGCACTGGAGGAGATATTAATAGAAATCGTTTGATCTAATAAAATATAAGCGAGCCCAAAACCGCCTTCAACGACTGGGCCGAATATCCGATACTTTACATTGTCATAAGCCATACCACTTGTCGAAATAAAATCATGACGCATTGTCAGATAGCCAGTGTCGCTAAAGAGTGCAGGTGTATCCGTCATACCGATGTCTCCCCCGTGCAACTTATACATTTGCTCCAGGCCGTACATATGCCTTTCAACACCGAATCCTTTACGGCACCTTATGATTCGATCTGTATGAGCCGCGCTCGCCTTTTGCATTAAGGCATACAACACTTCATGACTCTCTTCCCCGTTTTCTAGCGCTTTCACCAAATGTAGCTTCTCCATACTGGTCGCTCTCGCACATTCTGTTCTTCCCTCATAAAATGCGCGGACTGAAACGGGTTCATAAACACTTCTAAATACGCCAAACGTTCTGTACTGTGCAATCTGTAAGGCCATATGGAAAAAAGCGTCCGGACTAATATCCATTTTTTTGATTTCATCTGAACCAAAGCTATTGAAGGTTGTCGTTTTAATAGAAAACTCTTTTTTGACTCTTGCATGATCTTTTTCGCATCTCATTAATGACTTCTCAATTTCCGCGGATAATTCCCATTGTTGTTTTTCCATTAGAGTGGATTCAGTCGTATATATGGTTTCAGGCTCTTCACTTTCCAGGCCTTCATTTACATAGCTAATGACAGCAAATATCGTCGTACCATCAACCGAAGAATGCTCGATGCTATAACCCAATTCACCTTTTTTAGTAAGGATTACTTGGATGGTTTTATCAAAGTATTTGTTCGTTCCATTTAACATTAAGTTCTCAATCGCTTCTTCGGAATTACTACTTTCTTCATCCATAGACAGGACAATTAGCGAATCCGCTATCGCTTGTAGATGATCCGCATTCACTTTAGATACGATGAGTTGATTATATATCTTCGCAGCTTCGTCTCTTTTCGCAGTTGTAAAAATTCCTACGTTGGCGCCTTCACTTTGCTCTTCTTGAAAGGTTCTTTCAATTGCGTTTGCGATTTCACGGCTATGATACATCTCACCTTCACTATTTGTTACGTTCACTTTATACATATTTCTTTTATATAAAATCATGACATGGTTATTTCTTTTCTCGAATGCCGCTAGTCTAAATTCATCTCTTTCTACTTTTGGAATGCGAACGGACTTAAAAAACTTCTTATACTGACTCATATCTTGGGGCACACCATTTTTTACGACGGCCGCTACTTCGCCATCAATTATTAAATGATAGAATTCCGTGACTAAACGGCTTACCTTTCCGGCAAGTTCCGCACGCGTATAACGATTTTCATGCTTTTTATTATCCAATAAAATATTGAAATGCATGCCCGTTGGCAAAGGATCACGGAATTTCAAATACATATCATCCCATAAAGGCTTTAGCCAACTACCTTCGATTTTGACATCCAATTCGTACAATTTTTTTTGAAGTTTTTCTGCGTCTCCATCCACTTTAAAGAAATGATTAACAGCCTTCGTAGTTTCTTCAAGTTGTTGATCGTTTACAAGAGGTTCAACCCATTCAAGAAGTTTCTCTTTTGTATTCGTTAATGGCGGTATGGGTAAAGTTGGTAGTTCATTTTCGTAAGCAAATGTCTTTTTTATAATAATTCGTCCCTTCATGATTCATTTCTAAGCGATTATCATTTTTCACGCTAAAAAGAAGATCGGATTTCCAATCTTCTTTTCGAGCCATTTATTTGTTTTTGCATTCAATAAAATCATGAAGCCGAAATCAACTTTTAATCGTGATATGCATCGTTTGTTTCTCACACAGCTATCCTAATTAAACCATTCCCGGCCCCACTCTTCAACCTTCTCCCAAAACTCTTTTTTCTTCTTGTCCTTCTTTTCTTTCTTCTCTTTCTTTTCTCTTTCTTCCTTTGTCTTTTTCTTCTGCTTCGTAAGCTCTTTTATTTCTTCATCAATTAACGATAAATCAAATTCCTTTGCAGTTAATTCGCTGGCTGATTTTGAAACAACTTGCGCGAAAATGGGCGGTGCGGTAAAGCTGCTGGTAGATGTTAAATAATGGTCGGCGTCTGTTTGATCATATCCGAGCCAGACTGCACCGGCAATATCCGGTGTATAGCCAACGAACCAATGATCTTTTGAACCGTCCACTCCTTCAAACGGGAGCTGTGTGGTGCCTGTCTTCCCCGCCACGTCCACGCCGGAAATTTGTGCTTTTTTGGCAGTCCCTTCCTTTACAGCCCCTTGCAGCATATAGGTCATTTGCTGGGCAACTTCCGCATCTGTCACCTGTACAGACTCACCTTGCCACTTTCCGAGCACTTTTCCTTCCGAATCTTTAATCTCTGTAATCGCATGGGCTTCCTCCATCACGCCATCATTCGCAAAAGCGGAAAACGCTTGGGCCATCCGCAAAGGAGATGTACCTTTGACCAATCCTCCTAAGGCTAATCCAAGTACACGGTCATTTTTCTCCAATGAAATCCCAAACCGTTTCGTTGCACTGACGCCGTCTTCGATGCCAATCTGATCCAACAGCCAGACGGGAGGGATATTATACGATTGGGCGAGCGCCTCATACATGCTTACTTCCCCTCTATACTGCTGATCAAAGTTTTTCGGAGAGTATCCATCCATATCGATCGGTTCATCCACTAGCAAATCCGACATATGGTACCCTTTCTCAAGTGCCGGAGTATAGACCGCAAGCGGTTTTAACGCAGATCCAGGCTGACGGATGAGGTCAGTCGCATTATTGAAACGTTTCTGCGTATATTCTCCTCTCCCACCGACTAACGCCAAGATCCCGCCTGTTTTAGGATTCACGAAAACAGAGGCGCTCTGCAAGAGTTGATCTGGAGTGCTCTTCGGAAAATAGCTATCATCCGCATACACTTCTTCCAGCGCATTCTGGACCACCGGATTGATTTCTGTCGTAATATGCAACCCGCCGGACAACACTTCATCTCTCGTCAAACCGTACATATTCACCGCCTCATCCACTACACGGTCGATATAATACGGATACTTCTCTTCATAATCCGGCACTGTCGATTCGCCCAGTACCACTTTCTGTCCAATCGCTTCATCGTATTCTTGCTGACTAATATACTGTTCACGCAGCATCAGCAACAACACCAGATTCCGTCGGTTCACCGACTTTTCCATGTTTTCCGTAGGCGCTAAATGCGACGGTGCTTTAATAAGGCCTGCGATTGTCGCAGATTCGCTTAACGTCAACTCACTGACATCCTTACCGAAATAGGTCTGCGCCGCACGTTGAACACCCCACGCTCCGTCGCCGAAATAAATTTGGTTCAGGTAACGTTCCATGATCTGCTCTTTCGAATACACTCGTTCAATCTTCTTTGCGAGGATCAGTTCTTTGAATTTACGCGAGTACGTACGCTCCTGCGTCAAAAATACATTTTTCGCAAGCTGTTGCGTAACCGTACTGCCTCCTGCCACGATTTTGCCTTTGAACGCATTCTCGAGCAAGGCGCGCCCCATCCTAAAATAATTAATGCCGTGATGTTTGTAGAACCGTTGATCCTCCACGGACACGACGGCTTCGACCAGCGTATCCGGAATCTGATCGATCAATACACCTTCAATAGTCGAATTCGAAACCTTACGGATGACTTCTCCGTCCGGATCGTAAATAACCGTTGATCTGGGTGCCGGTTCTTCGAGTTTACTTACATCGCTGAATGTGATGAAAATATTCAGCACGAGTAGCACGGAAAGGACGGCAAGCAGTACACCGATGATTGCGAAACGGATGATCTTTTTCTTCAGGCTGATTTTCTTTATTGGCGTTTTTTTACGCTGTAGTTCTTTATATTCGGATCTTTTCATATAGGATTCACCTTCTTTATTACTGCGGAGTTTTATTTGTTGAATATAGCATAGTATTGACGATGGGGGTGTTTGAAAGTTGCGGATTTTGTCTTTTGGGGGATTTTGGTACGAATGTATGTAAAAAAGATATTACTCAGAAGTTGGGCTTCTGGGTAATATCTTAATAAAAATACCTGTACTTGAAATTTTCATGATCGTTTACACATTCACGCTTTTTCGAATACGGATAGGTAATGTAAATTAAATACCCAATTATTGAAGGAACGGTGCCATTAATACTTTTCCTGTTCCGCAGTAGACATTTACCAATCCTTCGCCTGAAGCCGCCGAACCCATAAGTGTTTTTCCAGACCGTTCGACAGTAAATTCTAAACCGCCTGACCAAGCAATCGCCATATTCCCATCGATTTTCAACTCATCATTTTCTAACTCGACTTCTATAAGTTCCTCTCTCGCTACGGAAGATTCCAGTGCAATCGTTCCTTTACCGGTAAGTCCCAGATTGAAAAGACCTTCCCCACCGAGTGCAGCAGAAGAAAGATTTGAGCGCATCACAGCCTTATGTTTTAATCCTGAATCACAAGCTAAAAAGAGTCCGTCTTCAATAACGAGTGACTGATCCCACTCGTCTACATCCAGCAGCAAAATATGCTTGTACGTTGGTTCTAAAACAAGTGTACCCGTTCCCGTGTACTCAGGTTTGATGCTCGATTCTTTGGTCATTTTTCCCCTAATCGTTTTTCCAATAAAGTCTCCTACACCCTTAAGCCCAGTCGTCGCTTTCACATCTCCGGCCATCCATTGCATCGCCCCTGCCTGAATCGTAATGTTCGACTGACTGACATCGCAAACTAGCTGTCTTCTTCTTACATTCATTTCAGAAGCATAATATGCCGATTGGGCCGTAGCATGGCCGATACTTAATTCTCTTTGAAACTCTACGACTTTAAAAGGACCTAGCTCCTCCCTGACTTTTACATTCTCATTGTCTTCAAAATTTTTGATCGTAAACAGAAGAATCGCCCGCTTTCTGATTTTTTAATTTGTTTGATTATGGTAATTATAACACGAGATTTTACTTAACTAGAAAAAACCTGTACAGCCTATAACTTTAACACGAAGAAGGATCGTATTGAAGTTATACCTGTACAGGCTAGCTATTAACTTATTGAATTGTAATCACAATTTTACCTTTTGCATGATGCGTTGCACTTAGATCATGTGCTTCATGCAATCCCTTTTCTGTTAACGGAAACGTATGACCAATATGAGATTTGACTTCTCCTTTTTCCATCAGGTCTCCCAGTTCTGCGAGTTGCTTACCATTTGGATTCAGCCACAGTGATTCTGCGGTAATGCCATTCGTTTTCGCTTTCTCTGCATTTGGCTCACCTGCAATTGAAACGAGTCGACCGCCTTTCTTCACAACATCTAAGCTCTTCTCTAAAATTTCACCGCCCATAGTGTCCAATACTAAGTCCATGTCCTTTGCCACATCTGCAAAATCAGTAGTTTTATAATTTAGTGAAAGGTACCTGTGCGTGGAACTTTCATGATTGTTTAAACATTCATGTTTGTTTCTTGCACAGGCACCCATACTTCAAAGGGCACAGGATGAAAAAACAATCTTAAACGTTAGTAATGTTACTATTTACATTACTACTTGGGAATTGACTAATGATTTCTTCAAGATTGAAACTCAAATTCTTTAGATTTTCCAGTAACGATAGCACATCCTCAGATGCTGACTCGGCTAATTCTAATTTAATTTCACCCGCTCTTTCCGTACCAGTATCATGATAGCCCTCTAAGTATTCATCAAAAGCCATCATTGAGTTTTTATCAATATAGTCATTGACATATCTGATTTCATCAAACTTCATGTATTCATTGATTGGGGAACCTTCAGTATAATGGTCTCTAATATTCTCCAAGTCGGAAACCACCTGTCCTATATCAAATTCATCTATTTCATATTGCTCAAATTCAATTTGCACTTCATTTAGTAAATCTTCCAGATCATAAAGTAGATTATCCACTGGGGAAATATCATAAAGGGAGATATTATTGTCTACCATAAAAAACTCTTGGCTCTTACCTGCATGATCATGACTACCATGGGTTGCATAATAAAGGTCCTGTCTAATGCTTTCAAGATTCGAATAAATGAGGGATAACATTACTTTTAATCTACTAAATTTGTTATTGTAATAACTCACCGAACTCCCTTCCATATACCCTACTATATCCTTCTTAATGAATTCTATAAATTCTACATCGTCGCTAATGAAACCACTCTCTATATTATTTCTAGATTCATCAGAGAAGTTCGCAGATCCTACGTATACTTTATTATTTGTTAGTATGATTTTTGAATGATTACTAAAACTAAAACTTGTATCTGTATTTAAATTAAATCTTTCTGGGTTTAGTTTATCAATATAAATTCTAATTTTTCTTTTTGCAAGATTTCTTGCATTCTCATGATAATACTGCTTAAACCGCTGAGGTATATTACTAAAAATTTTAACCTCGGTATTAGGGCTGACATTTTTTAACTTACTAATTAGATAATCGCCATTCTCAGAAATATTAAAGGTCACAACAAGAATATAATCACTATTTTCAAAGTCATCAATGACTTCTTGGTATCCACATTCACTTTGGGAAAAAACAAATTTTACATTATTGACTTCGCGAGAAATTATCATATTATCCTCCTAGGGTTATCGTAAATGAAATCATCAGATTGACTTCAGTGTAAACTACAAAATACTATGACAAATCATTATTTAGTGGTTTTAAATCAAATGTTGGGATGGAGTAAATGACTCACTCCCCCTTATCCTAAATGAACACCAATTTCCTTATATTTGATATTTAATAAAATCTTCGCTCCAAAGTGATCGAAACGTCTAATGTCACAAGCATTGCGTTTCATCACTTTTTTATTATTAATGCCTTCAAGAAACCCATTGGAATAGTTGAAAGCGAAACTATTCAATATCTTGACTCGCCAGTTCTTCAACGTTTGTATCGCTTTTAGAAAGGCAGGTATCTGTGCCTCTTCCAACTTACGGTAAAACGCTTCTAATCTTCTTTTCACTTCTACGACATCATCTGTCGTCTTCGCCCAATCAAACCATTCACAATACGCTTCTTTCAATTCATAAGCTGTTTTCAATTCTTCAGACATCCCTATATACCAATCACGATACCACATGGATTTGTTATGAAGTTTTCTACTTCGCTTATAGAGCACATACTGCATCCGTTTACACTTTTTGCGATCATACACATGCCATTCTTTCTGTACTTTCCGTTAAATAAAAGTACCTTTGCATGAAACTTTCATGATTGTTTAAACATTCACGTTTGTTTCTCACACAGAAACCATTTTTACAGAGCTTCTGCGCTCCGTGTCTTTTTGTCTGTTAGTTCCGAACCCGCTTGACAAGACCATACAGCTCGTTGCCTTTTCCGTTCGTCTTCTGGATGAGTCCAATGTCTTGGGCGTAGTATTCGATGATGGTTTCTTTGTTCCACCATAAATAGTTCTCCACGACAAGTACATCATGATACTTCACGCCATGTACAGATTTCACCGCATTTGTGGAATTAATCCAGATATCACCGTAATTTGCCGGTCCTATGCCGTCATCTTTATGTGTCTGCATCACAGCAAATGGATGTGCAAGATAAGTGTCAAAGTGCGTCCAGTTTTCAGCACCTGCCCCGTAGTGAGACTTGTTTTGCATATATCCGATGCGTGGAATCTCTTCATACTCTGTTTCATTTGTAATTCTCCAGTAATCCAGCCCATTTTCTTCATTGATACCTTCATGATCATGGCGATACATACTTTCGCTGTCTGTATAGTAATACGTATAATCGCTGTTTGGCATTATATTCATTTGTTTCACAGTCATCGCCCGAGTGAGGAAGGCTGCAAAGTGTCCCCGTGTGATTAGGTGATTCGGCTTAAATTTACCATCGGGATAGCCAGTTGCTACGTTATTCGTCGAAACACGCATGATATCAGTATAAAACTCTGATTTTTTTCTTACATCCGTATATGGTGGCTGATAATCTCCCTTGTCCAGCACTTTCAATTGAAATGCTTTACTCATCAGACGTGCCATGAACGCACGAGAAATACTTGACTCCGGTTTGAACCGATCCGCTTTAGAAAATAATCCTGCCGTGTAGGCTGCCGCAATTTCTTTATAGTATGGATGATTTTTCGGTACGTCACGGTAGCCAGGATCTTTCAAATCATCTGTCGGCAGTTCCAGCGCTTTGACAAACATCGCAGCTATATGCTTTTTAGCAATCGGCTCGTTCGGCTTGAAACGACCATCCGGATAGCCGCTGATAATTCCTTCATCTGCTAGATAATTCACTTCCACATATAGAGAGGTTTTGTATTTTTTCATATCTTTAAAACTTGCAGCCTGCACCCCCTGTCCCAAAACTGTTACTGCCAGCACGCTGATTAGTAGCGCTGTCATCCATTTCTTCCACATTCCAACCGCCTCCTTCTCTTTTTGCATATTCATTAATTTAAGTTACCTGTGCATGAAACTCTCATGATTGTTTTACACAAAGTTATCATACACTAACTTATTCTTTAAAATATGCGGATTGTAATGATGCATATCCACTTGAATAATCTGCGTTCAATATCACGCTATATCCTTTCTTAAACCACGATGCACTAACTTTGGAGTATTTATCATTTTTATAGTAATCCGGTTTTCCTAAATCTCTTTTGATATCTTCTAAAACATTATAATGAAACCCTTCCAATCGATCCCATGCAACGTATTCTTCTATACCTCCAAAATAATCGAACATTATTGATGTTAGTTTATCTTTCTCAAAACCGTAAAGTACCGTAGTGTCATAGAAACCTGGACCACTTACTATTTTATATTGTAAAAAGCTGGTATGTCCATCTGTAGTTTCTCCTATTAAATGTGCATTTTCTCCTTTTTTGATTTGTTGTACGCTTGCGCCAAAATATACTCCACGAGCTATAATTTCTTTTTCTGCTGGTCTAAATGATGGTTCCATTGCCCTAGCGATAAATGCTGCAATATGTGATCTCGTCAATGTTTGATTAGGTTTAAACGTACCGTCTGGATAACCAGATGTGATATTTGCAAAAGCTAATTTGCGTACGGCATTGTAAGATGTAGATCCTTTCGCAACGTCGCTAAAATAAAAATTTCCTTCTTCAGTCAATTTAAAAGCATTTGCGATAAAAGCTGCCATATGACCACGCGTGACAAACTGTGTTGGTTTGAATGTACCATCTGGATAACCGTTGATGATTCGAGCATTTGCTGCTGATTGAATATATCCTGATGAATATCTACTAGCTGGTACATCTTTAAATTTGGTTTTCGTTTTTTTTCCATTTAAACCAGTGGCTTTAGCGACCATGATTGCTACTTCTTCGCGAGTAACTTTATCGTTAGGGCCGAAACGCTTTTGCTTTACAATAACGCCTTTATCCGCCAAATACATAATAGCTGCGTAATTAGGATGATTTTTCTTTACATCCGTAAATACATTTGAAGTCGCCTCAGTTTTTTGAATCGGTAAGAATGAAGTTACTAAGATTAGAATTAATAATACTGATAATATTTTTCTCATATACAGTCAATCCTTCCTATTTAATGATATAGATATTATATCATACAAAAATAGTATATTTTGTATGAACGCAAGTTTATTTTGAGTAAATAAAGGCATCTATGCGTAAGACTTTCAGGATTTTTTCTCATATTATCAATTTTTTTATAAATCTTAAAAGTATGTACATTAAATCCGTGGCGGATTGTTACGTACGCATTCACTCAGTCCATTATTATTTTAGACCATCATATTTTCGCTGTTGCGAATTGGGCACGTCCCGCTACTTTTCTGCTTGTTATTGGTATTTTGTTTTATAAAGGTGCCAGAACCTCACACAACTCTAGTTTAATTCAGAATTATTTCTGACTTGTCTAGGGACTTGTAGTCACTTTAAAAGGTACCTGTGCGAGAAACTTTCATGATTGTTTGAACGTTCATGAAAGTTTCATACACAGATACCTTATTTTAAAAGACAGGCAACTAATTTATAGATGCCTTTATTTTATTCATAGTTTCAAAAAGGTGTTTTATGAATAAAATCTAGCAGGAATCAAGGTTCCTGCGGATTATGAAGTTTGGGTGATGGCACACAACTGTATAATGCGGCTGAAGAATACGAGCTCCCGACAGTCAACATGTCGGGAGCTCGTAGATAATTGATTATTCACGTACCTCCGCTGCAGTAGTGAGCAAAGGTTCCGCTGACACACGCGATACGACCTCTTCTTCCTCATGGACAGTTTCATCGTAATGCGAAACTTTTCTCGTGTCTGGTGAGAAGATGGCCAAAACTAGCGAAACGAGAAGGGCTACTATCATAAATCCGCCGAAAATCCATGGAGAAGGACCGTAATTGGCCGCCATGGTAGTCCATATCATCGGCCCGAACCCAACAATCGCAGCGGCTATTTGATATCCGAGTGACAGCCCTGTATATCTAACATTCGCGGGGAACAACTCTGAGAAAAACGTCCCTTGTGTCGCAAAAATGGCAGCCCAGACGACACCAAGCAACACAATCTGCATGATAAAGAATGTAGATGTACTACTGGAAATGCCGATGAAATAAGGAATTGTCAACACCAACATGCCGATTAGCCCAGAAATATAAATCACTTTACGTCCGATGAAATCAGATAGGTATCCCACTACGGGTATCGTAATCAGCATCATTGCACAGCTCAGTGAAAGGGCAAGCAGAGCCGTGTCTCGCGAGTAGCCGATATACGTTGTAGCGTACACCAGAATAAATGACATAAGGAATACGTTGAAAAAGCCGTCGCCCAGTTTCAAGCCGATGATTCGGAACATATCCTTGGAATTATTTCTGAACAGCGTCAGTACTGGCATCTTCTCGATATTGCCAGACTCTTTACGTTGTTGAAATTCTGGGGTTTCTTCGATGCTACTCCGTATCCAGAGCGCAAGTACAATGAGGACGCCGCTGAACAGGAACGGAATTCTCCAGCCCCATGCCATGAACTGTGCTTCCGTAGTGAAGCTGTTAATAATTGTGAAGCTGAATGTGCCAAGCACTAGCCCAATTGGTACGCCCAGCTGTGGGATGGAACCGAACAACCCTCGTACTCCTTTGCTGGCATTCTCTGTAGCAAGGAGGACAGCTCCACCCCATTCTCCTCCCAGAGAAATTCCCTGAATCAACCGCAGTATGACCAGCATGGCTGGCGCCAGGATACCGACTGCCGCGTAGGTCGGCAACAATCCAATCAAGAAAGAACTACCGCCCATCCCGATGAGCGTGATCATCAAGGAAGCTTTCCGTCCAATCCTGTCTCCCATATGGCCAAATATAATACTACCCAGCGGTCGTGCTGCATATCCCGCCCCGAATGTGGCAAATGCAATCAAAATGGATACGGCGGGATTTTCATTTGGGAAGAAAAGTGTAGTAAATACAATTCCAGTGGCTGTTCCGTATAAGTAAAAGTCATACCATTCAATAATAGAACCTGACAAGCTCGCCAACAATACTTTAAACTTTTTCATAAAAAGTCTCCCCTCTATTTAACTGGAATGTAATTTACCAACTTATTTTTTTGAATCTTACCCACAGATGTTCTTGGGAAGTCATCTAAAAAATCAATGGAATCAGGGACTTTGAATTTAGCCAACTGTGTTCGGCAGTGAGCCAACAGCTCATCCTCCCTTACGTCCATTTCTTCATTCAATATAACGAAAGCTTTAATCGCCTCATCGCGCATATCGTCCGGCACACCGATCACTGCTGCTTCGTACACAGCTGGATGGGAGGCTAAGGCACTTTCCACCTCAATGGTGGCCACATTTTCTCCAGATCGCTTAATCATATCTTTTACGCGATCTACGAAATAATAGTATCCATCTTCTCCAATACGGGCATTATCGCCTGTGCGAAGCCAGCCGTCCTGTATCGTTTCCTCAGTTGCCAGTGAATTCTGCAGATACTCTTTCATAATGGTGCGCCCCGGATGGCCTTTGATCAAGATCTGTCCTGGAGCACCTTTTTTAACCTCATTACCTTGTTCATCGACCAATTTCACTTCGTACGCTAGAGTCGGTCTGCCAATGCTTTCATTCTTGCATACGCCGTGTAGCGGATTCATTAGCGGAATGCCTATCGTTTCTGTCATCCCGTACAGCTGACTTAATCTGACACCGGCGAGTTCTTTAAAGCAGTTCAATTGTTCTGCCGCGACATTTTGTGCGAAGATAATTGTATGAAGAGTGTTCTTAATTACGTTCATTGATTCGTTTTTAGCTAAAATCATGCGAATAGGCGCAGCGAACAGTGAACCGACTGTAGCTTGCAGCTGATTGGCCTGCTCAAAATAACGGGATGCGCTGAACTTTTCAGTTAAAGCTATTGAAGCGCCAACGGTTAAAGCCGACATGGAAGAATAGTATTGAGCGTTACCGTGGAACAGCGGAAGGACGATAAAGGCCCGGTCTTCGGCAGTCAGCTGTAAGTTTAACGCCATCTGTTCGCCGACGAATAAATAGTTAGCATGCGTAACACACACACCTTTAGGTTTCGAAGTAGTGCCTGACGTGTATAGAATGGCGACGGTATCTTCATTATTAAGCTCAGGCAACGCGCATTTGTAATCGCTTTCAAAAATTAGCGCATCATTGTAGGATAAGTAACCATCAACAGGCTGACTTCTTGTGAGCATTCTGTAACGGATTGCGGGGCAGTGAGTTTCCACATCCGCGAACTTGTCTAAATAAGGCTGTTCTGTAATCAACATGACTGAATGGGAATTAGAGATAATATAGTTCATCTCGCTCGCAGGGGATAAAATATTCGTAGGCACCATGACAGCCCCTATATTCGCCAAAGCAAACCAAATTGTATAAAACTCCAAGTTATTCGGCATGTGTAATGTGACATGTTCACCTTTTCGTATTCCCAAGTTAAGGAAATATCGGCTTAGCCGATCCACTTCATCCTCAAATTCACTATAGGTTTTTTGTGAGACATGACGATTGGCATCTTCGAATAAAAACAATGTCTTGTCAGGATGCTGATGCAATTTCTCATTTAACAGGTCACGAAGTGTTCTTTCGCCTACACAATCCATTAAATCCCTCCTGTTCATTTGAATAGACCGTAGTCTTAGACTATAGTCTATATATTAATTGAATGTTCACAAGACTGTCAATATATTCTGAAAAATAGTTTTATATTTTATGAGGTATAATATCATCGGGGGGTATTGCTATGAAGAAATCGGCTAGACAAATCCAGGCTGAACAGACGAAGAAGCGCATATTGGAGACCGCGCTGGAGCTGTTTCGAAAAAAGGGATTTGATAATGTAACCGTAGATGAAATTGTGAAGAAAAGTGAAAGTTCCAAAGGTGCCTTTTATGGCCACTTCAGTTCAAAATATGATATCTTCATGGAAAAATTCAAAGAAATCGACCAATATTACATAAAAGTGGTTTCAGTTATGCCGGAAACGTTAACGTTCAATGAAAAAGTGCTGTATTTAGTGGAACGACAAATGCATTACCTTGAATTCGAGTTGGGAAAAGACATGATGAGGACGGTCTATGTCAGCGGTCTTATGGAAAGAGAAGGCAATTTCTTTTCTATACATGACAGAGGGTTGTATACCATTCTGGATGAATTTATCGTCACGGCAATCAAAGAGGGAAATCTGCCGGAAAACACCAATAATAAAGCGCTGATCCGCATGCTTTCAAGATGTATGCGCGGTCTGCTGTATGATTGGCTCTCTTTAGGCAATGAGTACAATCTAGATGCCGAAAGCAAGATGTTTTTTTCTACATTCCTGGCGGGACTTCAGTGTGCAGAATGAAGGCTGTGCTGTTAGAAGTGGAACGAGGTGGGCTGGGTCTTAAGCAATTTCGTAGGCGACTTAGAATCGTTTTCGGATTAATTGGGGACTCAATCTTTTTTAAATAAAGGTACCTGTGCACGAAACTTTCATGATTGTTTTAACATTCACGTTTGTTTCTCACACAGGTACCTGTTTTTAAAATTTACGATTATAAACATTTTCATACATTTATTAGAGGGAATTTTAAAAAACAAGTGATCTAATCGACATTTAATATTGTGATAATAAATGCATATCAATTAATAAATAAATTAATCAAAGAAATAATTAAACTAATAACAGAAACTGACACAGGAATCGTCTTAGCTAACAACATATATTTTTTATTCTCAAGATAGGCAACACCTCTTTCTCCTATTACTATTTGAACTGAACCATTTTGCAATTCTTTAGTTCCAAAGTGATGTTCTTTTCCATCAAGATGATTATATATATATCTTTCTTCTAGTAAATACTTTAAAAACATAATTACTTGAATATGAGCATATCCAGGGAATAAATCTTTAATTTCATCATAGGATAATTTACTCGTTTCACCCTCTTTAGCCTCTTTTTCTCGATAATTTTTTTGTTGTTTTTTTAATTCTTTTAAAATTTTTTCTGAATCCTTACTCAACATATAATAATTTCACCTCAAACATTCTTTTTTACATTTCACAAATAAACCTAATTCCTTTTTGTTCTCCATCACAAACCACTCTCTAAATTAGTTTAGGAAGTAAAAAAAAGGATTTCTCATGATAAAAGTTAAACGCAATTCAAAAGATAACATAATAAAATCCTGATTTTATAGACGGACTTTTACTAAAAACTTTTCAAACATACTCTTTATTGTCTTTTGAAATACTCTCAATATCAAAAGAAAGTTTATCCATCTTTTCTTTTGAGTGAAGATTTAATAAGTTGAATAAATTGTGTGACATTATTTGAACTAATTCAATGTGTTTTCCTTCACTGTTCTTAAAATCTATAATACTCTCTAATATTTGATCTCGTATCTCATTATCAATGTAGTCTTCACTTGTAATAGTTGATAAAATTTTCTCTTCTAAAATTAAATACCTCTGTAATCTTAGAGATAAAGATTGCAAATCGTAATTGAGGTTGATTGAGTTCACTTTTAACTCATAAACTGTGTCATTATTTTCTTTGAAAGTTCTTTCGTTTCTATCTACAATTTTTAGCAATGTATTTTTATTCTCATTTATATCTAACAAATTATAATTATTTATCAAACTTTCGATTAACTGCTCCTTAGCTATTTTAATGATTATATCTTGATCTCTGTTATTAATTCTCCACTGAAAAAATGCAAACACTGCAATAATTAGCGCGAAAAGAACTCCTACTACAGATAACATAGTGCTTTGCATTGAAATTAATCTATCAATTTGATCATAAAGTTGTTGAATCATAGTTGTTTCAGACATAGTTAAATCTCCTTTTCAAAGTACTCTTGGTAAAATATCTATCTCTTCCTTAGATATTGATTTATATATATTGACGAAAGGTCCTTACACAACTCTATTTCAATTCAGAATTGTTTCTGATTTGTGTAGGAACCTGGTACTTTCTTTATGCTCTACCCATATACTACCATTATAATAGTATGTCAACAATACTTGACAAATTAATGAAACTATTGGGTATAAGGTACCCGTGTAAAATATCAGTCCATCCATATAAGTAAAACTACAACTTTACATATTTCATAAATCCCAACATACATCCCCTATCTATCATGTATAGTTAAAGTGAATTCAAAAACCTACACATATAATATAAGCTGGAGGCGACTTACAATGAAAAAAATCATCCTAACAACCGAAAGCGGAGCCGATCTACCAGAATTTCTAGCAAAGAAACACAACATCCATGTAGTACCCATGCACGTCATTATGGACGGCCAGGACTATTTAGACGGTCATCTACCTGTACAAGACATATTTGATTTTTACGACCGCACTAAAAAGATACCGTCCACTGCCGCCACGAATACCCATGAATACCAAGAGTTTTTCAAAAAGATTCGAACAGAATTTCCTGATCATACAATCGTTCATATAGGCTATACATCAAAGGCATCTGTTTCCTATCAAAATGCGTTAACAGCAGCGGAAGATGTAGAGGATATTTATTTACTAGATGCATTAAACGTTACTGGCGGATTAACTGCGGTGATTATGTATGCGGTGGCTCTGCTGGAGGAAGAACCTGAAATGGATCCTATCCTCTTGCTAGAAAAAATCGAAGCAAAGATTCCAAAAGCAAGACTTGCCTTCGTTCCTGGCAGCTTAGATTTTTTAAGAGCTGGCGGACGAGTCAGCAATATGGCGTATCTTGGAGGTGCCTTGCTAAAAATCAAACCATGTATTGAATTAGTAGAAGGTAAGCTTGTTTCGACTAAAAAATATCGTGGAAAAATGAGCAAAGTGGCTGAGAGTTTACTGCTAGACTATTTACAGCAATACGACATAGATAGACAACAAATTTATTTTATTTATTCAATCGGCCTTAGTGAAACTATCAAAGAACGGATCAATGAAATCGCACGAGAAAAAGGATTCAAAAATAGTCTTTGGATTGAAGCGGGTGGTATGATCTCGACACATTCTGGTCCTGGAGGATTTGGGATTGCGGGGATAGAAGTTTAACGTCAATAAGGTACCTGAGTTTATACAGGTACCTTTAACTATGTTGAGCCCTATCCAATAAAACTCAAATACCGGCCCAATTCCATCTCTTCATAGTCCACTATAAACTCCACAAACCCCTTATAATCCCCTGAAACAGCAGCCTGATCCAACAACTCATAATATTCAAACCGACGCTCTGTCTCAATAATAACCGGTAAATAACCCGATCGTACCAGTTCTAAATTCAACAACAGACGAGCCGTCCTGCCATTGCCATCAGTGAATGGATGGATATTCACAAAATTACTATGAAGAATCTCCGCTCTTTCCACTGGATGTAAATTCTTAGCGGCATTGTACCATTAGATCAAATCCGTCATTAACTGCGGAACTACTACAGCGTCAGGTGGCGTATGAGAGGCACCTGAAATGATTACATTCTGCTCTCTATATTTCCCAGCATTAGCTCTGTCTATTGAATGCAAGACAATGCTATGCAATTCTTTAATCACCATTTCCGAGAAAGGCTGATCTTGCTGCACAATTTCTTCAGCAACTAAAATTGCTTCCTTATGCTTAATAGCTTCTAGGTGCTCTCTCATGGATTTTCCAACAATAACTATACCGTCCTCCAGCACTGCCTTCGTTTCAAAAACCGTTAATCTATTTCCTTCAATCGCATTGGAGTGATATGTACTTTTAATTATAAAGTCTTCCTTCAGGATTCTAGTCAGTTCCTTTGAAAGCGGTCGTTGCTGATCAAGGTTCTTCTTCATTAATGTGAGTCGGTCCAAATTTCCATTCATAGCTAATCCTCTCTCCTAATAAAAATAAGGGATATCACACAAGAGGTTATCTTGTACAATATCCCTTACATCTTATTACACCTTAATCTCATAATGGAGACGGTGGGAGTCGAACCCACGTCCAAAGGCTCTGCTACTTCAGCGTCTACGCGTGTAGATTGATCATTTAGGTTTCGCGCAAGCATTCTGCCATCAATCAGGGCGTCCTGTGCGCTATTCCGGGAATCTCTTATGACACCCTCAGAATGCAGACGTCATCGTAGCTCACTATAAGTGAACCTTACGCCTCCACATGAGCCATGGAAACGGAAGGTAGATTCAACAGCTTACGCTGCGAATGCTAGGTTGTTGTTTGTTTTGCCAGTTATTATTAACTGTCGTTTCTGACGGAGACGATCCCTCCGACGCGCAGCTCAAGCCCAGACCACCCCTGTCGAATCCGTAACGTCCCCGAAGGAAAGTCCGGAACCCAGGCCCGTTTCACTTAAAACGGCGGGTCGTACTTGAAACTATCTATAGTATATAATAAATCGGCTTGAATATCAATCTTGTTGATTGGCTTTGAATGCTCGTTGCATATCGCGCTTATGCTCTTTTTCTTTCAAGTCTTGGCGCTTATCATAGAGTTTCTTCCCTTTACCTACACCGATCAATACTTTGGCGAAGCCATTTTTAATATACATTTTCAACGGGATGATCGAATAGCCTTGTTGTTTCATCGTGCCTGTGAGCGAAGCAATCTGTTTTTTGTGCAACAGTAATTTTCGCACACGAACGGGATCATGGTTATGGATATTCCCTTGTTCATATGGACTGATGTGCATATTCGACAGCCATGCTTCGTTATTACGGATTAATATAAAGGCATCACGCAACTGGACTTTCCCTTTGCGGATTGATTTGATTTCCGTTCCTTTTAGCACGATTCCTGCTTCAATCGTTTCTTCAATTGCGTAATCAAAATTCGCCTTTTTATTGACGGCGAGTACTTTACCGGTTCCTTTGGCCATGCAACTTCCTCCCTGACAGAAGACCGGAGACAAGCTCCAGTCTTATTTTTTCTTTGGACGTTTCTTAGATTTCTTTGGCATACCTTCATAAAACTTCTTCTTCGGTTTTTCGTATTTTTTATTGCGCTTGTCGCTAGAACTCTTCGCTCCGCCACCAGTACTTGATTTACTACTAGACCCTTGGCTTCTTCCTCTACCTGCACCTTGGCCTCTGCTCTTACCTCTGCTAGCCTGGATAACTTTTGGTGACTCTTTACGAGAGCCTCGGAAGTTTTCTTTCATTCCAACGATTTCGAAGTCCACTGCTTGCTCTTCTGGTTTAACAGATGTCACACGCACTTTTACTTCGTCCCCGATACGGTATTGTTTCGCTGTACGTTCTCCGATCATCATCATTTGGCGATCATCGAAGCGATAATAGTCGTCGTTCATGTTCTTGACATGGACAAGTCCTTCAATCGTATTTTCAAGCTCTACAAAGATTCCGAAGTTCGTAACAGAAGATATGACTCCTTCAAACTCTTCCCCTACTTTATCGAGCATAAACTGCGCTTTCTTCAGTGCGTTCGTATCACGCTCTGCATCTACTGCACGGCGTTCACGTTCAGACGTGTGCTGCGCAATCTCAGGCAGTGTAGCGGACCAATGTGCAACCGTTTGTGCCGATGTATCTTTATTGAATAAATACGTACGGATGAGACGGTGAACGATTAAGTCCGGGTATCTTCTGATCGGTGCAGTGAAGTGCGTGTAGTATTCCGTCGACAAACCGAAGTGACCGATACTGTCTTGGAAATACTTCGCTTGTTGCATCGAACGTAATAACATCGTGGAGATTAGCGATTGTTCTGGCAGTCCTTCAATTGATTCCACAATTTCTTGCAATGCACCTGAATCGACTTGTTTACCCGTTCCTTTGACGACGATTCCGAATGTCGTAAGGAACTCGAAGAAGCGTTGTAATTTCTCTTCTTTAGGATCTTCGTGGATTCGGTATAAGAAAGGTACTTTCATACGGTCGAAGTGCTCTGCAACGGTTTCGTTGGCAGCTAGCATGAATTCTTCGATTAAACGTTCAGATACTGTACGCTCAATAATGATGACGTCTGTCGGCCAGCCGTTTTCATCTACTAAAATTTTGGATTCTTTGAAGTCGAAATCGATGGCGCCACGGTCTTGACGCTTCTGACGGAAAATGCTTGCCAGTTTGGCCATGTCGTTTAGCATCGGTACGATCTCTTCGTATTTCTTCGATAGTTCTTCCTCTTGATGCTCAATGATTTGGTACACTTCATCGTATGTCATGCGGTAATTGGAGTTAATGACACTCGGATAAATATCATGATCAATGACTTTACCGTTCATATCGACTTTCATTTCGCATGTCAGTGTTAAGCGGTCTTCTCCTGGATTGATGGAACAGATTCCGTTCGACAATCGGTGTGGCAACATCGGAATGACGCGGTCTGTCAGATAGACACTCGTACCACGGTCTGCTGCTTCTACGTCCATTGGAGAGTTCTCTGTTACGTAGTAGCTCACGTCCGAGATATGGACAAATAGACGATAGGATCCGTTGTCTTCTTTGAAGACTGAAATCGCATCATCCAAGTCTTTTGCATCGGCACCGTCAATAGTCATCGTTAATTCTTTACGTAAATCTTTACGGCCTTCAAAGTCTTCTGGCTGAACTGTCGTCGGTACACTATTCGCGTGTTTCATGACGTCTTCAGGGAATTCGATCGCAATGCCATGTTTGTGAATAATTGATAGGATGTCTACACCTGGATCGTTTTTATGCCCAAGAATCTGTGTGATCATGCCAGTCGCATTATTTTCATCGCTTGGCCAAGCCGTGATTTCAGCAATAACTTTCTGACCGTCTACCGCTTCCAATGAATGACCTTTTTCGATGTACAAGTCCATTGGCAATTTCTTGTCATCCGGTAAGACGAAGCCATAGCCTTCATGTGCTTGATACGTTCCGACGACTTGTGTCGTTTTACGCTCGACGACTTTCGTGACCACACCTTCGCGACGATCTCCAAATGAGTCGTTTGATACGCGTACCAAGACGATGTCGCCATTCATTGCGCCGTTTACTTCATGTGGCGGGATGAAGACATCATCGCCCTCTACTTGCTCTGGTGCCACAAAGCCGAAGCCTTTTGCGTGTCCGATGAATTTACCGCGAATTAAATTCATTTGTTCAGGCAAGCCGTAGCGGTTATTGCGTGAACGAACGATTTTCCCGCTCTGTTCTAATTGTACGAGCATTTTTACTAAGTCTTTAAATTCGTCCGCCTGTTCTAAGCCGAGTGCTTCTTGTATCTCGTGCACAGTGGACGGTATATAGGATTTTTCTTTTAATAAAGACATAACCCGTTCTTGTAACTCTTTTATATTTGGTTCCAAAAAAACCATCTCCTCCTTTTGTTCCTTTAGTTATATCTTCCCCTAATTTCACTCTTGCCAATCAAGGGATTCTAAAAATTTTAGTATATTTTTGTGAAGTTGTGCTTTTTCGGGGCCTAGTGTAATGACATGTCCCGATTCTTCGTACCATTGTAGTTCTTTTTCTGTAGATTCTGCTTCGTCATAGATGATTTGTGCAGAGTTCGGATCGATTACGTCGTCGTGACGTGATTGAACAACGAGTAATGGTGTGTAGATGCAGTCAACTTGGTCGCGCACGCCTTGGACCATGGATTGCAAACCGTCTAGACCTGGCATGGACTTCGTTTTTAAGTCGTCCATTTCTCTTTTGATTTGCTCATCTGATAGGCCCGCGAATTTTTTGTAGTCTCGTGCATATTTCAGCACGCCTGACCACATCAAGTCCGTCGTTTTCATCGTCATCGGTGCGCACATCGTCACGATACCTTTTAGCGGAAATTGCGCTGCGAGCTTCAATGAAAATACGCCACCGAGCGATAATCCCGCCACAGCAATCTCTTCATATCCTGCCTCTTTTAGCTCATTATATGCATCCAGTACATCTTGCCACCACTGGTCAGGATTTGTCTCGATCAATTCTTCAGGCGGCACGCCATGACCGCGGTAATGTGGTGCCAATGAAGTGTAATTATGTTTTTCAAGGAAGCGGCCGAGCATCCGCACATCCGCGGATGTTCCTGTAAAACCATGCAATAGTAATACCGCACGTTTTCCATGTTGAAAGAAGAATGGTTTCGGTTGGGCAATTCGCATGTATTTCGTTCCCTTCTACGAAAAGCGCCTGACCGTTCAAACATGGTCAGGCGCTTGCATTTTATATTTTCATAATCGCAATGGTTAGGACAAAAAATAAGACGGATAAGACGATAGTCGCTCTTTGTAGAACGAGATCTAATCCACGTGCTTTTTGTTTTCCGAAAAGTTGCTCTGCGCCTCCGGAGATGGCCCCTGACAGTCCCGCACTCTTACCGGATTGCAATAAAACGACTACTATTAATGCTATAGCTACGACTATCAGCGATGCTGTTAGAACGGCATGCATGTTTTCCACCTCCAAAAATAGCAAGTTACAACATTTCTATTCTACCAAAGCAAGTCTCTCGGCACAACCTTTTGTTACAAATTATGCCGATTGACCAGTAATAGATGCTATTATTTATTCAAATTATAGAATGTCTCTTTGCCTAGGTACTGCGCTGTTTCAAACAATTGATCTTCGATACGAAGCAATTGATTGTATTTCGCGACACGATCCGAACGAGAAGGTGCACCCGTTTTGATTTGGCCAGCGTTTGTAGCGACAGCGATGTCTGCAATCGTAACGTCTTCTGATTCACCTGAACGGTGAGAAATAACTGCCGTGTAGCCTGCGCGTTTTGCCATTTCAATCGCGTCGAATGTTTCAGTCAGTGTACCGATTTGGTTCACTTTGATAAGGATCGAGTTACTGATGCCTTCTTTGATTCCACGTGATAATTTGTCTGTGTTTGTAACGAACAAATCGTCACCCACTAGTTGAACTTTATTGCCAAGACGTTCTGTCAATAGCTTATGGCCAGCCCAGTCGTTCTCGTCCAAACCGTCTTCAATCGACACGATTGGGTACTTTTCGCAAAGCTCTTCATACCAAGCAACCATTTCTTCAGATGTTTTACGAATATCTTCACCTGCAAGGTAGTAGTTGTTTTGGTCTTGATCGTAGAACTCAGAAGAAGCTACGTCCATCGCAAGCAAGATGTCTTCGCCTGCTTTGTAACCTGCTTTTTCGATTGCTTCGATAATAGTAGAAAGTGCTTCCTCGTTAGAAGCTAAGTTCGGAGCAAATCCGCCTTCGTCTCCAACTGCTGTGTTCAAGCCTTTACCGTGAAGAACTGTTTTTAGGCTGTGGAAAATTTCCGTACCCATGCGAAGTGCATGACGGAAAGATTCTGCGCCAACCGGCATGATCATGAATTCCTGGATGTCGACGTTGTTATCTGCGTGCTCTCCACCGTTTAAGATATTCATCATCGGTACCGGCAATTGCTTCGCGTTGAATCCGCCAAGATGCTGGTACAATGGAATGTCTAAGTAATCTGCTGCTGCGTGTGCAACTGCCATAGAAACACCAAGGATTGCGTTCGCGCCGAGGTTGCCTTTATTCTCTGTACCATCTAATTCGATCAAGGCTCTGTCGATGACGACTTGATCCAACACAGAATAGTTTTCTTCTAGTTCAGAAGAGATCACTTCATTGACATGATCTACTGCTTTCAATACACCTTTACCGTTATAACGATTTTCGTCGCCGTCACGTAGTTCTACCGCTTCATACTCCCCAGTAGATGCACCGGATGGTACGATTGCACGTCCAAAGGCACCGCTTTCTGTGAATACTTCTACTTCTACAGTTGGATTGCCTCGTGAATCCAATACTTCTCTAGCTTGAATGTGGGTAATGATTGGCATGAAAATCTCTCCTTAGAATAATGATTTTCCGGTCATTTCAACCGGTTGTGGAATTCCTAACATTTTCAACATCGTCGGTGCCAAGTCTGCAAGAATACCGTCTGTACGCAGCACTACATCTGGATTCGTGACAATGACAGGTACAGGATTTGTCGTGTGCGCTGTCATAGGTTGTCCACCGATTGTAGTGACTTCATCCGCATTGCCGTGATCCGCTGTAATGATAGCCGATCCGCCTTTTGCAGATAATGCGTCTATGATTCGGCCTAAACATGTATCGACCGTTTCAATCGCTTTAATGGTTGGCTCTAGCATTCCGCTATGGCCGACCATATCCGGATTCGCGAAGTTCAGGATGATGGCATCTTGTCGTTCCGCTTCGATTTCGGCAACTAACGCATCTGTTACTTCGTATGCGCTCATCTCCGGCTTCAAATCATACGTCGCGACTTTCGGCGAATTGATCAGAATGCGCGTTTCACCTTCAAACGTCTCTTCGCGTCCGCCACTCATAAAGAACGTCACATGCGGATACTTTTCTGTTTCCGCAATACGCAACTGACGCTTGCCTTGGTCTTCTAGCACTTCACCGATTGTTTTGGTTAGATTGACATTATGAAATACAATGTCTGCTACTACATCATCATTATAATGCGTAAAGCCGACAAAATGTAAGTCCGTAAATTTTTTCACGCCTCGATCGAAGCCATCAAAGTCCGGTTGCGTGATCGCCCGTGATAATTGAATCGCACGGTCTGGACGGAAATTGAAGAATATTACCGCATCTCCGTTATCAATCGTTGCTACTGGTTTGCCGTCTTGTTGAACGACAAACGGCTCGATAAACTCATCATGTATTTCTTCGGCATACGAAGCACGAATTCCTTCTTCTGCTGAATCACAATGAGGTCCAATTCCATAGACCATCGCGTCATACGTTTTCTGCACACGTTCCCAGCGCTTGTCGCGGTCCATCGCAAAGTATCTGCCGGACACCGTAGCGATCTGACCGACCCCTACTTCTTCCATCACATCTTCTGTACGTTTGATGTAAGGAAGAGCTGTCGTCGGTCCCACGTCACGTCCGTCGAGGAATGCATGCAAGTAAACACGCTCTACGCCATGTTCTTTCGCCATTTTCAATAAAGCGAATAAATGCTCATAATGACTGTGAACGCCACCGTCAGATAGTAGTCCCATTACATGAAGTGCAGAGCCCTTCGTTTTGACATGCTCCATCGTCTCAAGCAATGTCGCGTTCTCAAAGAACTCACCTTCACGAATCGACTTGTTGATGCGCGTCAAGCTCTGATAGACGATACGCCCCGCACCAATATTCAAGTGACCTACTTCAGAGTTCCCCATTTGTCCTTCTGGTAACCCTACGGCTTCTCCACATGCCGTTAATGTTGCGTGAGGGTAGTTCTCCCATAGCAAATCAAAGTTCGGAATGTTGGAGTGTGCTACCGCGTTGCCGTACGTTTCATCTCGTAAGCCGAAGCCGTCCAAGATAATTAACGCGACCGGTTTATTCACCATGAGTTCCTGCCTCCACTAATTGAACGAATGCTGCCGGATCAAGACTTGCTCCTCCGACTAACGCACCGTCGATATTGTCCTTGCTGAGTAGTTCCGTGATATTTTCTGGCTTCACACTGCCACCGTATTGAATACGAATAGCATTTGCTACGTCTGTTGAGTAGAGTGTTTCGACCTTATGACGGATCGCTGCACATACTTCATTGGCATCATCAGCTGTTGCTGTTTTGCCTGTGCCGATCGCCCAGATAGGTTCATAGGCAATGACGGATTGTTTCGCTTGTTCTGCTGTGACGCCAAGAAATGCCTTTTCTACTTGCGCTGAGACGATGGAAACCGTTTCAAGTGCTTCGCGCTGCTCTAACGATTCTCCTACACATACTATCGGTACGAGGTGATGGTTGAACGCTGCGAGTACTTTTTTATTCACCGTATCGTCGGTTTCATTGAAATACTGACGACGTTCGGAATGTCCAAGAATGACATACTGTACGCCTAAGTCTTCCAGCATAGCCGGGCTGATTTCGCCTGTAAATGCCCCTTCGTCGGTATCATGCATCGTTTGAGCGCCTACTTTGATCGCAGTCGTTTCAAAACGTTGTAGTAAATCGTTCAGATACAATGCCGGTGGGCAGATGACTGCTTCGACTTGATCTGATGCCGTGAGTTGTTCTTTAATGTGTTCCGCAAAATCTGCAGCTTCACCAGATAATTTAAACATTTTCCAGTTGCCCGCAATGATTCGTTTTCGCAAAAGAATTCCCCCTTATTCTCGATCTTGTAATACAGCGACTCCTGGCAATTCTTTGCCTTCCATAAACTCGAGTGACGCGCCGCCACCTGTAGATACATGATCCATTTGATCCGCGACTTCAAATTTTTCCACAGCTGCTGCAGAGTCTCCTCCACCAATTACCGTATAAGCAGTTGTTTCTGCCATTGCGTCCGCCACTGTTTTTGTCCCGTTTGCGAATGGTTCCATTTCAAACACACCCATCGGTCCGTTCCAGATGACAAATTTCGAGTCTTTAATTACTTGCTCGTAACGCGCTGCTGTTTCCGGTCCGATATCCAGACCCATCCAGCCTTCTGTAATCGCATCGACTGCAACCGTATTAGTTTCTGCATCCGCTGCGAACTTATTCGCTACGACTGCATCTGTTGGCAAGTATAGATTCACTGCCTTTTGCTTCGCCTTTTCAATGAAAGACGTCGCCAACTCTACCTTATCTTCTTCTACTAATGAATCTCCAGTTTCATGACCTTGTGCGCGTGTGAATGTATACGACAATCCGCCACCAATCAACAAGTTATCGACTTTATCCAACAAATTATCGATGACGCCGATTTTGTCTTTTACTTTCGCTCCGCCTATGATCGCTGTGAACGGACGATCCGGATGAGACAATGCTTTTCCGAGGACATCTAATTCTTTTTCGAGTAGGAAGCCAAGTACCCCCGGTATGTACTCTGCAATGCCAGCAGTGGAAGCATGTGCACGGTGCGCCGTTCCGAATGCATCATTTACAAAGACGTCTGCAAGTTCTGCAAATTGCTTAGATAATCCCGCGTCATTCTTCTCCTCGCCTGGATTAAAGCGAACGTTTTCTAGCAAGATCACGTCGCCGTCTTTCATTTCCGCAATCGCTTTTTCTACTTCTTCACCGATGGATGAATCCAATTTCTTCACAGGTTTCCCAAGAAGCTCAGACAATTTATCGCCAGCAGGTGTCAAGCGCATATCTTCTTTCACTTCGCCTTTAGGACGTCCTAAGTGGCTAGCTAAAATAACCTTTGCCCCCGCGTTTGTCATATATTCAATTGTTGGTAAAGCTGCTCTAATGCGTGTATCATCCGTTACCTTTCCGTCTTCCATTGGTACGTTGAAATCCACGCGACAAAATATGCGTTGACCGTTCAATTTAATATCTCTAATCGTCTTTTTCGTGTTCATTCAATAAGTCCTCCTCGGCTTAAATACAAAAAGAGGAACGGGTTCTCCGTTCCTCTCACCCATATTAATTCATTATAATCGGTTAGTTGTGGAATGGCTACGATTTATAACAGAATTGATGGTTTTATCGAATTATAGGCCTTGTTCGTTCATATATCGTGCAAGATCGATACAACGAGCGGAGTAACCGGACTCATTATCGTACCAAGAAATGACTTTTACCATATTGTCTTCCATTACCATAGTAGACAATCCATCTACTGTGGAAGAAGCTGTGTTTCCGTTGTAATCAACAGATACTAATGGCAAGTCACTGAAGAACAGAAGTCCTTTTAATTCGCCTTCAGATGCTTTCTTCAATGCTGCGTTGACTTCTTCTACCGTTACGTCTTTTTCTAATTCCGTTACAAAGTCAACAAGTGAAACGTTTGGAGTTGGCACACGTACTGCCATTCCATCTAGTTTTCCTTTTAGTTCAGGAATTACTTTCGTTACAGCAGAAGCTGCACCTGTTGTCGTCGGAATCATTGACACGCCAGCCGCACGCGCACGTCGGTAGTCGGAGTGTGGTAGATCCAGAATTTTCTGGTCGTTCGTATACGAGTGAATCGTCGTCATCATACCGCGCTTAACGCCGAATGAATCGTTCAATACTTTCACGACAGGTGCTAAACAGTTCGTCGTACAAGACGCGTTCGATACGATGTGATCGTTCGCTGCATCGTACGTTCCTTCATTGACACCCATCACAAGTGTTGTCATTTCACCTTGTGCTGGAGCCGACAAGATGACTTTCTTCGCGCCTGCATCGAGGTGTTTTTGCAATCCTTCTTTTGAACGGAAGACACCTGTACAATCGATGACGATATCTACCCCAAGGTCTTTCCAAGGTAGGTTCGCAGGATCTTTTTCTGCAAACACGCTAATCTTTTTGTCATTTACACGGATCGATGATTCATCTGATTGCACATCAGCATCGAAAATGCCGTGTACTGAATCATATTTCAATAAATGAGCCAACATCTCTGCGTCCGCTAAATCATTGATTGCCACTACTTCCATATCTTCTGTTGCAAATGCTTCGCGAAGTACCAAACGTCCAATTCGTCCAAACCCATTAATCGCTATTTTCACTGCCACAATAAATCGCCTCCGTTAAAGTAGTTGTATCATTTCGCCTTTTAGGCATTATCTCTGCGGTTTACATGAGCGACAGCATATTCTGTGCTGCCCCTTCATCTGTTATCAAAATTGTTTGGGACGGTGCACTTGCTAAATACGACAGCAGTGCTTCCGCTTTACTCGCTCCGCCAGCTACTGTGAACACGAGCGGAACGTCTTGCAATTGCTCCATCTGAATTCCAACTGTTCGGATACGATGGACAATTTCACCTTGCTGATTAAAATAAAAGCCGAATGCTTCTCCCTTAGCTTGCTGATCCTGTAAAATCTGCTGTTCTTCTTCGGAAGAGTTTCGCAATACAGCCATCTTCGTCGCATCCCCGACACCGTGGATCACGCAATCGGTGCGACTATATAACTCCAACATCTCTTTCGCAGCAGGCTCGTGCTGGAATACCGCATGTGCTTCTTCACTCAGAGTATCTGGATAATAAAACGCTTTGTATGTTGCGTGACACGATTCTGCAAACGAAGCAGCAATCATATTCGCCTGTAACCCAACTTCTTCCCCAACGCCACCTCTTGCTGCAATGAATTGCACATTCGGCAATTCGTCTTGCTGCATAAACGATGGTATCGCGGCTACTGAACTGCCACCAGTTACAGCGACAATTTCATTCCCTTTAATGCGCGAGCGAAATTGTTTCGCCGCTTGCATGCCGAGCAGCTTTTTCGTCAAAGGTGAATCATCGGAATCCCCTTCCACAACATGTACTTTCAGAATACCGAGACGCTCCGCCAACTCATTCGCAAGTTGTCGTCTGCCCGATTTCTCTTCCATCGTATCATGTAATACAAAAAGCACTTCTATACCTTTTTCGGTAGTCGATACGCCTTCTTTCGCAATATGCACCAATTCTTGTTCTTTCATTAAATCGAGCATCGTACGTGTTTCCCTTTCGGAATAACCAGACATGGAACTAAGTGTTCGTCTGCCGACAGGCCCCGACGCTTTAATCAATTTCAACATCTGATAGCGTTGCTCGATCAACAGCGGAAGTTCAGGTACAAGCGCGAGTTGCGCTTCGTAAAATGATAAGTTCACTCACATCACTCTTTTCAAGTGGGTTATATTCGGTCCCTGTTAGTTATTCTTGTCCCACCTAGTGTAAAAAAATACTATACATGAAGTATAGCATGTTCAGAAATGAAACACAATAAGAAAGCGTTTTCATTGTTCAATTAATTCCAAAACATCGATATAGCCGATATTTCCATATGCTAACACTTGCCCTTCGTGCTCAATGACTGGGATCATCAACATATATTTCTCGTGGATTTCGTCATCTTCTTCTATATTAATCGTCTGCCACTCGAGTGGGTAATCCTCTGCGACCAAGTGAAGCATTCGTTCCGCTTCTTCGCATAGCTCACAATTGGGTTTTGTGTAGAATTGAATTTTCATTGGTGGGTCACCTCGTTTTTACTTATGATGTCATGGAATGGGCTGTTTTTCTAGTGATTTGCATTTTTTTGTGGAGGTTTGGGTGAGGTTTGAGCGGTTGTTGGGGTGGATTGAGCGGTTGGCTTGGGGTTATGAGCGGATACGGGGTTGCATTGAGCGGGAGACGTGGGACTATGAGCGGATTTAGAGCGTGATAGAGCGGACCACGCAGCTGATAGAGCGCTAGCTGGGGGGCATTGAGCGCATCGCTAGATTCATTGAGCGAAAACCATTGAAGACAAAGATAGATGGCGCGATGGATACAATGTGAGGAGATAAACTGTCGTGCCGCGGACTTAGAGTGGATAAGGAGTTGCATTGAGCGGGAAACGTGGAACTATGAGCGAATGTGGGTCGAGATAGAGCGGACCACACTGCTGATAGAGCGCTCGCTGGACTGTATTGAGCGGATAACGAGATTCATTGAGCGCCTCCCCCCTGCAATGATAACTACGGAAAGATAGATGGCGCGACAGATACAATGGTGGGAGATTAGCCATCAGGCCGCGGACTTAGAGCGGATAAGGAGTTGCATAGAGCGGGAATCGTGGAACTATGAGCGAATGTGGGTCGAGATAGAGCGGATCACACTGCTGATAGAGCGCTCGCCGGACTGTATTGAGCGGATAACAGGATTCATTGAGCGCCCTCCCCCACTGCAGTGATAACCGCGGAAATAAAGCACTCAACCAACAAAAAAAGTGACAACAACTCAAAATCGAGTCATCGTCACTTTCCCGCAAAGCAAGCCTTTACCAACTTCGGCCTGCTCCGCCACCACCACCGGAACCACCGCCGCCGAAGCCACCAAAGCCTCCACCGCCGCTACTTCCACCTCCGAAGCCGCCGCCACCGGAGCCAGGGAAGAATATTGGGCCGACGCTAGATCGGCCACGTGGACCGCCGCCACCGCCTCTTCCTCCGCCGCCGAAAAAGACGCGGAATAGAATATAGAGAACGATGATCACGATAATAAATGATGGCATGCCCACGTCTTCATCACCTTGCTCGGGGTATACGACTGGCAACTCATCGCCTTCTAATCCGTATTCCGCAGCTATTTCATTATAGAATGCTTTGTACGCTTCCATAATAGCGAGGTCTGGTTGTTCTTGCCTTAAATACGGCATCGCTAGTTCGTCAATATAACGTCCCACTTTACCGTCAGGAAGTGCTCCTTCCAAACCGTAGCCAGTCGCTAAATAAAACTTACGATCGATACCTGCCGCCTCATCTTTTTCTGTGGAAACGACAAGCAATGCGCCGTTGTCCATTTCTTTATCGCCTAATTGCAATTCACGAAGCAACCGTAATGCATATTCCTCAACGGGCTCGCCTTCGAGAGAATATACTGTACGAACAGCAAATTCTGCTTTTGTTGCTGCTTGCAAGCGAATTCCGTACTCTTCTATCTCCGCTTCTTGCGTAGGTGATAAAATGTCCGCGTCATCAACTACCACATCTGTAATCGCATGAACGGTCGTAGTACCGGTAAGGGCCACTAGTAGCGCTACGAGGAACATGCAGACGCGGTGGATCACTTCACGTCATCCCCGAAATCGACTGATGGCGGTTGTTGCGCCCCTTCGACCGCTTTGAAGTATTCTTTTTCATCGAATCCGAAGATCGAAGCTACGATTTTACCTGGGAATCGTTTCACTGTTCTATTAAAAGCAGACACGACGTCGTTATAATCTTTACGTGCAACAGCGATACGATTTTCCGTACCTGCTAATTCATCCATTAATTGTTGGAAGTTCTGGTTCGCCTTTAAATCAGGATAATTTTCCACTACTACTAATAAACGACTTAATGCACTTGATAGTTCTGAATCTGCGGCAGCTTGTTCTTCAGGACCTTGTGCCCCCGCCATTTTACTACGTGCATTCGCAATGTTTTCAAGCACCTCTTTTTCATGGGAGGCATATCCTTTCACCGTATTCACTAAGTTCGGGATTAAATCTACTCTACGTTGTAATTGCGTTTCGATTTGCGCATACGACTGATCAACATCTTCTTCCAAGTTCACTAACTTGTTGTAAGAAGGAACGATCATAATCGCCGCGATAATTACTAACACAATAATGGCTATAAGCGGGCCAGCAAGTTTCTTCATTGATCACTACTCCTCTCATCATCTCATTAGTATGTACTTACCCTACTTCTTTCACTCACCAAACTTCCCATCGCGATCTTTTTAACGTTAATAGTTGGGTCTATGTCCAGTTTACTTCCTATATATAAGCATAAACTACATACAATATGACGCATCTATTCAATTAAATGTGCTTCTAGATAAAATCCGCAAGAATATTTTTCAATAACTACTTTACAGAAATTTTTGAGTAAGCTATACTATTGAAAGTTGCGCTAGGGAAACAATATAGTCCTAATCATGCATTAGAGTTGCATAGGGGAAACTATTGTTTTATATTATTACTTATAAAAAAACTATACTGCTTCTTGAGTAAAATAAAAGTTGTATTCCTTTTATCTAAAAGTTGCACTAGGGAAAGAAAAGAGGAGGAAACTGGATGATAGATCCGATCACAGTCAATAATGTAAGTGTTTCGTATGACGGAAATGAAGTCGTAAAAGACGTTTCTTTTTCATTTGGAGCTGGTAGTTTGATTGGTGTTCTCGGGCCGAATGGTGCGGGTAAATCTACACTGATGAAAGCTATGCTCGGCTTAATTCATAAAGATCAAGGAGATGTGAGATTCGGTAGTAAGACGGTGGATTCCATGCGTAAGCAAATTGCTTATGTTCCTCAGCGTTCCAATATCGACTGGAACTTCCCAATCATCGTGAAAGATACGGTTTTGCTTGGTACGTATCCTAAGATCGGCTTACTAAGACGTCCTCGTAAAGCAGATAAAGAATGGGCAATGGAGTGTTTGAAGCAAGTGGGAATGGAAAGCTTCGCTAATCGCCAAATTGGTGAGTTATCGGGCGGCCAGCAGCAGCGGGTATTTCTTGCACGTGCGCTAGCCCAAAAGGCGGACTACTTCTTTCTTGACGAACCATTCGTAGGAATTGACGTATCCAGTGAAGAGATTATTATTGGCATTTTGCGCGAGATGCAAGCGGAAGGCAAAGTGATTTTTGTTGTTCACCACGACTTGTCAAAAGTAAAAAAATATTTTGATGGTCTGATTCTCATTAATAAAGAGTTAATTGATGCAGGTCCTACTAGTAAAGTGTTCCAGTCAGACAATATGGCGAAAGCATATAACCGTGAATTTATGATCGACGGCTTGGAGGTTTCTATGTAATGGAGTTTATTCAAGACTTAATGACGTACAGTTTCTTACAGAAAGCATTGATTACGTCGATCATGGTCGGCATCATTTGTGGAGTGATTGGAAGTTTCATCGTTCTTCGAGGAATGGCTTTGATGGGTGATGCGATTTCCCACGCTGTTCTACCAGGTGTTGCCATTTCTTATATGCTTGGAATTAACTATTTCTATGGCGCAGTGTTTACAGGTGTTCTTACAGCATTCAGTATCGGTGCCATATCTCAAAATAGTCGAATCAAGAATGACTCCTCTATCGGGATTGTCTTTTCAGCGTTTTTCGCTCTCGGGATTATCTTAATCACACAAGCTAAAAGCGCGACGGACTTAACGCAGATTTTATTCGGTAACGTGTTGTCTGTCCGTAGTTCTGATATGTGGCTGACATTGATTATCGGTGCAATCGTCATTTTAGTAGTAGCGTTGTTCTTTAAAGAACTCCTCGTTTCTAGTTTTGACGAGACGATGGCTGCAGCTTATGGTTTGAAAACGCGTCTGATTCACTACGCGATTATGTTTTTATTGACATTGGTTACAGTCGCTTCATTACAGACAGTTGGCGTGATTCTCGTTGTCTCTTTATTGATCACACCCGCTTCTACAGCGTATCTGTTAACGAATCGCCTCTCGGTCATGGTCGTACTAGCAGCATTTTTCGGTGCAGTATCTTCCATCGCCGGACTGTATTTCAGTTTTTTGTACAACATGCCGTCTGGACCTGTGATCGCATTGGCAGCGACAGCCATTTTCGTCCTAGCCTTCCTATTCTCACCTAAGCAAGGCGTTGTTGTCAGTATGTTCCGGAAGAAATTCAAACGTAAATCAATTGCAGGCGCAACCGAGTAAGGAACCAACCGCCGCGGCGGTAATATAAATTTATTATTCATAAAGGAGTAGAGTGTATCACATGAAGAATTTAGCAAAATGGCTAACCTTGTCATTGCTCGCTGTGTTTATGTTAGCAGCATGCGGTAATGATGATGAAGGCAAGAAGACAGAAGGTACGGACGACGGTGACAAAGTAGCGGAAACAGGCGACAAGCTGAAAGTTGTTACGTCATTTACAATCATTGCAGATATGGCACGTGAAATTGGTGGCGATTACGTTGATGTATACAACTTAGTACCAACCGGAACGGACCCTCATGAATATGAGCCATTGCCCAATGATATCAAAGCCGCAACAGATGCAGACATATTATTCTATAACGGTTTAAATCTTGAAGGCGGAGAAAAAGGTTGGTTCTTCAAAATGATGGATTCCGTAGGACAAAAAGACGAAAACATTTATAGCTTGACTGAAAAAGTAGAACCTATGTACATCGGTGGAGAAGATGGTAGTGACGAGGAAATCAACCCACACGCGTTTATCGATCCAGCTGTTGGTGTCAAGATGGCTGAAGCTATGCGCGACGCATTGATTGAAAGACACCCGACAGAGGGCGAAAAAATTAAAAAACAAGGTGACGAGTACGTAAAACGTCTTCAAGAACTGGATGATGAATTTGCAGAGCGTATTTCTACAATACCTGAAGAAAACCGCGTACTTGTTACAAGTGAACGTGCATTCCAATACTTGAATGACCACTATGGTTTGAAAGAAGCATTCATCTGGGAAATCGATACGGAAGAGAATGGTTCACCTAAGCAAATCAAAGAACTCGTTCATTATATCCAAGATCACAAAGTTCCTGTATTATTTGTAGAATCTAACGTAGACTCTCGCCCAATGGAAACTGTTTCTGCAGAGACTGGCGTTCCAATTGCTGAAAAGAAGATCTACTCTGACGAAATCGGTAACCCTGGTGACGAGATCGATACGTATGTAAAATACTTAAACTACAATATGAATCTCATTCATGATGAGTTGAGCAAAGAACGATAATTTCCCGGTCAACCAACTCGAGATAAAAAGGAAGCCACACTCCCCTGTGGCTTCCTTTTTTATTTGTGTATATAAAAGTATTGAACATGTAAGTCTAAACTTATATGTTATAGAGACAAAAAAATATAGGAGTATTTTATAAATGCTACACAAATGGAACGTTACTTAAAAACGATTGGCGATTAATTTCTATTGCAATTATTGAAGTTATGGCGGGTTCCTCCTATTGAAAGTAGTCAATAGGAGAACCTATGCAAATAATACTAGCTTCTACTATATTTCTACTCACGCTAGTCTGGGTTATTTGGCAACCGCGTAACCTCTCAATTGGATGGTCTGCATTACATATGGCGTTTTTGCCAAAGGAAGTAGCGTACGGATGTTTTTACTAGTCATCCTGCTTGTTGCTGGAGTAGCAGGATTGAGGTCTGTACTGACTGGCTTGATCGAGTAGACATCAAGTCACGGCTTGCATGCTGCTACGATTAGTATGCGGTTCATCGCAGCGGTACCACCTAATGTGCGGGAGGCGTTAATTTATGCGAATGTGATTTAGGTCTGAAGATGACACCAATCGGCTCGCTGACGGCGTTGCTTTGGTTGCATGTGCTGCTGTTAAAGGGCGTGCGTACTTCATGAAGGTATTAGGTAGTGTATTGACTGTGCCTACGCTTCTGATTACGCTGACGGGTTATGGTGGCTATCGGTTTCTTGAAATTAGGAACGCTGGGGATTGGTGCTTCACCCCCATGTAAACACTACCTAACTCTCACAAACATTCATGTTTATCTCCGGAGCATTACTTCGGTTCTGAATTTCTACCGATGATTTATTCATAGGAAAAAGTAAACAAAATGAATATAACTTATTAAAAAAGAACACACTCAATGAGATTACTTACACTTTTTCTCATCGAGTGTGTTCTATTTATATCTTTCCAATGTCGTAAAAAACAACGATTGGATGCACGATCCAAATGGACCATGACAAACAATCGTTGTTTAAGATAGAACCTTGATGCCCTCGGCGGGAGTCGAACCCACATTTTGAGCTTCGGAGGCTCACGTGCTATCCATTGCACCACGAGGACTAAACGTGTAGTATCAAGCTTTAACTATAACTACTCCACTACAGAAAAAAGCTTTTCTTCTGTAAGAGACATCTTCCATTATATCGTAGAATATAATGAAAAGCAATGTGTATTTTTAAGGCAAATGATTTGACCTTTGTTGACCTTAATAGGTAAAATACAGTTATAGTTGAAATACGAAATGATTTCAACCGAACGAATATTATGAAGTAATTAAAGGAGGAAGTCTAATTGAATCTAATTCCTACAGTTATTGAACAAACAAACCGTGGTGAGCGAGCGTACGATATTTACTCTCGTCTATTGAAAGACCGTATTATCATGTTGGGTAGCGGCATTGACGACAACGTAGCCAACTCTATCGTTGCACAACTGCTATTCCTAGAAGCTGAAGATCCAGATAAAGATATCTCCATTTACATCAACAGCCCAGGTGGAAGTATCACAGCAGGTATGGCAATCTACGATACAATGCAATACATTAAGCCAGACATCCGCACAATCTGTGTAGGTATGGCAGCATCTATGGGGGCATTCTTGCTAACAGCTGGTACAGAAGGTAAACGTTACGCTTTGCCAAACGCAGAAGTAATGATTCACCAACCACTAGGTGGCGCACAAGGTCAGGCAACTGAAATCGAAATCGCCGCAAAACGCATCTTGCACCTACGTGAAAAACTAAACCAAATCCTAGCAGATCGCACGGGCCAGCCAATCGACGTCATCGCAAAAGACACAGACCGCGATAACTTCATGACTGCCGAACGCGCTAAAGAATACGGCCTAGTCGACCACGTTCTAGAACGCAGCGAAATCGAAAAGAAATAACAACAACAGGTTGTCCGGAAAGCCAAATGGCCTTCCGCGACAACCTTTTTATTTTGTATTTTATATGGGGTTGGGGTTTATCTTCACCACACAAATGTACCAGCTCTCTAACTCCAGAAAGAGACAGCTAGTTGATCTGCGTTCCAGGGGGCGACTCCCGATGGATTAGCGTGCGCCTTGAGACCCTGGACGTAGCGAAGCGAAGGAAGCGGCTCAAGGCCACGCCCATGGGAAAGCGTCCACCTGGAACGCAGATCAACGGGTCGCTCTCCTCCCTTATTCCAAAAAACAAAAAAAGATGACGAAACCTAAAAAGGTCATCGCCACCCATATTCAACACGATCCGACTCACTGCTCAACTTCGACTAAATCAGCCAAATTCTGAAGAGCCAAATCCTCATCAATCCCGTCCGTAATCAACGTGATCTCCGTCCCCTTCGCAATCGCCAAACTCATAATCCCCATAATGCTCTTCGCATTCACCTGACGATTATCCTTCTTCAAATAAATATCAGCCGTATACTTATTGGCCTCCTGTACAAATAACGCCGCCTGTCTAGCTTGCAAACCAGGTTTAATTCCTACTTTTACTGTTTTTTCTACCATAGTGTGTGCTCCTTTTCTTCCTCTTCTCATGAAGGATCTACTAGTTATTTAACGTAAACGATCTGCGATTTCTTCAATCTTACGCAAACGATGATTGACACCCGACTTACTGACCGGTGCACCCGTTACCAGTTCACCTAGCTCCTTTAGCGTCACGTCTTGGTGCGTAACACGTAATTGAGCAATTTCTTGCAGACGATCCGGTAATTGATCTAAACCAATCGTGCGCTCAATTAACTTAATATTTTCTACTTGCCTTTGTGCCGCACCGATTGTCTTATTCAGATTGGCAGTTTCACAATTCACTAGCCGATTCACACTGTTGCGCATATCACGCATGATCCGCACATCTTCAAACTTCATAAGGGATACATGCGCACCGATAATGCCAAGGAAATCGGATATTTTTTCTGCTTCTTTAAGATACGCAATAAATCCTTTTTTACGTTCAATAGATTTCGCATTCAACTGAAAATGGTTCATCAACTCAACAAGTGATTGACTATGTTCTTGATAACTTGAGAAGATTTCCAAGTGGTAAGAAGACGTCTCCGGATTATTAACGGAACCTCCTGCCAGGAAAGCTCCCCGTAAGTATGCGCGTGCACAGCAGTCATTTTCAATTAGCTGTGGATCGATCGTATTAATCATTTGGAAATCATGCGTCATAATCGACAATTCTTCTAATAAATGTTTGGCTCCATCTCGGATCCGACAAATATAGATATTATTTTTCTTTAAACGCATTTTTTTTCGGACAAGCAATTCCACTTTATATGGATACAACGCCTTCACGTTCGAATACAGACGACGCGCAATAGAGGCATTTTCTGTTTGAACGTCAAGACTTAGTTGTTTATTAGAAAAAGACATAACACCATTCATTCGGATGAATGCCGCAATTTCTGCTTTCGTACAGCAGTCATCCGCCTCAATTTGCGTCAGTTCTTTTTTCGTTTTGGATGCAAAAGACATGATATTCCCCCTTTTCGGCGATCTTCATATCTATCCGCCTTCTACGTTCTCTCTATATAACTCATCAACATATCTGATACTTCCATCGTTTTATGCATGATCGTTCCATCTAATATTGTCGCAATCTCCTGCACAAATACTTCAGGCACTAGTGATTGAAGTATTTCTAGGTCATTCTCCACAAGCCAAGGTTCTTCACTTTCACTCAGGTTATGCGTACGTCTGAACGCTTCTGCATTATTCACTAGTACTGCATCAAGAAATGGTTCTCCCGCATGATCATAAAGCGCCTGAACATGCTCAGAAGCAGTATAGCGATACGTTTCGCCACGTTGTGTAGTTAAATTACCAACATAGACCTTTTTTGCAGTACTTTCGAGAACCGCTTCGCGAATATCCTGCACTAAAAGTGTTGGCAAAGTACTAGTATACAAGCTTCCCGGTCCAAATACGATTAAATCTGCATTTTTTATTGTATCCGCTGTTTCTGGCAAAGGTTTTACATCTTGTGGCGTGATGAAAACGTTACGGATTTTCCTTCCATAGAGAGGGATTTTCGATTCACCTGTAATGATTGAACCATCTTCAAGCTCGGCATGCAAGGTAATTCTCTGATTTGCTGCAGGTAGTACGGTTCCTTTAATATTCAGCACAACGCCCATCTGCTCGACTGCACGTGCGAAATCGCCAGTAATAGTCGTTAAGGCTGTAAGCATTAAATTCCCTAGAGAATGTCCTTTCAAGCCATCTGATCCCTCAAAACGATGCTGAAACATTTTCTCGATCATAGGCTCAACATCTGAAAGCGCTGCCATAACTTGCCTTATATCTCCAGGCGGCGGGACGTTATACTGGTCGAATAAACGACCTGAACTTCCCCCATCATCCGCTACCGTAACAATCGCTGTCAATTCGATCGGATAACGTTTTAAGCCACGAAGGATATTGGATAATCCTGTGCCACCGCCGAACACAACAACTCTTTTCATCGTAGTGGATTGCATATTCATGTCAACCCTTTCTTTTTTCAACGTCTCGATGCGATACATGCGTCGGGTAGTCGTCTTTAAAAACACCTGTAAAGTATTCAGCAAGTGTAACAGAACGATGTTGACCACCTGTACAACCGAATGCGATAACCGCCTGACCTTTTCCTTCTTGTTTATACTGAGGGATTAAGAATTTAAATAAATCGGTTAGTTTTTCAATTAATTCTTTTGTATCTGACCATTTCAATACGTAATCCGATACTTCGCGATTCAAACCTGTCAACGGACGTAATTCTTCCAAATAAAACGGGTTCGGTAAAAATCGAACGTCGAATACTACGTCTGCATCAATCGGCATCCCATGCTTGAATCCGAATGATACAAAATTCAAGGTGAAGTTTGGCTCGCCTGCTTCAGAAAATTCACGTGTGATTTTCTCTCGTAATTGCTTAGGCTTTAACTTAGATGTGTCAATAATAGAACGTGAAAGTCCTTTTATTTCAGTCAGTAAATGACGTTCTTTGCGAATCCCTTCGAGTAACACGCCTCCTTCAGATAACGGGTGTGATCTACGCGTTTCTTTATAACGTTTCACAAGTGCTTCGTTATCTGAGTCGAGGAATAACAAACTTGTTTTAACATCTTCCATTTTGAATAATCCTTCGAGTGCAGTAACCATGGAATCAAATAAACTTCCTCCGCGCGTATCCATTACAGCGGCAATGCGTCTCATCTGATTATCCGACTTCATCATCAAATCCAGGAAAGTTACAAACAATTCGGGTGGCAAGTTGTCTATGCAATAGAATCCCATGTCTTCAAAGCATTGCATGGCGACTGTCTTGCCTGCACCTGACATCCCTGTAATAATTACGACTTCATATTCATTTACCGCTTGTGGTTGATCCATAAATGTTATTCACCTTCCATTGATTGTTGAAGCGATTCTCGCAAGAAGCGGAATTGCTCTGTATAATAGAACGTTCCATATTGCATACCTTTCTGACTAACCGCAAAGAGCAAATTCTTGCGATCACCTTCCGCCATTGGCAGTGTATGCAAACTTTCAAGCGGATGCCATTCCAGTTCACCTTCGACGGTTGTCTTCATTAATTCTCCGGAATAATCATGTGCGACAAATGTGAAGAGTAACCATTCGTTCAATAATTCTGTTCCCTCATCATCCATAATCATCATCGTATATACGCCTTTTAAATGTGGCGAGATCGCCTGCGCACCGGTTTCTTCGAGAAATTCACGAGTAGCTGCTTCATATACAGACTCACCTTCATCGATTTTCCCTCCCGGTGCTACATACCAACCACGCCTTGGCTTCTTTAGTAATAGGACTTGACCGTCTTTTACCACGAGCAAATTAGCAATTTTTTGCATATGTAGTTCCCCACTTTTCAAGTATGTACTTATAGTATACAACGCTTTCATTAAAAACGAAAAAAAAAGGTGACTATTCACGGAAGTTTGTACCGTAAATAGCCACAAAGTTGCTATATTATGAAAGGGGGGTCTTTCTTCTTTCTATTATCCCCCTTTTTTATTGCAGACCCATTACATAGACGTTACAAATGGATAACCTGTTTTACGCCTTCGCTTCTACTTCTTCCATCAACTCTTCAATATACTTCTGAGCTGCTTGAGCTGCAATACTTCCGTCTCCTGTAGCGGTTACGACTTGACGTAATAATTTCTCACGCACATCACCTGCAGCAAAGATTCCAGGAATTTTTGTTTCCATGATGTCGTTCGTTTCAATATAGCCGTTTTCATCCAAAATGCCAAGATCTTTGAAAGGCTCTGTTATTGGATCCAATCCGATATAAACGAACATACCTTCAGTTTCCATTTCACGTTCAGAACCGTCTTCAGTAGATACCAACGTTATAGAACCGATCTTCCCGTCTTTTTCATTCACTTGCTTAACCGTTGAATTCCAAATGAAATCAATCTTCTCATTTGCAAACGCACGCTCTTGGACGATTTTTTGTGCACGCAATGTATCACGACGGTGGATAATAGTTACCTTATTAGCAAAACGTGTTAAGTATGAACCTTCTTCTACCGCTGAGTCACCGCCACCAATTACGACGATATCTTTATTACGGAAAAATGCCCCGTCACATACTGCACAGTAACTTACGCCACGGCCCGTTAATTCTTCTTCACCCGGTACACCGATCTTTCGGTATTCTGCACCCGTAGTCAAAATAACTGCACGTGCTTTATAACTTTTCTCGCCTACATGAACCGTTTTGAATTCACGGCCGTCTTCGATTTTCGTTACGTCTCCATACGCATATTCAGCTCCGAAACGTTTCGCATGATCGAACATTTTCGTGGAGAGATCCGGACCTAAAATACTTTCAAATCCAGGATAGTTCTCAATATCTTCTGTATTGGCCATTTGACCGCCTGGCAAGCCTCTTTCTAGCATCAGTGTGGACATATTTCCACGTGATGTATAGACAGCTGCTGTCATCCCTGCTGGACCTGCTCCGACGACAATCACATCATATACTTTTTCTTCCGTTGTCATGGTGTTTTTCCTCCTTCAAAATACGCATCCCTTGGTGTTCATTCATATCACCAAACATTTTATCTGACTGGCAGATAAAACTATCGCTACATAAAATCGTACGAGAAATACACGTGAATTTCAACTTAAATGCAACATCTACAGGCAGTTATTCTTTTGAATAAGGCAGAAATTGAAGCAGTTCTTGAATATACTTAGAAAGTGTTGCAACTGATACGCTATAATTTTCTGCGATAGACTTCTTTGTCACTTTTTTGTCATGTGAAGATTGGAACATAAAATCTGCAGCGGCAGCAAGTGCATGTACATTGCTGAACATGTATTTTTGTTCAAGCGCATTTTCACATAAAGAGAACCACATTTGAAAGAGCTGTACTCCTTGCTCATCAAGCGGTTTATACTCTTCATACAATAGATCACAAATTGCCAGCGCTTTTTTCAAAGCCTTTTCGAATGGAGTAGTCACCTTGAATGAATAGTTCAGGCTGTGCGCTAAAAAAAGCTGTTCTGCAGCAGTCAATTTTTCCACATCTATATATCCCGGATGCGATAAGATCTCCTGTAAATGTGACGACTTTCCTACTAAGTACAAACCAAGCATTCGCTCACTGTGATAAGGGTTTGAAATCTTTTCAATCAAGAACGGCACATCCTCTTCGTAAGAATCCGTGTCCAGTTCTTCATCCAGTGATTTCCAAGGTTCAAAACCTTCTTTAGTAGGATCCAACTTCAACAAAGCTTCATTTGCCTGTTCTGCTACTTTTCGATGACCCGTAAAGTATGCGGCATTCGCTAGCCAAAAGTAATACCCGACATCTCCTTCAAATCCGCGCTTTTGCAGACTTCGAAGCCAGTGGTACGCTTCTTCATAACGACCAGTTAGTGCAAATGTCGCACCTAATTTATAGCGTTGCTCGAATTGATACGGTTTAATTTTCGACAACAACTCCATCATGCTGTTCAGACGTTCTTCATCTCGGTTGTAATAAAAGAACACTGCCAAGTTACATAGCGCATGGATATTACCTTTCTCTTCACGTAGGACATCATACAATATATCTTCTGCATGCTTCTCTTTGCCAATATAAAAATACGCAAGCGCCAAATTATTATGGACAGCCCATGTTTTCGGATAATCCACTAATAAATCTTCTAGCACTTCTATAGCATCTTCAAAATCCCCTTGTTCCATCATGCGACGTGCTTTTTCTTGCCTAAAAATCACTTCACCATCAAGCTGTTCGCCTTCTTCCACGAACAATTCTTCTTGATCAGCGAATTCAGAGATTTCATGAGCTTCTTCTACAAATACACCATCCGGTGCCATAGCTACATATTTCAATGCATATTGCTTCGCTTCACGCAGTAAACCAAGATGTGCGTGAACTTCCGCTAAATAGAATGTCGTCTCCTCATTATTTGGATCTAGATCATCAGCCGTTTGCAACAGCTCATACGCATCTTCAAAGCGACCGACTTCCATGATGAACACGCCGTATTCCATGTGTGTCAGTGCGTCATCTGGATTCAATTCTAGTGCACGTTTATAATATTTTTCCGCATCAGAAAATTGTTCACGCTGCATAGCTTGCATCGCGCGTTTACGATAAAAATCACCGTCAGGCAGGAATGGTATAATTTTATCTTTCATAAATCGTTGGTTGTTTTTCAATCGAACTCCTCCGAAAAAGTAAGAGGAACGCACTTGACGTCCCCCTGCAATGTATCCTCTAGTATAGCACAACTACATAGCCCGTCATTCATTTCCTTTCACGAGCTGCACGTTCTGCCATTTCTTCGGCTGTATATATAATACGCACTGGATTCCCGCCAGCAAATGTACCAGCCGGAATATCTTTATTGACGAGTGACGCAGCGGAAACAATAGCGCCGTCACCTATTTTAATGCCTGGTAAAATCGTCGTATTGGCCCCAATCAGTACATGATTGCCTATTTCCACATCTCCAATACGGTATTCATCTATCAAGTATTCATGCGCTAAAATCGTCGTATTAAACCCAATTATAGAGTTTTCACCGACAGAAATTCGTTCTGGAAACATGACATCCGGTACAACCATCAGCGCAAAAGCCGTATGTTTTCCGACTTTCATTCGCAAGAATAATCGATACAAAACATTTTTCCATGAAACGAACGGAGTGTACCGCGCAATTTGAATGACGATGAAATTTTTGGCTACTTTTACAATCGAGACCGTTCGGTAAATATGCCAAAGTGAATTTGCATCTCCTTTGGAAGGATGCCGCTCTGTGCGTCTCATAGCTTGATGCCCGCAGTAATTTTAAGTAAGTCGGACATATGTTGCAACATGTAATCAGGTTTGAATGTCTGCAAGTATTCTTCCCCTTTTAGTGCCCATGCAACGGCTGCAGTTCGTGTTCCTGCATTTTGTCCGCCGAGTATATCGTGGAAATTATCCCCGATCATAAGTGACTCTTCTGCTGTTCGATCCAGACGTGTTAACGCCAGTAATATAGGTTCTGGGTTCGGTTTAGGGTTCGTAATATCATCGAGTCCAATTACAGTCTCAAAATAAGGAGTAATTCCTAGAAGATTAATCCCTCTTTCAACCATGTCACGCTTCTTCGTGGAAACGACTGCCATCTTCAAGCCAAGATCATACAATTTACGAAGTGTATCTTTCACGCCTTCGAATTCAGTAACATATGCATCGTGGTTCGCCAGATTCCATTCACGGTATTCGTCAATTAATTGTTCTGTCATATCCGGTGCAATCGATGAAAACGTATCATGTAATGTAGGTCCGATGAATGGCAACATCTCTTCCCGCTCGAAACGTCCAGGGAAATGTTTTTCCAATACATGTTGGAAAGAAGAGAGTATTAACTCATTTGTATCTGCAAGCGTTCCGTCAAAATCAAATAATAATGTAGTAATCTGCTGATTAGTCAATAACAGCTTCCCCCTTCTCTCTCGGCTGCTTCCATAGAATACTCACTGTAATCGTCAGTCCAATGGCAGTAACAAGCCGAATAATCAATAATGGCCAAATCGGTATACCGAGTGGCAAGAATAATAGTGTGTCCTCAATTACCGCATGACATGCCATCAAGAATATGAAGGCCAATGTAATATCTCGTTTCGATACTCCATCTTCCTGCACTGCTTGAATCATGACACCTGCACCGTATGCCAGCCCAATCAATAATCCAGCAACGAGTGTCATCGATGCATTCGGTTTCACACCAATCATTTTTGTAAACGGTGCCAAACTAGTAGAAAAACGCTCTAAATATTTGCGGTCTTTCACATACTGCACAAACAGCATTAACGGAATGACGATCAATGCCAGCTGCAAAACGCCAAATGCCGCCTTTTCAAGTCCCAGCAAGAAAATTTGCACAAAGCCTTCCGGTACGACTTCCGCTTTTGGCGTTAGACCGTATTGAGCGATTTCATTACCACCTGTCCAGAATAAATTAATCAGAACTCCAGCTAGCACAGCCAATCCAAGACGTACAACAAGCACTGTCCATAGTTTGACGCCCACTTTTATGGCGACAGCTGTTTCAATGAACAGATTATGCGCAAAACTGATCATCACAGCAATAATAAATACTTCTTTCACCGTTAATTCTAATGAAATGATGCCGGCAATTCCAGCGTATAAGTTTAATGCATTCCCAAGCACGATAGGCACGGCTGCTTCACCGCGCAAGCCAAAAAGATGCATGATAGGTTCAACCAATTGCACAAGCCAAGGTAAGATAGGCGTAAATTGCAAAATGGTTACAAGCAACGTAATAGGGAAAATGATCTTACCGAGTGACCATGTCGTTTTTAATCCCACTTGTAAACCATTTTTTAACGTATTAGATAATGCGATATTATCTTTGTTTGTCATTATAGTTCTCTTTCACTTTCATTACATATCTACGATACAACAAGATGGCAATCCCTATGACAATTCCCGTTACAGATACTAACTGCGCTGCACGCAAACTGCCGATGACATACAGACTATCTGTCCGCATCCCTTCAATAAAGAATCTGCCTATAGAATACCAGATGACATAAAACAAGAATACTTCGCCACGTTTCATCTTCAGCGTTCTTCGAATCACTAAAATCAAAATGAGTCCGACAACATTCCATAACGACTCATACAAGAATGTCGGATGATACGTGATCCCGTCAATGGTCATTTGATTCATAATCCAGTCAGGAATAATCGTACTTTCTTTAAACGCTTCTGAAACCGGACCGCCATGCGCTTCCTGATTCATGAAGTTCCCCCAGCGCCCGATAATTTGTCCAATCAATAAACCAGGTGCCGTAATATCCGCAACTTTCCAGAATGACACGCCACGCTTCTTGCAGAATATCACCGCGGTAATGACCGCACCGATCAACGCACCATGGATGGCAATCCCGCCATTCCAAATTTGAATAATTTGGTCTGGATGATCACGGTAATAATCCCATGTGAAAATCACATAGTAAATTCGCGCACTAATAATTGAAATAGGTATCGCCCAAATGAGCATGTCCGTTAGTAAGTCAGGGTGCATTCCCCGCTTCAGCATTTCTCGTTGAACTACCATAAATCCTAAAATAATTCCGAGCGCAATCAAAATACCGTACCAGCGAACTTCTAAGCTGCCAATACTGATCGCGACTGGGTTAATCACTAGCATAGATACATTCACTTAGTCGCGCTCCTCTTCGTCTAATAATTCCGCATTATCTGCGATTGCTTGATCCAAACGCTTCGTAAATTCCTCTGCAGCATTAATGCCAAGACGTTTCATTCGATAATCCATCGCCGCTACTTCAATGATGACCGCAATATTCCGCCCAGGTCTTACAGGAACGGACAATTTGGTAATTTGCGAATCAAGGATTTCTACTTTCTCTTCATCGATGCCAAGACGATCATAGTGCTTCTTATCATCCCAAATCTCCAAATCAACCGCTAGCAATACACGCTTATCATCCTTCACGGAACTCGCTCCAAATAACGTCATCAAATCGATAATACCGACCCCGCGAATCTCTAACATATGCTTCAACAGTTTCGGTGACGTTCCGATCAAGACGTTATCGGACACCTGACGAATCTCAACTGAATCATCCGCTACTAGTCTATGCCCTTTTTTAATGAGTTCTAACGCAGTTTCACTTTTACCTACTCCGCTGCCACCTGTGATCAATACACCCACACCATACACATCCACTAGCACACCATGAACTGTCGTCATCGGAGCAAGTTGTCCAACCAAGTAATTCGTCAACATCCCCGAAAATTGTGTAGTTTTATAATCCGTCCGGAGAACTGGAATGTTTTTCTCCTCTGCTAATTGGCTCAATTCCTTTGGACCTTCTTCGCCATGAGCAATAATGAATGCTGGCGTATCAACCGAGCAAAGTCGCTCCAAACGCTTTCTTCGTGTAATGGCAGGCAATGTTTCGAGGAAAGACATCTCCTTACGCCCGATCAACTGCACACGTTCAGCAGGATAATAATCAAAATAACCAGCCATCTCAAGTCCTGGCCGTGAAATGTCACTCATTTGGATTTGCTTATGAATGCCTGCATGCCCAGCAATCAATTCCAATCCAAATCGATTCATCATATCTTCTACCGTTAATTCACCCATGAAATCCCTCACTTTCTGCTACGATGTACGTATTCTGGCAGTCTTTTGTGCTTATGTACAAACTATTCCAACCTATTTTACCATGAAGGAAACGAAAAGAAATGGATTACTTCTTAATCTATATCCCCTTTTTGTATCCCTTTTAAAAGAATTCTCTATATAGAGGATAAAGGAGAGTGGACAGAATTGACACTAATCATTCTTGATGCAGGTCACGGACCAGATACACCCGGTAAACGAACACCTGATGGAAAGCTTCGGGAGTATCACTTTAATGCGGCAGTAGCTACACTCGTTGGAGAGTTTTTAACGAAGGAAGGCATGATAGTTAAGTATACTCATGCGTCTACCCAGGACGTACCTTTAAGCGAACGAACCGCTTCAGCTAACCGAATGAAGGCTGATGCATTTGTCTCCATCCACGCCAATGCATTCGGCAATGGCTGGCACTCAGCACAAGGGATTGAGACATATATTTATCCACAAGCAAGCAAAAGTTCCGCTGTGCTCGCTTCTGCCGTGCAAAAGGCTTTGATCTCTGCTTGCCAGCGTCCTGATCGTGGCGTGAAGAAAGCGGACTTCGCCGTACTGCGTGACACAAATATGCCTGCGATTTTAGTAGAGTGCGGCTTCATGTCGAACCAGACAGAGGCCGCGTTATTGCAGAGTAAAGCCTATCAACGCCAATGCGCACGGGCTATCGCTTTTGGAATTTTGTGTTGGGAGTATGGGAGGTGAATTGGTGGGTTTAGGCTTGGATGTGATGGGATACGGGCGGCAATGAGCGGATACGTGGTGTGATTGAGCGGATAACCCGTGGGTATGAGCGGGTGCGTGGCATGATTGATCGCATAAACCGTTAGTATGAGCGGATACGGTCCGGGATAGAGCGGGTAGCTGTTGGGATAGAGCGGTTAGCCCTCACCATAGAGCGGATACGCAACCACAATGAGCGCTTACACGAATTAATGAGCGCACGAGCGATCTACCTCTAGATGTTGCAGGGCAATGAGCGCGTGCGGGGCCTGATTGATCGCATAGACCGTTAGTATGAGCGGATACGGTCCGGGATAGAGCGGTTAGCTGTTGCGATAGAGCGCTTATCCCTCACTATAGAGCGGGAACGCAACCACAATGAGCGCTCAGACGAATTAATGAGCGCCCGAGCGATCGCCCTCCCGATGTTGCCGGGTCATTGAGCGGATAATCGGCATGATTGATCGCATAGACCGTTAGTATGGGCGGATACGGACCGGGATAGAGCGGTTAGCTGTTGGGATAGAGCGCTTAACCCTCACCATAGAGCGGATACGCAACCACAATGAGCGCTCAGACAAATTAATGAGCGCCCAAGCAACTCCCCCTCATTACATTCAAACAAAACAAAAAACACCTGCACCGCCACAAATGGCAATGCAGGTGTTTCATTATGCTATCAAACCATATCGACAGAGTTATAGCGAACCATAACTGAGCCTGTCTTGGACTCACCAGTAACATGCAACGGTTCTTTCGTCGCGTCATCGGCATTTTTACTGAAGCGGATCGTACGATGCAAGAATTGCTCTTGCTCTTCCACACGGGACACGTCATTTAATTGCAAGTCGAGCTTGCCCATGTTGGACGTAATCTCTCCCTTAACACCTATAGAAGATGGGAAGTAAATTTCAACAGAACCGCTAATTGACTTTGCTTCCAATCTTTTTGCATCAGTAGATGAAGTCGTCAACGTCACATTTCCGTTTAAGGATTTCGCATCTACATCTTGTACCGCGCCATCTATATAGACACGACCGTTTAATGTTTCGGCTTCTAGCTTCTCACCAGTAACTTTTAATAAACGTACCATACCATTTGCTGTTTCTAGTTCGGCTTCATCGAATTTAATATCTGCACATTCGATTTTACCATTTGCCGTTTTGATGCGTAGATCTTTGAAAGCGACACCTTCTACTGAACATCCTCCGTTCAACAAACGGACAGAGAGTTTATTATAAAGTGTTGAAGTCGGAACGTACAGATGCATGTTGACTTGCAACATTTTCAAGTCACTCCCGATGCGCAACTTATTACCGTCTTTCACGAACAATAACTTTTCAAGGAACTGACTAAGTGCGCCTGCTTCAGAATCAGTATTGAAATGCTTTACAGAAAACTTCGCCATGATCTCATCGTTTTCTGAAGGATGAATTTCCACAGTACCGTGATCGATATGGATGATGATTTCTTCTATATCTTCTACAGATTTACTTTCTGTATGGGTAAAGGAGACAGATTTGCTGAATGGTGCTTCGAAATCGAATTCTTTCACACGGTGTACTGCCGTATCCATAAATTGCATGAAGCGGTCACCTGCTGAGACGAATTCTTTGCGGATATCTTCGAAGAAAGCATCAGCTGAAGAGCTCTCTTCTGCTGTTCTTTGTTCAGATTCCTTACCCATGGCTTCCAGTAATTTCAATGCTTCTTCAGCTGTAATTTTACCTTCTTCAAGCATTGTTAGTATTCGTATGCGTTCATTTTGCATTTCCAGATTCCTCCTCGTTTTGAACAATCTTTGCAGTAACTATCTATTTATACGGTTCTGAGGAATAAAAGTTTCATTTTCTATTTCTTTACTACTTTTTTAATTTGTTCTTTCATCCGATTTCGATCTCTTTCTAGGATGGTCTTCAAATATTTACCGGTGTAGGACTCTTCGACTTCTGCTATCGCTTCCGGTGTCCCCGTCGCAACAATTTCTCCGCCTTTGTCCCCGCCTTCTGGACCAATATCGATAATATAATCGACTGTCTTAATGACGTCCAGATTATGCTCAATAACGAGAACGGTGTTACCGCTATCAACTAGACGTTGTAGAACTTCAAGTAACTTGGCAATGTCATGAACGTGCAAACCTGTTGTTGGCTCGTCCAAAATATAAAACGATTTACCTGTAGAACGTTTATGCAGTTCGGAAGCCAATTTCACACGTTGTGCTTCTCCACCTGACAGTGTCGTTGCTGGTTGACCTAATTGTACATAGCCTAAGCCTACATCCACAATCGTCTGCAATTTACGATGGATTTTCGGGATATTCTCGAAAAACACCACCGCATATTCCACTGTCATCTCCAGTACGTCCGCAATATTCTTTCCTTTATATTTCACTTCAAGTGTTTCTCGGTTATACCGTTTGCCATGACATACTTCACACGGTACATATACATCCGGTAGGAAATGCATTTCGATTTTGATGATTCCATCTCCACGGCATGCTTCACACCGTCCACCCTTCACGTTGAAGCTGAAGCGACCTTTTTTATAGCCACGAACTTTCGCTTCATTCGTCATGGCAAAAACATCGCGAATATCGTCAAAGACGCCTGTATACGTTGCTGGGTTGGAACGTGGTGTTCGTCCAATTGGTGATTGATCGATATCGATAATCTTCTCCAAATATTCCACACCACTGATACTATCGAATTTTCCAGGTCTTTGTTTGGATCGATTCAATTTCTGCGCCAATGTTTTATGCAATATGTCATTGACCAACGTACTCTTGCCCGAACCGGAAACTCCAGTAACTGCAATAAATTGACCGAGAGGGAACTCTGCATCAATATGCTTCAAGTTGTTCTCTGAAGCCCCCTTGACGATAATACTTCGCTCATCACGTGGTCTGCGTTCAGTCGGAAGTGGGATGAATTTCTTTCCGCTCAAATATTGACCGGTCAGCGATTTTTTGTTTTTCATGACTTTCGCAGGAGTGCCAGCAGCTACCACTTCCCCTCCTGCCACACCAGCACCCGGACCTATATCAATTAAATAGTCAGCAGCCATCATCGTGTCTTCGTCATGTTCTACAACAATCAGCGTATTTCCAATATCCCGCATGTTTTGTAGTGTGCCAATTAATCGATCATTGTCTCGCTGATGAAGTCCGATTGAAGGCTCATCGAGTATATACAAAACACCCGTCAAACGAGATCCAATTTGTGTAGCCAGACGAATCCGCTGTGCCTCTCCACCAGACAGTGTTCCCGCTGAACGTGATAAATTCAGATAGTCGAGTCCGACGTTTACCAAGAAGCCTAAACGTTCTTGGATTTCTTTTAGGATCATATCTGCAATTTGCGCGTCTTTCTCAGAAAGGGTTAATTGGTCAAAGAATTTCGTTGTTTCAACAATCGAGCGTTCCGTGATTTTCCCGATATGCTCGCCATTCACTAATACCGAAAGTGATTCAGGCTTTAAGCGATAACCTGTACAAGTAGGACAGGATTTTTCCGTCATATATTTACCCATCTGCTCACGAATGTAGTCTGAAGATGTCTCATGATAACGGCGTTCTACGTTGCGCAAAACACCTTCGAAATAAATATCGCTATCGCGGGTATTACCGAATTCATTTGTATAGCGGAAACGAATCTTCTCCTTTTTCGATCCTAGCATTAGTTTTTCAATATCCGAATCAGCTAATTCACTAACCGGTACATCCATAGGAATTTTATAATGCTTGGCAATCGTCTTCAGGAGTTCCGGATAATACTGAGAACTTGTTGGCTCCCATGGGGCAATGGCGTGTTCTTTTAGCGTTAGTTCATTATTTGGAATGACTAAATCTGGATCGACTTCAAGTTTCATGCCGAGCCCATCACATTCAGGACATGCACCGAATGGACTGTTGAATGAAAACATACGCGGTTCTAGCTCACCAATTGAAAATCCACAAATAGGACATGCATGATGTTCACTGAAAAACAGTTCTTCTTCACCGATTACATCGACAAGAACATTACCGTCAGCAAGACGTAAAGCGGACTCTAATGAGTCACTTAAACGTGTTTCGACGCCTTCTTTCATGACAATCCGGTCAATGACGATTTCAATCGTATGCTTTTTATTTTTATCTAAATCTATATTATCGTCCAAATCAATCGTTTCACCGTTGACCCGTACGCGTACATACCCTTGTCTTTTAATGTCTTCAAATAATTTGGCATGCGTCCCTTTACGTTCTGAAATAATAGGTGCCAAAATCTGAATTCGAGTACGCTCCGGCAACTCTATTACACGATCCACCATTTGCTGAATCGTCTGCGTTGAGATTTCAATGCCATGATACGGACAATGTGGTTTTCCAACTCTGGCATACAGCAAACGCAAGTAGTCATAGATTTCCGTCACCGTTCCTACAGTAGAGCGTGGGTTTTTACTCGTTGTCTTCTGGTCGATGGAAATCGCCGGCGACAATCCTTCTATAGAGTCCACGTCTGGTTTATCCATTTGTCCAAGGAATTGACGCGCATACGCGGATAATGATTCCACATAGCGGCGCTGTCCTTCCGCGTAAATCGTATCAAACGCCAGTGAAGATTTTCCTGATCCAGATAGGCCCGTAAGCACAACTAGTTTGTCACGTGGAATCTTCACTGTAATGTCTCTCAGGTTATTCGCTCTCGCGCCCTGGATTACAAGTTCTTTATTTTTCATGCGAACTCTACCTTTCTGCTTTCAGTTCTAATACGGTATCACGTAACTCTGCAGCTCTTTCGAAGTCCAACGCTTTTGCTGCGTCTTTCATTTCTTTTTCCAATTTAATTAGCAATAAGCCTTTCTCGTCTTTCGATAGCTTCTTGCCGTTGGTCACCTTTTGCAAATACGATTCCGTTTCTTCAGCCACTTGAGTAGCACGGATCAATTCACGTATCGGTTTGACGATGGTTGTTGGTGTTATACCATGTTTTTCATTGTAAGCTATTTGAATTTCACGACGACGTTCCGTTTCATCAATAGCTTTCTTCATGGAATCCGTCATTTTATCCGCGTACATGATGACGCGTCCTTCTGAGTTACGTGCAGCCCGACCAATCGTCTGGATCAACGCACGTTCCGAACGCAAGAACCCTTCTTTATCTGCATCCAAAATCGTGACCAATGAAACTTCTGGGATGTCGATTCCTTCACGCAGTAAGTTGATTCCGATCAGCACATCATACGTCCCGACACGTAACTCACGAATAATTTCTGTCCGTTCCAGTGTCTTGACGTCAGAATGGAGATACTGAACCTTAATCCCAATATCTTTTAAATAATCCGCCAAGTCTTCTGACATCTTTTTCGTCAGAGTTGTAATCAAGACACGTTCATCTCGTTCAATTCGAAGTTGTATTTCATCCAATAAATCATCAATTTGCCCTTCAATTGGACGCACTTCAATGATTGGATCAAGTAATCCTGTAGGACGTATAATCTGTTCTACCATCTCGTCTGTATGCTCAATTTCATAAGGTCCTGGCGTTGCAGAAATATACATAGCCTGTCGAATATGCTTTTCAAATTCTTCAAACATCAATGGACGGTTGTCTAATGCAGACGGCAAGCGGAAACCATGTTCCACCAATACCTTTTTACGCGCTTGGTCTCCATTGTACATACCGCGAATCTGCGGCAAGGATACGTGACTCTCATCTACTACGATCAAAAAGTCATCAGGGAAATAATCCAGCAACGTATAAGGTGTCGCACCTGCTTCACGCAATGTCAAATGTCTGGAATAGTTCTCAATACCAGAACAGAAGCCCATCTCCCGCATCATTTCTAAATCATAGCGCGTCCGTTGTTCTAAGCGCTGCGCTTCTAATAACTTATCGTTATCACGTAAATATTTAAGCTGTTCTTCCAACTCGATTTCAATATTTTCAATCGCTTTAAGTAACTTCTCTTCGCGTGTAACGAAGTGAGATCCTGGGAAAATAGCCACATGATCACGATCACCGATGACTTCACCTGTTAAAGCATCTACTTCACGGATTCGTTCAATTTCATCTCCGAAAAACTCAAGACGTATACAACGCTCATCACGTGCCACCGGAAAGACTTCGACTACATCGCCTCTAACACGGAATGTACCACGCGTGAAATTGATGTCATTGCGTTCGTACTGAATGTCCACTAGCGTGCGCAATAGTTCATTACGAGGTATTTCCATCCCCTTGCGTAATGAAAAAACCATATCATTATATTCTTCCGGCGAACCAAGGCCGTAAATACACGAAACAGATGCCACAATCAAGACATCATTGCGTTCAAATAAAGCACTCGTTGCGGAGTGGCGAAGTTTATCAATTTCATCATTGATCGATGAATCCTTTTCAATGAAAGTATCTGTCTGTGGAACATACGCTTCCGGTTGATAAAAGTCATAGAAGCTGACGAAGTATTCTACTGCATTATCCGGGAAAAACTCTTTGAACTCGCTATATAATTGGCCTGCTAACGTTTTATTATGCGCAATGACCAGTGTAGGTTTATTGATTTCTGTCAGTACATTGGAAACAGTAAATGTTTTACCTGTACCCGTTGCACCAAGTAACGTTTGATGTTTCTTACCTTGTTTAATGCCGTTAACAAGGCTTTCGATCGCTTTTGGCTGATCTCCTTGCGGCGTATATGGTGCCTGCAATTGAAATGTTTCGTTCAAATGGTTCCACTCCTCTTCTTAAACACCTGTCCTTCTATTTTACCACAACCAGGTTTTTTTCTAAAGAAATAACGAACGTACGTTTTAAGCTAACTCTCTATGTACTTTATTGTACCCTTGTACTTTGTGAAAGAAACTTGCAGCAAGACATTCTATACAATAAAAAAACACTGCTAGAATTTTGCCCTAGCAGTGCCTATGAAAACATTATTTTGTTTTAAGTTCATATCCGTTCTCTTGTGAAATGTCGAGTAATTGTTGTGTATACAGGTCGAATGCTTCTTTGTCATTTTGATCCAGCGCATCGTCAATCAATAGCATGATTCGCGATTGTGTTTGTTCCCAATGAATGTGTTGTAGAAACAGATCCCAATAGATTTCGTTCAGCAGCTTTTCCGCTTGGAGAGAAGTGCCTTTGTTACCTACCGCTTTCAAAAATTCAGCATATGAGTTGTTATTGTTCATCTCTCTCACCCCTGATACCTTTTAGTAATTATATATGCAATAGAATACTAAATGCAACCATTATTTTAACTATTCTAACTTTTTAATTACTTCTGTTTAATTAGATTAACGTTCACTAGGTACATATATCCAGAAAATTCCGTGACAGGATTATTTTTTTCTTAAGAAATGCTGATTACCTATTACTATTTCAACTTATCTACTGTCTAGCATCATATATCTATCATTTGCTCTTTAGTCAATCGAATTGTTGCTTCACCGACAATGAGTGCGATAGCTGCAATCAAGAGTGGTGTAACACTTAATCCGTACAATGGTAATGCCGCCAGTAATAGAATGATTGCTTGTAGCCAAATCAATTTTCTTACTAACAAACGAACCGCTTTGATTTGCGATTTTTCCTGTTCTTCAGGAAACAGCTGATCCATAGTGAACTCGAAGCCGCCTTCAAGTGCCAATATTAACTGAACAGCAGTCGCAAACGCCAATGCCCCTAAAAAGATGAACGAGACGATCGGAATCGGTATTAAAAATGCACCCATCGCAGACAGCACCGTTAATCTAACCCACAACCAAAATGTATCATCTGTACGAATAAATGTCCGGACAACCAAGTAATTTTGTACATCTTTGCGCTTGAACGTAGAACGTTTCATGGCAATTTTTAACCAGCTACGCTTACTTACTGATCCGACTAGATGCGGTACTTCCGTGAAATAATTCGCAAATCGATAGAAACGCATCATACGGTTTTGTTCTAATTCAATAAACTGCTCATACGGAAACGGAAACTGCTCTGCTTTTTTATCCCAAAACTTCGCATAGAGCATGGCGATCAAAATTCCGATAAAGATTGCAACCGAACTCCACGTAAGAGCGAAGTAAATTGTTGAAAATGTTAAAACCAGACGAAGCACACGGTCCGGCCAAACGAAATCATGATTGGCTACTCGAACACTATATTCAGTCCCTACAAACAATCCTTTAAACGCAATGATCAGCAATATCACGAGGAGATAATCAGTGCCTGCGCCCACTTCCGTTGCCTTTAATAAAGGCAATGCAATGACCATGGCAATCAACGGTAAAGGAAGTTGAGAAAACGTCGACCAAGTAATTGAACGTCTCATATAGCTCGGCAATTGGTTTTCCAATGGCAGGAAAAAGACAATATCTGCCGGCTTTAGTAACGTAGTCGGTGCAGCTTTCATTAACAACAGTGCAATGACGACGGATACAATGAAGACAGATGGGAATGTAGCGGGCACTTCTTTCAGCCATTCACTATACGCATAGCCTCCTGCTCCAATGGCGAACATGAAGACTATAGCCAAATGTCCAGTGAATACATAGCGCATATATTTCTGTAATTCATTGACGTAATGGAAGAACCGTTGTCCCCAAATCTCATGCATGTTGTTCATAGTCAGGTTCCTCAGTCATTGCAATATACAAGTCATCAAGTGTTGCATCCGGTCGTCCGAACGCCTTGCGCAAGTCGTCCATCGTACCGTTCGCACGGACCCGTCCTTCGTGCAACAAAATAATACGATCACAATACTTCTCAGCCGTCGCCAAAACGTGAGTCGACATCAGTATAGAAGCACCGGCATTTTTCCGTTCAATAATTTGGTCGAGTAATGCGCGAATCGCCAACGGATCTAACCCAACGAACGGCTCATCGATAATATATAATTTTGGTTCTACTAGGAAAGCACACATGATCATGACTTTCTGTCGCATACCTTTAGAAAAGTGAGCGGGAAACCACTTCAAGCGTTTTTCCATACGGAACTCTTTCAGCAATTGTTCGGTACGGATTTCAAACTGCTGCTTGTCCAACCCGTATGCCATCGCAGTCAGTTCCAAATGTTCTTGTAATGTAAGTTCTTCGTATAACACTGGAGTCTCTGGAATATAACTGAATGATTGGCGGTAATGTTCTTTATCACTAAACGTCGCACCGTCAATCTTGATTATTCCTTCGAGGGGATTCATCACACCGATAATATGTTTGATTGTCGTACTCTTTCCTGCACCATTTAGTCCGATTAACCCGACCAATTCCCCCTCTTCTATTTGAAATGAAAGGTCATGTAAAACGGGCTTACGCGTATAACCACCTGTTACATGTTCTAGTTCTAGGATTGCCATTATTTTTCCCCCTATCTTCTTTTAATATTTTAGCAAAGAAATTGTAAAATTGCTTTATCCGCCTTCGTTAACTATCTGAAAATATGCTACAATACATCCAAACATGAAAGGATGTGTAGAAATGACCTCATGTATTTTCTGCAAGATTGTAGAAGGCACGATTCCAGGAGAAAAAGTATATGAAGATGATCACGTGATCGCGTTTATGGACATTATGCCTGTCACGAAAGGGCACGTACTCCTGATTCCAAAAACACATCGTGAAAATGTGTATGAATTAACTGAGGAAGAAGCTGCGAATATATTTAAAGCGGCCCCAAAAATTGCTAACGCATTAAAAGAAGAATTTCAACCGTCCGGGATGAATCTATTACAAAACAACGGATCTTTCGCAGGTCAGTCAGTCTATCATTTCCATATGCATTTAATTCCACGCTATGATAAAACAGATGGTCTGAAAGTAGAATTCAACACAAAAGTAGAGCAGTTCCCGATGGACGTAGTATCTGAATTAGCTACTAATATTTCAAGACGACTGCAAGAATAACACGTCGAGGATGTAAAACAGAAGAGTACGGGACTATGTTTCATAACTTGAAATGAACTCCACTCTTCTATCCAATCCTCCCACCATTAGGACAGAATGCTTTTGTTAGAATAATATTTCATTCATTTTCTTGCTCAACTACGTAATAACATGCTTTAATAAAATAATAACTATACAAAAGGAGTGTTCTCTATATGAAAGCGTCCACATTCTTTATTGGTCTGGCAGCAGGTGCTGTCACTTCTGCGGTAACTGTTCTATATTCTACACCTAAAGCTGGCAGCGAACTGCGTGATAGTGTCAAAAATGCATCACTCGAATTGAAAGATAAGTTGAAAGATGTCAAAGGGCAAGTCGCAGATCTAAAAGATTCCGTAACCGATTTATCGAAAGAAGCAAAAGAACTTGTACCAGAGACAGTTGAAGAAATGAAAGTTTCCGTGGCAGACTGGAAGCGCTCAACAGAACATAATAAGAAACGTTTGGAGAAAGAAATTTCTGCAATCCAAACAGCACTGGATGATCTCGAAAAATCCATTAGTGCTCGCTAACGCATTTCCATTTAGGCATCAGTTTTTTACTTGCTAATCTTTGAGTGACCCATAGTAAAACAGCTATGAACTAGCTGGATTCTATGGGCGTATACACTCAAACTGATTTATTTTATTATTCCGTCTTCTCTATTTGTTGCTTTTTTGGTATAATAAATAAAAAGACTGAAAGAAAGCAGGTGTCTCGATGGCCGATCAACATATTTCACGTAAAGACGCCATGATCTTCAATCAGCGCGTAGCCCAAATGTCCAAGGCATTATGGAAAGCTGTAGAGAAGGATTGGCAACAATGGATTAAACCGTATGAACTCAATATTAATGAACATCATATTTTATGGATCGCCTATCATTTAGAAGGCGCTACAATTTCAGACATCGCGAAGTTTGGTGTAATGCACGTCTCAACCGCCTTTAACTTTTCAAAGAAGTTGGAACAACGTCAGCTTTTGTACTTCTCGAAAAAAGATGATGACCGACGCAATACATACGTGACGGTTTCAGATGAAGGCATAGCATTACTCATCCAGATGAATGAAAATTACCACAATGAAGATTATAGCGTACTTCAAGGTTCTCTTCCTATTCGCGATATTTACGGTAAATTCCTTGAAGTCATGTCTGTATTACGTAACATCTACGGGGATGATTTCATGGATATATTTGAACGCGGTTTCCAGAACATCGAGAAGACCTATGTCGATTCGAATGATTACCTTACAAAATCTGAAGTAGAGTCATAACTACCTGCTCTTCATACAGTTTAGTTTTTTCCTTTTGATCATAAATTCTGCTATGATAGTACAGAAGCAGAAAGAGGAGGTCTAAAATGGTTATAGCGATTACCATTCTATTTTCATTGTTCTACTTATATCAAATTAATAAAATGACATTTGCTCTTTGCCAATCTAGAGAGATCCCAGAAGAAAAGCAGCCAAAGATTTATCGAACTGTAAACATTCTGATTACAATCCTCATTTTATCCTTATATGTAGAAGTGTTCTTTAGCGCCTGACACTATGTATGCCCACCCCCAGTACTGGAGGCAGGGCTTTTTTTAATACAAGTATGCCGCACCGACGATAATCAACAAAATGAACAACACAACAATTAAAGCAAAGCCTGATGAACCTGATCCGCCATGTGTGTAACCGCTCATGAAGGCACCCCCTTTCACATTGTATCCTATGCGAAAGTAGAAAAAAGCGGTTGGGCAGTTTGGATGAATGGAACCTTTTTGTTTTTCATACGTTATATGGTATAGTGTTTACTTAAAGAATATACAGAATCTATACTTAGATTAGGGGAGTTAATTACATGAAAAAGAAGATGTTAGCATTTACACTCGCAGCTTCGGTTGCAGCTTTATCCGCTTGTTCTGGTGGCGGGGATGAAAAGGTTATGACCTCTAAAGCAGGAGATGTAACGAAAGATGAGTTTTATCAAGAAATGAAAACATCTGTCGGTGAACAAGCTCTACAAATGATCATCTTAGAAAAGGTTCTGGATGATAAGTATGACGTAGACGATAAGCAAGTAGACGCAGAATTTGATAAAAACAAAGAACAACTCGGTGAAAACTTCGAAGCATTTTTAGCTCAACAAGGACAAACACCTGACAGCTTCAAAAAAATGATTCGTTTGAATAAATTGCAAGAAGCTGCATTGACTGACGGTATTGAAGTTTCTGACGAAGAGTTAAACAAACGCCTTGAAGAATCTCAATCAGAAATCAACGCTCGTCACATCTTAGTTGAAGATGAAAAGACAGCAAAAGAAGTAAAAGAGAAGTTGGATAAAGGAGAAGACTTTGCGAAAGTAGCAAAAGAATACTCTACTGATCCAGGTTCTAAAGATGAAGGCGGAGATCTTGACTGGTTCGCATACGGTGTAATGGTTCCTGAATTCTGGAACGCTGCATACGACTTAGAGCCAGGCAAAATCAGTGAGCCGGTTCAATCAGATAATGGCTTCCACATCATTGAAGTAAAAGAAAAACGCAAAGCTGAAGATGAGAAAATCTCTGATGAAAAGAAAGATGAAATTCGTCACGAACTATTGATGGAAAAGGCTGACGAAAATGAGCTATTAGCTAAAGTTTCGAAGCTAGTAAAAGCAGCAGATGTAAAAATTAAAGACGAAGATTTGAAAGCTTCACTTGATTTGTTCAAGATGGAAGAGCAACCAACTGAAGGTGAAGCTCCAGTTGACGTAGAAGCACCTGCAGAAGACGCTCCAGCTGATGATGCTGAAGTGGAAGTTGAAGAAGGTAAGTAATATATGAAAAAGGTCTGCCCCGGAAGTTTCAATTTCCGGTAGCAGACCTTTTTTTGTGTTTTCAATAGACTTTTAGTGCTCTTTAGGTCACTGTTCTGTTGTAAGTGCGTAAGTGACCATGATTACGTTTCTATTTAGCATGCCTAATAAGCGGCGTGCGGTTGTGGTTTAGCTAGCAATCTAAGTGGCAAATTCTTTGTCCCCACTTCGGCGCGTCGTGTGTAGGGCAGTTCTTACACTTCTTTTTCATAAATAGAAGATCAGTATCACTAAGTCACTGATTTTATTCTTGTTTGAACCACAATCAAAGTTAATACTACTCAGTAGCGCAGGCACAACTGCGGGGTAGGCCGTGGCCATGAGACAACTGGCAGCCCTACCGCCAGCTGGCTCATGGCTGGAGGCAATCCCCCACGTGCCTGTGCGGGTCCAGAAAGCAGACACTCGGTGACTCCAGTG